>CALSQM010000001.1 GCA_943788515.1 uncultured SAR86 cluster bacterium
GGGAAAGAAAAGTAAAACAAGAAGTCTCCATAGATATGGAATTTCCTTTTGATTGCAAAAGAGCAGCTGCAACCGATTCTATTGATGACACTATTGACTACAAGGCCATCTGCAAAGGCGTAATTAAATTTGTTGAAGATTCATCTTTTCAGCTTCAAGAATCACTTGCTGAGGGTATAGCTGCGCTTGTTAAAGAAGAATATAACGTAGAGTCCATAAAGCTAAGAGTATCAAAGCCTGGAGCTCTCAGGGGCGCTAAAGATGTTGGCTTAGTCATTCACAGATAATGAAGTTTTACCTCTCACTAGGAAGCAACATTAACGCAGAAGCAAATATTATTCTTGCTATAGAAAAACTCCAAAAAATATTAGATAACAGTGAATACTCGTCAGTGCATCAGACCAAGGCAGAAGGATTCGAGGGTGATGATTTTTTAAACCTTGTTGTATCAGGAGATACCGAACTATCTTTTGACGAGCTTAATAAAAAGTTAAAAGATATTGAAGATGAGGCCGGCAGAAATAGAGATGCTCCAAAATTCAGTGCCAGAACTTTGGATATAGATATAGTTCTTCAGGTTGATGATGAAGAAATCATATTTGAGAGTGATGAAGTTGCAAAATATTCATTTGTTTCAGAGCCACTCAAAGAACTACTCTAAATAAACTAGCTTACTTATTTAAAGTTTTTCTCCACAATAGACCAAGCCGCATCTGATAAAGGATAAACCTTCATTCCTCTATCTTCAGCATGTTTGCTAGCAGCAGTCCCATCTCTTACTCTTCCTAAAATGCCCTGACATATAGCTGCAACTTTAAAGATATTAAATGCCATATAGAACTCCCAATTAGCCGACATGTCTTTGCCAGTCGCCTCTGAGTACATATCTCGGTATTCTATTTCATTAGGCACGCCAAGTTCTTTCAGTTTTACATAATCATAATATAGAGGCTCTGTTCTCCATGTTAAGCAGTGATAGCTAAAATCTGCTACGGGATGCCCGAGAGTAGATAGCTCCCAATCTAAAACTCCAATAACCTCTTGGTTTTTCATAATCATGTTATCTAGGCGATAGTCACCATGCACAATAGAAGTTTCATCATCGTCAGGAATGTTGTTTGGAAGCCACTCAATTAAATTATTCATAGCTTCAATGTTGTCAGTTTCTGATGCCATATACTGCTTTGACCATCTAGATACTTGTCTTGCTACGTAGTTTCCAGGTTTGCCATAATCGTCTAGACCAACTTTCTTATAATCAACACTATGCAGAGCTGCAAGAGTCTTATTTTTATTTTGATAAACTTTAATGCGTTGTTCTTTTGTTAAAGAGGGCAGCATTGGATCCCAATATATATCCCCATCTAAGCAGTCCATGACAAAAAATTCAGTTCCAGCAACATCTTCATCCTTGCAGAGCCCATATGTCTTTGGAACAGGAACGTCAGTTTCATATAAAGCACTAATAACCTTATATTCTCTATCTACTGCATGAGCAGATGGCAAGAGTTTTCCTGGAGGTTTTCTTCTTAAGACAAGGTTTTTAGCTTCAGTAATAATCTTATATGTTGGGTTAGACTGCCCACCCTTAAACTGCTCAATAGTTTTGATGGCTCCTGCCCCAGGGACATTAGCATCAATCCAAGGTTGCAGCTTTGAAATCTCAATTTTTAAGTTTTCGGCAACTTCTTTGGTACCAGAAAATATTTGTTCGTATTTTTGTGCATCACTTGTCATTACAGAGATCTCCCCCCATCAACTTTAATAATTTGACCTGTTATATATTTTGCTCCAGCAATAAACTTAACTGCTTGGGCAATATCTTTCTCAGAACCCATTTTTTTTAAAGGTATATTCGAAATTACTTTCTCTTTTTGTTCATCTGTCCATACAACATCCGGCGGCTCAAGCATTGCCCCTGGAGCAATTGCATTAACAGTAATTTCAGGCGCTAGTTCTCTTGCTAGACCTTTGGTTACCGATTCTAAACCACCTTTGGCAGCTGAGTATATAGAAAAATTTGCAACACCCTTGCTCAAATTAGTGTCTGTGATATTTATAATTGAACCATTAGATTCTTTTAATTTATCTCTAAGACCATTAATTAAAAAAAGAGGCCCTTTTAAATTAGAGCCTACTAAGTTTGTCCAATGCTCTAAAGATATGTCTTCAATTGGAGTTGGATAAAAAGTAGATGCATTATTAACAAGGATATCTATAGTCTCAAAAAGACCTTTAGCCTCATCCACCAATCTTGTAACTTCACTATCTACGTCTAGGTTGGCTTGAATAATTTTTGCAGTATTTGGATTTTTGGAATTGATTTGATTGGCAAGTTTCTCTGCATCATCTTTGGATGAGTTGTAGTGAATAATAATATTCCATCCCAAGTCAGAGTAGGTAAGGGCAATTTCTTTACCAATTCTCTTTGCAGCCCCTGTAATTAAAATTGTCTTATTCATCTAGATTCTCTATAACTTGTTTGAGTAGTTTAATCTTTTCTTCTTCAATATGCTCATTTGAAACCTTTGATAATATTGAAAAATCCGTATTCTTCATTCCTTCTACCAATTTGAGTATTAATTTTTTTGTTTCTTTGATCTGAGGGAGGCATACAAGATGTTTTATTAAATCCTCATCCCGCTCCAGACGTACATTTTTAAGGATACCTAAAAGACATTCTTCATCAGGGTTAGCTGGTATTTTAGATAAGGCTTTTAAGGTCTGCGAGGCATTTATAAAACTATTTGGTATTGGCAAATCTTTCCCAATCAAAAAACTATTATTAATTTGGAGTTCGGCCCATCTTATGGATGGATCATTCACTGATGAGCACCCTGAATTTTTAAGATCCTTGAAATGAAAGACATGCATTTCATATTCAATTAAAGTTTCAAAATAAATACTTGGGTTGTTTGAGGATAAAGCCCTTTCTGTCTCTGCCCATATTCTATTCTTTGAAAGGGTCCCAATTTCACCAAGATCAATAATAGTATTTATGAGTTTTTTGGTTTCTTTAGATATCACAAAGTCTTTTAGATGATCATAAGTTCTAAATCTTGCCAGTCTTATAGCTCTCAAGGGATCCTCAGAAAATGCATCAGAAACATGTCTAAAAATTTTATTTTTTATATCGGCAATGCCATTAAATGGATCAATTAGTCTGCCACTATCATCTTTGGCGATTGCGTTTATAGTGAAGTCTCTTCTTGAAAGATCCTCTTCAAGAGTTACTTCTTTCCCATAATAAAAATTAAAACCATGGTATCCATGTCCAGTTTTCCTTTCGGTTCTTGCTAGGGCATATTCTTCCTTTGTAGATGGATGCAAGAAAACTGGAAAATCTTTACCAATAGGCTTAAAACCTTTCTCAATCATTTCTTCAGGAGAGGAGCCAACAACAACCCAGTCCCTATCTTTTGCTTTAGTTTTTAAAAGAGCGTCTCGAACAGCACCCCCAACTTCATAAATCTTCATGCTTTTTTAACTTGAAATAATTTCCTGTCTTCTAATCTTATCGCTGTGAGCTTATTTCCCCAAACGCATCCTGTATCAACTCCTATTATATTAGTTAATTTAGTTTTACCCTCGAGAGCTGCCCAATGCCCAAAAATAATATATTGATTCTCTTTTAAATTTTTAATTGTTTGGTTGAACCATGGAACATGTATCTCATCAGTTTTATTTTTTTTAGCCTTCAATTTTAACGAACCATCTTTTCCAAGAAATCTCATTCTAGTAAAGTAATTAATAATAATTCTAGATCTCTTATAGCCCTTAAGGTCTGAATTCCATATCTTAGGAGTATCTCCCCATATATTTTTTAATATCTTAAAAGAATCATCTTTCATCCCAGTTTGTATTTCTTTTGAAAGTTTTTTAGCCATCCTGATATCCCAAATATAAGGTATACCCGCATGAGATATCCAAAAAGTTTCTTTTGTTTCTTTAATTTTGATCTCTAGTAATAAAGGTAATTTTTTTAACCAGGAGTGATATTTTTGAATATTTTTTGAATCTAAAACTTTTTTTAGTGATTTATTTTTCTTTTGATGTTCTATTAGGTAAAGCAAATAGAAGTCATGATTTCCCAATACTGCTTTTATAGATCCTTTGTGCCTCATGCAAAACTCCATCACTTCAAGAGATTGATGGCCTCTATTAACAAGGTCTCCAGCAAAGATAATTTTATCTTTATTTGGGTTGAATTTTATTTTTTTTACAAGTGCTTGAAGTTCTGAATAGCACCCCTGAACATCGCCTATTACGTAATGAGCCATTATTCTTTATAAGACTCAGCTAGTTTTATATATTCTTCAAGTGAAATTTCTTCTGGCCTAAGATTATTATCAATATCTAAACCAATCCAATCAAAATCTTGTTTTTTTAAATTATTCCTAATACTTTTTCTTCTAGATACAAATGATAGATCTATGACCTTATAGAGACTTGTAATTAATTCAGGGTCAAGATTAGAGTTTTCTTTTGGAGTCATTCTTATAAAGCTAGACATCACCTTTGGTTTAATATCAAAAGATTCAGGAGGCACATCAAATAAAATTTCAGCATTAAAGAAGGCAGAAATTTTTAAGGATAATTTCCCCCAATTTTTAGTCTTGATATTACCGGTTATTTTTTCGGCTACTTCTCTTTGAACTAAAAAATGCATGTCTTTGATACAGCTCGACCATTGAATAAATTTCAAAATAATTTGGGTAGATATATTGTATGGAAGATTTCCTACTATTCTAAAGTTACCCTCATTAAGAAAATCTAAAGATGTTTTAAGAATATCATCATTGACGAAGTTAAATTCAGCTGGCCCATTTAAGTTTTTAGACAAGTATTCAATATTCTCTCTATCGACATCAATAGCTTTTACTTTAATACCTGGCTTATTGAGAGTTTTTGTAAGAGCCCCCATCCCAGGACCAACTTCTAAAAATTGATCTCCAGAATATGGAGAGACTGACTGACCCATTTCAAAAATAATAGCTGGATCAGATAAGTAGTTTTGCCCAAACTTTCTTCTTATATCTCTCTTATCCATTAGATAATTTTCTTTGCAGCTCTTAACGCCTCTTGAAAAGAAGCAACATCTGCCTTGCCAGACCCGGCAATATCTAATGCAACACCGTGGTCCACCGATGTCCTTATGATAGGTACTCCGAGGGTAATATTAATGGAGCTTCCAAAACTTAGTGCTTTTATAACAGGTAAAACCTGGTCATGATACATTCCAAGATAGGCATCAGTTTCTTGTAATATTTTTGAAGTAAACGCAGTATCAGCTGACGTAGGCATAGATACATTAATATTATTTTCTCTTAGTTTTATTACAGCTGGCTCTAAAACATTTTTTTCTTCTGTTCCAATTTTTCCCCCTTCTCCAGCATGAGGATTTAAACCAAGTAGCTTTATTCGAGGCTCCTGAATTTTAAATTTCGATACAAGCTCATTATGTAAAATCGTAACTTTATTAATAATAAGTCTTTCAGTTATTAACTTTGGCACTTTTTTTAAAGGAACATGTGTTGTCGCAATAGCAACCTTAAGTTTTTTTGAACCCAGAAGCATTAAGACATCTTTGCTGCCTGTTCTTTGCTGAATATACTCAGTATGTCCTGAAAAATTACTTTTAAGAGATATTATATTTTCTTTGCTAATAGGGCCTGTGACTAAAGCAGTTTTGGAATTCAATGATTGGTCAATACCAAAATCGAGATTTTTAAGAACATATGCTGCATTAGATTTATATAACTTCCCAGGTTTTGTATTTCTACATTTTGAGATCTCTTTGACTTGAATAGTTCCAGTCTTGTTTGAATTAATACTATCTAAATTATCAATAGCACATACTTTTATTTTTTGCTTAAGCAGTAACGCTCTATCCTCAATCAGCTTTTTATCAGCTATGCAGACAATAGGAATTTTAATTTTTTCCCAAAAGGGGAGGCTGCATAATTGAATAATTAAATCAGGCCCAATGCCCGAGGGTTCTCCAGGAGAATAAAGAATTTTCTTCAATCTAGGTCTTTAAATTCAACAAATGCTTCTGCTCGCATCGATCTTAAGGAGTTCTCAAGCGCCTCATCATACTTTCTAGAATAAAGAACTTGATAAGCTTGATCTTCAATTAATTCAGCTGTTTGATCATGATTCCTTGTTTCCATCACCTCTAAAAAATGAAAACCAAACTGGGTTTGAAATACATTAGATAAAACTCCAATTTCTGAATCAATCATGGTTTCTTCAAATTCTGGTGCCAGAACGCCTTTACCCAACCAGTCCAAAACACCACCAAGCTTTGCAGATCCAGGGTCTTCAGAAAACTCTTCAGCAAGCAATTCAAAACTTTCACCATCCACAACTCTTTGTCTAATAGCATTAAGCTCAGCTTCTGTTTCTTCTTCAGTCCTTATAGCTGAAGGCATTAATAAAATATGTCTGGATAGCCATTGATCTTCATATCGAACAAAAGTACCTCTTTTATCTTGAAGCTTAAGTATGTGAAATCCTGCGCCACTCTCTAAGGGCTCAGTTACAAAACCTACATCTTTTCTATTTATAGCATCGGCGAATAATTGAGGCATATCAGCTGCTTTTCTCCATGGCATAACTCCACCAGTTGAAGCATTCCCACTTAATGAAATTTCTTTTGCAAGTTCAGAGAAGTTTTCTCCATCACTAACCCTTTTAAGTGCAGAGATCGCATCATTTTGAGTTTTCACTAGTATCTGATTTACTAATAATTCTGGTTCCAATTCTACTAACGACTCGTCCGTTGCCAAAAACGCCTCAAATTCTTTAGCAGTAATATCAATTTCTGATTGAACTCTTCCTCTTTGAATTCTTTGTATGATCATCTCTTTACGAATCTGTTCTCTAAGATCTTCATATTTAGTACCCTCATTTTCTAAAGAGGTTATAAATTCTTGAAGCTCCATTTTATTGTTAGCAGCAACTCTTATCATTGTTTGATTTAGCTCAGAGTCACTTATTCTTACACCAGCCCTATCTGCCATTTGTAACTGCAATTCTTCAATGATTAGCCTTTCTGCTACTTGTTCTAATAATTCTTCTTTAGGAGGCTTTGGAATATTTTGCTGGTCATACCTGGCTGTCATCTCTTCAAAATCATTATTTATTTGAGATTCCATGATGACTCCATCATCAACAATAACAGCAACCCTATCCAGTATTTCGACTGCAGAAAATAATGAAGGAATCAAAAGAACAAATGAGGGTAAAAATATTTTTTTCATATTAGATTTAGTAATTAAAAAGTGAATTATTCAGTAGTCTATTTATTTTATTAGTGGAGGAATTAAAGCCCTTGAGTTCAAACTCAAAATTTATTCGTCCCTTGTTTTCAATCTGAATAATATTATCCCATGCTTCTGCCAAATGGGGATAGTAAATATCTTTATTAATATATTTTGAAAGATTTCTATCTGATCCAGTCATTCTTAATGCAAAACAACAGTTCTCATATTCTATACCTAAGATACTCTCAATATTTTTATTAATTTCATCATCATGTTTTAGTTTTGCAATAAATTTAAATTTGGAGCTTAGCCTGATATCACCGAATATTTCTGAATAACTCATAGGGAAATTAAAATCACCCGACATTCTCCTGTATCTTTTAGCAATTCCAATCGACCCACCATTAAAATCATGCTTTAGGGTTAATCCACCTAACGGCATTTTTTTATTTTTATTAAAATATCCTCCGTAAGCCATTAGCATGGTATTTCTATTAGGCATCCACTTGCCCATGACAGTTGTAGGTCCTCTATCCATTGGCATCCCATCTATTTTAGTTGATTCCATGTTCATAGAGCTATCTAATATGCTATGACCAGACATCATTGGACGCATCCAAACCCTTCTATCATCTAAAAAATATTTCTTGGAAACAGATACTGACAACTTTTCCATGCCCATTATGATTTTTTTATACTTTAAGCTGAGGGTGTAAAATTTTTGATCTCCAATTCTATCCATCCCAGAAAAACGCAGATTATTAAATAATTCATTATTCATAGATAGTTCGTCTGCATCAAATATTGGGTTATTTGTTTGATCCTTATATGCTGTGTAACCAACAAATAGTCTAGGCTCAATAAAGTAGTTATTGTCTTGAGAGTTCCTTATAAAAATAGAGCTAATATCAATAGATGCATTGGGCACATTCACATCATTAGTTGCTTGAGAGTTCCCAGAAAGATTATATTTAATAGAACTGATTCCAACATTTGCAACGATCTTTATTCCTTTAATATAACTATGATTTTGCAATGAAAGATCTGAATAAATTCTTGAACCCTCAGCTGGATTATTGATAAGTCTAGGGTATTTACCAGACATATCCTGATTGCCAAAATAGCCATGAATAGAACTAGCCTTAAATGAAGATATATTGAGCTGCTCTTTTAAAATAATTTTTCCAAAACTTCTTGAATAGTTAAAATCAATCGATGGAGATTGTTCATAACCATTGGTTAGAATAGGGTTCAGAGTTTGATAGCCTTGATGTTTTATTTGCACAGACGCATTTTTAAAAGTTTTTGATAAAGAAAAATTTTGACTTAAGTTTTGTATTCTCTGATAACCAATTGAAGTTATGTCTCCAGGGATATCTCTAAGAAAAAGACTATCCGATACTTTCGACCAATCTAAATCAATTTTTATTGATTCATGCTCGAATGTATCGAAAATATTAAAGGCCCATCTTGGAGAATTACTGCCATATCCTTCTTTTTCATATTCGTCATCTTTACTAAAATAAATGATATCTAGGTTTCGTAGGTTTCTATTTTCTCCATGCAGAGACCGGAAATTTAATTCTAACCCTTGTCCGCGCTTTGCAATCATCCTTGGGGCTATTGTTATATCAGAAGACGAAGACAGCACTTTGTAATATGGGAGTGTTATATCAGCCCCATCCGATGAAAAAGATAACGAGGGCTCAAGAAATCCTGTCATCCTTTCAGTTGACGTTGCAAAGGGCAGTTGCGGCAATGCAAGAACAGTTTTGCCCATTACTTGAAGTTTTATTGATTTAGCTAAGCCTCGATTAGTTTCCGCATTCAATCTAATTTCTTTAGCTTGTATTACCCATCCCTTGCTCGGGTTAGCGCATGAAGATATCGATGTATTCGCTAAATTTATTATGCTATTTAACTGCCCATCAAGGCTTTCAAATTTAAAAATAAGGCCTCTTTCATCAAGGTAGGCCTGACCATCAAAAAGAGATAATTCGCTATCTTTTTTATTAAAAAAACCATTTTCTGCTCGAAAGTAGAAGTCTTTTAAGAAGATTTCACCACCATTAAAAAATTGTATTTTTCCATTATCTCTATCCAGATTTGCATTCTGTGCTTTTAATAAGCCTTCTGGAAAATCTAAAGTAACGTTACCATCAAGAACAAGATTCTTATTATCAGTAAACTCAAATTGATCTGAATTTACCTTAAGATCTTGACCTTCCTTTACTTCACCCATTAAGGGTGAATAGGCTATACATCTACTTACATTTGACTCGGATGTTGGAATTAAAACCAATTCACTTATTTCACCATATGCAAAAGATGATATAGAAATAAGCCCACAGATATTGGTTATAAAAGAAGATTTCTTCATAGATTTATTTTATACCTCTTAGCTTTGAAAGAGTATTTTATAAAAAGTTCTATTTCTTATAAGAATTAATATACTCTTCAAGCTGATAAAGGTGGTCTTTTCCAAAAAATATTTGCTGATCCATAAAGAAAGTTGGAACTCCAAAAGCTCCCTTATCAACAGCTTCGCTTGTATTTTTAATCAGCTTATCTTTACATTCTTGTGAAGTTACTATTTTGATAATAGCTTCAGCATCAAGTTTATTACTTATAAGAGTTTCTTGCAGGACATCTAGATCTGAAAGATTCTTACCTTCTTCCCACATAGCGCAAAGCATTACCTCAATATACTGATCAAATATGCTTAATTCTTGAGCTGCAAGAGCCCCTCTTTGGACATTGACAGTATTCTGCGGAAAATGCGAATTAAATTTATATTTATCAAGCTTATGCTGTTTTATGAACCTTTCAATTTCAATAAATTGATAGTTATTCTTATTTTTAATATCAGCAAAAGCAACGAAGGGAGGCTGGTTACCAGATAACTTCATTATTCCTCCTAGCAAACAAGGTACATAATTAAATTTCACCCCAGTTCTTTCTTCGAACCCAGGAATTAGTTGATGACAGAAATATGCATTCGGGCTTGCTATATCAAAAATAAAGTCTACTTTCATTTGTACCTACAATTTTGTAAAGTTATGTAAACAATTAAACACTTATATGAAAGATTATTCAAAATATTCAGCAATAATTATAGGAGCTGGCGATGCAACTGGAGCCGCACTCACTAGAAAATTTGCAAGCCATGGTTACAAAGTATGTCCAGTAAGAAGACCCGGAAGTGAAGAAAAAATAAACGCATTAGCAGATGAAATTAATAATTCTGGAGGATGGGCAAAAGGATTTGGTGTCGATGCTCGTGATGAGGATTCAATTGTTAGCTTATTTAAAGAAGTTGAAGAAAATATTGCCCCAATAGATGTTGTTATTTTCAACCCAGGAGCAAATGTATTTTTTCCAATTGAAGAAACAACCTCAAGAGTTTTTAGAAAAGTATGGGAAATGGCTGCCTTTGGTGGATTTCTTTCTGGAAGAGAGGCTGCAAAGTATATGAAAAAAAGGCAATCAGGAAGTATTTTTTTTACAGGTGCTACTGCGTCGCTAAGAGGAGGATCGGGTTTCTCAGCTTTTGCTAGTGCCAAGTTTGCATTAAGGGCACTTAGTCAAAGTATTGCAAGAGAGCTTGGCCCTCAGGGCATACATGTTGCTCATTTTATTATCGATGGGGCTATAGACACTGCATTTATTAAAGAGAATTTTCCAGAGGCATATGCTCTTAAAGAAAAAGACGGTATCCTATCTCCTGAAAAAATTGCAGATTCATATTGGTTTGTTCATTCTCAACACAGAAGCGCTTGGACACATGAGTTAGATCTTAGGCCTTATATGGAAAAGTTCTAAAATTTTAAAATAAGGAAATATTATGAGTTTAAAAGATAAAGTTATTTTTATGTCTGGTGGAAGCAGGGGCATTGGCTTGGCTATGGCAAAGAGGGCAGCTCAAGATGGTGCTAAAGTAGTTATAGCTGCAAAAACCGCAGATCCTCACCCTAAATTACCAGGAACTATCTATACGGCAGCAGATGAGATTATAGAAGCTGGTGGTGACGCTTTGCCGGTTTTATGTGATATCAGGAACGAGGATAATGTTAGAGATGCTATTAATAAATCTGTAGAGCATTTTGGCGGAATAGATATTTGTATTAACAATGCCTCAGCTATTCAATTAACAAATGTTACAGACACTGAAATGAAAAGATATGATCTTATGCATCAAATTAACGGAAGAGGTACTTACATGGTAAGTAAATATTGCCTTCCTCATTTAATGAAGTCTTCTAATCCTCATATTTTAAATTTATCTCCACCTCTAGATATGAGCTCTAAATGGTTTTCAGGAACTGTTGCATACACCATGGCTAAATACACTATGAGCATGTGTGTTCTTGGAATGGCTGCTGAATTTGCTGATAAAGGAATTGCAGTAAATGCACTTTGGCCAAGAACTGCGATTGCAACTGCTGCTGTTCAGAATCATTTAGGCGGAGATGAAATTATGAGACTATCAAGGAATGTAGATATCATGGCTGATGCAGCCTATGAAATCTTGATAAAAGATTCTAAATTATTTACTGGAAACTTTTGCATAGATGATCTAGTTCTTCATGCAGCCGGCGTAAAAGATTTTACAAAATATGCAAACGTTCCTTTTGCTGAACTAATGCCAGACTTTTTTGTACCAGACGACACGCCATTACCTGAAGAGGTAAAAAACAGCTAATTTGATAGATTCTGAAGTAATACAAGTCTCTAAAGAGTGTGGCTTTAATGTAAGTAAAGTCGATGCTCTAAAGCTTGAAGCAAGTGGCAGAGAGTATTACAGAATCAGTAAAGATTCAGGCGAATCATTTGTTTTATGTTATCTAGATCCTAATTTGGGAAATCACTCTAAGTTTCAACACGTCTCTAAATTTCTTTTTGACCAGAATGTTCGATGTCCAGAAATTATTTTTTATGATGATAGTTTGGGAATTACTATTCAGGAAGATCTAGGAGATCAATCCCTCATAGATTTAGATGTATTAAATGAAAAAAATAATCTATTACTTCAAAAATCCTTAGGTGTTTTAACAAAAATTCAGACAGCAAACGTACCTCAGATACCAAAATTAAATCAAGATAGTCTGTTTGAGCAAATGACTCTGATGGAGAATTTTTTTATAAAAGATTTATTATCTATGGATTCTCATAGAGATCTTGATGTATTAAAAACGCTAGCAATTGAAGAGTTACTAAATCAGCCATGGATGAATTGCCATTTTGATTTTGAAAGAAGAAATCTTATTCTTCTAGAAGACAATGAAATTGCTATAGTTGATTATCAGGATTTATGTTCTGGTCCTATTGGAATAGATCTTGCTGGGTTACTAATAGATCATTACGTTAAATATACAGATCAAAAAATAATGGAATCACTGGCAAGCTACTCAAGCTTGATAGAAATTGTTGCTAGTCCTGAAGAAATATTTGAGTGGGTTAGGTGGGGTGCAATACAAAGAAATATGAGAATACTTGGAATATTAAGTAAGATTTATATCGATACTGATAGATCTTTTAGACTTAAGGACCTGCCTCAGATTTTAAATAATTTAATTGAACTCATACCCGATAAAAATTTTACAGCTTTAAAAAAATATCTTAATGAAGAAGTCCATCAAAATCTTTTGGTGAGGCTGGACAAGATATGAAAGTCATGATTCTTGCTGCAGGCTATGGAAGAAGATTACTTCCTTTAACAGAAGTTACTCCAAAACCTTTATTAGAAGTTAACGGAAAATCTTTAATTCAAAGAAATATAGAAACACTTATAAGCTCTGGTTTTGATGAGTTTGTTATTAATATTTCCTATTTAGGCCAAATGATTAAAGAACATGTAAGTCATACATTTCCTGGTATTAAAATTTCCTTCTCTGAAGAGGTTGAGCCTTTAGGTACAGGTGGTGGCGTGTCAGCAGCCTTAGACATTCTTGGCAAAGACACTTTCGTTTTAATAAATTCTGATATCTGCCATGATATAAATATTAAAAACCTTAGCTCAGACACTGAATCTGCTCATCTGATTGGAGTCAAGAATCCTGATCATAATTCTGATGGAGATTTCTCTTTAGACGGAGATAGGTTAATAATAAAAGAAGGCAAGAATGAATTTACATGGACAGGAATATCCGTTATCAATCCAACTATCTTTAGCAATTTTAGGGATCAAGAAGGGCCTTTTGACATATGGAAATCAGTAATGACCAAGCCTATTCAGAATAAAACTGTTACAGCCGAAATAACCCACAGCAATTGGATAGATACAGGGACATTCGAGCGCCTAGAACTTGCTAATAAGATATATAAAGACGAAAATTAGATTATGAGTGATACAAACTACATAATTGCACCATCAATACTGGCTTCTAACTTTGCTACTTTGGGTGAAGAGGTTGTAAATGTTTTAAATGCTGGAGCCGATTGGATTCATTTTGATGTTATGGATAATCACTATGTACCTAATTTAACTATAGGACCCATGGTTTGTAAGTCATTAAGAGATTATGGAGTTAAAGAATTTATCGATGTCCATTTAATGATCGACCCAGTTGATGACTTAGCCCAAAGCTTTATTAAGGCTGGTGCTGATTTAGTGAGTTTTCACCCAGAAGCAACAAATCATATCCATAGATCAATTCATGCAATTAAAGACCAGGGCTGTAAAGCAGGATTAGTGTTTAATCCAGCAACTCCTCTTCATGTTCTTGACAATGTAATAGAAGATTTAGATTTAATTTTAATCATGAGCGTTAATCCCGGCTTTGGAGGGCAATCCTTTATTCATAGCTCACTTGACAAAATAACTAAGGTTAGAAAAATGATTGATGAATCTGGAAAAGATATTCGCCTAGAGGTAGACGGCGGAATTAATAACGAGACTATAGGCCTTGCCTCTGCTGCGGGTGCTGATACTTTTGTTGCAGGATCTGCAATCTTTAACACGGATAATTATGAGCAGACAATCTCAACACTTCGTTCAAAGATCGTTTAAATTCTTTTTATATATTGTTTTTGTCTCCAGTATTCATGGGTCTGAACCTATTCCATTAGAAAGCTTTTTAAATAAAATAGAAGTTGCTAATAATTCTCAAGAAAGAAAAAGAGGACTCATGTATCGAAGGGTGCTTCCTCAAGATCACGGAATGCTCTTTGAATGGGATTCAAAAAAGATTCAATGCATGTGGATGAAAAATACTTATGTACCTTTAAGCGTTGCATATGTAGATACTGAAGGTAAAATTATTAATATTTCTGATATGACTCCGTTATCCAAAGCATCTGTCTGTTCAGCAAAACCAGCCTTGTATGCATTAGAAGTCAGCCAAGGAGTCTTTAAAAAAAATAATATTAATGCTGGCGATATTTTAGCTATAGATAAAACGTTACAAAATGATAAATAAAGAACAATTTCAGCAATACGCAGATCAAGGATTCAATATCATTCCTGTTGCTAAAGATGTCCATCTGGATGATGTGACTCCACTTACCATCTACTCTCAAATATCAAATAAGTCGAACACTTTTTTATTAGAATCTGTTGAAGGTGGTGAAACTTGGGCACAATATTCTATTGTAGGGTTAGATTGTTTGGATACGATCAAAGTCACCGGAAATACTATTGAAACCAAGACAGGCGCTCAGATTTCATCATTCATTTCAGACAATCCACTAGATGAAATCCAAGAATTAATAAGGAGTCTAAAAACCCCTGAAATTAAAGACTTGCCAAGATTTTATGGAGGTTATGTAGGCTTTTTTGCTTACGAAAGCGCCAAGTATGCAGAAAAGAAGATTGCAGATCTTGTAAATAAAGATTCAAAGTTTGATGAGCATATGCCTGAAATTTTTCTAGTTAAAGCTGAAAAGCTAATCGTTTATGACAATACCGATCAGTCAACCCAGATAATTTTTAATGTTGATCCCAAAAAGACTTCTTATGAAGAGGCACTAGATGCAATCGAAGAGATTAGCAGTCTATTAAATAGTGAAGATACTATTTTTGATGATACTTTTAAAACTCCTTCTGGAGAAATGGCCTTTAATTCTAATTTTGAAAAAGATGATTATATTAAGGCTGTAGGTCTTGTAAAAAATTATATTGAAGAGGGTGATGTTATGCAGGTCGTTCTAGCTCAGGACTTTTCCCAGGATTTTCAGAATGATCCTTTTGATTTATACAGAGCACTACGACAATTAAATCCATCACCATATATGTATTACTTAGATCTTGATGAATGCCAAATTGTAGGAGCTTCTCCTGAAATTTTGGTTCGATTAGAGGAAGACAAGGTAACATTAAGACCCATTGCAGGAACAAGGAAAAGGGGGTTGAATACAGAAGAGGATTTAGCTAACGAGAAAGATTTATTAAATGACCCTAAAGAAATTGCAGAACACTTAATGCTAATAGATCTTGGAAGAAATGATGTTGGCAGAGTCTCTAAAATGGGAACCGTTCAAGTAACAGACAAGATGATTGTTGAAAAGTATTCGCATGTCATGCATATCGTATCTAATGTTACAGGCACTTTATCTGAGGACTTAGATGCTATCGATGCATTAAAAGCTACGTTGCCAGCTGGTACCTTATCTGGAGCTCCAAAAATAAGAGCAATGCAAATTATCAACGAGCTTGAGCCAAGTTCAAGGGGAATATACGGCGGAGCTATTGGCTACATCTCGTGGAACGGCAATATCGATACAGCAATAGCCATAAGAACTGCTGTTATTAAAGACAACGTTATTCATGTTGGAGCTGGAGCTGGCATTGTTGCTGATTCTATTGCAGAAAACGAATGGCGTGAGTGTGAGCAAAAAGCAAAAGTCTTCTTAGATGCTATGGAGATGATTTCATGATCCTAGTTTTAGATAATTACGATAGCTTTACCTATAACTTAGTTCATTACATAGGCGAGAGCGGACAAGAAGTTCTAGTAGTTAGAAATGATGAAATAACAATTGAGCAAATCAATAATCTTAATCCAGAAAAAATAGTCATTTCTCCTGGACCTTGTACCCCCAACGAAGCTGGCATATCTATTGAGCTAGTTAAAAATGCAACTGTACCTTTGCTGGGAGTTTGCTTGGGCCATCAAGCAATTGGCGCCGCTTTCGGTGGAAGTGTTATTAAAGCACCAGAAATATTTCATGGAAAACTTTCTGAAGTTGAGCACAACAAAGTAAATATTTTTAAAGGTATTGATAGTCCCTATTCTGTAGTGAGATATCATAGTTTGATAATTGAAAAAGACTCTTTGCCAGATGAATTAAAAATTACAGGAGTTTTAAAAGACAATCCTGAAATAATTATGGCAATCGAGCATAAAGAAAAGCCTATTTACGGTGTTCAATTTCATCCCGAATCTATTGAGACTGCTTTTGGTATGAAACTTATAGAAAACTTTTTAGCCCTATGATTAAAGATATTCTCAAAAAATTAAAAGATAAAAAAGATCTACAGTCTGAAGAAATGCAACATGCTGTCGAAAGTATTATGACCGGAGAGGTTGAAGATAAAGATATTGAAATCTTTCTTATTGCCCTTAATGAAAAGGGTGTTAAAGAACCAGAAATAACTGCCGCCGCTTCAGTAATGAGAGCTAAGTCTTTAAAATTTGATATAGGCGATGGTACACATATAGATACATGCGGAACTGGTGGAACTGGTTTACACACTTTTAATTGCTCAACAGCATCTTCCTTTGTTGCCGCTGCAGGCGGAGCCTCAATAACAAAACATGGCAATAAGGCTATCTCAAGCAAATCTGGTAGTGCAGATTTCTTAATAGCTGCAGGCGCAGATATCACGCATGATAGAGAAAAGCTTTTACACGTATTTGATCAAGTTGGATTTGTATTTTTATTTGCACCTCTTCATCATGAGTCTATGAGATACGTAATGCCAGCAAGACAGCGCATTGGCAAGAAAACAATATTTAATTTATTGGGACCTCACACCAATCCCTGTGGAGCAAAAAGACAAGTTATTGGTGTCTACGATAAAAAATTACTCAAAACATTTTCAACAGTGGCAAAAAATTTAGAAATGGAACATGTCCTTGTTGTTCACGGTGACGATGGCTTGGATGAGATAAGTGTTAGTGGCCCGACCCAAATATCTGAATTAAAAAATTATAAGATCGAGAACTACTCAATAACACCTCAAGATTTTGGTTTATCAACTTCTGGACTTGATGAGATTGCGGCACAATCCCCAGAAGACAGTTTAAGACTTGTTAGGGAAGCATTTTCTGGAGAACAATCTGCAGTGCAAGACATGATTGCCCTAAATGCTGGTGCAGGACTCTATATTGCAAGAAAAGTGGATTCAATTGCAGATGGCGTGGAATTAGCATTTACACTAATGAATAACGGTAAAGCGGCAGATAAATTAGCCGCATATGTGAGGGTTTCGAATCTATAATGACTATCCTTAACAAAATAGTTGAAAATACCAGAGAAAAGCTAATTCAAAAAAAAGAGTCTCTATCTCTCAACGACATCAAAACACAACTTGGTGGATTAAATCTCTCCAAAGGAGCCTTTAAAGCAGGGTTGGCTAATAAAAATCAGGCTATTATTGCAGAAATTAAAAAAGCCTCACCCAGTGCTGGAATTATTGCCGAAGATTTTGATCCCATTAAAAAAGCTAAAGAATACGAAGCTTTTGGAGCCTCAGCATTATCTATTCTTACTGAAGAAGACTTCTTTCAAGGACACAATCAATTTTTGATAGACGTAAAAGCTATAACTAAACTTCCTATTATTAGAAAAGATTTCATGATTGATGAATATCAAATATATGAAGCTAAACTTATTGGTGCTGATTGCATACTGCTAATTGCTAGCGTTCTTTCCGATGAAGAGATAACCCACTTTGTAAATGTGGCTGAAGAATTAGAACTAGATTATTTAATAGAGGTTCATGATGAAGAAGAGCTTAAAAGAGTTGAGCACTTTAGCAATGCGATGATTGGTGTTAATAACAGAAACCTAAAAACCTTTGAAGTAGATTTAAATAATTCGATCAATCTTAAAAAGATATTTAATGGCGATAATATTTTTATTGCTGAATCTGGAATTAAAAATCAAGAAGATATAGATCTTCTTAAGCAAAAAGACATCCACGTATTCTTAATCGGCGAGAGCTTAATGAAAGGTGTTTTTAGTTGAAACTAAGAGACTGGCAAGAAAATGCCTTTCCTTTGTGGTGGGAGAAAAAAAGAGGCATCATAAAAGTTGTAACGGGAGGAGGCAAGACGGTCTTTGCCATTCACTGCCTAACCAAGTATTTAGAAGAAAATCAAAGTAACTCAATATTAATTGTTGTCCCATCTATAGCCCTGTTAGATCAATGGTATGAGGGCTTATCGCAAAGTTTTAGCTTTAAAGAAATAGCTCTAAATGGTGGCGGTGAGCAAATAGAAGATATTGCAAAGATCTGTATAACAACAATAGATTCACTTAAAAATCTTATAGATAAAGTTGATCCTGAAAATACACTTTTGATAGTCGATGAGTGTCATAAAATAGGAACTGAGAAAAGAGGAGAGATGCTAACAAATAATTGGCATGCAACCCTGGGATTATCAGCAACTCCAGAAAGAGACTACGATGACAATTTTTATATCATCATTAAAAAAATTCTTGGAGATATTATTTTTGACTATGACTATATTGATGCTAGAGAAGATGAGGTAATAGTAAATTTCAAGCTTCTTTACGCCTATGCTGCAATGACAAAGGATGAAGAAGATAAATACAAAAAGTTTACGAAAAGTATTCAAAGAAGAGCTGCAACAATTGGTGGTAATAATATGAATGACTACCCGTTAAAGATGCTCATTTTTAATAGAGCAAGAATGGTAAAAAACTCAAAGAACAGAATTCCTTTTGGAGTTGAATTGTTACAAAAGCACAAAAGAGAAAGCTGGATTGTTTTTACAGAAAATAAAAAGCAAGCAAAAGAATTCAATACAATTATAAATACCAAGGGATATAAATCAGCTATCTATAATACGGATTTAGATAATGCTGCAAGAGAAGAAAATCTTAATAATTTTAAAAATGGTAATCTAAATGTCTTGGTAAGTTGCACTGCATTAGATGAAGGTTTTGATATGCCAGAGGCTGATGGGGCAATGATATTAAGTGCTTCTTCATCTAAAAGGCAAAGAATACAAAGAATGGGTAGGGTGCTTAGAATAACTGCAAATAAAGAAAATGCCTTAATCGTTACTGTATATAGCTCAAATACTGAGTATGTGAAATTAAAGGAAGAGTCTAATAGGTATCAATTAGAAAATGTTCCAATCAGATGGCAGCAAATGAAGTAATTTAAAAAACGTACCTGAAGTTTGTAGTGAATGAATGGTTTGATTTTTTTGATATATCTGGGGGGTCATTATCAAGAGCGCTTGAGACTTGAATCTCAAATAATATTTTTTCTGATAAAGGAATATTTAAAGCCATTAAAGCTGAAACTTTATAATCTGAACTAAACTCATTAAGTGATGGCTGATAAAATAATGATGCTGAAAAAAAGTTACTATTTTTTAATTTTATCTTTTTGTATAGATATAAATTAACCCTATCTGTTTTTTTATTAATTCCCTCAAGGCTTTGTTCATTTTCATGCAATAGGCTTAATCCAATTTTAGACATTTCATTTAAATCAAATCTTAAACCAATACCAAATAGATCTCTTTTTTTATAGGACTGGAAGGGGTTTTTACTACTTTGAAGATAAACCTCGTAGTCAAATAAATTATCTGATTTAAATAATAATCTGCCATGAAAAAATGAAGATTTATCTTCTAATGCATCTCCTTTAGTTCTCTCTGAGTGGTTGAATGTCAACAGGGACTCAATATCCTCATTGTTTTTTGTGAAGGATAGATTCAACTTATAGTCATCCCTATCTTCATTCCCTCTAGATCCGTTTAAAGAGATACCTACTGATTTAAATTCACCAAGCTCTCCCGAATATCTTAAATTTTCTATATTTACTATAGATTGTGAAAAGATGATTGGTGAGGCTAAAAGGCTCGCAATGAGATAGAGATTTTTCATGAATGCCTTTTTTAGATATGAGTACTGGTTGATGTCATAACTTTAGCTGTATATTTCATTATCTTTTTTGCTGGAATTTGCAATTCCTCTCCACCATTATCTACAGCTTGCTGCGCATGAATATCCTCGTCTTCTCTCATTGTCTTAAGAATTTCAATTGTTTGGATGTCTTTTGGTGAAATCTTATTAAGATGCTTATCAATATGAGCTACAACTTGTTTTTCTGTTTCTTCTACAAAGCCTAAACTTACTTTTTCACCAAAAGTTCCAAATACAGCACCTATACCAAAAGAGCCGGCATACCAAACAGGGTTAAATATAGAACCTCTACCCCCGAGCTCATCAAGTCTTTTTTTACACCAAACAAGATGATCAGTCTCTTCTTGCCCAGCTTCAATTAAGTGTTCTTTAACCTCGGGATCTTTACATACAAGTGCTTGTCCCCTGTATAAAGCTTGGGCCGCAACCTCTCCAGCAAGATTAACTCTCATCATTTGAATAGATAGCTTTTTTTCTTTTTGAGTGAGCTCCTCTGAGTTCATTGCAGACGGGTAAGGTCTATCAGTTCCAGATTTTTTATTTGAAAGCGTTTTTAGTGCAATATCAAACTCATTAACAATATTATTCAGAAAACTCATTTTATTCCTTTAAACCCTATATCTTTTCTATAAAAAGCACCCTCAAACGATACTTTATTAACGAGATTATAAGCCTTAGATTGAGCTTCCTTCAAGTTGGTTCCAAGAGCAGTTGCGCAAAAAACTCTGCCGCCTGATGTCATTATTTTATGGTCAACTAATTTAGTTCCTGCGTGAAATAATTTTGTATCTTGATCTCCTTCTGGATGAATTTGAACTTCTTTATTAGATATATAGTTCTCAGGGTATCCCTCAGAAGCAATAACAACACCACATGAGTGTTGCTCTGTCCATTCGACATGAATTGACTCTAATTGTTCATTTATTGCTGCTAGACATAGATCAACAAGGCTTGATTTAAGTCTTAATAATATTGGTTGAGTTTCAGGATCCCCGAATCTACAATTAAATTCCAAAACTTTAAGCTCATCATTCTTAATCATTAACCCAGCATATAAGAAACCAAGATAGGGTGACCCTTCTGATATGAGGCCTTCCATTGTTGGTTTCATAACTTCATCAATAATTTTTTTATGGATATGATCATCAACTATTGGAGCTGGAGAGTAGGCGCCCATCCCACCAGTATTTAATCCAACATCACCCTCACCAACCGCCTTATGGTCTTGGCTTGTAGCTAGTGGAATAATTTTATCTTTACTTACCACTGCAATAAAACTAGCTTCTTCACCCTCTAAAAATTCCTCAATAACAACACTACTGCCTGCTTCGCCAAATGCTTGGTCTTTAAAGATGCTATCGAGCGCTGATACAGCTTCATTTTTATTTTGACAAATAAGAACTCCCTTGCCAGCTGCTAGCCCGTCAGCTTTCACCACAGTAGGGTACTCAATATTATCTAGATAATTAATTGATGCATCATATGAGTCAAACGCTGCATAAGCCGCTGTAGGTATTCCATATTTAACAAAAAAATCTTTTGAAAAAGTTTTAGAGCCTTCTAACTGAGCTGCTGCCTTAGAGGGACCAAAGGTCTTTATTCCTTTGCTTTGAAGGTAGTCGGACATACCATCAACAAGAGGTTGCTCAGGACCAATAATAACCAAACCTATATGCTCTTCTTTACAAAAACTTTCAACCTTAGAAAAGTCGCTGGTATCTAAAGATAGATTTGTAATTTTAGATTCAAGAGCTGTTCCTGCATTACCAGGAGCCACAAATACATTAGTAACTGATTCGTCTTGAGCTGATTTCCATGCAAGAGCATGCTCTCTGCCGCCTGAGCCAATTACAAGTACTTGCATTAGTGTCTAAAGTGCCTCGTGCTAGTAAAAACCATTGCAATATTGTTCTCATCTGCAGCAGCAATAACCTCATCATCCCTGATCGATCCACCTGGCTGAATAATTGCAGCTATCCCACTGGAAGCGGCCTTATCAATCCCATCTCTAAAGGGAAAAAATGCATCCGATGCCATAACAGCACCTTTAACTTCAAGACCTTCCTCTTTTGCTTTTAAATTAGCTATATCGGCACTTATCACTCTACTCATTTGCCCTGCACCAATGCCTATTGTTTGTCTATTGTGAACATAAACTATTGCATTACTTTTAACGAATTTAGCAACTCTCCAAGCAAACATAAGGTCATTTAGCTCTTCAGATGTTGGCTGTCTCTTAGTAACGCATTTTAAGTCTTCCCTTGGAACCGCATAAGTATCATCGCTTTGAACCAAAATTCCACCAGAGACTTTTTTAATAACACCTGGATAGGGATTATCTTGTTCCAAGTCAACTTTTAAAACTCTAACGTTTTTCTTTTTAGCAAATTCAACCAAAGCACCTTCTTCATAGTCAGTGGCTATGATCACTTCAACAAATTGGCGGCTATTAATCTCTTCAGCTGTCTTGGTATCCAATGTTCTATTGAGAGCAATAATTCCTCCAAAAGCAGATGTTGGATCTGTTTTAAAAGCCAAATCATAAGCACCAAATATAGTATTTGACTCTGCCACCCCACAAGGATTAGCGTGTTTCACAATTACACACGCAGGATCATCAAAGGCTCTGGCGCATTCCCATGCAGCATCCGCATCAACTATATTGTTATATGAAAGCTCTTTGCCTTGAAGAATATCCGCATTGGCTATGTTTTTAAATTTAAGATTTGAAAAAGTTAATAAATTTGCTGTTTGGTGGGGATTTTCTCCATATCTTAAGGGTTCACTTTTTTCAAAATTATAATTAGGCAAAAGATTATCCGTATCTTCTTTTAGATAATTAGAGATAGATAGATTGTAATCAGCCATAAGATGAAAAACTTTTTGAGATAACTCTTTTCTAAATTCATATGAAATTCCATCCTCATCTTTCCACTCTTGAATTAATCGTGAATAATCATTTGGATTTGAAACTACAGCAACATCTTTAAAATTTTTAGCCGCAGATCTAATCATAGTTGGCCCACCTATATCTATTTTTTCTATAGCCTCTTCGAATGAACATCCCTCTGCAATCGTTTCTTTAAATGGATATAGGTTTACGATTACTAAATCAATTGGCTCATAACCTCTTTCTTTTAAAACATCTAAATCTTGATCTCTTCTTGCAAGAATTCCTGCATGTATTTTGGGATGTAATGTTTTAACTCTCCCATCCATCATTTCTTCAAATCCGGTGAAGTCAGAGACCTCAATAACATCTGTTGTTATTTCTTTTATCGCTTTAAAAGTTCCTCCAGTCGATAAAATTTTCACTCCTTGAGATATTAAAAATGATACCAACTCACTCAAGTGTGATTTGTCTGAAAGGCTTATAAGTGCTGTTTTTGGTTTTATTGCATTCATTATTTTATGTCATATTTTTTTAATTTAGTTCTCAACGTTGTTCTATTAATTCCAAGAACCTTTGAGGCTTTAGATTGATTATTATTAGAAAACTTCATTACTGATGAAAGTAAAGGTGGTTCGATTTCATTAAGGACTAACTGATAAACATCAATTGGAATATTGTTTTGATCTAATTGCTTAAAATACCTCTTCATGGCTTTTCTGACCTCTTCTTTTAGAGGACTTTTTGAATAGCTATCAAAAGATTTTTTTTTATTTCCCAAAATATAGTTGTAATTAGAAAGAATATTTAGTTTACAGTTGTTTAAAAATTGCTCAATAGGTTTTTAGAGATTTATTGGAGTTTTTCTCTCTCCGCCGATATAAAACTCTTTAACTTTATTATTGTTCACAATTATTTTTGTAATCGAAGTGTAGTCAGGATAAAAACATAACAAATTTTGATTATTTGTAAATTCAGCTATCAGAGCATTTATAACCATAAAATGGCTAAATATTATCGTATCCCTTTCAATTGATAGGATTTGTTTTGTAAGCTCTGAACGCCAATTATTAACCTCATTCGGTAGATTAATTAAATCCATTTTTATAATTTTTGTTAGCCAATCTTTTTTATCTTTTGGATCTATTCCATTAGAAGGGATTTCAGAAAATACTGCATTTATTTCAACATCTTTATTATATTTTTTGGCAAGTGGGGCGGCAGTCATCAATGCTCGAGACTTAGGGCTAGAGATAAAGTGATAATTCTCCAAAAAGAGAAGTTCATTATTATTAATCAACTCTATAGCTTGATTCTCTCCTAATTGACTTAATCCAGGGTCGGGATCGTCACCCCAGGAAGCAGAGGCCTCCCCATGCCTAATTAATATTATGTTTATCTGTGACATTTATATTGAAGCTATAGCTATAATGCTTATGTGAGAATTCATAGAATATATTGTAATTCAGTATCGGACCAAGATAATGTTTTTGATTTAGATCAACCTCAATCAACCCATATATCAAAAGTGCTGAGATTGAAGCTTGGGAATGAGATAGATGTCTTTGACGGGAAAGGCTCATCTGCAATTTGCAAAATAGTCGAAATAACTAGATCGAGCATAGTCTTAGAAAGAATATCTGAATTAAAAAAATTAAATCCCACGCATCCAAAAATAAATGCAATCCTTCCTATTATTAAAAAAGACAATTTGCACTTTATGCTACAGAAGCTAACAGAGGTTGGGGTTTATGAATTTATTTTTTACAAACCAGATCTTGTTGACCAAAGTATTGCAAAAAAAGATTCAGAAAAAATTATGAATAAATGCAATGAAGTTATTATTAATGCTTGCAAGCAATGCGGATCAAATTTTATTCCTGCTATATATTATTTTAGTAATTTAGAACTAGCAGTCAATTCAGTTAAAGGTATTGCCATTGAATCATATGCCTTTGATTTGGACGCTAAAGAACACTTTAATTTAGCTGAAATTAAAACAGGAGAAGATGTTTGTATGATAACCGGACCAGAATCTGGATTTTCTAAAGAAGAGATTGAAATTTTAAGCAAAAAAGATACGAAAATAAGATTATTAAAAAACAATGTTCTAAGAGCAGAAACGGCTCCCATTGTTATATCATCGTTGTTGCAAAATCATTTTGGTAATATTTAAGAATGAGTAAAAAATTATTATTCATAACGGATCCTTTAAAAGGTTTAAAACAAGAAAAAGATACTTCCATTTTCATGATGGAGGAGTCAATCGCTTTGGGCTGCAAGGTTTATCAGTGCGAAATGTCTGATCTTTATGTTTCTGATGGCATGGTGCTTGCTGATTCAAGAAATATCATAGCCATAGGATCCAATAAAGTTGAAAGCATTAAAAAAGAATCAATAAAAGTTGCTGATTTTAATTTTACTTTTATGAGAAAAGATCCTCCTGTCGATAAGGATTATATAAATGCACTCCACTTGTTGGGTTTGGCAGAAACTCATGGAGCAACAGTTTTTAATAAACCAAACTCTATAAAAGAGTTCAATGAAAAGATATTTGCTATACATTTTAAAGAGTTTATTCCTCAGACCTTAGTAACTTCTAACATAAAAAAGGTAATAGAATTTCAACTCAAACATGACACTATAGTAGTCAAGCCTTTGGATGGAATGGGTGGGGAATCAATCTATAAAATGGATAATTTTGAAGATGATAATCTAGATATTTTGCTTGATATGACAGATAACGAAAATACTCAGATTATTGCTCAAGAGTTTCTTGAAGATATTTATAAAGGTGACTTTAGAATTTTAATTATAAATGGGAAGCCTTTCCCAAAAACCTTAGCTCGAATTCCACAAGGCGAAAGTTTTAAAGGTAACTTGGCTGCAGGAGGAGTGGGTGTTGTAAAAGATATAACCGAAGTTCAGCAAAAAACCGCTGAAAAAATAGGAAAATATTTAATAACCAAAGGAATCAACTTTGCTGGTATAGACATGATTGGTAAGTATTTAACCGAGATTAATATCACAAGTCCTACCTGCGCAAGAGAGATATATAAACAATCAGGCAAAAACCCAATTAAAGAATATTTAGAACTTTTATGACGTCAATCTCCTTGAAGCAAAGAGTTAGCAGAAGGTCTTTAACCCTTAACAAATCCTTTATCTTATCTCTAACTTTCCACGTCTTTTTGATATTTGGAATAACATTTACAACTTTCTATAAAATACCTTTGTTACAAGATTCTCCAATTATTAATGTAAAGCTGGCAAACTCATCGCAAGATATCATTGGCAATGAAAGTTTTGATCAAGAAATACTAGCTATAGATAGTAATGGTTTTAAAAACAAACAAATGCAAACGCAGAAAAGTTCATATCAGCCTCATAAAATAAAAAAACTTGAGGCTAATTCAGTTGTAAGTAATGAGGAGGCCATGTATTTAAATCTTTGGCAAAGAAATATTGAGACAATAGGAGATAAGATTATAGGAGAAGAGGGCGCCATCTATAACGAAAGCAGGGTGCAGGTTATGGCAACAATAGATTCATTTGGGAATTTAATAAAATCAGAGGTTCTTATATCATCTGGAAACGAATCTGTTGACGAATTAGCTCTTAATATTTTAAATGAAGCCGCTCCTTTCGCTCCCTTTAATCCAAAAATGATTAATGAATATAGTGTTTTAGAAATAGTTAGAGATTGGAACTTTTCAACAGAATAATGCAAATAGTATCTTTTGATTTTGGAACAAAAAAAATAGGCATTGCTGTTGGGCAAACAAAAACAAAAACGTCATCCCCGTTAGAAATTATTTTTAATAAAAATAATGCTGTGAATTGGGTAAAAATTTCTTCTATTATTAATGAGTGGAAGCCAGACTTACTTCTAGTTGGCAAACCTCTTAATATGGATGGTACCGATAGTGATATCATGGAAAAAGTAGATATCTTTTTTAAGAAATTAGGAAAGGTAACAAAGGTTCCATGTGAATATGTTGATGAAAGGCTTACTAGTTTTGAAGCAAGACAAAACCTTGCAGATCTTAAGACCGATCTCATTGATGCACATGCAGCTAAGATTTTAATAGATCACTGGTTTAATAAATAATTATGTCCATACCTTCAAGCTTTATTGATCGACTGATAACTTCTGTCAATATAGTAGATATTATAGGAAGAAGGCTTCAACTTGAGAGAAGAGGCGGAGCTTATTGGGCAAAGTGTCCATTTCATGGCTCTGGAGAGGAAAGAACTGGGTCTTTCAAGATCTATGAGGATACAGGCACCTATCATTGTTTTGGTTGCAAGGAGTCTGGTAACGCAATTCACTTTTTGAGAAAACATGACGGCCTTGATTTCATGGAGGCTATTGAATTGCTGGCATCTTATGTGGGTATGGAAGTTCCGCAGCAAGAAAAGCCGGTAGATGTGTCTGATGCTCTAAATATTAATTCTCGAGCCGTAGAGATTTTCATAGAACAACTAAAGTCGCCTATAGGAAAAGCGACTATTGAATATTTAAAAGCAAGAGGTATTAGCGGTGAGACTGCTAAATTTTTTGAACTAGGATATTCCGTAGAAAGAAACCCATCTCTCCATTCTATACTTTCTCCAAAGTATGAAAAATCTGATCTTGAGGATTCGGGATTATTTGGATCAAATGACAATGGAGAAATGTATGATCGTTTCAGAGACAGACTTATGTTTCCAATTAGAAATATTAAAGGTGAGCATATAGGCTTTGGTGGAAGGCTTCTGCAAGATAAAAAAGACCAAGCTAAATACTTGAACTCACCAGAGACTAAAACATATAAGAAGAAATATGAATTATATGGGCTTTATGAGGCAAGATTGATTGAAAAAAGACCGCAATCCTTATTTCTGGTTGAAGGCTATATGGATGTTATTGGATTGCATCAGCATGGCATAAAAAATGCAGTAGCTTCTTCTGGGACAGCATTCACTCAAGAGCAACTCAGAAAAATTCTTAGTTATACCAACGTTATTTACATAGTGTTTGATGGAGATGAGGCCGGGCAAAAAGCTTCTTGGAGAGCTGTAGAAAATGCTCTTCCTCTTCTTAGAGAAGATATCAGAATGAGTTTTATATTTTTAAAACCTGGAGATGACCCAGATAGCTATATCAAAGAAAATGGCAATGATGCTTTTGTTAAGCTGGCGTCTGAAGCAACATCATTTTCAGATTATTTTTTACAATCTATTAAAGACCATGATGACCTATCTTCTATTGAAGGAAGGTCTATGGTTGCTCAGTTTGCAAAACCCTTAGTAAACAAAATAGCCAATCCAACACTTAAAGAAGCATATACGAGTGAGATAAGTAATATATGTGATTTAGATTTTAGCAAGCTACTATCTGGAGAGGACAGATATCAACCCAATAAATCTTTACAAAAAGAAGAGGTAAAAAAGACCCCCAATTCGGTTATAAGAAAATCTGTACTTGGAGTCTTTACAGCTCTTATCCAGCACCCCAAGTTAGCTAAAGACAGAGTATTTGATTTGATAAGAAAAGATTCTAGATTTTTATTTTTAAACGATGTAAGAAATTTCTATAAAGATAATCCAGAAGCAGTTCCATCCATACTATTTGAAAAAATAGAAAATGAAAAAATAAAGAACTTATTTGGTGAAGCTCTAGTATCAGAAATTAAGCTTTCAGTTGATGATGCAAAATCAATGATTGAGGATTGTATTAGCCTAATATCAAAAACTGAAAAAGATAGAGAGGAAATCTTAAAAGAAAAGTATAATATGCAAGAAATAACATCTGCAGAAAAAAGGGAATTACAACAACATATTCTCAAAAAAGCTTCCATGACAGAAGAAGACCAGATTTTATTAAAAAATTTAAGCTCTAAATAGATTGAATTTATAGATTTAATCACTACATAGAGTAAACATATTTGGAGTACAAGAATTCGTGGATAAATTAAGTAAAAAAGGTTCAAAAATAGCTGAACTCATTGAGAAAGGAAGAGAGCAGGGCTATTTAACCTATGCAGATGTTAATGATCACCTTCCTGAAGATATTTCTGATCCAGATCAGGTTGATGAAATCATTGGAATGATTAATGATTTAGGTCTCCAAGTTCATGAAACTGCACCTGATGCTGATGACTTATTATTGGCAAACTCAGAAGAATCTGATGATATAGCTCTTGAGCAAGCTGCAGAAGCTCTTGCTGCTGTAGAAAATGAGACTGGAAGAACTACAGATCCTGTAAGAATGTATATGCGTGAGATGGGAACAGTTGACCTCCTAACTCGTGAAGGTGAAATAGAAATTGCTAAAAGAATTGAAGAAGGCATGAGAGATCTTCTTGCCGCAAGTGTTGTTTACCCCAAAACTGTGGAGTTCGTAATCGATTATCATCAAATGGTAAAAGATGGCGAAAAGAAAACTAATGATTTTTTAACTGGGTTCCTTGAAGAAATGGAAGTAGTTCCATCTGCAGGACCAGGAAGCCAAAGAGCGAAAGATGAAGCAGCTGCCGCAGAAGAGTCAGACGATGAGACTCCATCAGGTCCGGATATGGTAGAAGTCCAAAGGAGGATGACTAATCTTAAAAGACATTACAACAAAACATTAAAGGTTATTGAATCAAAGGGGCGTCATTCAAAAGAAGCTAATGCCGAATTTAAGAAAGTCGGAGAAATTTTCCAATTCTTAAAATTTAGCCCAAGAATGTTTGATGATATCGCATCCATTGCTAGAGAAGGGCTGGCAATGATTAGAGATAAAGAAAAATTTATTCAAGAGCAATTAGTAAGAAATGCTCGCATGCCTAGAAAAGATTTCTTAGCTATGTATACAGACAACTTAACAAAAGTTAGATGGGTTGACTCTTTAATGAAAGAGAAAAAATACAAAAAAGATCTTTTAGAAAAAGTTAAACAAGATGTTGTTATTGCTCAGAAAGACATTATTGAGCTTGAGACTAGAGTTGGTCTTAGTGTGAAGGAAATTAAAGAGATCAATAGAAACATGTCTATGGGTGAGACCAAGATGAGACGTGCTAAAAAAGACATGGTTGAAGCTAACCTAAGATTGGTTATTTCTATTGCTAAAAAATATACCAATAGAGGACTTCAGTTCTTGGACTTAATCCAAGAGGGAAATATAGGTCTTATGAAGGCCGTAGATAAGTTTGAGTATAGAAGAGGTTATAAATTCTCTACTTATGCAACTTGGTGGATAAGACAGGCCATAACAAGATCTATTGCTGACCAAGCAAGGACCATTAGAATCCCGGTTCATATGATTGAGACTATTAACAAATTAAACAGAGTGTCTCGCCAGATGATGCAGGATATGGGAAGAGAACCAACCCCAGAAGAGCTAAGTAAAGAACTTGACATGCCTGAAGACAAAGTAAGAAAAGTTCTTAAGATTGCAAAAGAGCCAATTTCAACTGAAACCCCTATCGGCGATGATGAAGATTCAAGTTTAGGTGATTTCATTGAAGATACTGTTATAGAGTCTCCACTTGAAAATGCAACAGAAGACAGCCTGCATTTTGCAACGGATGATGTCTTGGGGTCTCTTACAGCAAGAGAAGCCAAAGTATTAAGAATGAGATTTGGTATTGGCATGAATACTGACCATACTCTTGAAGAGGTTGGAAAACAGTTTGATGTTACTAGAGAAAGAATAAGACAGATTGAAGCAAAGGCTTTAAGAAAACTTAGACACCCTAGTAGATCAAGTCATTTAAAAAGCTTCTTAGACGAGTAAACCTACTTCCAATTACCTTTTCTTCCTGATAAATCCCAGTTGATTCTTGACCACATCAATTGGATTCGTCTTTCTATATACCTTTTTGCAAAGAAATAACTTATTTCAGGAAGCGGAACAAACGATGATGAACCTAGACCATCAATAATTTTTAAAACGATTAAATTATCTTCATAGCCCACAACTATATTATGTGGAATGATATTTTTTGTTAAAACTAAACTAGATCTTAGCCAAGATTCAAGATCATCCAGAGCCTTTTTTATTTCATCCGTCATGCCAAATGTAAACAAATATTTTTCAAGTGTGATTGCTATATTTTGATTATTATCTAGGACTAATTCTGTTTCTGATGCTGGTCCTAAAGATGTCTCAACCATCCCATACCACTTGGCTAAGTGCTTCCACTTATTTGGATTATTATTCTTAAGAGACCTTTGTTGATAAGCAGACTGCTCTCTGAGGTTGTCATCAAAGCTTTCTGCTGATCTTAGTTTTTTATACCATGCTGCATTTTTTTTTGCTTTTGCTGATTGATCTTTGAATGAAACCTTAAGACATCTATCTTTTTTTAAAGGATGAACAAAGCATCGCCTATTGCCGCCTTGAGCAAAGTGCTCGATGTTATTCAGGTTAATCATCTTTTAATAATAACTTATATGATTGAGATCAACATATAAAAGCTTCCCTAAATCATATATTCTTATATAATTGTTCGCTCTTAATTCAATAGAATTTATTAAGGGCCTGTAGCTCAGTTGGTTAGAGCAGTGGACTCATAATCCATTGGTCGTAGGTTCGAGTCCTACCGGGCCCACCACTTTATTTAGTTATTTTTTTTATAAAGATTATTTTTTTAAAAAATCTTTCATTGCAGTGAGCGTTTTTGAGCTTACATGATGTTCAATACCTTCACTGTCAATTTCTGCATTGGTTTTATCAACACCAAGCTCCATTAAGAAGGCTAAAACAACAAGGTGTCTATCTTTTACTCGTTTCGCGAGTTTAAGTCCTTTCGCTGTCAGTTCTACTGGTTTGTAGGGCATCGTATGTAAAAGGTTTTCATCAGCCAGCCGTTTTACTATTCGAGAAACAGTGACATGACTAACATTAAAATATCTTGCTAGATCTAGCACTCTGCATTCTCCAAGTTCCGTAATTAACTCCATAACAGCTTCAACATAATCTTCTGCAGTCTCATTAGCATGACGTGCACGGGTCTGCGAAAAGGGTACCGAGCGGGCTTTAATTTGTTTTTTCAATTCTTACCCTCTCTTAAATATTACCTTAGACAAGATTATACACTTGACATGATCCGTAGCCATTGATACATTTAAAATCCGTAGCAAAGGCTACTAAAATAAAGGGCATTATCGATGAAAAAATATTTAAAATATGACGACGTAAAAATTTTTAAATATGAGAACCTTTATTTATCTATAATTTATACCATAGGGCATATCCTTGTTGCTATGGCATGTAATAAAATCATTACTGGTGCATCACTTAATATGGCAGCAGCAGACGCATTTGTAGAGCCAATCATTAATGGCTTTTGGTTCTACTTCCTTTTAGTTTATCTAAAGAAAGTATTTGTAAATAAAATAGAGCAAAGCAAATCAATCTTAATTAATGTTAATCAGGTCGGTATTTTGTTGGCATTTTTATACACCATTGGACATGTTTTCATTGCCATGACTTGCAACAGATTACTTACAGGAGCTCCATTAAACCTTGCTGTGATAGATGCATTCGTAGAACCTATAATTAATGGCTTCTGGTTTTTCTTACTTTTTGAGGTTTTCAATAAATATAAAGAGAAAAAAATCTTAAGTGGTGAAGGTGGAATGAATAGCATGTCTAAGGCAGGCTAAGTTTCAAGGCTTGCACCAATAAATAACAAAAAAATACTCTTATCTTTAAAGGGCTATTTATGAGGCCCTCTTGAACCCACCCCTAATTATTTTTCATCTACCTCGCCATATATTTCACTGGTTCCATCTTTAAAAAGAATGCGAACCTTATAGGGGGTAAAACGATCGCCAACTTCCATACCTGGTGAACCTAAAGGCATTCCAGGGACAGATAAGCCTATAGCATTTGTGTGATTTTCTGTTAGAAATTGCGCTATATACTTGCTAGGTATATGACCTTCAATTATTTATCCTTCAAACCCTTTACTATAATTAAAGTAATTAATGCATTTTGTTCAATGGCATGGTTTAAATAGTCCTATTTTTAATATAAAAAGTATCCCCTAAAATATTCTTTTAAAACCCAATAAATTTTGATTTACAAATCAAAAAAAAGGGCGTAAATTTAATAAAAATGCTCTTGTAAACTATTTACATGTAGCAGTCATAACTTTAAATTTCGGGGGGAACTTAATATGACAAATCCAAATCACCCTAGTGTTGATCAAAGCGATCGCGTAGTACCTTATAACCTTAGACAGAGCGGTCGAACGCCTGTGCAGATGTTGATTTCAACTCGAGTGAGAAAGTCACCCTTTTGGCATTTATCACATGAAGCAGGCTGCTGGAGAGCAACTGTCTATAACCGCATTTATCATCCGAGAGGTTATGTAAAACCTGAAGATGGCGGTGCAATGGTTGAGTATGAGGCATTGGTAAATCGAGTAACTATGTGGAATGTTGCTGTTGAAAGACAGATAAGAGTAAAAGGGCCTGATGCAGAAGCTTTTACTGATTATGTTATTACTCGTGATGCAACAAAAATACAACCAGGAAATGGTAAATATGCAATTTTGTGTAACGACAAAGGCGGAGTTCTTAATGACCCAGTTTTATTAAGATTAACGGAAGACGAATTTTGGTTTTCTATTTCAGACAGTGATCTATTGCTTTGGCTCCAAGGGGTTAATGTTACCAAAAAGTATGATGTAGTTATTGATGAAATTGATGTATGCCCGGTTCAAATCCAAGGTCCTCTTTCTGAAGATCTGATGGCTAAACTAGCTGGTGAGGAGCTTAAGAGATGTTCCTTATTATGGAATTATGGAAACCCAAGTTGGTGGAGCTGATGTGGTGATTAGCCAAACAGGGTTTACTGGAGAGAAGGGATATGAAATTTATGTTCGCGATGCTCATCAGAATGCAGAAAAAGTATGGAATGCAGTCCTTGAAGGGGGAGAAGAATTTGGTTTAATGGTTATTGCTCCTGCCCATCATCAGAAGAATTGCTGCCGGTATATTATCTTGGGGGCAAGATCTTGACCATGAGACTTCTCCATTTCAGGTTAATTTGGCCTATCAAGTTCCTCGTAATAAAGAAGCTGATTACATCGGCAAAGAGGCACTTGAAAAGCAGCGTGCAATGATAGATGAAGGAACACCACCATTTAAAATGAGAATGGTTGGCATTACTCTTGGTGGAAAAGAAATTACTGACTATGCTCCTGATTTTTGGTTGGTAGCGGATACCGACGGAAATGATATGGGATATGTCACTTCACCTTGGTGGTCTCCAGAGTTAGGTACAAACATTGCTCTTGCATGGGTTCCATGGGCTTCATCAGATATTGGAACTAAATTATTGGTGAAACTGCCTGACGAATTTTCAGTGTCACCTGGGGTTCCAGTTGATGGAGAAATTGTTGATGTACCATTTAGGGAGTCAGTCAACCCAAATAAAAGAGAAGTTCAGTCAGCTAAGGGGTTAGACTTTGCTGATTAAAAAGAATTTTAGTTAAAGGCCTGTATTGGCTTTTCGCTGAACTTTTTTAAAAACTAGAACTGTAATTAGAATCATGGGAAGACTAAACCCTCCCATGATTTATTTAAAATGATATAAAATTGACTATGGATTATATAACTCTTGCTGTTCCCTTTTTCCTGCTAGCCTTGTTAGTAGAACTAGCCTATGGAATAGCAATAAAGAAAAATACTTATAGACTTAATGATGCAATAAGTAATTTATTCATGGGAACACTACGAACAGCCAATAAGTTTATTATTATTGGTGCTGCAGGGTATGTTTTTTACATGGCAGAGACCCGCTTTGCATTGTGGAGATTAGATCCAAAATCTACTTTCACATGGATATTCGCTTTTATTATCTATGACTTTTTTTACTATTGGTTTCATCGCATTAGCCATGAAAGGCAAATTTTTTGGGCATCTCACGCAGCCCATCACCAAAGTGAAGATTACAATCTCAGCACTGCTTTAAGACAAACAGGTACTGGTGCATTTGTAAGTTGGGTTTTTTATATTCCCATGTTTTTAATAGGCATTCCCTCATATGTTTTTGTGAGTGTTGCCTCGTTAAATCTTATTTATCAATTTTGGGTTCATAGTGAGCATATTCCAAAGCTTGGATGGTATGAAAATTATTTTGTGACTGCTTCGAATCATAGAGTGCACCATGCACAAAATGACCAATATATCGATAAGAACTATGGTGGAGTCTTTATTATTTGGGACAGAATGTTTGGAACTCATAAGATTGAGGATGAAAATGAAGCATGTATTTATGGCATTAGAAGCACATTAAATACTTTTAATCCTGTTTGGGCGAATCTACACGTGTACCTAAAAATAGTAAAAGAAATGTGGCTATCAACTTCGTGGAAAGATAAGCTTTATGCACCTTTTGCAAGAACAAACTGGACTCCTGCTAGCTTTCCCTCAGCGACAAAAAAAGATAATTTTAATGCAGAAACTTTTAAGAAGTATGATCCTGTCATTAGTCCAAAATATAAAGCCTATGCCTTATTTCAATATTTATTTATAACTTATATTTTTCTTGTTTTCATTCAAGGCAACTATTTAAACTACTCTCAGCTATGGGTAACTATAAGCATGATGACATTCACCATGTTCTGTACATCCATGTTATTTGATGGAAAGAAAGGGACAATACTTGAGATTGTTAGATTGGGATTATGTCTATCCATTGGAGCCTATGCTTATTTTCAAATATCTCTCACGGATATTGCTATGAGTGTAATTATTTATTCAGTAATCAACATTTTACTTTTGCCATTAATACATAGCCCAAAAGTTATTTATAGTCCGGAGACTGGCTAAGTATTAGTTATCGAGAATCTAAGGTAAGATAAATTTAATCGCATATATTTAAACTAACATGACTAAATGGAAATTTCTCTTTATATTATTTCTTTCTTTATCGTTACCAGTTATTTTTATTCGTTTATTTATAGGCTATTAGGAATTAATATAAAAAATTATGTATAAAATTTTAATAATATCTCTTTTAATGTTAGTTGTTGGTTGTGAAAGATCATCAAATGAAAACAAGCCTCAACCTCCATTTTCAAACATTGATGATTGTGTAAAGTATGTCAATAAATCTGATGCAAAAAAAGGCTATCCGAAAAGAAAAAAAGATTCAGTTATTTATGAATGTAAAAATAGCTTAACTCTTATGGAGTGAGGCTAAATATATCATTTCGCTTGCATCAATTCATGTGGCAGAATTGAAGTATGAAAAATTTTATTTTTGTTATTGCATTAATTTCATTTAATGTTTTCTCTTTATGTTCAAACGATCGAATCCTAGTAGCTAAAGAATTAGTCACTCTTGATGACCTATATCAAGATGCAAATGCTGTTTATATAAAAGGTAATAAATTTCATTCCATTGGCTCAAAAGAGGATTTAATTAAAAAGTTTCCCAATATCCCAGTAGATCATTTATACAAAGATAGTGTTATTGTTCCAGGTTTTATAGAGCATCACGTCACATCCACTGCTAGCTGCAATAACAATGAATTCTGAAATTGTTGCCATTGATGACTGGAATGTGCCTCATAAAAAAAGTGACGGTGTTAGAAATAGAAAGGATTATCTTGAGCGCTTATTAAAAACTGAAAGAAATATGAAAGATGATGCAGAGCCGCTTGTGAGTTGGGGCTTTCATCATTATTTTCATGGCGAATTAACAAGACAGGATCTAGATCTTATATCCAAGGATAGGCCTATATTAATAATACATAGATCTTTTCATGAATTTATTATGAACTCTAGGGCATTAAGCTTATTTAATATTACCGAAGATGATCTTAATCATTTAAGTAAAGAGGAGAAAAAGTTTGCTAGTTTAGAAGAAGGGCATTTTTCAGAGCGAGGTTTAATTGCTGTGATGCCTAAGGTTATGAAATATCTTGCTGCACCTCAAAGGTTAATAACTGGTTTACAAATCACTGAAAATTATTTTCAAGAAAATGGCATCACGCTAATTGCAAATCCTGGATCTATGTATAACCCCAGCATACAGAAAGTTAAAAATTATGTTTTTGGTGATGAAGATACCCCTTTTAAATCTCTCTTTATTCCAAGTGCCCTTTATATGTTGGAACATACTGACATATCTAATCTTTTAAAAACTACTGAAGATCATTTGTCTTGGGGTGAGGGAAAAGTAGGGTTCCTCCCAAAGCATATTAAACTTTTTACTGATGGCGCCATGTATTCTCAAAATATGGTTCTTCGAGACGGTTATCTTGATGGACATCAGGGTGCATGGTTAATGGAAAATGATATTTTTAGAGAGGCCTTTAAGCTTTATTGGGATGCTGGTTATCAAATTCATGTTCATCAGAATGGAGATTCTGGCCTTGATAGACTATTGGACGTTTTAGATGAGAATATGAAACGAAATCCTCGAGAAGACCATAGAACTACTGTGGTTCATTTTGGTTATTCTGCATTTGATCAAATAGATAGGATGAAAAAACTAGGAGTAATAGTTAGTGCAAATCCTTATTATGTATCTGTGCTTTCTGATCTCTATAGTAGAGAGGGGGTTGGATATGAGCGATCTCAACAAATGGTTAGACTTGGGGATGTTGATAGAGCCAAAATAATACTATCACTTCATTCCGATATGCCTATGGCGCCCGCATCCCCATTGGTTTTAATGCATGCAGCAATTAATAGAATTAATTATGCACATGAAGTGGCAGGCCCAAATCAAAGAATTTCAGCTCTAACAGCTCTTAAAGGAGTAACTTTAAATTCAGCTTATGTATTAGGAATTGAGAATGATTATGGCTCTATCAGCCCAGGCAAATATGCAAATCTTACCGTTCTTTCTGATAATCCTCTTTCAATTGACCCACTTAAAATAGACAAAATAAATGTTGAAGCTACTATAGTAGAGGGAAGGCCTTTTAAATAATTAACTCTTCAAAAATGGCTTTCAGCTAAATGCTTTAAAAGACGATCTTTAAATTGTTCAAGTATTTCTTCTTCAATCAAGTGGCGCATATTATCAATAACAATTAATTCACTTTTAGGAATGAGGCTATTCATAACATAAGAGTTTTTAACGTTTAATACTGGATCTTGCTTCCCATGAATAATAAGGGTTTTGGCTTTTATAGATCGTATTTTTCTTAGTCTATTTTTTGAAGAAAGTATTGCAAAAAGCTGTCTTGCATATCCAAAACCATCTTTTATATCTTTTACTCGGTTGTAATTATTAATAGTATCTTCTCTGAATTCAGAGGTATCCACTTTTCTGTTTTCCATTCCTATTAATCCAACCCATTTAAGCTCTCTTTGATAAACTTCTTCCATTGAAGGGTCTACTAGTTGTGATCTTTCTAACATCATGGTCCTTACTTCTTTAGAGGCTCCATTGAGTGGCCCAGGAACTGAGGCTGTTGATGCAATTAAGGTTAATGAGGAAACTCTATGAGGATATTTGGCACAGATAATTTGACTTATCATCCCTCCCATTGAGGTGCCAATTATATGTGCTTTATCAATAGAGAGATAATTTAGTATATTAGTACCATCCTTAGCCATATCATTAAGGTTATATTCAGTTTTGATAGGTAGCCTTAAGAAATAACGAACATAGCCCATAAGCAGTGATGGCTTTTCTTTAAATCTTGTTGATAACCCTGAATCTCTGTTATCAAATGTAATAGGCCTGTAGTTATTGCTGACTAAAAAACCTATAAGGTGAGGAGGCCAGTGGACAAGTTGAGCGCCCAGACCATGAACCATAAGAATTGGCGTTGAGCTCTCTGCTCCATAATCACGATACATGATTTCTACACCATCTTTTTTAGCAATCCCTTCTCTATATTTCATTCAAATAGTTTCACATATTTTTGTATGCAATACATTCCTTTTTCCTATACATTAGGTAAATAAATTATCAAAAAAATAAAATGTATGACAGGCACTGTTAGTAATTCGATTCGAGCTGCTTATGGAATAGGCGACTATGCAATTTGCTTGTACTGGGGTGGCGTAAGTGTTTTTTTGCTATATTTTTATACTGATGTTGTTGGTATTGTTCCTTCTGCTGCTGGAATTATAATGCTCATTAGCATGACTTGGGATGCAGTTACAGACCCTTTTATGGGATTTCTAGCTGAGAGAACAAGATCTAAAATGGGAAGCTACAGGCCTTATATTTTTTACGGCTCCATTCCATTAGCCTTATCGTTTATTTTATTGTTATGGGTTCCTCCTTTTGAGGGCTTCACACTGCTTATATGTTTATTGTTAGTAAACTTATTCCATAGAACTTGCTTCACTATCGTGAGTGTTCCTTATTCATCCCTTACTGCAAGAATTACTGATAGTAGTGATGAGAGAACAATTCTTACAAGCTCTAGAATGCTTTTCGCTGCACTTGGCACTTTTTCTATTGGAACATTTGGATTTCCAATTATATTTTATTTTGGTGGAGGAAATGAGTCAGTAGGGTTTGTATATCTTGGAGCTATTTCAGGTTTATTAGCAATTATTATTCTGCAAATTACAGTTTATTTTGTTCAAGAAAGAAGGTTCAAAACTAATAAAAATAGATTACCAAATTTTATAGAAGTGACAAAATCAGTCTCTAGTAACTTTCCTTTCTGGATAGTCTTTTCAGCAATAATAATTTTAATCTCTACCTATCTAATGTTCAGTAATAATCTAATTTACTATACAAAATATGCACTGGGGCTTCATGAATATCAATTCCTTATTCAGCTTGTCCTTCTTGGAACGACTTTAATCACAGTGCCCCTTTGGGCATATGCAGCATTAAAGTTAGGAAAGAAAAACACATGGTTAATTTCAATGGTAATTTTATTTTTTGGCTTCTTTACTTTTTATTACTATCCAATCAATAATCTCAATACATTATTATATATTTTAGTCCTTATTGGTTTTGGCAATGGTGCAACTGGAGTGCTTTTTTGGTCAATGCTGCCTGATACCATTGAGTATGGTGAGTGGAAGTCTGGCATAAGAACCGAGTCGTCTTTATATGGATTCATGACTTTCGCACAAAAAGGATCCATAGCAATCTCGTTATTTATATTGACTATAATTCTTACCAATATTGGTTTTGAACCAAATCAAGAACAATCCAATGAAACAATAAAGGCGCTTAAGAGTTTAATGTCGATCATTCCTCTTATTGGAGTATGTATAAGTTTTGCTTTGCTTTATTTCTATCCTATAGATAAAAATTTCCATGAAAAATTAATTAAAGATATTGAAAATAGGAGAGCATTAGATGTCTAAAATTCGTTGGGGTATTGTTGGAAATGGAAGCATAGCTTCAGCTTTTGCGCATTCTATAAAATATTGCCAATACTCAGAATTAATTGGAGTGTATGGAAGGAGTAATGACAAGCTTAATAGTTTCTCATCTAAATTTGATATTAAGCCATATAAAGATATAAATGACTTGATTGCCTCAAAAGAAATAGATGCTGTTTATATAGCAACTCCACATAGCAGTCATTATGAATATTCATTGCTAGCAATCAAAAACAAAAAACACATTCTTTGCGAGAAACCAATGACAATAAACCATCTTGAAAGCATGGTGTTATTAAATTTAGCCAAAGAAGCAGAAGTATTCTTGATGGAAGCTTACATGTATAGGGTGCATCCACAAACATTCAATATTCTTGATAACCTATCTATTTTTGACAACAAAAAAAACAAGATAACGATAACTAGTTCTTTTGGTTTCTCTGCTGATCTACCAGAGTCGCATAGGTTAAGAAATCCATATATGGGAGGAGGGGCTATCCTTGATGTTGGTTGCTATCCATTATCAATGGCAAAACTTATTGCTGGAAGACTCAACGGATTGTCTTTCGCTGATCCAGAAACCATAGATGCCAAAGGAAGGCTTGATTCTACTGGCGTTGACCTTCAATCTGAAGCTCACATAGTGTTCTCAGGCAATGTAGAAGCATATATAAAATGTGCTATAGATGAAGATTATACTAATGATTTAAAAATTTCTGATGGCAACATAGATCTAGTAGCCAATCAGCCATGGCACTGTGGTCAATTTCAAGATGGGAATTCATCACTAGAAATATATAAAGATAATAAATTATATAAAAAAATTCCTTTCAAGGATGAGGTGGGTTTGTTTACCAGAGAAATTGATCATGCATCTGAATGCATATTAGATAAAAAATTAGAGTCTCAATACGTATCTCATTTAGATACTCAAAGTAATATGCTTTGGCTAGATAAATGGAGAGAATCTTTAAATATTGTCTGCCCTTTTAGTCAGCTTGAGAGCTCGTCAATTTCAGAATCAAAATTTTATTTAACGCAAGAGTCAAAATTACAAGAAACCTCTCTTAACGGGATTGATAAATCAGGTTCTAGGCTGGCATTGGGTTGTGATAATCAGACTTCTGCTTTACATGCATTTACCATGTTTGATCACTTCTATGGATCAGGTGGAAGAATTTTTGATACAGCATATATTTACAATAATGGAAAAGGTGATAAATATTTAGGGGATTGGATTAATTCAAGAAATGTTGAAAACGAAATTATAGTGCTTGGAAAGGGCGCACATACTCCGGAGTGTTCTCCTGAATTTATAAGGCCTCAGATCATAGAATCCTTGGAGCGTTTAAATATTGATAAAATAGATATCTTCTGCTTGCATAGAGATAATCTAGATATACCTGTAGCAGAGTTTATGGATGCCCTAAATGAAGTCAGGTCTGAAGGCTTAATTGGATCTTTAGGGGCTTCAAACTGGGAGCTTGATCGTTTTTCAGAGGCAAGAGACTATTCTGCCGCTAATGATAAAGAAGCATTTAGTGTGTTAAGTAATAATTTTAGTTTGGCCGAAATGGTTGATCCTGTATGGCCAGGGTGTGTTGGAACTAATAATGAGTATTTGAATTACCTTATAGATAATAAAGTTATGCTTTTTCCCTGGTCAAGCCAAGCAAGAGGATTTTTTATAAAGAATAAAGAAATTACTTCTAATGAGCATTTTTCAAATCCATCACTAGAAGAGGAAATAAGAGTTTGGCATGATGAGAAAAATCTTAAAAGAAGAAAAAAATGTTTTGAAATTGCCGAATCAAGAAATGTACAACCAATTCAAGTTGCTCTTGCTTATGTAATACAAAAATCTCCATTAATATTTCCACTCATTGGACCAAGAACAGTTCTGGAGACTGATAGCTCTATTGCCGCAACTCAGCTAAACCTATCTAAAGAAGAAATGAGTGAGCTATCTATAAATTGAACTGGTTGGATAAACGAATATCTTCTGAAGAAGCTCCAATATGAATCTTATAAGATCCTTTTTTAATTTCCCAGTCCTTCTTATCAAGACTCCATTCACTAAAGCTTTTGGCATTTAATATAATTTCGATTTTTTTTTCTTCCTGAGGAGATAAGAAGGTTTTATCAAATCCTTGAAGTTTTTTTACAGGTTTAGATTTTGTATCAATTATATGCTCCACATAGCATTGAGAAATTTCAGCTCCTGAAAAGTCTCCAGTATTTTTAATAGTAAATTTACATGAAATTAAATCATCTTTAAGCTCATCAATTGCAAGATTAGAGTATTTAAATTTTGTGTAAGACAGCCCATGACCAAAAGGGTATTGCGTTTTTATTTTTTTTTTGTCATACCATTTATAACCGACTAGAAGCTTCTCATCATAATTCATTTGTAAATCTTTCCCTGGGTATGATGAAAAAGCAGGCGTATCCTCTATATTGATGGGAAAAGTTGAGGGTAATTTACCTGAGGGGCTGATATCTCCAGTAATAATATTAGCAAGAGCATTTCCAAACTCCTGACCTGCATACCAAGTTTGAATAACACTTTTAACTTTATGAATCCAAGGCATTTTAATTGGTGATCCTGTATTAAGGACAAGAATAGTGTTTGGATTGATATCAATAACAGCATCAATTAATTCATTTTGTCGAGAAGGCAGGTTAAAGTCAGCTCTGTCATTGCCCTCCGTCTCCCAGTCTGAATTCGTCCCTACGACCATAATTACCTGATCAACTTCTTTTGCTATCTGGAGGGCTTCATTAAATAAGTCTACTTTGTCTGGGGCTTTGCACCCAATATATATAGCAGGAAAATTACCTTCAAACTTATATTGTATTTCTATCTGGTATTTTTTAGCATTTTCTAAGTTAGCCGTTCCTTTCTTAGAAGTTGTGCCAAGTGCAAAAAACGCATCACCTGGTTCAGTATTGCCCCAATTATCTATGATTTCTTTGCCGTCTATTAAGAGTTTGCTTTTTCCGATAGCAAAGATCTCGAATTCATGAATGCCAGTTACATCTGGTGTATATGTGCAAGAGAATTTTACAAAAATATCTGGTCTCTCTTCCTTTGCTATTATGTCTTTAGCAAAACCCTCAAGAGCCCAAAATTTACTTCTCAGTTCATATTCTTGAGATATAAGTTTTTCTCCACCATTAGCAGTATTAAAGTATTCAACTAGAAACTTATTCTTTTTACTTGAATCAGCTTCAATCAGATTTTCATTAAATATTGGAAGATATTTATATGTATGACAGCCTTTTGAGTATTTGATATTTACTGAATTTCCAATCTTACTTTTTAATGCTTCAAGAGGGTGCGATTCATAATAGGATTGAAGATGAGCACTGCCTCCGCCAATAATTTGAGCATTTTTTGCATTAGGCCCAATGATACCTATAGATTGTAAATTACTATCAAGCGGTAAAAGATTTTCATTTTTTAAAAGCACCATTCCTTCTTGTGCTGCCTCTCTTAAAAGAATGCGCTGCGCTTTATTATCGTTACTGCTCTCTGGTTTAATTTCAGGATGATCAAATCTTTTTGTAAAGGCTACCACATGAAGAATTCGTCTTACTTTGTTATTAATCTCTTGGATTGAAACGTTGTTATTGTCTACTCCGTCTTTTAGTAATTTACCCCAGTTTTTTGCAGGGCCTGGCATTTCAAGATCTAATCCACCATTAGCATTTTCAACCGTTTCTAAAGCCGCACCCCAATCACTTACTACATAACCATCAAAATCCCACTCCTCTTTTAAAATATTTATCAGTAAATTTCTATGAGAACTGCAATAAATATTATTGAGCTTGTTGTAGGCGCTCATAACAACTTTTGCATTTGCCTCTTTAATTGCCATTTCGAAAGGAAGTAAATAAATTTCTCTCAGTGTTTTTTCATCGATATTAGAACTAACAGCATACCTTTCATACTCGGTGTCATTTCCAACAAAGTGTTTTAAACATGCTGCAACATTTTTTGATTGCACTCCATCAACATACTCAATTGCAATTCTTCCAGTAAGGTATGGATCTTCAGAGAAGCTTTCAAAATGTCTCCCACCTAAAGGATGTCTATGGATATTTATAGTTGGCCCCAGTAAAACGTCTACGTCCTTTGCTTTAGCTTCCTCTCCTAGCTCAATACCCAAGCGATTGATTAAATTCATATTCCAAGATGATCCCAAAGAGATAGCACTTGGAAAGCAAGCAGAAGGCTCACCAGAATTTCCATTACCTCTAACCCCATTAGGCCCATCTGACATTTTTAAACTTGGTATGGCTAATCTTTCAACTTTGTTTGTATGCCACGCATCAAACCCACTTAATAATGATATCTTCTCTTCGAGCGTTAAATTGTTTAATATTTTTTCTATATTTGGCATCATGCAATGGTAAAGGCTTATTTCTTTATCTTCAATTAAGAATTTTTTTTAAAGTCTATTATCAATTGATAAGATCGAAAAAATAAAAAAATCTGTAATGTATTTCACAGGTTCTGAGTTGTTAGATGCTATAACTGATACTTTTATTTAGTCGTTGGTAAATAGTGTTTGGTATTTTGTCATAGATAAATTTTGGGCAAGTAGATACGCTCAATACTCTTAAAATCTCTTTCAATTTTCTTTATAAATTTTTATATACAAACGTATAGATATGTCTTTATAATTTACTTATTCGTGATTTGATCCTATTGCTGCGAATTAAAAGAAAAGCTAAAACGGAATAATTTCCTGAATTTAATTTAAAAATATTTAGGAGAAAATAATGAAGAAACAATTAATTGAAAGATTGAATGAAGGTCCTATAATTTGTGCAGAGGGATTTCTATTCGAGGTTGAAAAAAGAGGGTATTTAGCTGCCGGCGAATTTGTTCCAATGGTCGCTCTCGAACATCCAGAAGCTTTAGAAAATCTTCACAAAGATTTTCAGCATGCTGGCTCTGATATTGTTCAGGCTTTTGCTTACAATGGCCACAGAGAAAAAATGAGAGTGATTGGGAAAGAAGAGCTTTTAGAACCTCTCAATAGATCTGCTTTAAAAATAGCAAAGAAGATAGCTGATAATCCAATTGATGGAGGAGAGCCAAACTTAATGTCTGGAAATATTTCTAATTCAAATATTTGGGAGCAAAATGATACTAAATCTCATCTTGAAGTAGAACGTATGTTTACTGAAATGGTTGGCTGGGCTGTAGATGAAGGAGCAGATTTAGTAATGGGTGAAACATTTTATTACGCAGAAGAGGCATATAAGGCTCTTGAAATTATTAAAAAATCAGGCTTACCTGCAGTTATTAATATAGCACCAATGGCAGAAAATATTATGCGTGATGGTGTATCTATTGTTGACACATGTAAAGAATTAGAGCAAAGAGGTGCAGACGTTGTTGGCATGAACTGTTTTAGAGGCCCAGCCACAATGCTGCCTTATTTAAAAGAAATTAGGAAGGCAATAAGCTGTCATATGGCTGCTTTACCTCTTCCATTTAGAACCACAGAAGAGAACCCAACTTTCTTTAACTTGCCTGATAATAATGGCTGTACTTGTAATGCACCTCATGGCAGAACTTTCCCCACTGCATTGGATCCGCTTTACTGCAATAGGTATGAAATGCGAGCATTTTTTGAAGAGGTTAATAAAATTGGAATTAAGCTTTTAGGTGTGTGCTGTGGAGCTACTCCAATGCATCAAAGAGAAGTTGCTGAAGCGGTAGGAAGGACTGTTCCTGCAAGTAAATATAGAGAAAAAATGGCCAATCATTTCATGTATGGAACAAACAAAAGAACAGCACAGCATATGCAAGAGTATGGAGATAAAGCTTAGTAAGATTTCATTAATCTTTAAAATATTAAAAGGCTCTTTCAAATAAAGGGCCTTTTTCAGTTAAAATTATATTATGAGGTTTTTACTAATATTCTTTATATCAATTCCTGCTTATGGAGCGACTTCTAAAATTCTTTGCGAATTAGATGGCACTTATTCAGTTACATATAAAGATATAAAAAAGACTTATCTATCCGAAGGTATTGAACTTTTTAAAAACCTAGCAAGGCAGACTCAACAATCATTATTCTTACTGCAACGCGCTAAAACGAATTTTGCCGAAGAGGATTGGGAAAAAGATAAAATCTATGTAGTTCAGTATTGGGAAGTTGATAGCAACAAAGAAACATTCAAATCATTAAAATATACCTTTGATCCTTCTCCAGCATGGATCAACCCAAGTGCAGACTGGAAGGCAGAAAATTCAGATACTGGCGTAACAATAACTCATACTATGGAGCCTGGTGACGTTCATCCATTATTCCCTGATTATGAGGTTGATATTTATCGTATTTCCAATACATTTAATTGGTTTACTGGAAAAGGACAAATATCAGGAGATATATGGCTGAACAAAAAAGATGGGACAAAAAATAGAAACCCAAAGGTTGAAATAATGGCTGCAGGAAAGTGCCAGACTCAAAAGAAAAAGTTTTAAAAAAGTTTAAGCTATAGCAGCAATAAAAAATATCAATATAACTATTCCAACTGGGACATATTTGTCTATATTATCCGAGACCATTTTGTAGATTTTTTCTAGCATATTATTAGTTATGAAGTTCCCTACTGTAGTTTAAAGTATTTGATAAATTAAGCTTCTTTTAGCTAAATTTATTTATTTCGAGCTTTTCTTAATTCTCTATATATTTTATTAAGTTTTTTTTTCTTAATTTCTTTTATAGCTTTTCTTTTAACACTAGCATCAGCTGATTTTTTTGCTCGCTCACCTCTATCCATAAACATCCTCCAAAAAGATTTTTAATGAACTCAATTAATAGTAACAAATTTTTATAAAATCTCTACAATATTATTTAAATTTTATGATTGTTGAAAAAACCCATATACCCAAAACCCTAATAATTTTTATTGATGTTGAATCTTTAAGAACAGGACAAGAGTTAGAAAACATTTATGGAGAATTTTTTGAGCTTGTTAACTCAGCAGGAGCTGAGATTGTTCAATCAAGTTCTAGTAAACAGAAATCACCCTCTGTAAGTCATTTCATTAACAAAGGTAAGCTTGAAGAAATCAAGGATATAGTTGATAGATCGAAGGCCGAGCTTGTTATTGTTAACCATCAACTTTCTGCCTCTCAAGCAAGAAACCTTGAATTAAAATTAAAAGTAAGGGTTATAGATAAAACAGAACTTATCTTAGATATTTTTGCATCAAGAGCAACAACTCATATCGGTAAACTTCAAGTCGAGCTTGCTCAGCTAAATCATCTATCAACTAGACTTATAAGGGGTTGGACTCACTTAGAAAGACAAAAAGGAGGTATTGGCTTAAGAGGCCCCGGAGAAACTCAGCTTGAAACTGATAGACGTCTTATTGGGCATAGGATCAAGCGTTTAAAAAGTAGGCTGGATAAAGCTCATAAGCAAAAACAACTTAACAGCTATTCAAGAAAAAAAAGCAGGAACAAGCTTGTTGCTTTAGTTGGATATACCAATGCAGGCAAAACTACCTTATTTAATTCTTTAACTAATAGTAAACAGCTCGCAGAAGATAAACTCTTTGCTACCCTGGACTCTGTAACAAGAAAAAATATAGACCCAGAGCTGGGGCCAATATTATTCTCAGATACAGTTGGGTTTATATCTGAACTGCCAACTCAATTGATAGAATCATTTAAAGCTACACTTGATGAGCTCAAATCAGCTGATTTGTTGCTGCATGTGGTAGATATATCCGATATAGATCACCGTCAAAAAGAAAAAGAGGTTAATCAAATTTTAGATGAATTAAATTTACAATCCATTCCACAAATTAGGGTTAATAATAAATGTGATATTAAAGGCCCTACAAATGTTGAAAGTCAGAACAAAGAAAATGAAGTATGGATTTCTGCTGAAAAAAATATTGGTATAGAGGAGTTAAGAGAATTAATTAATAATGATTTATTTAATGGTATCTACAAAGGCTGGATTTCATTGGAGGCATCTCTAGGAAAAATCAGAGCTAAATTATTTAGAATGGGATGTATTGATGAAGAGAAGGTGTCGCCAACAGGAAAGATATTTGCTCATATTCATATAGGACAAGATGAATTAGATAATTTTATTCACATTAATGGCTTTGCTCTTTGCAACGACAAAGATATACTTTTAGAAACACAATCAACATAACCAATGAAAAAAATAAATAGCACCTTAGATAAAATAACAAATCCATTATTAAATGTTGTCCCTTGGCTTCCAAGGCTTGCATTAGGCATAGCTTTCTTTTTTCACGGTTATGGAAAACTTCCTGCTCCTTTCATGATGGATGAGCAGCATAGAATGGTTACATGGTTTGAAAGTATTTTTATACCTATGCCAGAGCTATGGGTAAATTTAGTAATTCTTGGAGAAATGGCTGCTGGTATTGGAATTATCTTAGGCGGAGTAGTGGGCTTATTTGCTAGCCAATTTGGACATCTATTAACAAGGCTATCTGGGCTTCTTGTTGTAATTATAATGATCTGTGCTTTATACATCGCTCATTCAGACTGGTTTACTAGCTTAAGTACAAAATTTGTTACAAGTGAGCAAATGTTCTTGTTAGTTTTAGGAATATTCTTTGCAATACGTGGCAATAAATAGTCTTTAAAACATTCCTCTAAAATAATAAAAAAACTTCTTGCATTTCTAAATGAGAATGATTATCATTCTCAATCATAAATGAGAATGATTCTTATTTAGACTGTGGGGAAGTTAATAATCCCCTGAAAGTGTGCTATTTGGTTTGTTATTTAATCAAATAAGGAATTTCTTCCCCCAGTTTTTTTACACATTTAGATAAAGGAAAAAATGATTAAAAAAATAATTGAAACTAGACAAGCATTGATAACAATATCTGCATTAATAATGCTATCGGCCACATCATTGGTATCAGCAAATGATAACGTGGAGTCTGTAACTATAATTGGTTCAAAAGAGGATGCTAAAAATCTTGCTGGCTCAGGTACAGTTATTAATAATGAAGATTTAGAAAAAGCTATGGATACTGATATTGCTAAGATTTTATCTGCGGTTCCAGGAATGTACATGAGAACTGAAGAGGGTTATGGATTAAGACCAAATATTTCAATTAGAGGAACTGCAATCGAGAGATCAGGAAAGGTGGCTATTATGGAAGATGGCGTTCTTGTTGCTCCTTCTCCTTATACATCATCTGCTGCATATTATTTTCCAACAACTGGAAGAATACATTCAGTTGAAGTTCTTAAGGGCCCATCAGCAGTATCTCAAGGACCACAAACTATTGGAGGTGCTATAAATTTAATTAGTACTCCAATACCAGAATTAAATTCAGGAAAATTTGTTCAGGAATTAGGTGAGAATGGCATGTCAAGAACACATGCATATTATGGAGGAACAAGTGGCAAACTTGGTGCGTTGATTGAAGTTCATGACCATTCTAGCGATGGGTTTGATAGCATTGCAAATGTTGGTGGCAGATACAGGTTTTGATAAATCTGATCTCATGATTAAGGCTAGATACGAAAGTGGGAATCATTCATTAACATTTAAAATGGTAGATTTGGATGAAACCTCAAACCAGTCTTATGTAGGTCTTTCACAAGCTAGTTTTAATGCTAATCCAAGAATGAGATATGGAGCTACAGCATATGACGAGATGATGAATGATGGAGATCAATCATCCTTAACATATATTGGTGACTTCGATAGTTTTGATGTTGTTTTTACATCATGGAGTAACGACTATCACAGAGATTGGTTTAAAGTTAATGACTTTAATAATGACTCTGAGCATGGTGAAAGAGATGATATTAATGAGTTAATTAGTGATGCTAATAATGGGAGTGCTAATGCTCAAGCTATTTTAGATGGCGAGCTTGCTGTTGAAATAGAGTATAAACATAACAATAGGTATTACACTAATGAGGGATATCAATTTGTTATTTCTACAGATGTTGGAATTCATGCCATCAAACTAGGTTACAGAGATATGGAAGACTCAGAAAGTAGAGTTCAGGCATATGAGTATGCTGATCAGGCAGCAGATGGCTCTCTTTCAGCATTGTATGGATATGTAGGGCTTGGTGGAAGCAATAATAGATTGAGAGAATCGGCAGCTACTTCATACTATTTAGAAGATACCATGGATTTTGGAAGACTTAATCTAACTGTTGGTTATAGATCTGAGGATTATGATCAACGTCACAGAAGATGGGATGAAGGGGCCGGACCGAATCTTACAGCGGTTAGAAATACTATTGTAAGAGATACATTTGCTGAGAATGATCATACGACTTCAAGTTTTGCTGCTACATATGACTTAAATGATAATGTAATGCTGGTTGCAGGTTTTCATCAGGGCATGACCCCAATGTTTGGTGCTGAACCAGAAGAAGCAGATAATACTGAAATAGGCCTTAGGTTTTCTGAGGGCACTACCAATATAGAAGCTTTCTATTTCTCAAGTGATTATTCAAATCTAGCTGCAGAATGTACATTGGTAAGTGGTGCATCATGTGATGCAACAGAGTCAGCTGTATTTAGTGGTGGTGAGGCTGATGTTTCTGGTCTTGAATTTAGTGGATCTTGGATAATAGAAGGTGTGGGCGTAACTTACCCTATAGCATTAAGCTATACATCTACCGATGCAACATTTAACAATAGCTCAGAAAGTGATTATTTTGGACTAGTTGCAGCAGGAGATGATTTGCCATATATACCAAGCAGTTCTATGTCATTAGTTGCTGGATTTATATCTGATTCTGGTCTAAGTGGTAATCTTCGATTAATTGATATTGGTTCATCATGTTCTATTGCAGCATGTGGTAAATTCAACAAAATAGATGCTCATACGATTCTAGATACCAATCTCAAAAAGTCATTAAATGACTCAATGGATGTCTATGTAATTATCGAAAACATTCTTGATGATGAGAATATTATATCAAGAGCCCCATCTGAAGGAGCGAGATCACAAAAACCAAGAACAATGAAAGTAGGTTTTTCATATAAGTTTTAGTTTTCTTGGGAGAGGGGTGTGCAACATTCCCTAAATTAAAGGGTGGTCTAACTGCCCTTTCTTTTATTTAAAAGATTGTACAAATATAAAATATTTTCAAGTACAATAGCGTTTCATTGATTAATGGGGCTATAGCTCAGCTGGGAGAGCACCTGCTTTGCAAGCAGGGGGTCCGCGGTTCGATCCCGCGTAGCTCCACCATTCTCTTATTTTTTTAACTTCAAGCCTTTGGTATTTTTTAGAAGCGAGGATAAGAATAATTCACTCAATAATTCAACACTTTCTATTGAGGAATAAGAGGGCCTAATTACGATTGCTAGCTCTCTATGAGGACCAGGCTCGTCTAACAAGGCCTTGTCTATTAGAGAGTTTTTACTAACTAGTTGATCAATTGCCATATGAGGAACCAGAGTAGATCCCATACCACCTGCCACTAATTGAGTTAAGGTTGAAAGACTGGATGCTTCCATAGCATATTGTTTATTAGTTTCAATTTTACATGCGGCAAGAACATGACTTTTAAGGCAATGACCATCGTCTAAAAGCATCAAATTAGATATATCTATATCTTTAGCTTTAATCTTATCTTTTCTATAATTGTTGATATTGGTTACGTAATAAAAATTCTCTTCCCAGAATTTAAAAGATAGAAGGCCATCGACCTTGTATGGCATTGCAAGAATAGCCATATCAATTTCTCCATTATTAACTTTTTCAACCAGTGCGCTTGACTGGGCTTCAATAATTTTTAGCTTTAAGTTAGGAAATTTCTTCTGAAGAGTAGGAAGAACCAATGGAATAAAATATGGCCCTATAGTTGGTATTATCCCAAGAGTGATAGGCAAAGTCAGAGGCTTATTTTGACTATCACTTAATTGATTTATTTCATCTATGCCAGATTTTATATCCTTTGCTTTACTTAAAAATATTCTGCCAATATTTGTAACTATTACTTTTTTATTAGTCCGCTCAAAAACCTGAAAACCAAGCTGTGATTCCATCTCAGAAATAGCATTACTCAAGGTAGATGGTGATATATAGCATGCGTCAGCTGCTTTTTTAAAGTGCAATTTTTTTTCAACCATAAGAGCATAATGGATTTGTTTTACTGTAATCATAAACTTATTTTATATTCATTTTTATCGAATATAAAGTTCTTTAATATTGTATTTATTAATACATAAAATATAGGTAGAGTAGTAGTACACATTTTTAGGAGACTTTTTACATGAGTAATGAAACAGAAGGCAAATGCCCAGTAATGCACGGAGCCGCAACTACAAATAAAGCTAGCAGCACATCAGTTCGTGATTGGTGGCCTAATAATTTAAATCTTAATATTCTTCATCAACATGATAATAAATCAAACCCTATGGAAGATGAGTTTGACTACCAAGAAGAGTTCTCCAAAATCAATTATGACGCACTCAAAGAAGACTTGAATGCATTAATGACAGATTCTCAAGATTGGTGGCCTGCAGATTATGGGCATTACGGCCCTTTCTTTATAAGAATGACTTGGCATGCAGCTGGAACCTATAGAAGCACAGATGGACGAGGTGGGGGTGGAACCGGCGCTCAAAGATTTGCACCACTTAATAGTTGGCCTGACAACGGAAACCTAGATAAGGCTAGAAGATTGCTTTGGCCGATTAAACAAAAGTATGGAAAACAAATCAGTTGGGCTGACTTATTAATCCTTGCTGGTAATGTAGCAATTGAATCAATGGGTGGAAAAACATTTGGCTTCAGCGGAGGGCGTCCTGATATATGGGCTCCTGAAGAAGATATCCATTGGGGATTAGAAAAAGAATGGCTTGAAAACAATAGATACGAAAGCAATGACGATAGAGAATCGTTAGATATGCCACTTGGCGCAGTTCAAATGGGGTTAATTTATGTAAACCCTCAAGGCCCAGATGGAAATCCTGACCCACTTGCAAGTGCGCATGATGTAAGAACAACATTTGGTAGAATGGCAATGAATGATTATGAAACTGTAGCATTAGTTGCTGGCGGACATACATTTGGTAAAGGTCATGGAGCTGGTCCAGAAGAAAGCGTTGGAGTAGAGCCAGAAGGTGCTGCCCTTGAAAAGATGGGATTAGGGTGGATGAGTTCTTATGCTTCAGGTAAAGGAAGAGATACTATAACTAGTGGATTTGAAGGAGCCTGGACTGCTAATCCAACTCAGTGGGATAACGGGTATTTTGATCTATTATTTGGTTATGAATGGGAGCTTGTTGATACACCAGCAGGAGCTAAAGTTTGGCATGCTGTAGATGTAAAAGACGAGGACTTGGCTCCAGATGCCGAAGATGCCTCAATAAGAGTTCCTACTATGATGACTACTGCTGATATAGCACTAAGAGAAGACCCGGAATATAAAAAAATCTCTAAGCACTTTCATGAAAATCCAGAAGAATTTGCAGATGCTTTTGCTGAAGCCTGGTTTAAATTATTACATAGAGATATGGGTCCAAAAACTAGGTATATGGGTCCTGAAGTTCCACAAGAAGAAAGAATTTGGATGGATCCTGTGCCATTAGGTTCAACTGATTATGATACAGATGCCGTTGCTCAGAAAATTAAGGAATGTGATTTAACAATTCAAGAAATGGTAGAAACTGCATGGGCAAGCGCATCAACATACAGAGCTTCAGATATGAGAGGTGGTGCTAATGGATCACGAATTAGACTAGCTCCTCAAAAGGATTGGGAAGTTAATAAGCCAACTCAACTTCAAAAGGTTTTAAGTGTATATGAAGATATATCAAATGAAACAGGCGCATCAATTGCTGACGTCATTGTATTAGCTGGAAATGTTGGTATTGAGATGGCAACAGGGGTTAAAGTTCCTTTTATAGCTGGAAGGGGTGATGCTTCTCAAGAACAGACCGATGTAGAATCATTTTCAGTTTTAGAGCCTCATTCAGATGGGTTTAGAAATTTTCATAAATCAGGTATTGATATAACTCCTGAAGAAATGATGCTAGATAAGGCCCAATTACTTAGCTTAACAGCTCCTGAAATGACTGTATTATTAGGTGGCATGAGGTCTCTGGGAATTAGTTCAAATGGTCATGGCCTTTATTCTGATAATTCAAATACTCTTACCAACGATCATTTTAATACTCTTTTAGATATGAAGGTTGAGTGGAAACCAAATGGAACTGATAATTCTTATGAAGGTTTTGATAGAGTTTCTGGTGAAAAAATTAGAACCGCTTCGAGAGCAGATCTTGTTTTTGGTTCCAATTCTCAATTAAGAGCTTTAGCTGAAGTTTATGCTTCAAATGACGCTAAAGATAAATTTGTTAATGACTTTATTTCAGCTTGGAACAAGGTTATGAATGCAGATCGATTTGACGTCTAAGGTCCTTTAATTTTTGGGCGGCATTCAATGCCGCCTATTTCTCTTTAAATATTTTAAAAAGCATATAATTAGTTTTATGGATATTAACTTATGGAATAAAATAGAAAGCGAAGTTCGTCTTAGAATTGATGCTGAGCCAACATTAGGCCCATTTCTTAACTCACTAGTTTTGTCACAAAAAGATTTGTTAGCAGCAGTAGCTTCTATACTTGCATCTAAACTGCATAGCGATGCTCTTTCTGCTACAGATATTAAAAAGTTTATTTTAGACGTTTACAGAGATTGCAAAGAGATAGAGCCGGCTCTTGAAGCAGACTTAAGATTTTTCAAACAAAATGATCCGGCATGTAAATATTTTTCTACCCCACTTCTTTTTTACAAAGGGTTTTTGGGCTTAGCAACTTATAGAGCTGCTCATTGTTTATGGAATGGTGAGAGGCACACAATGGCATTATTTCTTCAAAATAGGGCCTCAGAAGTTTTTGGTGTTGATATTCACCCTGCAGCAACAATAGCAGGTGGAGTTATGATTGATCATGCTACCGGAGTTGTAATTGGAGAAACTTCAGACATAGAGAAAGATGTATCTATTTTTCAAGGGGTAACTCTTGGAGGCAAGGGGTTTGAATCAGGCAAAAGACATCCAAATATTAAACAAGGAGCGACGGTTTTTGCTGCGAGTACAGTTCTAGGAAATATTACAGTTGGAAAAAACTCAATCGTAGCAGCTGGTAGTCTTGTATTACATAATGTCGATGACAACAAGACAGTTGCTGGAGTTCCCGCAAAAGAGACTAATTAAGATTATAAAATACTTTTATCTTTTATCGGAAGAAGTGTCTTGTAGCCTTGATAAGCAACGACTAAGGAAACCACAAGTGCATTCACTGAGAATTGACTCATCAATAATTGAGTAGAAATCAGACTCATATTCAATAGGTTAAGGTACTCGATACCTAAAATTCCACACACAGAAAATCCAAAAATAACTAAGTACACATACCAATTACCCTGAAGTAATGACGCAGTTAGTGTGCTTAATAGGGTTATGGTGATACCAAAAAGAGCTATCTCATTGTAAGAATGCTCAGGCAGTACAAAAAGCACTGATCCTGAAACAATAATAGTAAACAGCATCTGAAAGAATGCAAAAACTGTGATGTCTTTAGAAACAATAGGGTTATATTTTACAAAGAACTCTTTAGGATCCTTTTCTTCTATGCAATCATCTGGGCGCCAGTATGTCTTTGAATAAAAAACTTTGAGCTTATCACTTAATTTTTTGGTCTTAATACTATCCTTGATCATAGTTGTATATATCTGAATATTTGCCCATATAGGATTAAAGCTTTTGAGTGCACTTACTGTTCCATAAACAGGATCTACCTCTGGCATTCTTGCAGTATAGGTTCCAAACATCCTATCCCAGATTATAAAAACACCACCATAATTAGCATCAATGTATTCTTTATTTTTTGCATGATGAATTCCATGATTCATAGGAGTGATAAATATTTTTTCTAAAAACCCTAAATGCCCAATATGTTCTGTATGAACCCAAAATTGATATACCAAATTTATTCCAGCTACAGTTACAAAAACCTCTACAGGAACTCCAAGAAGGATCATTGGCAAGTAAAAAATCCACTTCCAGATCCAACCCAGTACTTGTCTGTCTTAATGCAGTTGCAAGATTAAAATCTTCTCCATGATGATGAACACTATGTGTAGCCCATAATATTTTTATTTCGTGATGCAGTCTGTGCATCCAATAATAAGAAAGGTCATATAACAGAAAGGCTATAATCCAAGTTAGAGGATTCTTAACTGATAGCAGGCCTACATTAAAATACTTACTTACGTAGACAAAAATTAGGCTTTGGACTCCCAGATTTAGCATAGTAGGGTATCTGCTTATCATCCCCAATGAAATACTCGTAAATGTATCATTAAGCCTGTAGGTATCTTTTCCTACATACCTGCCATAGCAATACTCAATTAAGATAAGTATAAAAAATACAGGCACAGCGAAGGTGATAATAATTGACTTATCAGTAACGACTGCTGCAGTAGATTCGATCATAAGTAATACTTAGATTTATATATATTAAAGATTTTAAATTTTACCGTGCAAATAAGCAAGCGCACCAATTGCATTTGCATATTCCATATTTGGTTTATACTCGCTACTAACCCCAGCAAGTCCAAGTCTTTGATCTATTGCATCTCTTACAGATTTTAGTAAGGGTATCCTTCCAACAAAGTATACTTTAGCTAACTCCCACCAATAACGCATTTAAATACGCTACAGTACCAATAACCTCACCAGTCATATTGGTCAAAGCTGCTGCAATATCATTTATGTTGTAATTCTTATCATCTCTTGCTTTTACAAAATTTGAAGCTGTAATATCTCTATCTAATCCACCTATATTATTTACAACATCACCAATCAAAAAATCAACATTACCCCTATCACCTTTAATGGCTTTTTTATTTATTTCATGAGCATCTGAAATATTAATAAGGAGATTTGCAAGACCCTGAAGAGAACCTCCGCCAACAGAAATTCCACCTAGGTGATGAAAGTTATTAGCTTGATAGTTTATACATGCTGTTCCAGTTCCAGCACTAACAACAACGAAAGTATTGTCTTGAATACTGTAGATATCTTTAGCACCATGACCAATTGCCATAACCTCATTAACCTTAGTTATTGAAGCTGATCTAAATACATCCGGAAGATCACTTGATTTGCCTCCAGTTACAGCAATATTTTTTATTTCTGGTAGGGCTATATCTAGTTTATTAATAACATTATGAAATTTATCAGATATGCTCTTATCTGAAGACATGAATGTATAAAAACGTATTTTACCCTTCATTTTTATTGCAACATCAATATTAGATATTCCAAAATCGATACCGATGTCCATAATTAATTATGAGAATTAATTTCTTTATTTCTTTCCATTAAATCTTTCATAAGGTTTTTTGGATTACTATTACTAGCGTTTGGTCGAAGTCTTGCTGGTATCATTCTTTGAGGATAATAGTTATTTTCAATATCTACATCAGCTATTTCCCAAAAGGGATCAGCAATAATAGACTTAATTTTAATTGTAGATCTTTTAAGCCATTTAGCTTCAATTGGATTTTTTCTCCAAATCTCTGCGGGTATTTTTAATAACTCGCTGGTACCATCTTCGTAGTTTATTTGAAGGGGGATTGGCATAACCAGACCGCCAATATTCTTAAAATCTAAAATGTAATAGAATTCACCTTTATCAACAGCGCCTACCAGTGCCTTTTTCTTCCATTCAGGGTCACTGTTATTTCTATCATAAAGGTCATCAAGAATTTCTTCATAATCAGTCATTTCTCTTTTTGAAGGAGTAAATTCATCATATTCATCATATATATCCAGCAGTTCCGGTCTGAGTTTTACTCGCTCTTCTATGCCCTCAGATATGTTTCTCTCATCAAAAAGCATTTTTGGCTCATTATTAAAGTCTTCTCGATCTTTTTTAAGATTTTCAGATGGATTAAGCGTATCTAATGTTGCTTCAAAAACATTCTCTAGCGCAATGTCTACATGATCTGTTGAGAAGAACCACCCATTCCAAAACCAATCCAGGTCTACACCAGAGGCTTCTTCCATTGTTCTAAAAAAATCATATGGAGTAGGGCGTTTGAATCTCCATCTATTGCAGTATTCTTTAAAAGCAAGATCAAATAGCTCTCTACCTAAAACCGTTTCTCTAAGAATAACTAATGCAGTTGCAGGCTTAGCATATGCGTTATTTCCAAACTGCAAGATAGATTCAGAATTTGTCATAATTGGAACCTGATATGAACTTTTCATGTAATCAGTAATCCATCTAGCTTCACCTCTTCTAGATTTATATTCTATATCCCATTCTTGCTCTGCTAGGTATTGAAGAAAAGTATTAAGTCCTTCATCCATCCATGTCCACTGTCTTTCATCAGAATTAATAATCATTGGAAAGTAGTTATGACCCACCTCATGAATAACCACTCCTATTAAGAATTTCTTTTCACTTCTTGAATATGTTCTTGTTCCATCATCTTCCAGGTCAGTTCTTGGGCCATTAAATGTGATCATTGGATATTCCATACCACCCACTGGTCCGTTAACGCTCTGGGAAGTAGGATATGGGTAATCAAATGAGTACTTGGAATAAACCTTCATAGTATGCATTACAGCCTCTGTTGAATACTTAGACCAGAGCGGCTCTCCTTCATTTGGGTAAAATGACATTGCCATAACTAAAGGATTTTCAGCTGAATCTTGTTTAAATCCAGCAGCATCCCATATAAATTTTCTTGAGGAGGCCCAAGCAAAATCTCTTACATTGTCAGCTTTAAATATCCATGTTTTCAGGTCCGAAGATCTAGTTTTTTCATTCTCGTAAGCTTCATCTGGTGTAACTATAAAAATAGGTTTATCTGATTTTTTTGCCTTATTAAGTCTCTTTATTTGTTTTTTTGTTAAGACATCTTCAGGATTCTGCAGAACTCCTGTTGAAGAAACAATATGATCTGATGGGGTTGTAATAGAAACTTCAAAATCTCCAAACTCAAGTGTGAATTCTCCATTACCAATAAATTCTTTATTGTGCCATCCCTCATAATCTGTATATGCTGATACCCTTGGATACCATTGGGCAACAAGGAAGATGTCATTACCATCCTCAAAAGTTTCATATCCATTTCTAGCTCTTACTGCATTTTCTTCAACTAGCTGGTATTCCCAATCAATTTCAATATCAACTGAGTTATTGCTTGTTAGAGCCTCATCTAAATTTACTCTAATCAAAGTTCCAACAAGATGAGTTGAAGCATCTTTGCCATTCACTCTAATTTTAAGATTTTTTAAACCGCCACCGAATTCATCCATGAAATTATTTTTTCTTAATTCGCCAAACGAAATACTTTTTGTGCTGCCGGTTGTAGCAGTCATATTTTTAATAGAGTCCTTCTTAAATATATTTTGATCTAATTGAACCCATATATATCGAAGATCTAGAGGTGAATTATTTTTGTATGTAATCACCTCAGACCCTGATAGCGATCTATTATCTTCATTAAGAATAATAGAAATTTTATAGTCAGCTTGCTGCTGCCAATATAACTTTCCAGGCTCACCTGTAGCTGGCCTATATTGATTAGGATCTGGATATTTTTCTTCTAGCTGTCTAAATTTATCTTCGAATGATCCTTTTGTTTGATGGGCATCATGAGAAAAAGAAAAGACTGAAAAAACAACCAATAACATCCCAATAAAATTAATCTTCATCTTTTTTTTCCTCTTTATGATCATTTTCTATAATATTTTGCTGATTAGATTCTCGAAATCTATTAATTCTATTATTTCTATTTGTTTGATTTTTTGATGCTTTAATTTTACCTAGATTAAAGAATACGAAGAGTGAAATAGCAGCCATGCCTACCAAATATAAGAGCATTAGACATTTGGTTATCTACTTCTTATTTTTGCTAGAAGTCTTAATATTTCTAAATACAGCCATATCAAAGTAACCATTAATGAAAAAGCACCATACCATTCCATGTATTTTGGAAGTCCTTTCTCTGCACCTTCTTCAATATAGTCAAAATCGAGAACTAGTGATAAAGATGCAAAACATACAATGCCCAATGAAAGCCCAATACTCATTAAGGATCCATTAGTTGGCGATAGTAGACTTATGCCCGATCCAAAAAAACTCATAACAAAGCTAACCATATAAAGTATGAATATTCCCCCAATGCCAGCACCAACCATTAATCTAAAATTTTCAGTTGGTTTTATAAGACCACTTTTGTAACAAACTAATAGAGATGCAAGTATTCCAAAAGTTAACCCAATAGCTTGTATAGCTATTCCGTCGTAAAGGTTTTCATACATTAATGAAATCCCCTCCAAGCATAACTCCTTGGACAAGTGCATAAAAAGGAGCTGTAGTTCCAGCCTTTGATGGGCTTCTAAAAATAGTCACAAGAGCAAGAATAAAACCTAAAATACCAGCGGGCAAGCAAGAGCCGGAATATTCCAACCTACTGCAGCACCAGTAAAGCAAAGAGCTAAAAGAATTCCTGTCTTATTAACAGCGCCATCTAAAGTCATAACATCAGTAGATTCAGCAACTGATGATGTTGTCCTGAAACCACTGCCAGCATTCATCTCACTGCTAGATTGAGTTCTAAATCCACCTTGATCAAAATTTCTTGAAAATGCAGGATTGCGCGATCTACCAAATCGATTAATTGCAGAATGTTTAGACATAAATAACTCCTTTAAAATTACTTTTATATATTAAATACTTAAGGCCTTAATAACAAATTTAAAGCTGATGAATCCATTTTCTTAATAGATCTACAGCCTCAACATGTTGCAGAGCTCTTCCAGATTCAGGCATCATTATTCCTGGATCAAGAGATTGCATTCTATATAACAATATAGATTCATCTGGATTTCCAGGAACTATCGAATATTTTAAATTATTACTTGCTCGCCCAGCAGCTATTGGTTTTTTAAAGTAACCTAAGTTTATTTTTCTATTTTCAGTAAAGTTAAGATAAAGGCCTGTTGTATCAGCAGATCCACCTTCGATATGACAATGACCACAATTAATATCTAAATATGAGCGAGCTCTGGTATCTAAATCTTCATTAATATTAGACCAATCCACCATTGAGTTAGTAGAGATATTTTCTGTTATCCAGCCCTGTTGATGCCATTTTAAAAGCTGATTCATTGAGCCATCAGCATAGCTTATGTCTTTGTTAAGGTTTCTGGCTTTAGGTCCTATGGGAGAAATAGTTTCATTTGATTGATGACATTCTTTACATTGATTGATATTGGGAACTCTATACCTAATATCTTGCATTTCACCATATTCATTTATAAATTGAGTTGATATTGTTTTTCCAGCAATACTTTTATATGCATCTGTCTGCTCTTTATTCCAAATGTAACTTACATTTTTCCAGCCATCATCATGTCTTATAAGCAATCGAGTTTCTAAAAGCTGAGCATCAAGTTCTGATTCTGGAAAATCGTTAAGATATGCAAAGGTTTTTATTAAAACGGATCCAGTTGGAAAATCAAAAACTTCATCTGGATGATATTCTGCAAAGCCACCTGCTGGAACATAAACGAATCTTAATTTATCAGCATAATCAGAAAATAATGCCGAATTTAAGTCATATGGAAGCACTCCATCAGTTGGTATTTGCTTACTTAAATTAGTAAAAAAACCATAGTCTGATAATTTTAATGCAACATCTTGGCTTATTACTTTTGAGTGATTAACCTCAGCAGTTATTGAGATTGAAAATATAGCAAAGGCTATAAGAATTAATGAATTATAAAGTTTCACTTAGAACCACTGGAGGGAGGGGAGTTATCTCACCAGAGAATTTTTCATAGCTAGTTTCTATAGGATCAAAAAATGGCAATATGTATTTCAATGCGATTAATGGTTAAAAAAGAGGCATCACCATTATCACCAAGTACAATTTTATCTTCCTTGGGCTGGCCAAAGATAATTTGGGGCAAGGGGAGTATTCCATCCCAAAAAATATCCGGCATGTCCCCACCAGATATTTCAAATAAAATTTTAGCTAACTCACCTGTTTCAAGGTCTGGGTTATATCCAGATTTGCCAAATCTATTTCCATGAATCTGAATTGATCTTGGGTGAGGATAATAGCTTTCATCATCTGTATCATAACCATAAGTTACAACAGCAATATTTATAGTGTCATTATCTCCAATGTCATTATCAAATATTTCAACATGTGAATTCGCTTGAATAATAATCCCTGACCCTCTTGGGACCTCTCCAACAATATTCCCCTCAGGAGCAAAGTTATCTGTATTATTATTCACTGATTTATTATTAAAGACCCTAATATGGTGACCGCCTTGCTGTGGAATATCAGGTAAGTCAAAAACCAATATTCCGCCTGTGTTATTGGAAGCATAATTATTAAACACATCTGCATAATAGGAATTCTCAATCTCTATTCCTGCTACATTAAATTCAGCAATTGAATTTTTTACAATTATATTCTCTGACTGCCCTACATAAATACCAGCGTCAGATGCCCCAATAGCTACACATGAGTCTATAAGTACATTTTTTGATTCGACTGGATATAAACCATAGGCTCCATTTTCTGAGCTAGGCCCTCCAGTCCATTCGGTACGAACTCTAATAAAGCTTATTCCATCAACACCTTTAACTTTTATAGCATCCCCTTTGCATTTTCTACAGCAAAGTCCCTAAGAATTACATTATCAGAGGTTACTGAAAGCCCTTGAGCACCAGAGAGCTGATTTTTAAATGATAAGAACAGTTTCATCAATTCCCTCGCCTTCTAGAACAAGGTTATTAACATCAATAGAAAGGCTATCTTCAAGCTCATATAGTCCAGCTGATAAGTGAATAATATCACCTGGGCTGGCAAGAATGAGGGCTTCTTGTATTTCTGTGTAAGGATCCTCAGACGGAGAGATATAAACAGTGCTTGCAAAGCAAACAGTGCTGAGCAGTCCTAGACAATAAAGTCTAAATTGCTTCAGGAATATCTTCAAAGCTTTCAAGAGGTTTCTTTAGCTCACCCCAATCACACTCAAAGTCATCTGGAGCATGCTCATACTCGAGCAAGCCTAATGCTTCAAATTTTGGTCTTACTGAATCAGTTAATAAACCAATTCTTGATAGATTAGGTATAACTCTTGAGAACAAGAAGTTTCTAAACATTTCGAATGACTTTGTATTCATTGAGAATTCTCTTGCTTCTTCTTCTGTCATTTTTAGAAATCTTTGCTCAGCCTTTGTATTTATTAATCTTTCTCTAGAAATAACACATGCTTCATAAGCAAACTGAGCTCTATCTTCTATTTCTTCTGGAGTTAAAGTTTTGATATAGTCTTCTAAATAGTTAATACCAAAAGTTACATGGCGAGCTTCATCTCTTACAACATAATGTAGAAGTTGTTTTAAAAGAGGATCCTTGGTAATTGACTTTAGCATTTGGAAGGCAGCAAGCGCTAATCCTTCAATAATAATTTGCATTCCAATAAATTTTAAGTCCCATCTTTCATCAGTAAGAATTTTATCTAATAGTAATTTTAGAGATGGATTGATAGGGTAATGAATCCCAATTTTATCTTGAAGATATCTATTAAAAACCTCGACATGCCTAGCCTCATCAAATGTCTGAGAAGCTGCATATAATTTTGCATTAAAGGTTGGAGCACAGCATGCTAGTTGCGATGCTACTAATAGCGCACCTTGTTCACCATGAAGGAATTGACTCATCAATTCAGCGGTAGTGTGTCTGTCAAAAAGAATTTTATCTTCTTCTGAAAGATTCTCATATGCTTCTAGCCCCTCATGAGGGAGTTCTTCATCTGGCTCAATAATCTTTTCATTTGCTGGGTGGGTATAGTCCCAATTAAGGTCTATAGATCCATTCCAATTTAACTCTTTTCCAAGTTCATACAGCTTTTTAATTCTATTATCTGCAACTGTGTAATCCCAGTTATAAGATCCTGTAAGAGGTGTATTAAATATTTCAACCACATCTTCAACCTGATCAGGTGTCATGTTTACTTCATCATCAAAGTAGAGAAGTTCTTCTGGTGGTCCGTTTTGTTTAGTAATTTTCATTCTGCTCCCTATAATTAATGTTTGCACTGCACACATTAACTTATTTTATAACAGAATCTAGTTTTTGAAAAGTTTTGTTAACTCGTCAAGCAGAACCTCGCCTAATTCTTCAGCTCTATGGATTGTAATTGCGTTCTCATAGTACTTAGTTACATCATGTCCAATGCCGATTGCTTGAAGTTCAATAGGGCTATCCTTTTCAATTTGCGATATTATTTTTTTAAGGTGATTGTCTAAATAATCTTCTCTATTTGCCGATAGAGTACTGTCATCAACCGGAGCACCATCTGATATAACAATCAATATTTTTCGTTCTTCATTTCTTTTTATGAGTCTTTCATGAGACCAGCTAAGAGCTTCACCATCTATATTTTCTTTCAAAAGACCTTCTCTTAGCATTGCACCAAAATGTTTTCTTGACCTCCTCCATGTATTATCAGCACTTTTATAAATAATATGTCTAATATCATTAAGTCTTCCAGGGTTGGAGATACTTCCCTTGCTAATCCATTCCTGTTTTGAATCTCCACCTTTCCAGTGTTTGGTAGTAAAGCCCAAAACCTCTGTCTTTATCTGACATCTCTCTAATGTGCTTCCAATAATATCAGCACATATTGCAGCCAAGCTTATTGATCTCCCTCTCATAGAACCAGAATTATCTATAAGAATTGTTACTACAGTATCTTTAAAATTAGCTTCTGTTTCTTGTTTATAACTTAAAGGGTGGCCTGGTTCTGCAATAACTCTGTGAAGACGAGCTGTATCAAGCATTCCTTCTTCAAGGTTGAAGTTCCAGCTTGTATTTTGTTTTGCTAGCAGCAAACGCTGTAATCTATTTGCTAGTTTTCCAATTGTAGTTTGATAAGGTTTTATAAGATTATCTAGTTGAACTCTTAATCTTATAGCCTCATCCGGGGTGGTCAGATCCTTAGCTTCTACGATTTCATCATATTCTGAAGTAAAGATTGAGTAATCAGTTCTTAAGGATTCTGTAAAATTATTATCAGGGTAGGAGAGTGCTTCAATTTCCTCATCTATAGATGCTCCATCTGATGTTGATGCAACCTGCTCAATATTTTCATCTATTTCAATATCTATCTCTTCAAGAGAAGAATCAGAATCGGAATTCTCCTCATCATCATCTTGCTTCTGTTCTAGGTCTCCATTTTCAATTTCGTTTGAACTTCCAGGAGATTCAAAAGGCTCATCTTCATCAAAACTATCCTCATCACTAGTAGATGTTAGTAAATTTATTTTTTTTAGGAATTCTTCAGATAGTTTGCTGAACTCTTCTTGATTTGATAGCTCTTGGATCAAATCATTCTTTAAGTGACTAAAATCTACAGAACTATATTTTTTATTAAAGTCATTAAGAATTTCTTTTGAAGTTGAAAGCAAATTGAATCCAGCCAGATCTTTAAGCCATAAATTTGCACAAAGAGCTTCATAAGCAGGAGATTTTTTATCACCTATAGCCAGACTTTTAGATTCTAAATATTTAACTATATTTGTCTTAGAGCCTTTAAAGTTTCTAGATCCAACTATCTCAACTCGTGACATCTCAAGCTCATTAAAAACCAATCTTGCAGGAAGGGTAAGTGGGATTTCTTTTAAGTTTTTATGATAAGCAAACCAAAAAGCTTGAAAGTCTGACTCGCCTCTCCAAGATGATAGATCTTTTGTAGATCTCGGTGTTGAGGATAGTGAGGCTTGATCTATAAGAGGGGGCCTCTTGAGGTACTCCATTTTTAGATGTGATATTTTTATTATTTGAAATAGCTTTAATAGAGGCAAGTGAAGCCTCATGAAGTTTATCTCTATTTTTTATCCACCCCATTACTTATTTAGCTTTTAGGACCATCACTTTCAATATCCAAGTCAAAGCATCTTTGGAAATACTCAGACAATATAGGTTTCTCCATCTCATCACACTTATTAAGAAAAGTTAGCTTGAAAGATCCTACTATATCTTTAAAAATTTTATAATTTTGTGCCCATGAAATTACAGTCCTAGGCGACATTAAAATTGAGATATCCCCAGTGCTAAAACCTGATCTTGTGAGGTTTGCTAGTTTAATCATATTTTTAAGGATCTCTTGATTCTTTGTACTTTTCATCTCGCCAACTTGGGATGAAACTACTTTATATTCTTGCTTAGGATCTAGATAATTCAATGTTGAAAGGATATGCCATCTATCCATTTGGCCTTGGTTAATTTGTTGTGTTCCATGATAAAGACCAGTCACATCTCCTAACCCTACAGTATTTGTAGTTGCAAATAATCGAAAAGACGAATGAGGAGTCACAACTTTATTTTGGTCTAACAATGTCAATTTTCCTTCCACTTCTAAAATTCTTTGAATTACAAACATGACATCAGGTCTACCTGCATCATATTCATCAAACACTAAAGCAACAGGGTTTTGAATTGACCAAGGCAAAAGACCTTCTTGGAATTCTGTTATTTGCTTGCCATCTTGAAGTTTTATAGCATCTTTACCCAGTAGGTCGATTCGACTGATATGACTATCAAGGTTTATTCTTACGCAAGGCCAATTCAGCCTAGCCGCAACTTGTTCAATATGAGTTGATTTTCCAGTTCCATGAAATCCTTGAACCATAACTCTTCTGTTATGTTCGAAGCCAGCTAAAATAGATAAAGTAGTCTCTTTATCAAATACATAATTAGGGTCTATTTCTGGAACCCACTCAGTTTTTTCTTTGTATCCTTTAACGGTGATCTTGGAGTCAATATTAAATGTTTTTGAAACATCAATCTTAAGATTGGGTTTTATTGGAAGATCTATATTTGAATTAATGGCCATGCTTAATTTTTATTTAGTGTAATTTGTAACCATCATACTTTTTGACTTATCAAAGTTCTAGTTTTTTTGTAAACAATGTAAGATAGTCTTCCACCATCACAGCAATTATCTCAAAGGAGCTTGGGCAAATGGACAAAAAAAATAATCTTTTAGAAAAGTCCTTAGACCTATTTTCATTAAATAAAATAGATAGAGATATTTATACCTGGACAGGTAAAAATGTTGGTTGGGCAAGAGTCTTTGGTGGCCAGGTTATGGCTCAGACTTTAATAGCAGCTTATAAGACAATTGGTGTTGATCATTATGCTCATTCCTTTCATTCTTATTTTTTAAGACCAGGGCATATGGATAAGCCTATTATTTTCATGGTTGATAGAATTAGAGATGGGAAAAGTTTTTCAACAAGAACTGTTAAGGCACTTCAAGATGGCGAGGCAATTTTTAGTTGTTCAATATCTTTTCAAAAAGATGAAGATGGTCTTGAGCATCAAATTCCAATGCCGGATATTCCTGGGCCTGAGAATCTAAGAAATGAGATTGAAATCAGAGAAGAGTTACTCAAAAAACTCAACATGAAGGCAGAAGATATGCCTGTTTTCTTGCGTCAAAAAGAAATTGAAATGAGACCAGTAGAGCAGCAAGATTACTTTAATCCAAAAAGACTACCTCCTTATAAAAACACATGGATCAAGCCTGAAGGTGTAATTCCCGATGATCAAAAAATTCAACAAGCCTTTCTTTTATACATATCTGATATGGGCTTAATTGCTGCAGCAAATAACTCCATAGGGGTAAATTTTTTAACTAAAAACCTTCAAAATGCCAGTCTTGATCATGCAATGTGGTTTCATCGAAAAGTTGATCTTAATGACTGGTTTTTATATTCAATAGACAGTCCAATTACTAGGAATGCTAGGGGTTTTTCAAGAGGCTCTATTTTTTCCCATAACGGAGATCTTGTTGCTTCTTGCACCCAAGAGGGGCTGATAAGGCTTTGGCCTGAAACAAAAGAAGATAATTAAGTACTTCGTATTAAATCTGTAAGATATTTAATTTTTTCTGGATTTATATTTGGTGTGATGCCATGACCCAAATTAAAAACATATCCTGGGTAGTTTTTATATTTTTGGAGAATTTTTAAAGTTTCTTTTTTAATTATATCATTAGATTCTAAAAGTATTTCTGGATTAAGATTTCCTTGTATCGCTACCTTGTCGGCAGTCTGCTCTAAATCAATATCATTCATACTCCAATAAAGGCTCAAGCAATCAGAATTTGAAGTCATGATGGTTTGCAGTTTTGCCTTTGGTTCTCTAGAAAATAAAATAACAGGAATATTCTCAGTAGCAGGGTCATTCTTTAAAAGGCTAACCAAATTTGTGATGTAACTTAATGAATATATCTTATATTCCTCTTCACTTAATAAATTGGCCCATGAATCAAATATTTGAATTACATCAGCTCCTGCTTCGACTTGTCTCTTAAGATAAGCAAAACATGCAAAAGTTAGCTTTTCTAAAAATATATGAGCCTCAACATTATTCTCTTTAATAAAGTTTCTTGTAAATAAAAAATCTTTTGAAGATCTACCTTCTATGGAATAAGCTGCTAATGTCCAAGGACTTCCGCAAAAACCAATTAAAGGGATGTGAGATGGAAGAGCATTTTTAATATTACTCACAGCTTTATATACATAAGAAAGGCTTTCAGTATCAAAATCTTCAATATCTAAAACATCCTGAGCAGTTTTTATTGGATTGCCAAATACCGGGCCTTCTCCTTCCAAAAAGTTTACATCCAGACCGATTGCATCAGGTATTGTTAAGATATCGGAAAAGAGTATGGCCGAGTCTAGCTCAAATGCGTCTATAGGATGGAGAGCTAATTCACAGCAGACTTCAGGCTCTTTACACATATCGAGGAAATTCTTAAAATTTTTTCTAACAGCTCTATACTCAGGCATATACCTTCCGGCTTGACGCATATACCAAATAGGAGGTGTTGGTAAAATCTCTTTATTGAGTGCTTTTAAAAAAATGGATTCTGTTTTTATCATGATACATATTTTATTATACTTTTTGCTGCTTCACGTCCTTCCCATATAGCAGTTACAACTAAATCTGATCCTCTAACCATATCTCCACCAGAAAATATTTTTTTGTTTGATGTTTGAAATTTTAATTCTTGATGCTCCTCAGCAATTACAAGACCATTTTTTTGTATATCAATATTAAAATCATTAAACCAGCTAGAAGGGCTTGCTCTAAAACCAAAAGCAACAATAACAGCGTCAGCTTCATAAATTATTTCAGATCCAGGAATAGGTATTGGAACTCTTCTCCCATTTTGATCTGGTTCGCCTAATTGAGTTTTAACAATTTTGACACCTTGTACTTTTTTATCACCAACTATATCTATGGGTTGGATATTAAATTCAAATTCAACACCTTCCTCTTTTGCATTTTTGACTTCTCTTTTAGATCCAGGCATATTTTCTTCATCTCTTCTATAAAGGCATTTTACAGACTTGGCACCTTGTCTTATAGCGGTTCTATTGCAGTCCATGGCGGTATCACCACCTCCTAAAACAATAACACTTCTTGCCTTTAAGATTAATAAATTCATTTTTTTCTGTGTGCAATTTAAGAAGTTTTTTTGTACTTGAGATCAAATAATCAATTGCCTTATGGACACCAAGTAATTTTTCACCAGCAAATCCACCTTCAAGAGAGGTGTATGTTCCCATGGCTAAGAAAACAGCATCATAATCTTCATAGAGTTTTTTGAATGGGAGGTCTTTACCAATTTCTTTACCTAATTTAAATTCAACACCCATTTCTTCAAGAATTTTCCTTCTTCTTTTTACAACAGATTTTTCTAATTTAAATTCAGGTATTCCAAAAGTTAATAATCCACCTATCTCCTCATTTTTATCAAAAACATGGCTGTGGACACCTGATCTAGTCAATACATCCGCACAAGCAATTCCAGCAGGTCCTGCGCCAATTATTGCTACTTTTTTATCTGTCCATTTTCTATAAGACATATCAGGCTTCCAGCCCATTTCAAAAGCTTTCTCAGTGATATATTTTTCAGTTGAGCCAATTGTTACTGCTCCAAAACCATCGTTTAAGGTGCATGCTCCCTCGCACAATCTATCTTGTGGACAAACTCTTCCACACACCTCAGGCAAGCTATTTGTAGAATGGCATAGCTCGGCAGCTTCTATAATATTTCCCTCATTTACTAACTTTAACCAGTCTGGAATGAAGTTATGAACAGGGCATTTCCATTCACAATATGGGTTTCCACAATCTAAGCATCTATGAGCCTGATTGGATGCTTGGACTTGATTGTATTCCCCATAAATTTCTACAAAACTAATTTTTCTTTCTTCTGCAGATTTTTTAGCTGGATCAAATCTTCTTACATCTAAAAATTGAAAATCATTGTCAAGTTTTTCATGATTAACATACTCATCTCTGTAATTAATTGGTGTTTTTGTATCAGCAATAGCAAAGTTATTTCCTTGATTTTTGAATACTTCTTCTCTCCAATGCAAAAGTTTATTTTTTGCAATTTCAAAATCCTCTATGGGAGCGAATGATTTTGTGATGTATTTTCCATTTACTCTAAGCTTTCCATAAAAGAATGGAGATTTGGGCTGAGTAAAGAGTAAAACTCCTTTCTCAATTTTATATTGCTTATTTTTCATAATGTGAGAGTGTATGACGCAGTATGACACTTTTAGAAAACAAATGAAAGATTACATGTTATAATTTATGCTCATACTAAATAACTACATTATGCCTGGGCTATTTAACAAGAAAGATTTTCGAGATAACTGTGGGTTTGGCCTAGTTGCTAATACCAATGGAATTAAATCTCATAAAGTTATTACTACTTCAGTAGATGCTTTGATTAGTATGACCCATAGAGGTGGGGTCGGCTCTGATGGCAAGACTGGAGATGGTTGCGGACTTCTTTTTGATATAGACCATAACTACTTCAAAAATAAAATTTTACAAGAACAAAAAGTGGATCTTGGTGATCACTTTGCTATAGGCCAATTATTTTTTACAAAAAAACTTAAAAATATTACATCTGAACTCGAAGAAATTTTAAATAAAGAGTCATTAACACTTCTAGCAACAAGGGAAGTTCCAGTTCAAAAAGATATTCTTGGCAAGATAGCACTAGACTGCTTGCCAAACATATATCAAATTTTTATAAAACCAAAATCTAAAGATTTTAATCATCAAGAGTTTGAAACCAAACTATTACAAGCCAGGAAGTTTATCGAAGAAATTTTTATGGATGATGAAACTCTTTATATTTGCTCTATGTCATCCAAGACAATTGTTTATAAAGGATTGATGCTTCCTAAGGCAATAACAGACTTCTATCTTGACTTAAATCAAAAAGATTTTAGAGCATCAACTTGTGTTTTTCATCAAAGATTCTCTACAAATACAAGTCCCAGATGGCATCTTGCTCAACCATTTAGACTTCTTGCCCATAATGGTGAAATCAATGCAATTAGAGGGAACAGGAATTGGGTTAAGGCTAGATCATCTAAATTTTCTACTCCTCTTATACCAAAGATTCAGAAATTTAAGCAACTGGTAAATGAATCTGGATCAGACTCTTCATCATTGGATAACATGGTGGAGCTTCTGGTTAAAGGGGGAGTTGATCTCTTTAGAGCTGTTCGTATGGTTCTTCCGCCAGCATGGCAAAATACTCAAACCTTAGATCCTGATATAAGAGGCTTTCATGAATATAATTCTATGCATATGGAGCCATGGGATGGGCCAGCTGGTATTGTCATGGCTGATGGCAAGTGGGCTGTTTGTATTTTAGATAGAAATGGACTCAGGCCTGCAAGATATCAAATAGATAAAAATAATATTATTACTGTAGCCTCAGAAACAGGGGTAAACCCTATTGATGAGAAAGACATCATAGAAAAAGGAAGAGTTCAGCCTGGTGGAATTCTGGCAATTGATACCTCCCTAGGAAAAATTTATAACCAATCAGAAATTGATCAAGTTCTTAAAGAGCAATTTCCATATCGAAAGTGGTTAAAGGAAAATGCTGTATATATTGAATCAAGCTTAGATGCATACGAGGGCCCTGGTTTAAAAAAGATAAATCCTAATAAATTTATCACAGCATCAAAACTTTTCCTTCTTTTCAAAGAGGAGAGAGTATCAGTTATTAAACCTCTTGCAATTGAATCTCAAGAAGGAACTGGATCAATGGGCGATGATACTGCTCTGGCAGTTATGAGCAAAATGCATAGGCAGATGTATGACTTTTTTAGGCAACAATTTGCACAAGTAACAAATCCACCAATTGATTCCTTGAGAGAGGTTGGGGTTATGACACTGGAGACATGTTTTGGTCCAGAGCTAAATATTTATGAAGAAACTCCTGAGCATGCCAAAAGGCTTGTAACGACGTCCCCAGTCCTGTCACATAAAAAGCTAAACGCAGTTTTGAAGAATAAGTATTTTAAATCTGAAGGTATAGATTTAATTTTTGATAAATCAGTAAGCCTAGAAAAAGCTATCAAAAATTTACAAAAGGTTGTGGTAAAAAAAGTAAGAAATGGCGCATCGATAATTCATTTAATTGAAGATGTCCCTCTTGAAGGCAAATTAACAATTAATGCATTATTAGCAGTTGGAGCAGTGCACCAAAACCTAGTTGAGCTTGGGTTAAGATCAGATGCAAATATAGTTATTAGCTCATCATCTGCAAGAGATACTCATCAAATAGCATGCTTAATTGGGTTTGGGGCAACTGCTGTTTATCCATCATTGGCATATCAGACTATTCTTGATCTTACACAAAGAAATGAACTAAAAGGGCACCCTCATGAAAACTGCTCAAGGTATAGAAAAGGAGTTAATAAAGGGCTTCTTAAGATAATCTCAAAAATGGGAATATCTACTATATCAAGCTACAGAGGATCTCAATTATTTGAGATAGTAGGCCTAGATAGTGATGTAATTAACCTTTGCTTTACTAATACAACTAGTAGAGTTAGGGGTAAGAATTTTAAAGATATAGATAAAGAGCTTAGAGCCTTGGATGACTACGCTAGATCAAACTTATCCGACATGAATGTAGGTGGACTGCTTAAATATATTCATGGCGGTGAATACCACGCATACAATCCAGAGATTGTTAAAAAATTACAGGAAGCTGTTACTTCTGGTTTAGATGCTACTTATAAGGAGTATTCATATTTGGTTGATAATAGGCCTCCTGCCATGCTCAGAGACCTGCTAGAGGTCAATACCGAAAAAAAAGAGATAGATTTAGAAAAGGTAGAATCTCAAAAAAACATACTTAAAAGATTTGATTCAGCAGGAATGAGCTTAGGTGCTTTATCTCCAAAGGCTCATGAAACTCTAGCTGAGGCAATGAATGAGCTTGGTGGCAGATCTAATTCTGGAGAGGGTGGAGAAGCAGTTGAAAGATATGGCACGTCAAAAATGTCTAAGATTAAACAAATTGCTTCTGGAAGGTTTGGTGTCACTCCTCATTATTTAGTGAATGCTGAAGTGCTTCAAATCAAAATTGCTCAGGGCGCTAAACCTGGAGAGGGTGGTCAGCTACCTGGAGGAAAAGTTAATAAACTAATTGCTAAATTAAGATACTCGACTCCTGGAGTGACATTGATTTCTCCTCCTCCTCACCATGATATTTATTCAATAGAAGATTTAGCCCAACTTATATATGACTTAAAAGAGGTAAACCCAAAAGCACTTGTTTCTGTAAAGTTAGTCTCTGAGCCGGGCGTAGGAATGATAGCTTCTGGCGTAGCAAAAGCCTACGCAGATTTAATTACAATTTCAGGTCATGATGGTGGCACTGGAGCTAGTCCATTAACTTCTATCAGATATGCTGGATCTCCGTGGGAGCTTGGGCTAGCTGAAGCTCATCAAAGCCTCCGAGATAGCGGCTTAAGACACAAGGTTAGGCTTCAGGCCGATGGGGGAATGAAAACGGGTTTAGATGTTATAAAGGCCGCTATTCTAGGATCAGAATCTTTTGGTTTTGGAACCGGACCAATGATAGCAATGGGTTGCAAGTATTTAAGAATATGCCATTTGAATAATTGCGCAACAGGTGTAGCAACTCAAAGAGAAGATTTAATCAACCACCATTTTGTTGGCGAAAAGGAAAAGGTAATGAATTATTTTAAATTTATTGCCAATGATGTTCGCGGCCACTTAAGTGTTATGGGAGTTTCTAGAATTGAAGATATTATTGGTCAAACACAGTATCTGGAGCAAATTAGTAATCTTGAGTCCCAGTACCAATCAATTGACCTTAGCGATCTACTCTATAAGGATACTAAGACCAATGAAGCATTTTTCTGTACCTCAAGAAAGAATGCACCTTGGGATAAAGGAACTCTTTCAAAAAAAATCTTAAAAGATGTAAAGCCTTTAATCGATAAACATCAATCAATATCTAAGGATTATAAAATTTCTAATACCGATCGGTCTATTGGTGCCTCTTTATCAGGCTATGTTGCTAAAAATTTTGGTGAAGAGGGGTTTAAAGAACAATTAAACATTAACTTCACAGGATCAGCGGGTCAAAGCTTTGGTTGTTGGAATGCAAGTGGCATTAATCTCAACATAGAAGGCGATGCAAATGATTATGTAGGCAAAGGCATGAACGGTGGAAGAATCGTGGTTAAAAATGATAGCCAATATGCAAAAACAAACTCAAATACATCTTTGGTTGGGAATACCTGTTTGTATGGAGCAACAGGTGGCGAGTTATATGTATCTGGAAGAGCGGGTGAAAGATTTGCAGTTAGAAACTCAGGAGCTAATGCTGTTATAGAGGGAGCTGGGGATCACTGCTGTGAATATATGACAGGAGGCCATGTAACAGTTTTAGGATCTGTTGGTGCTAACTTTGGAGCAGGTATGACAGGTGGATTTGCATATGTTTTAGATGAAGATAAAACATTTTTTGATAACTGTAATAGAGGCTTGGTAAACCTTGAAAGAATCACAACAGAAGACATGCAATCACACAGAAAACATCTTAAAGAAATAATTAGAGCTCACTTCAAGCTTACCAATAGCTCTAAAGCTAAGGAACTAGTAGACGATTTTGATAAGTTTGAACCATATTTTTGGCTTGTTGTTCCAGCAGCATCAAATATTCATGATCTCTTAAAGGCAACTACCGCAAATGCAGCTTAAGCAAAAGATTTTTCTAGGCTTTTGTTATTGAATTGGTTAGTTTTAAAAGCTACTCCTTTTGAATTAATAAGAATCAAGCTTAATTTTCCTGATAACACCTTCTTATCATTAGATAAGTACTTTTTTAAGTCTTTAAACTTATATTTTTCATAGTTGCTTTCAAGGCCCAATGAATCAATCAAGTTTATTATATTATCTAGTTGATGAATCTTAATATGACCTTCAAAATAAGATATTTTTGCTGCTATAACCATTCCTAGAGTAACTGCTGCTCCGTGAGTTATACCTTTATAATTTTTAGAAGCTTCTATGGCATGCCCAAAAGTATGACCAAAATTTAGAATAGCCCTTACACCATTTTCTTTCTCATCTTGGGTAACTATTTTTGATTTAGTTATGATTGATTCCTCTATGATATCTTCAAGAATATTAAGATTTCTTGATTTTATTTTTTTAGAATTTTCATGTATTAATTTATATAGTTTTTTATTTCCAATAAATGCATATTTAATGACTTCTCCTAAACCTGACTTATATTCTATTTCTGGCAAGGTTTCCAAGAATTTACTGCTAATGAGAACAAGGCTGGGATTATTAAAAGAACCTACTAAATTTTTACCTTGTTTAATATTAATAGCAGTTTTTCCTCCAACCGAAGAATCTACTTGAGCCAAGAGCGTAGTTGGAATTTGAATGAAATCTATACCTCTTAAATACGTTGCAGCACAAAACCCAGTAATATCTCCTACTACACCACCTCCAAAAGCTATCATTGAATCAGACCGATCAAACTTTAAATCTGCTAACTTTTCTTGAATTTTGATGAACGTTGAAAATGATTTGGATTTTTCTCCACATGGAATCACATGAAAATATAATTGTTTTTTAAAGCTTAGAAGATTTTTAAGTTCTCGAATGTACTTACCAGGTATTCCTGAATCAGTAATAACAAGAATTTTACTTTTAGATTTTAAATGTTTTGAGAGTCTAATTTTTGTAATAGCATTTCTTGCTATAAAAACATCATATTGTGAATTTTTTTTCCCAACCTTGATAATTTTAGCCATAGTTCTTAACTAACTTAATTATTTCTGAAGATACCTGTTGGCTTGATTTATTTTCTGTATCAACTGTATAGTCTGAAACTTCTTCATATAAACTTTCTCGAGCAATATGAAGATTTTTTAGTATTTCACCAGGATCTCCATCTTTAAGCAATGGCCTATCTTTATCTTTTGAAGTCCTTTCAAGCTGAACTTCAATTGGAGTAGCCAGGTAGAAAACCGTTCCTCGTGATGACAAAAGCTCTCTATTCGTTTCAGATAAGATAATTCCTCCACCAGTAGATAAAACTATAGAGTTCTGCTTAACCATCTCTTCTAAAACTTTGGTTTCTCTTTTTCTGAAGCCATCTTCACCCTCTAGATCAAAGATCCAATCTATGGATGCACCAGTTCTTGTTTCTATTTCCCCGTCAGTATCAAAAAAATTTAAAAATAATTCACTAGAAATTATTTTTCCAACGGTTGATTTTCCTGATCCCATCGGACCTACTATAAATATATTCATAATTTTATTTCAGAATTTTAACACCTTACTCCTGAAAATACCTTTTTTGATATTAAAACTTCATTGTTTAAGAGATAATAATAAAGTTATAAATTATGTTAAATACAATTAAAATTTTCTTTTGGTTGGCCCTTTCGGGTTGCTTAGTATCTATTCTTGCAGTTATAACATCATTCTTTTTACTAAAACCTTCACTGCCAGAAATATCTTTAGTAGATGAATCTCAGTTACAAATGCCTCTCAAAATTTACACAGAAGACTCAGTGTTGATAGGAGAGTTTGGAGAAATTAAAAGAAGACCCCTAAAATTTAATGAAATACCTGTAGATATAAAAAACGCATTTTTGGCAGCAGAGGATGATGCATTTTTTAATCATCAAGGAATAAGCTATAAAGGATTGCTCCGCTCAATCATAAGATGTATTGGTCCTGATGGTTGCTTTGGTGGTGGAGGAACGATCTCCATGCAGGTAGTGCGTGGTTATTTACTCACAAGAGATCAAACAATTCTTAGAAAAGTAAAAGAAATTTTTCTTGCTCTTGAACTTGAAAGCAACCTCACAAAAGAAGAAATCTTTGAGTTGTATGTGAATAGGAACTTTTTTGGCAATAGATCTTATGGAATTGAGGCTGCTTCAAACACCTACTTTAATAAATCAGTTTCTAACTTAACTTTGGCAGAATCTGCAGCTATTGCAGCAATGGCTCAATCCCCATCGAGAATTAATGCAATTAAAGCACCGGTTAGAACAAAACAAAGAAGAGACTGGATATTATCTAGAATGTTTAAACTTAGGTTAATAAATAGTAAAACCTATATAGAAGCTCTAGATGAGCCTTTAAAGGTAGCAAATGATATTGATTTATATGAAACAGATGGAAGGTATCTAGCAGAGCTTGCTAGACAGGAAATTATTAAAAGATATGGTCTTAAAGCTTATAAAAATGGCTGGTCTGTTTTTACAACCATTAATTCTAAATCTCAAGATAGTGCTCAAAAACATTTAAAGAACCAATTATCTATTTATCATAAAAGACATGGTTGGATTGACTCACCTAACTTTATCCAAGTATTTAATGATGAGCAGTTAACCAAACTAAATAATCTAGATAGCACCTTTATCTTTGAAGAAATATCAAAAATGAATTCTTTTGATAATGATGAACTAACTATTAATAAGGTGAATTCGATATTTGATGAGTTTCCTTTTTATAAATCATATATTAAGGGCTTAGTAATAAAATTAGACCCATCAAAATTATTTTTCCTTAATGAAAATTTAGAAATTGATTCGATACCATGGTCGTCTGAATACAAATGGGCAAGTCAAAGGATTAATATTGATCAAAAAGGACCTTTACCTGAATCATTTAACGCATTTATTGAGATAGGAGACTTTATTTACCTAAAATCTATAGATGGTGTCTTGGTTCTAGATCAAATCCCAGTCGCAGAAGCATCATTGGTTTCCATTGATCCAAAGGATGGAAAATTAATCTCTTATGTTGGAGGAATGGACTTTAATAAAAGTAATTTTGATAGAGTTAGACTTTCTTTTCCCCAATCTGGATCTAGCTTCAAGCCATTTATTTATGCTTCAGCACTAGCTAATGGTTATAACTTATCTTCTCTAATTAATGATGCGCCAATAGCTTTTGAAGATAGAAATTTAGAAAGTGTTTGGAAACCTCAAAATTATACTGGTAAATTTTATGGGCCAACTTCAATTAGGGAGGCATTGGTTCAATCAATAAATATTGTATCGATTAAACTTTTAAGAGAGCTTGGAATTACGAAATCTCATAATTATATTGAAAAATTTGGTTTTGAAAAAAATAGATTACCTGCTGATCTGTCGTTGGCACTAGGATCTGGAAATTTTTCACCAATTGAGATGGTCAGAGGCTTTAGTGTTATTGCAAACGGAGGTTATCTAGTAGACCCATATTTTGTGTCTAAAATTATTGATAGAAATGGTGAAATTATCTACTCTCATGATGCATACCTTCAATCAAAAAATATTACCTCATTATCTGCCTTTCCTTGGCTTGATACTTTAGAAATGGAAACTAAACGCCCTTATGCACTTTTAAAACCAATAAATAATAAAGAGAAAGTTATTGATGAGAGAGTTGCATATTTGATTACAGATATTCTCCAGGAGCATATGAAGAGAGGGTCGGCAGGAAGAAGATCTGCTTCATTAAACAGGGATGATATTGCAGGAAAAACAGGCACGACTAATGATGCCATAAGTACATGGTTTTCTGGTTTTCATGTAGATCTAGCAACCACTGTATGGGTTGGAACAGATAATTTTTCTTCATTAGGAAAAAATGAGTATGGCTCATCCATAGCATTACCTATTTGGGTAGATTATATGAATGATCAATTGCAGGAGCTTGAAGTAAAAACAAATTCTATTCCTGAAAATATATCGTTCATTAAAGTGAACTCCGACACAGGTAAACCAAACATCTCAAATGATGCAAATACTTATTTTGAACTTTTTTTAGATGAAAATATTACTAATTAGCTTTTAAATATATTTAGAGAAAGGAGCTCCCATACATTATCTATATAGCTGCTTGGAGAGTCTTTAAATTTTGAACGAATATACCTTCCAACATTCCCCTCTAAACATGTAACTATAAGCTGAGCTGAAATACCGGGCTGGGTAATAAGTTTATCTGTATCCTCTGAAAGCATTTGTCTGATAGATAGCTCGAATCTTTCAAAAAACTGATTTACAGAATCAGTTACGTTTTGTTCATCCGAAGAAAGAGCCTCTCTAGAGAGAAGTCTTGCAAAACCCTTATTTTTTTCAATAAATATCATGAAGAATAAAAATGCATTCTTTACTTTTTCTTTTGGGGCTAGTTTGGATTTTTTTAGCTCTCCACACTTATTAAAAATTGCATCATCGCAAAATGAGAAAAGTTCAGCATAAATAGCTCTTTTGCTTGGAAAATGCCTGTAAAGAGCAGCTTCAGTTATTTTTGATTTCTCAGCTAATAAGGAGGTGGTTATTTTTGATAGATTTCTTTCTTCAAGCAATCCAGCAAGAGCTTGTAAGATAATATTTTTTCTATCATTTTTCATGATTTAATCTAAATTTATAACAATATCAGGACAAATGCGAGTGAGTTCTGAAAGAAAAAGATCTTTTATCTCATTCATATCTTTCAAAGAATTGCCTTCAAATCTCATAACTAGTTTAGGAGTGGTATTGGATGCTCTGACAAGACCCCATCCATTATTAAAATTTATTCTCAAACCATCTATGGTAATTTTTTTACCATCAAGACTGCACTCATTTGTAAATTTTTCAACAATGGTAAATTTTGTCTCGTCCGTTACTGTAATATTTAATTCTGGAGTAGAAAATGATATTGGAAACTTGCGAATGATATCTGATATATTCTCGTTATGATTGGAAAGTATTTCAGTTGCTCTTGCTGCTGCATAATGACCATCGTCAAAACCATACCACTTATCATTAAAAAATATATGCCCACTCATCTCACCACCGAGGAGGGAGTTATGTTTTTTGATAGATTTTTTAATATGAAAATGACCAGTTGGAGACATTATTGGATCGCCTCCATTCTCCCTAATTATATTTTCTAACTGATTAGAGCATTTAACATCAAAAACTATACTCCCTTTATCTTTAGACAAGATATCTTTTGAAAATAGCATCATTAATTTATCAGGAAATATGGAGTCTCCATTATTTGTTACAAGGCCAACTCTATCCCCATCACCATCAAATGCAAAACCTATATCCGCATTATAATCTTTTACTTTATTGATTAGATCATGTAAATTTTCTAACTTACCAGGGTCTGGATGATGGTTCGGAAAATTACCATCTACTTCTGAAAAAAGCTCAATTACATCTAAGCCCAATTTTTTAAAAAGGTCAGGTGCTATACATCCAGCAGCTCCATTCCCACAATCTAAAACGACTTTAATTTTTTCTGGATTATTTATAGATATATTTTTACAAACCTCTTCCAAATATATTGGCTTTATATCACTATATTTAATCTCTCCTTTTTCAAGATTCGTATTTTTTTCATGGCTGATTTTTTCATGGCTGATTAGTGTGTATATTTCAGTACCAGATATTGGACTATCATTTATTACCATTTTTATACCGTTATAATTTTTAGGGTTATGGCTCCCTGTTATCATAATACCGCTCTTAGATGTTAATTTCTTGGCTGCAAAATATAATAAAGGACTAGTTACTAGGCCAATATTATCAACATTTATACCTGACTCTATGAGTCCCTCACAGAATGCCTCTAACAATGCAGGTCCAGATATCCTGCCATCTCTTCCAACAACCAGAGTGCTTATATTGTCTTTCTTGCACCTCTTTGCTATAGCAAAGGCAATTGATTTAATGGAGCTTTCATTTATCTGTTCTGGATAGGTTCCTCGTATATCGTATTCCCTAAAAATAGATGACTCTATATTCATTTTTTTTTCTCTTTTGTTATTGATTCTAATTTGACATAATGTGCGTTAATTATATCCTGTAAACATGTTTGTAAACACTGATTCAAAAGTAATTTGGAAAAATGGTTCCTTTGAGAAATGGGAAAATGCATCTGTACATCTTTTATCTCACACCATGCATTACGGAACCGGAGTTTTCGAGGGAGTCAGAGCCTACAAGACAGATGAAGGGCCTGCTATTTTTAGATTACAGGATCACACTAATAGGCTTTTTGATGCAGCTTCTAAATTAAGTGTTGAGATTCCATACTCGCGTGATGAATTAAATAAAGTTCAAAAAGATATATTTTCTATGAATAATCTCGAAGAAGGCTATTTAAGACCAATAGTTTACTTAGGCAGCGAGTCTCTTGGAATCAGGGCAACCGAGTTATCAGTGAATGTTGCAGTCGCAGCATGGGAATGGCCTTCCTACATGAGCCCTGAAGCAAAAGAACAAGGCATATCTGTTATTAAGTCTTCATTCGATCAGTACAGCAATCCACTTCACTCTGGCTATAAGATAATTGGGACTTATATAAACTCAACAATGGCTCTGCATGAAGCAATTCAAAAGGGTGCTGATGAGGCTATTTTACTAGATAAGAATGGTTTTATATCCGAAGGCAGCGGTGAGAATATTTTTCTCATAAAAAATAACACAATCTATACTCCTACTGTTGACCACTGTTTAAATGGAATTACAAGACAGTCTGTAATGAAGATTGCCTTAGATATGGGATATGAAGTCGTAGAAAAAAATCTTAAAATTGACGAATTAATAAATAGTGATGAGGCTTTTTTTACTGGTACAGCGGTAGAGATCACACCAATCTCTAAAATTGATGAAATAGTTATTGGATCAGGGTCTCGAGGACCGGTTACACAAAAGCTTCAAAACACCTATGAAGACATCATTTTTGGAAGAAATAAAAATTATGATCACTGGTTAAGCTTAGTCACAACTTAAGCCTAAATTGTCAAAATTAAAAATAGCATTACTTAGTTACAGAAGCGCACCTTTTGGAGGTGGGCAAGGTGTATATGTACATGACATTTCTAAAGCGCTTGTAATGAAAGGGCATCAGGTTGATATTATCTCTGGCCCCCCTTACCCAAAAATTCCTGAGAATGTTAATTTAATCCAACTACCAGGTCTTGACCTTTTTCAGACATTCTCTTTTAAGGAGAGGGTAAAAATATTCTGGAAGAAAAAAAGCAAAACAAGGTTTGATTATTTTGAATTTTGTTCAGTACTATTTGGCGGTTTTCCTGAAATGGCGACTTTTGGTTATCGTGCTAAAGACCACCTTATCAATAATTCTGATTATGATATTGTTATAGATAATCAGTCCATAAGCTATGGAATGCTTGAAATTCAAAAGCTATTACCACTTATTGAAATTATTCATCACCCCATAACCAAAGACTATGAACACGATCTGCAAGCCAATAATAAACTACTTTACAGATTCTCTAGGTACAGGTGGTATTCATTTTTAAAAATGCAAAAGAAAGTCGCCCCTCACATTAAAAATATTATTACCCCGTCACTCAATTCATTAAAAGATATTTCAAGAGATTTTAAATGTAATTCAAGCAGCATGAATGTTATTCATAATGGTCTTGATGTAGATATTTTTATCCCATACAGCAATATCAAAAGAGATCAGTTAAGACTAATCACAACAGCAAGCGCAGATGTTCCTCTTAAGGGCTTGGACTATACCTTGGAAGCACTATCTATTCTAAAAAAAGAATTTTGTGAAATTAGTCTTGTTGTTATAGGCAAGTTAAAGCAGGAAGGTCATACCTCAAGACTTATCAAAAGACTGGGCTTGGAGAACAGCATTCAGTTTAAAACCAATCTAACAAAAAAAGAAATTGCAGAAGAATATGCATGTAGCTCAATTGCAATTGTATCCTCTCTGTATGAGGGTTTTGGGTATCCTGTTATTGAAGCAATGAGTTGCTCGGTGCCGTTAATTGCAGCTAATACTTCATCTATTCCTGAGCTTGTTGGTGATTATGCAACTTTAATTCCATCTAGGGATTCGACTTCTTTGGCTAAATCAATAAAATTAGTTATCAGCGATTATGAGAAATATAAAAATATTGCAGAGAAGGGCAGGCTTCATGTTATAGATAATTTTAATTGGACAAAAATTACAGAAGAATATGAGTCAGTTATGTATAAAATAATAGAGGACTATAAAAATGCTAACCTTTGATTTTAATAGAATTAACATAAATCCAGAAGGTATTATGCTTGATTTGGGTTGTGGTGAGGGAAGGCATATTTTTGGAATAATGGAAAAATTCCCACATCTCAAATGCATTGGGCTTGACCCACATATTGAATCACTAGACAAGGCTTTCGAAGGTCTAAAGTTTCTTGAGTCAATTTCTAATACAAAAACAAATTTTTTGAGCGGTTCTGCTTATTCACTTCCATTTTCTGATGATTCTTTTGATTTAGTTGTTTGCTCTGAAGTCCTTGAGCATCTGCATGATTACAAAGATGCCATTAAAGAAATAAATAGAGTCCTTAAGCCAGGCGGACAATTTCTTGCAAGTGTGCCTGCAGAATTTCCTGAAAAAATATGCTGGCTTTTGTCAGAAGCCTATCAAAATCAGCCAGGCGGACACTTAAGAATATTTAAGAAAAATGAATTAATTGAAGAGGTTGCTGAACATAATTTTAGCTTTGAATCATCTCAAAGATTTCATTCAATACACAGTGCTTATTGGTGGCTTCGGTGCTTGTTTTGGAAAAGCCAAGAATCAAATATTTTTATAAAGGGATATAAAAAAATCTTAGAAATACATATTCTAAAAAAACCTTTTTTTCTAGATTCAATAGATAAACTTTTTAATCCAATTCTTGGTAAAAGTATTGCCTTTTATTTTGTAAAAAAATGAGCTGGAAGAACTCAAAACATGCTTTTGAAGAAGCAAAAAACTGGATTATATTCAATCAATCTCATGACGGAAGAATTTCATGGGATGACAAAGATAAATGTGACCCATGGGATCACTGCGAATGCTTAATTGCTCTTGCAATTTATGAGGAGTGGGATGCCTTTGATTTAGGTGTCGAATGGTTTTTTAATAATTTAAATGATGATGGGTATATTCACCCTGAATTTAAGGGGAATCAGCCTGTTCATGATCATTATGAAAGTCATCATGCTCCATATATTATATTGCCATTAACTCAGGCTCTATTAATGGGAAGGGATGATCTGGTAAATGATTATTTAAAATCTAAAATCCAAATTATTTTTGATCAACTATCAAATTTCAAAGATTCAGATGGTTATTATTATTGGGCCACAGATAAAAATGGCTTTTCTGATAACTCTTTAATTACTGCCTCTATGTCAATTTTCATTTCGCTAATGGCATTAGATAAATCCTTAACTATTAAGGTTAATGAAGATATCTGGGATCAAAAATTTAACAGAGATGGTGTTGATCGATCAAGATTCTCAATGGATTTTTATTATCCATATATATGTGGGGTCCATAATAATAAAAATGACTTCCAAAAAAACTTAAAAGATTTTTATGTTGAAGGCTTGGGTATTAAATGCGTAAAAGAAGAACCATGGGTAACTATTGCCGAAAGTTGTGAATGTGTTATTGCTGCTTTGATATTAGGAGATGAAGGAAACGCTAAGAAGATTTTTAACAATATACTCCAATTTAAAAATGATAATGGTATTTTTCCAACTGGCTATCAATATGAAATGGATATTTTTTGGCCTGAAGAGAATTCAACTTGGACCAATGCTGCAGTAATAATTGCTGCACACGCGCTAGCAACTTATGGAAAAAAAGAGGCCTCAAAAGGCAATGTATTTTTTTACTTAAATAATCTTTTGGAGAGCGACCAAGCTATTTACTCTTTTAAGAAGAATAAAACCTTCGCTTAGTGCCTTTTCATAAATTTCCCTTGGAGCCTGACCGCCCTCTAACTCACTATCATAAATGTCATGAATTGCTAAAACTCCACCAACTCTAATTTTATTTTTCCAAGCAGCATAATCAGCTCTAGCTGATTCAAAGGTATGGCTTCCATCAATGAAAACCAAGTCTATATTATTTTTAATCTCGCCAGCTACCTCTTTTGAATGACCAATAATGGGTTTAACAACATCAATTAAATCAAAGTCTTTTATATTTTTTTTTAATGTTGGCAGGGTATCAACTCTATTATTTTTATAATCATATTCATCTGGATCAAAATACTCTTCACCAAATTGCTGCTCTTCCGAGCCCATGTGGTGATCAATTGTAAGCAAATATGTTTTATTTTCTTTACATGCTTGGCCTATATAGCAAGCTGACTTTCCACAGTATGACCCTATTTCAACTGCAAAATTTTCAATACAAAACTCTTTTGTTAAGTTATACAAAAAAATACCTTCATCTTCTGCTAAAAAACCCTTCACCGCGCCGAATCTCTTTATAGAGCTATCCATAAAATTTTTCTTTTCCAAGAGTTGATTTAAATCTTCTATGTTGCCATAAATACTCCTGAGGATGATTGGTAATCTTTCTTTCCATTAAATCATTAAGATCAGTAGAGAAAGTTATTTCAGACTCTATATTCAAATCCAATTCTTCAATTTCTATAAAGTACTTATTGTTTTTTACAAAGCTATTTAAAAAATATGTTTTACATGATGTGGCTTTAACAATCTTGAGAGGCGCAGAAATAGTTGCTGCAGGATTACCAAAGAAATTAACAACATCTGATTGACCCAGGCCATAGTCTTGGTCAGTTGCATATAAAACTGTTTTACCTTTTTTTAACCAGCGTATAAATTTAATTGGATTATTTCTATCGCAAGCACCTTTAAGGCTTTTTAGTCTTCCTGAATTTTGAATGGAGTCAAATGAATTTGAATTATGAACTCTTTCCACCCCATAGATGTCAGCATTCATACCTAATAATCTAGCATCCAGTTCTAGGTGAAGAGAATGCTTAAAAAACAGAAGCACTCCATTGTCATTATTTTGTTCTTCAATAAGCTGATCCAAACCACTTATCTCATAGTTAATATTTTTATTTATTTTTTTGTCAGACCAAAACCAGGCTATTCCAGTATCAAATAGAATCGACCCTGACATTAGGATATTTGATTTAAATATACTGGCTCTTTCAACAGGACTTAAATTACTAAAACATAAATCAATATTTGCCTTACTAAACCTATTTCTTTTCATATTTGATTTATAAAAGAAATAGCCCAAGGCAAAACCAAGCTTTGTATGAACATATCTAGGAAAAAGCAGTATTATCTTCCAGAAACTTATAAGAAGGTTTAATAAAATTCTATTCATGTCTTTTAAGCTGTATTATTACATTATAAATGTGCATGACTAAGAAATGATTCTCTTTTTATATAACCTTTTTATTTTTTTAATGATTCCAGTTCTGATTACTAGAATCATATTTAAAAGCTTTAATGACAAGGACTATAGATCTAATTTTTTAAATAGATTTGGAATATACAACTCAAAAGCTGATAACAGTATTTGGTTTCATGCTGTTAGCCTTGGAGAAGTTATTTCTTCAGTTAGAATTGTTAATAAGATACTCGAAAACCATGATGTTATATTGACGGTCTCAACTCCTACCGGTCTTAGAGAGGCAAACAAAATATTTGGATCAAGATTGAAAGTTGTATATGCCCCATGGGACTTTATATTATTTTCATTAGGGTTTTTTAGGTCCTTCAATCCAAAAGCATTAATACTTTTTGAAACAGAGATTTGGCCAAGCATGGTATCAATTGCTCACTCAAAAAATATTCCAATCATTCTCTCAAATGCACGAATGTCTGAAAAATCATATAAAAACTATAAAAAACTTAGCCCATTATCTAAGAAAACAATTTCAAAAATCTCAATAATTTATACACAAAGTAAATCTCATGCATCACGTTTTGAAAAACTTGGAGCACCAGTAGAAAAAATCGAGTGTGTTGGATCGGTAAAGTTTGATATTGATTCCAGTTCAAGAGAAAGCTCATCTAACAATTCCAAGCCATTTATTTTAGCTGCTAGTACTCATCCTGGTGAAGATGAAATAATTATAGATGCTTATAAAAATATTATAGAAGATAACCCAGAAATTGGTCTTGTAATAGCTCCTAGGCACCCAGAAAGAGCCTATGCAATAAAGAAATTACTAGATAAAACTAATCTCAATGGGAGAATTTTACAAGAAATACCTAAAGATATTGCCAATGAAAGTATTGAGATAATTAATGGAACTGGAATGTTAAGAGAGCTTTATTCAAAAGCTCAATTAGCTTTTGTTGGCGGTAGTTTATTTCAGAGTAATGGTGGCCATAATATTATTGAACCAGCCCTTGAAAGATGCCCATTTATTGTTGGCCCACATATGCATAACTTTCAAGATATCTTAAAATTATTTGTCGATGAAGATGCTTGTTTGCAGACAGATAAAAATTTAGATGTGTTAAGTGGATTCAAAGACTTGCTTAATAACAATAGTTTGAGAGAAAATATGTCTTCTAAGGCTTTTGAAATTTGTTTAGAGAACAAAGGCTCAACTGATAAACAGTGTTCGGGCATTATCGAAATGATTAATAAAAAAGAGGTGATAAGTTGAAACTAGTAACAGCAATAATTAAACCATTTAAAGTAGAAGAAGTAAGAGCTTCGTTGGATAAAATAGGTGTTTCGGGCATGACCATGACTGAGGTTAAGGGCTTCGGGAGACAGAAAGGGCACACTGAGCTATATAGGGGCGCAGAATATACTATTGATTTTCTTCCAAAAATTAAAATTGAAATAGCAACATCTGATGAGTTAGTCGAGTCTGTAAAGAATGCAATTGTTGAATCTGCTGGATCTGGAAAAATTGGTGACGGCAAGATATTTATAACGCAAATAGAAGAAGTTATTAGAATAAGAACAGGCGAGACGAACGAAGAAGCCTTATAAAAGCGAATAGCATCAAAAAATCAATTGTTTTTATCTTAGGGCCAACAGCATCAGGCAAGACTGATCTGGCTATAGATATATATGATTCATCTGCAATAGAAATAATTAGTGTAGATTCTGTAATGGTCTACAAAGGTTGCGATATAGGATCTGCAACGCCAAACAAAGAGACCTTAAGTAAGTATCCTCATCATCTAGTTAGTTGCATTGAACCAGAATCCATTTTTACAGTTTCAGATTTTTATAAGCAATCAATAAAATTAATTAATTCTATTCATAAAAGAAAAAGAATTCCTGTTTTTGTTGGCGGTACAATGATGTATTTTAAATCTTTGCTATATGGATTGGATATTTTGCCTGAAAGAAATGATGAAATCAGAAAAAATCTTGAAAAAATTAAATTAAACAAAGGCACTAAAGAATTGCATTTAATGTTGACTGATAAAGATATTGATTATGCAAATCAAGTTAATGAATTAGACGAACAAAGAATTATAAGAGCTCTTGAGGTAATAGAGATATCAGGAAAATCATTCAGTTCTCAAATTGGATCAAGAGGTAACACTTGGCTCACAAATCACTTTAATGTTCATCAATTCGGAATCTTTGAAGATGATAGGTCTGTGGTTCACTCAAGAATAGAGCAAAGACTTAGACAAATTATTAAAGATGGTTTGCTGGATGAGGTTAGCTCATTACTTAAAGAATATAATATTCCCGAGCATCATCCAATCAGAAAGTCTGTGAATTACAAGCAGGCCATATCAAGAATTAACAATGAATATGGTGATGATGAATTTTTCTTAAGAGCGCTGTATGCAACCAGACAAATAGCAAAAAGACAAATGACATGGTTAAGATCATGGAAAGATTTAAAGAAATATAGCATTTACTCAAAAGAAGAAATAAAAAAACAGGTAAAAAGTTTATCTTCGGCACTTTAAATATATCTTTATGACCTTAAATTAGGTTTATAATAAAGAAAATACTTAGAGGTAATCTATTGTGAATTGGGATAACAAAGATAAAGATCCATGGGGAGGCAAGAATGATGCTTCCGACTTTGATGATCTAATTAAAAAGTTTTCAGCTTTTATTGGAGGAAAAGATAAGTCGTCTAGAAAAAAACCTGGAAATGGTGGAGGGATGAAAATTCCAACAACAAGAATTTTTCTTTATGGTTTTTTTATATTTTTAATAGTCTATGCATCACAATGTGTGTACCAACTAGATGCATCGGAAAGAGCTGTTATTCTTAGATTTGGTAAATTTTACGAAGAACAACAAGAAGGTTTAAATTATAGGTTAGCTGGAATAGATGAGCGTTACATTGAAAATGTTTCATTGACTAGGCGCTATACTCAGACTAATAGCATGCTAACTAAAGATGAGAATATTGTAGATGTTACTGTTTCAGCTCAGTATAGAATTTCCAATTTAAAAGATTTTGTTTTAAATGTTAAAGACCCAGAAGGAAGCCTAAGACTTGCCATAGAAAGTGCATTAAGACATGTTGTTGGTGATAATACTTTAGAGCAAACATTAACAGTTGGAAGGGAAAATATAGCTCAAGAAGTTCAAGGAAGACTTCAGCAAATCTTAGATAACTATGAAACTGGACTTGTGGTTCAGCAAGTAAACATAGAAAAAACAGACCCACCGGCGGCTGTAAAAGATGCATTTGATGATGTTGTTGCTGCAAGAGAGGATAAAGAAAAACTTCAAAATGAAGCTGAAAGATATGCGTTAACCATAGTTCCTGAGGCCAGAGGTCAAGCACAAGCAAGAATAAGAAATGCTGAAGGTTATCTCCTAGAAGTTATTGCAAATGCAGAAGGTGAGGTTGGAAGATTCACTCAGTTACTAGAAGAGTATGAGAAAGCACCAACGGTAACAAGAGATAGAATGTATATAGATGCCATGCAGGCAGTTTTGTCAAATACGACAAAAGTTATGGTAGATATAGATAGTGGTAATAACCTAATGTTATTTCCTTTAGACCAAATCATACAAAACTCAACAAGAGACTCTGGTCTTACTAAAAGAAATGGAGATGATAATGAATAGACTTACTTATGCAACGGTTTTTGCTGCACTTGTTATTGGTCTGCTTTTCAATACCTTTTTTATTGTTAATGAAAAAGAGGAAGCTATTGTTTTTCGATTTGGTGAAGCTGTTAGAACTGATATTGATGTGGGATTCCATTTTAAATTTCCAATCATTGAAGAGGTTAAAAAATATGACAGCAGAATACAAACTCTTGATGAAGAGCCGGATAGAATATTAACCGTAGAAAGCAAGTATCTTCTTGTTGATTCTTTTATAAAGTACAAAATATCTAATGTATTAACTTTTTATAAGGCTAACAATGGAAGTTTTAATAGCTTAAATAGTTTGCTTGGGCAGAGGTCTGAGTTTGTTCTAAAAAATAATTTCGGAAAAAGAACAGTTAAAGAGCTTGTTTCTGGAGAAAGGGATGAGCTTATGAGTATTATGCTAAATTCTTTAGATGAATCTGTTGAAGATCTTGGTATTGAAATAATTGATTTCAGGGTCAAAAGAATTGATTTACCATCTAATTTAAGTAACTCTGTTTATGAAAGAATGAGAACAGAAAGAAATAGACTAGCAGAGGAGCTAAGATCAGAGGGCAAGGAAATATCAAGAGAAATTAGGGCTGTGGCTGACAAGGATAAGGTAGTAATTCTTGCAGAAGCATACAAAAAATCTGAATTATTAAGAGGTGAGGGTGATGCTGAAGCTGCAAGAATATATGCAGAAAGTTTCTCAAAAAATCCTGAGTTTTACGAATTCACTAGAAGTTTGAAAGCATATGTTGAAACCTTTGAAAACAAGAATGACGTTATGTTAATCGATGCTAACTCTGATTTTTTAAAATACTTAAATACTAAAGAAATATCTAAATAAATAGGAAAAAATAATGGCATCTAATACCCTTATTTTGGGACTCCAATGGGGTGATGAAGGTAAAGGTAAAATCGTAGATGCATTAAGTGAAGAAGTCTTTGCTGTCTGCCGTTTTCAGGGTGGGCACAATGCCGGCCATACTATTAAGGTTAATGGTCATCAAACTATTTTGCATCTAACTCCTTCAGGCATCTTGCATCCAAATGTAAATTGCTTAATTGGAAATGGTGTTGTTCTGTCTTTACAAGCGCTTGATAAAGAAATTACAGGCCTTGAGGATGCTGATATAAATTTTACTGACAGATTTTTTGTTAGTGATGGTTGCGCATTAATTCTTCCAAGCCATATTAGTATTGATCAGGTAAGAGATAAAAAAGAATCCATAGGAACAACTGGAAGGGGTATAGGCCCAGCATATGAAGATAAAATTGCTAGAAGAGCTGTTCGTTTTGGAGATATTGGAAATGAAGATTTATTAAGAGAGAAGGTTGAGACGCTCGTTTCATATCATAACCGCCTATTAAAAGACCTGTATGGCGAAAAAACTCATAGTATAGAAGATACTATGAACCATATTTTGTCCTTTAAATATCTTTATGATAAATATTCATCAGATACCCAGGGGCTTCTTTATGATTGGATAAAAGGAAATAAGCCTATCTTATTCGAAGGCGCTCAAGGAACATTACTTGATATAGATCATGGTACATATCCATTCGTTACTTCATCTAGCACTACTGCTGGAGGTGTTTCAACAGGACTTGGCGTAGGACCAAAGTATATAGATAAGATAGTTGGTATTTCCAAAGCATACTGTACAAGAGTCGGAGAAGGACCATTTTTAACTGAATTATTTGATGATAATGCAAAAATGCTAGCAGAAAAAGGACATGAATTTGGAGCAACAACAGGGAGACCAAGAAGGTGCGGCTGGATAGATTTACCGGCTCTAAAAAAAGCTGTTTTTACAAATTCCGTAACGAATATTTGCTTAACAAAATTAGATGTAATGGATCAATTCAAGACCATTGAGGTCTGCGTAGATTATCAAAATGGCGAACCAGTTTACAAATCTTTTGAAGGCTGGAATTCTAATACAGTTGGAACAACTCAATTCTCAGAGCTTCCTGAAAAAGCCCGAGAGTATGTAAATTTTATTGAAAGTTTTGTTGAGTGCCCTATCTCATATGTATCTACAGGACCGTCAAGAGATCAAACTATTCTAAGATAACTCTTTGCTCTTTGATTTAATAAATTTATCAAGATTAGCATTTATAAATTTATATGAATCTGGACTAGAAAATTTTCTTGCCAGTCTAATTGATTCATCAATTACTATAGGCTTATCTAAACCGCCATATACTATTTCATTTAAAGCAAAATAAAATATTGCTTTATCTATAAGATTCATATCAGGGTCATTAACACCCAAGTCATCTAGAAGGCCTTTTAAATGACTTCTATTGCTCTGTATAGACTTAAGCGAAGAAGAAAAGAGCTGAAAGTCTACTTTTTTAGTTTTATGTTCATCCTTGAATTGGTCAATAATATCTTCGATATCTTGCTCATTAAAAAATAATTGGTAAATTGCTTGAACAAGATATTCTCTACTCCTAATCGCAACCTTATGGTTAGCTAGATTTTTCATTTATCAATGTCCTTAATGATTCTGCATTATTTTTTGTATTCACAATTAGTCTTTCTAGGAGCTGTTCTTTATTTTCAACGCATATAACATTATTAATAAATGCAATATTTGGATAGGCTAGAGCAAGCTCACCAACTGATCTAAATGTTTCATTTGTAACTAGTTCATAATGAGAGGTACCACCCCTAATAACTATTCCAAGAAATATTACTCCCACAAATTTCTCATTCGTACTCATTATTTTTTGCTTTGCCAGCGCGGCAAGCTCAATAGCACCGGGAGCACAAGCAAACGAAAGATTAAAATTATTAGAAAGACTTTCAGATGAAATATCTACCATTTGTTTTATATAATCTTGATACCAGGATGTATGAACTATTAGAACTTTATTCATTCACAAAACCAGTTATTTCAATATTAAAACCCGAAACTGCATTATATTTAGTTGGAGTTCCAAGTACTGATATTTTCTTAAGATCAAGGGCTCTTAATATTTGAGATCCAACACCAATAACTCTTCTATTTGCTTTAGGCTCAACCTCTTTATCCTCTAGTTTGTTTAGCCAATAACTTTTAGCATCCCTATGGTTAATCAAAACAAAAAGCCCAGCCTCTTCTTTAGAAATTCTTTCAAGAGATTTTCTAATAGACCAATTTTTTCCAAGATCTTCTATGCCAAGGGTATCCTGTAAGATGCTATGTGTCTGCACTCTAACTAAAGGCGATTCTATTGACTGAAGGTTGCCTTTTGAAAGAGAAAAATGATACTCATCATTGATGATGTCTCTCCAAACAATTAATTTAAAATCACCAAATTCATTTGAAACATCTTTTTCATGTATAGCTTCAACAGTGGAATCTGAGGAAAGCCTGTAATCAATTAAATCCGCTATTGTTCCTACCTTAATATTATTATCTTTACCAAATTTTATAAGATCATCTCTTCGTGCCATTGTTCCATCATCATTCATGATTTCACATATCACTCCAGCAGATTGAAGGCCAGCAAGTTTTGCTAAATCACATGCAGCTTCTGTGTGCCCAGCTCTGCTTAGCACTCCACCTTCCATAGCCTTTAGAGGGAAGATGTGGCCAGGTTGAACGATATCTGATGCTTTTGAATCTTTGTTTACTGCAGTTCTAATTGTATATGCTCTATCAGCAGCAGATATTCCAGTAGTGATACCTTCTGCAGCCTCAATCGATACTGTAAAAGCTGTTCTATTGGCAGCCTTGTTATTACTAGTCATCATCTGAAGGTCATACTTATCACAAAGATTGGTACTCATTGGAAGGCATATTAATCCTCTGCCTTTAGAGGCCATAAAATTAATAATTTCTGGTGTAACCAAATCTGCAGCGCATATAAGATCACCTTCATTTTCTCTAGATTCATCATCAAGAATTATGACCATCTTGCCATTTTTAATATCTTCAATGATTTCTATGATGTTGTTCTTTAGCATTTTTTATAGATTTGTTTTATGTCTGATTCAATTTTATATGAGGATTCTAGAGTAAAACCAAAGTTTTCAACAGTAGTTTCTTCATCAAACCAATTTACACCATCATCTCCTACTTTATTTGGAGATTTATAAATAATTACTTCATCCACAAGATTAGAAATTAAAAATGCATTTACTAATTTAGGTCCAGCTTCAACAAGGATTGAATTAATCGGTGATTTTTGAATTTGAGACACTATTTTGTGAATATTTCTTTCTTTTATAATTTCAACATCCGCTTCCTGAAAAAATTTATAGTCATATGAGATATTGTCTTTATTTGATAAGAGTATTTTTTTAGCTTGATTAACTGGAAATTTAACACGAGCATTCATTTGAGGGTTGTCAGCTAGAAGGGTGTTACCACCAGTTAAAATAGAATCATAATCTGCTCTTAGAATCTGAACATCTTCCCTTGATTCATTCGATGTAATAAATATCCTCTCGCCATTTTTTTTATGAGACTTTCCATCAGCAGATGAAGCAATTTTTACTGCAATATATGGTTTTTTATTCTCATGCTTGAAAAAAAAATGCTTATTTTGTTTTTTAACTTCATTGGCACAAATATCAAATTCAACCATGACACCATTATCAATTAATTTTTTAATACCTTTTCCTGAAACTAATGGATTTGGATCCTTGGAACCAATGACAACTTTTTTTATTCCAGCTTTAATGATTGCATCTGAGCATGGACCAGTTTTACCATGATGACTACATGGCTCAAGAGTACAGATTAATGTGAGTTCATCAAAAGAATTAAATGTTTTTCCTAGTTCTTTTTTTGCTTTTGCTATGGCGTTAATTTCCGCATGACATGATCCAAATATCTCATGCTCACCTTGTGAAATTATCTGATTATCTTTAATTAATAGAGCTCCAACAACTGGATTAGGTTTTGCAGTAAACTTGAAAGCATCAGCGTTAGAGATAGCTCTCTTCATGTACTTAATATAGTTCATTTTTTTGTTTTTTTTCTTGAGGGCTTTTCTTTACTAAGGGAAGTAATCTCTGCAGAAAAATCTTTAATATCTTGAAAATCTCTATATACAGAGGCAAAGCGTACGTAAGCCACAGTATCGACCTCCTTAAGAGTATTCATCATAAATTCACCAATTTTGATAGACTGAATTTCACGCACACCACTGGTACGGATTTCTGTAAGAATTTTACCAAATGCAGTATCGATTTCTTCTGATGATAGAGGTCTTTTTTCTAATGCTCTCAACATTCCTCTTTTTAACTTAGAGCCATTAAATGGTTGTCTCTCCCCATTACTTTTAATTACTCTAGGTAGAGCAAGGTCGGCTGTTTCAAAAGTAGTAAATCGAGAGTGACAAACTTCACAGGACCTTCTTCTTCTCGTTTGAGACCCATCAGCAACAAGCCTTGAATCAATTACTTTAGTATCTTCAGCTTGGCAAAATGGACAGTACATCTATAAATTATAGACTGGATATTTACTAGTGAGCTCAATAACACTATTTTTTATTTCATCCATTTTTGATATATCTTGATGATTTTCTATAACATCACAAATCCAATTGCTTATTTTTTCTACTTCTTCCTCTTTAAAACCCCTGGTAGTCACTGCAGGAGTTCCAAGTCTTACCCCAGAAGTTACAAAAGGAGATCTTGGATCATCTGGAACCGCATTTTTATTAACAGTAATATTTACATCTCCCAATGCTTTTTCTAGCTCTTTGCCAGTAATTTCTTTATTTCTAAGGTCAACAAGAATAATATGATTTTCTGTTTTACCAGTCACCACATCAATTCCTCTAGATTGAATGGTAGAACACATAACTTTTGCGTTATCCATTACTTGTTTTATATAAGTCTTAAATTCAGGCTCTAAAGCCTCTTTAAAGCAAACAGCTTTTGCAGCAACGACATGCATTAATGGACCACCCTGAGAGCCAGGAAATACTGCAGAGTTTAATTTTTTTTCAATTGCTTCATTTTTTCTAGCTAATATTATTCCTGAGCGGGGACCTCTTAATGTTTTATGCGTTGTTGATGTGACAACATCAGCAAAAGGGATTGGTGATGGATAGAGTTCAGCTGCAACCAATCCAGATATGTGAGCCATATCTACAAGAAAATATGCATTAACTTCATCTGCTATTTCTCTAAATATTTTCCAATCTATTATTCCTGAATATGCAGAAAAGCCAGCAATTATTAATTTAGGCCTATGTTCATGAGCTAATTTTCTTACCTGATCGTAATCAATTTCATTAGTTTCTGGGTGAAGACCATATTGAATTCCTTTGTAATTTTTTCCTGAAAAATTTACTTTTGCACCATGGGTTAAATGACCGCCATGATCTAGACTCATTCCTAAAATCGTATCATTAGGTTCTAATAGGGCTAAAAATGCTGCAGCATTTGCTGATGATCCTGAGTGAGGTTGAACATTTGCATAATCTGCTTTGAAAAGCTCCTTAGCTCTTGATATGGCTAATTCTTCAGCAATATCTACATATTCACAACCACCATAATATCTTTTTGACGGATATCCCTCTGCATATTTATTTGTAAGAACTGATCCCTGAGCTTCAAGGATCCTAGTACTCGCATAATTTTCAGAAGCTATTAATTCTATGTGTTCTTCCTGTCTTAAAGACTCATTTTCCATAGATGACCACAACTCAGAATCATATTCTTTAATTGATTCATTATTGCTAAAAATAGAGTCACTTTTAGAAAGCATTTTAATTTTTGATTCGGTGTTCATATTTAACTTTTACCACTTAAGAAAATAGAAAATTTTGAATCATGATTTTAAATCATCTAAGGCTTCTTGTGTATAAAAGGCTTCATTCTTTTTGGATAACATGCTTTGCAGATACTACATTCGAGTCCATAGCAGGCTTTTGCTTGGCAGAACTCTCTACCCCAAAAAATAATTTGAAGATGTAGCTTGTTCCAAGATGATATTGGAAATAATTTTTTTAAGTCAATTTCTGTCACCCTTACATTTTTTCCATTCGTTAAACCCCATCTTTGGGCAAGTCTATGAATATGGGTATCAACAGCAAATGCAGGGATTCCAAAGCCTTGACTCATTACTACAGAGGCTGTTTTGTGACCTACACCAGGAAGCTTTTCAAGATCATTAAAGTTATCTGGAACAATACTATTATATTTTTTAACAAGTATTTTTGATAATTCCCTTATCGCTTTTGATTTTTTTGGACCAAGTCCACATGGCTTTATAATTGAATAAATAGTCTCTTTAGATAGCTTACTCATTTCAAGAGGCGAAGACGCTAATTTAAATAAACTAGGAGTTACCTTATTAACTCGCTCATCAGTGCATTGTGCTGAAAGTAAGACAGCAACTAACAGAGTAAAATTATCAGAATGATCTAACGGTATTGGAGTTTCTAGGGTAGTGCTTATTTAGCGTCTTCTGCTACCAACAATGCTCTTTCAGATTTCTTCATAGTGTCAAATGTAGCATAATAGTTCATTCAAAATATGAATGCTAAAAAAATACATGAATATCTCCTCAAACTAAAAGAAATTTTCTTAGAGGAAACCGAAGAGAATAGAAAAATGCTGGATATTTATGTTAAATCCATAGAAGGTAGAGAATCTGATGAAGAAACAGATTATGCCAACAATCAATTAAAGCAAATTTTTAAAAATCTAGGGCTCGGCATTTTAACTGTTTTGCCATTTAGCCCAATAACCATTCCCTATGTTATAAAAAAAGCAAAAGAATATGGCATAGATATGATACCTAATTGGTATAAGAAGCTTTAAGAAGAACATGGGATAGATTAGAATGGTGGGGTAAATTTTTTACTTATTTGGAGAAATTATGAAAAATGTAGTTATAGTTGATAGTGTTAGAACTGGACTAGCTAAATCTCATCGTGGCGGATTTAATATGACTAGACCTGATAATATGCTTGCTCATATCATCAATGCCTTACTAGAAAGAAATCCCAACCTTCCTCCGGAAGCTGTTGAGGATATTATTATGGGTTGTGGAAATCCTGAAGGCGCTCAAGGTCATAACATTGGAAGAAATGCAGCAGTGTTATCAAGTCTTCCATTAAGTACTGGTGGAACAACAATTAATAGATATTGCTCATCAGGCCTTCAATCAATCTCAATGGCAGCTGGTCAAATTATGGCTGGTTGTTACGATACTGTTATTGCTGGCGGTGCTGAAACTATTTCAATGATGAAAATGAATATGGATAATTTTGTCAATGATAAACTTAGCCGAACAATCTCCTGGAATATACTATCCAATGGGCATGACGGCTGAGGTCGTTGCTAAAAGATACAACGTGTCAAGAGAAACTCAGGATGAAATAGCATTTGAAAGTCAAAAAAGAACTGCTGCTGCTCAGGAAGCTGGTATTTTTAATGATGAGATTGTAGCAATGCAAACAAAAATGTTACTTACTAATAAAGAGACAGGTGAATCTAAAGAAGTTGATGTAACTGTAGACAAAGATGAGTGCAACAGACCAGGTACAACTATGGAAGCTTTAGCTAGCTTAAAGCCAGTATTTGATCCTGAAGCTGGTTCGGTTACAGCAGGAAATTCCTCACAATTATCTGATGGTGCTTCTATAAATTTAGTTATGTCAGAAGAGAAGGCGCTTGAGCTTGGGTTAAAACCAATAGCTTATTTTAGAGGATTTACAACAATGGGTTGTGAACCAGATGAGATGGGTATTGGCCCAGTATATTCTGTTCCTAAACTGCTCAAGAATTATAATATGTCAGTTGAAGATATTGATCTTTGGGAGTTAAATGAAGCTTTTGCAGTTCAAGTTGCTCATTGTAGAGATACTTTAGGCATTTCCATGGATAAACTAAATGTTAATGGAGGCTCAATCTCAATTGGTCATCCTTTCGGCATGACAGGCTCAAGATGTGTAGGTCATTTAACGCGTGAGTTAGTTAGAAGTGATAAGCAGTTTGGAGTTGTTACTATGTGTGTAGGTGGAGGCATGGGAGCATCTGGTTTATTTGAAAGATACCCAAGTTAATCCTTGGTTTCAGAATTTGAGCTGATTAAATTATTTAATGGTATTGGCTCTAAATATAACGAACAAAATGGCATAGTCCTCTCTCCTGGCGACGACTGTGCCGTTATTGATTTACCCCTTCCAATTGTTACTTCAATTGATGCATCTATTTGTGATGTTCATTTCCCAAACAATGCATCAGCAAAAGATATAGGCTATAGAGCAGTTGCGGTTGCTCTCAGCGATATTGCTGCAATGGGATGTCAACCAAGAGGTTTTAGTATTTCTCTTTCATGTTTGAATCAAGATATAAGCTGGTATAAAGATCTTGCTGATGGATTTACTAATATTGCTGATGAATTTCAAATGTCTCTTATTGGAGGAGATGTCACTAAAGGCCCTCTAAATATTAATGTTGTAGTATACGGAACTCCATATAATTCAAAATTCTTAAAAAGAAATGGAGCTAAAAAGGGAGACTTTATCTGCATTACAAAGCCTGTTGGCAGAGCAAAAAAAGGCTTAGAAGATTTCCAAAACAATAAATCAGAATCTAGTTTTTTAGAAGACTATTTGCGACCAAAACCTCAAATAGAATTAGGTAAAAAAATTGTTAATTACGCATCATCATGCATAGATATATCTGATGGATTGCTTTCTGATCTTAATCATATTCTTGTCTCATCAAAAGTTGGAGCAACTATTCTCTTGGATGATATTCCAATAACCTCTGATATAGATGATATAAATGCTGGTGATGATTATGACTTATGCTTTACACTTCCTCCTCAAATGATGGAGAGTAAATTTTATAAAATTGGTGAAATTACTGAGGAATTAGGAATTAAATTTAACTCTAATAAAGGTTATGATGCATCAATTAAAGGATTCGACCATTTTAAAAATGAATAAATTTCCTAACTTAAAAAAGCCATCTCACTTGTTAGCTACGTTATTTGGAGTGGGTAAGCTTCCTTATGGCCCAGGTACATGGGGTTCTCTGGCAACTCTTATTGTTTGGTATTTTTGTAATGAGCATATACAAACTAGTATTGAAGTCCTTATAGCTATTATTCTTCTTCGCATTACTGATTTGTTATTTTTCAACTAATGATCATGAGGAAAAAGATCATAAATCCATTGTTGTAGACGAGTTTGCAGGGATGTGGTTGGCACTCTTTTTAATTCCTGATATCAAAACTGCTGGCTTAGCATTTTTATTATTTAGACTATTTGATATATTTAAACCATTCCCTATCTCTTATGTAGATAAGAATATAAAAAATGCTTTCGGGGTTGTTTTAGATGATTTAATAGCAGGGTTAGCTGCTGGTTATCTAACAATATTTCTTTATTCTTTCTTCTAAGGAAGAGCTATCTAAGCCACATTCAGCAATCATTTCTTCTCTAGATGCATGCTCAATAAACTTATCAGGAATTCCAAATAATTTTGATTTAATATCTATATCTTCTTCTGAACAAAACTCCAGAACAGCACTTCCAGCTCCTCCAGCAATAGACCCATCTTCTAAAGAAACAAAAAAGTCTGCATTTTTTAAATACTTTCTTAAAACTTCCTTGTCTAATGGTTTTACAAATCTCATATCTATAAGAGTAAAGTTTAGTTGCTCACAAACACCACGTGCCTCATGAAGAAGCGCACCAAAATTAAGAAATATTTTATCTAATGAGCCTTCTAGAATAACTCGGCTACGACCTATTTCAATTGACTCAAGACCTTTATTTACATGAGAATCAGGCCCCGTACCTCTTGGATACCTAATAGCAGCTGGACCTTGGTGATAAAAACCTGTAGATAGCATAAGTCTTGTTTCTTGCTCATCAGATGGAGTCATAATAATAATATTAGGCACACATCTAAGGTAAGCAATATCATAGCTACCAGAGTGAGTAGGGCCATCTTCTCCTATAAGCCCAGCTCTATCAATTGCAAAAGTTACATCTAAATTTTGAACTGCTACATCATGTATAAACTGATCATAAGCTCTTTGAAGAAAAGTTGAATAAATAGCCACAACAGGCTTCTTATTTTCTATCGACAGACCTGCAGCAAATGTTACTGAATGCTGTTCAGCGATCGCAACATCAAAGTATCTATCAGGATATCTTTTACTAAATTTCACTAGACCAGAGCCTTCTCTCATTGCTGGAGTTATTGCTACTAAAGCACCATCTTTTTTAGCCATATCAACAACCCAGTCACTAAATATATCTTGATATTTCTTTTTTTGACTCTTGGTTGATTTGACAGCATTAACTTTACCAATAGCATGAAATTCAATTCTATCTGCCTCTGCCGGATCAAGGCCAGCACCTTTTTTTGTAATTACATGCAGAAATTGTGGACCCTCAAAATCTTTAAGATTACCAATAACATCAATCATTTCTTTCATATTATGGCCATCAATAGGACCAATATAGTTTAGCCCTAACTCTTCAAAAATATTACCTGGTGCAACCAGAGCCTTCATCTGGGTTTCAACTTTTCTTGCAAGATGATATGCCTGTGGCAATGGCTTTAATACACTTGCGCCGCTGTCTTTAATTCCCTTATAAACCTTAGATGCCCATATTCTAGAAAAGTAATTAGATAGACCCCCAATATTTTCTGAAATAGACATATCATTATCATTCAAAACTATTAACATATTTGGTTTTAGGTGCCCAGCATGACTAAGGGCCTCAAACGCCATGCCGGCAGTCATAGCCCCATCACCTATCACAGCAACATGTTTTTTATTTGGATTTACTTTTTTCGATGCTATAGCCATGCCGAGAAGGGCGCTTATAGATGTGCTTGAATGCCCAACTCCAAAAGTATCAAATTCACTTTCTTTTATTGTAGGAAATGGCGCCAAGCCATCTTTCTTACGAATAGTATTTATTCTATTTTTCCTACCAGTAATAATTTTATGGGGATACGCTTGATGCCCAACATCCCAAATCAAATTGTCGTCTGGAGTATTGAACAAATAATGTAAAGCAATTGTTAATTCAATAACACCAAGCCCCCCACCTAAATGACCACCACTTTGTCCTACAGAAAATAATAAGAATTCTCTTAATTCATTGGCGAGAGTTTCTAGCTCTAAAATAGAAAAAGAACGAATATCAGATGGTACCTCTACTTTATCAAGGAGAGGAGTTGATGGAATGCCTTTTGGTATTTCTTGAAATACCTTCATCATTTCCTCCTTTCAATTAGGTAATAAGCAATAGCAACAAGCCTATCAAAATTTCTAAGATTACATCTACTAAGATCTACTATTGAAGATTCTATTAATTTTCTTGCCCTAGCTCTGGAGGGCTCAACTCCAAGTATACTTACATATGTAACCTTGTTATTCTTTTTATCAGAATTATTATTTTTCCCTAAAACCTCTGATGATTCAGTTACATCAAGAATATCATCAATAATCTGAAAAGCTAAGCCAAGTTTTTTACTAAAGGCTTTAAAACTAGATAATTCATCACTACTCAAATCATTATTTATTTGACCAAAAAGAATTGAGCATTCAATCAATCTCCCTGTTTTAAGTTCATGGATATGATCTAAAGTTTTTTGGTCTATTTTTGTAAGCTTGGTTTCATTTTTAACATCCAAACATTGTCCTAAAACCATTCCATTTTTACCACAGGCTTTTGACAAGAGTTTTATAGCTCTTATTTTATAAGTATCAGACAAATACATATCATTGCATATAACTTCATACGAGAGAGCCTGAAGCGCATCACCGCTCAATATAGCATTAGCCTCTCCATATTTTGTATGGCTTGAGGGTTGATTTCTTCGAATAGCATCATCATCCATGCAAGGCAGGTCATCATGAATTAAGGAGTAGGTATGCATTAATTCAATAGATGTGGCTAATGAGATAATAGTGTCTTGCTTAAGGGTAGAATTTATTTCAGAGGAGGCGAATATCAATCCAGCGCGAACCATTTTACTATCAGCAACTGCTGAGTAGAGCATTGATTTCTCAATAGGATTAGAATCACCAATGCTATGAGAAAGCTTAATTTTAACAAGCTCTTTTACTTCCGATAGGTATTGTGTGACCATTTATTGATTAGGAGTTATCTAGCTCTTGCTCAGAACCATCATCAAGAAGTTCTTTAACTTTCAGTTCTGCTTCTTCGAGTTGTTTTTGACATTCTTTAACAAGGTTGATACCTGCTTCGAATGATTTTACTGAATCCTCAAGATTGATATTCTCATCTTCAAGTTTAGAAACGATAGCTTCAAGCTTTTGAAGCGAAGCTTCAAAGTCAATTTTTTTATCTGTATTTGCCATAACTTATTGTAATTTATTAATCAGTTATTTTAAAAAATTTTTTAAAATCATTTCTAAGTGCATATGGTAAAGCTAGAACTGCTGGAGTAAGAATAAGAGTTATAAAGGTACTAAAACCAAGACCAAATACAATTGAAACTGCTAAATTTGACCACCAATCAACTATTCTGCTGCCAAATAAAATATCTCTTGAAATTATGTCTAGACTTATGCCCATTGCTAGAGGCATTAACCCAAAAATTGTAGTTAGCGATGTAAGAAGAATAGGGCGCAGTCTTTGCTTGCATGCATTAATAATATGTATTGATTTTTCAAGCTGAGGAGATCTCTTGAGTTAATTTATTAAAAGTATCTATAAGAACAATATTATTATTTACAACGATTCCTGCAAGAGTAACAATTGATAATCCGGTCATTGTTGTACTAAAAGGCATTCCAGTAATCAAAAGACCTAAAAGCACTCCAACGAATGAAATGGTTACTGAAGATAAGATAATAAATGACTGATAAAAACTATTAAATTGAGTTAATAGCATTAACAGCATAATGAAGACTGCAGTCAACCCAGCACCTATCATAAATTTATTTACTTCTTCAGTTTCTTCAGCCATTCCACCAAATTCATATGAAATATTCCTGCCAAGATCTGCATTTTTTAACCAGCTATTTAATTCTGAAACCTTGTTTGAAACTTGAGATTCATCCAAAGTTCCAGCCCCAACTTCCTGAAAGAATTTACCATTTTTTCTATTAACAGTTTGTCTATTTTCTTTTGGAACTACCTGTATAAACGAGCTCACAGGAACCAGGCCTTTGCTTGTAGTTACATTTAAATTTCTTATCCCCGTAATAGTTCTGTCTGCTTCAGGAAATCTTGCTCTTATTTCTACTTCATCTTTTGCATCATCAGGCCTGTATTGCCCAACCTTAAAGCCATTAGTTAACATTTGAACAAGCGCCCCAACATCACCAACATTCACTCCTAACTGAGCAGCCTTTTGCTTATCAACCTCAACACTCCATTCAACTGAAGGATAAGATTTGGATGAGAAAATATTGATTAAACCTTCCATATTATTTCTCATATGCTTCTCAACCATATCGACAGCTTTATTGACCTCTTTTTCAGTATTCCCATATATTGATAATTCAATTGGGTTGTCAAAAGAAGGCCCTCCTAGATCTGGCGAAACTTCTACAAAGATACCAGGAAGGTCGTTCGTCGATGACTTAAGTAGACCCATTACCTCAAGCCCACTAATAGATCTTTCCGATGGGGCTGCAACCTCAACAAAACCACCGCCAATTTTATCAGCTCCCGCATTCCACCATTCGGTCCCTGCTCTCAAGTAAACACTGCCAACTCCCTCAGTGTTCATAAATTTTTCTTCGATTTGAACTATGATTTCTTTGGTCTCTAGGGCAGAGTAGTTTCCTCTTGCTTTAATAGTAATATTCGCCTTTACAGGATCAACTAATGCAAAGTAAACCGTGCCTTTTCCAAAATATGTATAGCTCAACACTATAACAAATAATATTGAAATAACGCCTAAACAGGTCTCAACTGGGTTTTTAACAAACTTTTCAATACGTTTGCCATAAAAATCAGTAAGCTTTATAAAAATTGATTCCCTATTTTCTTCTTTATTAAGAGCCGATTCTCTTTGGCCTAAATAAGTTCCCAGGACTGGAATCATAATTAACGAATAGATGAGTGACGATATCAGAACTATAAATACAGTTATTGGTAAATACCTCATGAACTGACCTGTAAATCCTGGCCAAAATATTACTGGCAAAAAAGCAGCCATAGTCGTTCCTGTTGCTGCCAAGATGGGATAAAACATTCGTTTTGATGCTAACTTATATCCCTCACTCCTTGATAAACCTTCAGCAATTTTTTTATCCGCATATTCCGTAATGACAATTGCACCATCAATCAACATTCCCATCCCAAGAAGCAAGCCCATCATTACAAGAAAATTCACCTCAAATCCAAGCATATAAAGAGTGAGGTATGTTAATAAAAAACAAAAAGGTATAGACAGGCCTACAAGCATAGATACTCTAATACCCATACTCGCAATAATTAAAACCATAATTAAAATTACAGCAGCTATGATATTACCATTGAGTTCTTTCACCATTAAATTTGCATATATGGTGTCATCATCAGTAATTACTATTCTTAAATTCTCTGGAAGAGTTTTTTTAAAGTCCTCAAGTATTTCTCTTATTGCATTAGAAGCATTTATAGCATTTGCACTTTCTCTAAGGGATAGCTCCAGGGTTACAGCATCCTCGCCATTTACTCTTGCATAGGAAGTAAAGTCTTTAAAGGTTCTTTTTACATCTGTTATATCACCTAGCGTAACAATGGCATCTTTTGTAACCTTAATAGGAATTGAATATACATCTTGAGCAGTTTCAATAACACTTGGAACTTCTATATTAAAACTTCCTTTACCAGTATCTTGAGTTCCACCAGGTATTATTAAATTATTATTTGAAACAGAGTAATAGATATCCGATAGGGTAACTTCATACGACTCCATCTTAGATTTATTAATAACTCCCTCGAGAACTTCCTCAGGAGCACCAGATAAGCGAGCTTCAAGAATTTCCTCACGAGCCTCAACCTTATCTTTTAATTCCTTTGCGTAATAAACTTTCTGCCGTATTGAGCTACTCCCAACTATGCTGATATTCATTACAGGAAAGCTTGCTTCACTATATTCTGAAATTTGTGGATCTTCAGCTTCTCTTGGAAGTTCATATTTTGTTTCTTCAACACCTTGTTTTATATCTACAAGCGCTTGATCCATGTCAAAACCAACCTCAAATTCAAGAAATATTCTTGCAAAACTAAGACTGCTCGTTGATCTTATATTCTTAACGCCTGTTATTGTCTTTAATCGATTTTCTAATGGTCTTGCAATAAGTCTTGATGTGTCACTAGGAGATGCTCCATCAAGGAAAACAGAAACAGAGATAAATGGTAACTGAACATTTGGAGATGCGGCTATTGGTATTTCTTGTCTAGCATATGAACCAGCAATAACCACCATTAATGCAATCATCATGGTTGTTTTTGCTTTAGATAGAGCAAAATCTATAATGCTTGTCATAGGAAGTTGGTTAGTACTTTTTGACCATCCTCAACAAAACCCTGCCCTTGAATGATTAATTCTAAAGTATCAGGAATACCGGTAATCCATAATCCAGAAGCAGAATCTTCAAGAATGTAAATCTCATGAAATATAACGATATTATCCTTAACAGACCTTACGCCTAACTTGCCTGCATCATTTAGAATTAATATTGATGGCGATATTTGATGAGCTAAAACCTTTTCAATATTTATTGTCATTTCTGCTGTTATTCCATCTCTAATCTGACCATTATTATTTTTAACTTGTGACTCTACCTTAAAAGTTCTTGTTGAGGTTGAAGCACTTTTAGAGACAAAAGTTAATTTACCGTTAACAGTCTCACCTGTAATTAAGTCAAGGGTAACATCTTGGCCTGAACGGACCTTGTTTATATTAAACTCTGGAACTTCTGCAATAAAAGTAATAGGGTTAAGTTGAATAATTGTTGCGCACACCTGTCCTCTTTCAAGAAAGTTCCCTGGCTTAACAATTTGCTCAAGATAGCCAGAAAAAGGCGCTTTCACCTCTGTTCTATTTAACTCAACAATTCCAAGACTGCATAGTACAGCATCTTTTTCTACAAACTGGCCTTGCATAGCCCCAATTTTTACAACTTCACCAGATGTTTTAGCTTTGATATTAACCCTTGCCTCAGATTCTGTAGTTGCTTTCAATTTTATAAGCGGTTGAAAAGAAATAGCCTTGCTTGAAAGAACCCCAACAGTAAATAAGTTATTTTTTTTTACTTCAACATCTAAGTCACTACCAGTAAAAAAACCTGACAGCATCCATAATATAATTGGAATGGATATAAATAGAGATATTCTTATATTTTTTGTCATATTTTGTATTTTAGCATTAAAGATCTTTGCAATAATGCTTAGATATTATGCTTTTTTCGAAGTTCATTAAATAGCTTTGAATTAAGAGTTAATGATTCCATTGGTTCATTTTGTTTGGGTATTTTAAACTCATATCCCTCAATAGCTCTCTCTTTCATTCTTAAAAATATTCTTTTGAAAGCAAAAAAAAGCTCTTTACTATCTTTCTCATCAAGGGTATTCCACCCTAGCTTTTTACCTGAAAAGTATACTATTGGATGACTCCATTGATACTCATTTCTGGGTGAATATGATTTTCTAGCCTCAATGTATGCTTCTTCAATTGACGGAAAGCCATCTTTATCCTTGATTTCAGAGCATGCTTTTACAATATCGGTAAGTGTTGGAAGGTAAGATTGTGAACCTATAACATCTTCTATTGCTTGGCCTAGTGTATCCAAAGAGAAACCCTTTAGGCTCATTGCCCATAGTTTTTTTCCTTCATTCAATCGCTCGTCTGTCCCAAATACTTTATAAAATTGATAATGGTATGCAAGTTCAAGTTTAAGAAAAAGATTATCTATAGAGGCTATAAATTCTTTTTTACTAGAGCTCAATTTCTGAGGCCCACGAGGAGTCTTCTCTTCTTGTTGAAAAGTCTTTTGAATATTTTCCTGGTTCAGAATGTTTTTTACTTTCTTCATTGTTTGTGTTTTGGCTACCAAGATGCCTTCTTTTAACATGTTCTATGAATTTCGAATTCCATGTTGAAAAAGCCGAGCCATTCTCTCTCCAATATAGTATAAACTCTCTTAGGTATTTTGATGCTGATTCTTTTGATATTTCAGACAATTCAAGAATATCAAAAACATCTTCACTTGGTGTCCAGCTTGAGTCTAATGTATATGGCAGGCCCTTATTGGAGCTTTTTTCTTTAGCCCACTCCCTTCTAATATAATCTATATAGGAAGTATTCCAATTATTTCTTTCCTGGCCTGTCTCTAACCAATATAGTCTAAATTCTTGGAGTTTATTATTAGCAAAGTCTTTATCAACTTGGCTCATACCTAGGATTTCAATAGCTTCTTTAGATGGATTCCAGTTTGATGATATTTTACTTTTTTGAAAATTATTGATTGGAGCCTTTTTAATATTAAAATCACCCAGCTCTTTTTTTGCGTTAATAAATTTGTACTTTATTAATTTATTGATGTTTGTTTCTACTTTTTCTTGATCAAGAAAAGGAGCAACTTCATTTAATGACTTTATCACAACATCTATATCCTTTGAGTTTGATATTTTTTGAGTTTGATATAACTCTAATATTATTGCTGATTCAATTCCAAGGGTCTCAGCAACATCTTTGGAAAAAAAAATTTTATCTGAGCCTTTCAAGATTTTACAATCCTCTCCTTTTTCTAACAGCGTCACTTAAATTGCTTAAACATATTAAAGTATCATCCCATCCAATACATGCATCAGTTATGCTCTGCCCATATGTTAGGTTATCTGTCATTTTTTGATTCCCTTCAACAAGATGACTTTCTATCATTACACCATTAATGTTTCTATTTCCCTCAGATATCTGTTCAGAAATAGATTCAATTACTGATATTTGTTTTTTAAATTGTTTTTGGCTGTTTCCGTGACTAGCATCAATCATTATTGATTCATTAACTTCTGCCTCTTTAAGGGCCGAAAGTGTTGCTGATACTGATTCAAAATCAAAGTTAGGTTCCTTACCTCCTCTTAAAATAATATGAGTATCATTATTTCCTGCTGTCTTAAGCATAGCAATATCAGCTTCTTTTGTAGCTCCTAAGAATACATGTGAATGATTTGCAGCCTGAATACCATCTATAGCGGCTTTAAGATTACCATCAGTTCCATTTTTTATACCAATTGGGCATGATAAACCTGAGGCTAGTTCTCTATGAATTTGGCTTTCAGCTGTTCTGGCTCCAATAGCGCCCCATGAAATAATATCTGTAACATATTGGGGTGAGATTGGGTCTAAGAATTCAGTACCAGCAGGTAAATTTAACTTGGCCAAGTCAATCAATAGCTCTCTTGCCATCTCGACCCCTTTTGCAATGTTATAGGTCTCATTTAGATCAGGATCATTGATTAAGCCTTTCCAACCAACTGTTGTTCTTGGTTTCTCAAAATATACTCTCATTACAATGAGAAGGTCTTCTTTATATTTAATATTTTGTTCAACTAATTTTTTAGCGTATTCAATAGCACTTTTTGGGTCATGAATGGAGCAGGGGCCAACAACCACAAGCAGCCTATCATCTTTTTCATGAAGTATTTGACTTATCTCTTGCCTAGTTCCATAAACTAATTTTGCAATTTGATCATCGATGGGGTGCTTGTTAACAAGTTCATATGGTGCAGGAACCTTTTTTCTATCAATGATTCTTGTATTGTCTGTAGAGTAGTTCATTGTTTATATAATTTAATTATTTACGATATCAATATTAAATGAATGAATTTAAATTAGTAGCGATTCATTAAAAAAGATTTATTAAATTAGTTTCAGCAAATCTAAAACCGAAATAAAGTAAATTTTATTGTTTATATAGATACACTATATGTTGTATTAATAAGCTTCAAACCTTACACTATGTAGTGTTTATCATGCAAAATACTACTCAAACACAATTAGAGTTTCCGATGGTTATGGGTCAACCATATGAAACTCTTCCAGAAGATTTATTTATTCCTCCAAATGCATTGGAGCTTTGCTTAGAGACATTCTCTGGGCCGATGGATCTTTTGCTGTATTTAATTAAAAAAGAAAATATTAATATTCTGGAATTAGATGTTTCAAACATTACTGATCAATACATAGAATATATTGATTTAATGGATGCTCTGCAGTTTGAGCTAGCTGCTGAGTATCTCGTAATGGCAGCAACTCTTGCTGAGATCAAATCTAGAATGATGCTTCCAAGAGACAAACATGATGAAGAAGAGGAAGATCCAAAATCAGCATTAATCAAAAGGTTACAGGAGTATCAAAGATATAAATCAGCTTCAGAAAAAATGGCATTGATGCCAAGAGTCGACAGAGATTTTTATACTGCTACTGCGGCCCTTCCTGAAATCAAAATCGAGAAGAAAGAGATATCCATAACCAAAGAAGAATTAGCATCTATTTTCAATGAAATTAAGTCTAGGCCTGACTTAAAGTTAAGTCATCAAATAGATTTTGAGGAACTCTCGACTCAAGAGAGAATCCAAATCATTCTTGATATCTTATCAAGAAGAAATGTAATTAGTTTTTCTAAAACATTAAGAAAATCCGAAGGAAGGCATGGAGTAGTTGTTACCTTTTTAGCCTCCCTTGAGTTAGCTAAAGATGGACATGTTGAATTAATTCAAAATAAAACAGAAGAGATGTTTTTAAAATCTCTTAGAGGAGCTTAAATTGGATATAAAAATAGTTAATACAGTCGAGGCATTATTATTTGGAGCTGGGAGGCCTTTAAGGCTCTCTGAAATAAGAGGGCTTCTGGAATCTGATGGGTTGATCGCCGAACTCTCAGATATCAAAAAATGCATCAATGAACTTGAGCAAAGATTTAACTTATCATCACTTGAAATAACAGAAGTTGCATCTGGTTTTAGGCTTCAAATCAAACAAACTTATAGCGCGCCAATAACACATCTTTGGAATGAAAGAACTCCAAGAATATCAAAAGCTTTGATGGAAACGATTTCAATCATTTCATACAAGCAACCTGTGACTAGAGGAGACATTGAGGATATTAGAGGCGTAAGTGTTAGTACTCAAAGTATTAGGTCATTGCTTGAAAGAAACTGGATTAAAGTAACAGGATTTAAAGACGCTCCTGGAAGACCGGCTTTATACTCAACAACAAAAGAATTTTTAGATGACTTAAATCTAAAAAGCATTTCAGAACTTCCTGAACTACCAGAGGTAGATGAAGGACCTAATGACCAAGTTTTATCTGAGGTTATTTAAAGCCCCTAATTATGTCTGAAAGGTTGCAAAAATATCTTGCTAGAGCAGGTATAGGTTCTAGAAGAGCATGCGAAGTATTGATAAAAAATGGTCAAGTTTTAGTGAATGGAAATGTCGCTAAAATTGGTACGACTGTTTCTGAAAAGGATGTTGTTGAGTTTGAAGAAAAAATTGTTCAAGTAAAAGAGGTTGACCTCAAGGTTATTATTCTAAACAAGCCTGAAGGCGTTCTTTCCTCAAATGCTAGAGAAAAAAATATTCCAATCGTTTATGACTATTTGCCTAATGCTTACAATCAGAGAAGCTGGATTTCAATTGGAAGGCTTGATATTAATACCTCTGGTTTAATGTTGTTTACAAACAATGGAGAGTTTGCAAATTACTGCATGCATCCATCAAACACACTAGACAGAGAATATCTTGTCAGAGCAAGAGGGGACTTCACTCAAGAAAAAAAAGAATCCATGTTAAGGGGCATTTTAATAGATGATGAGCTTCATAAGTTTACGGATGTTGTAGAGGGTGAAAAAAATGGATCAAATCAATGGTTTTCAGTTTGCTTGATTAGTGGAAAGAATCGAGAGGTTAGAAAAATATTTCAAGCCTTGGATCTTGAGGTCAGTAGACTTAAAAGAACAAGATTTGGGCCAATATTTCTTCCATCAACATTGCAAAAGGGAAAAACCAAAGCTTTGGATGAAAATGAAATAAAGTTGCTAGAGAGCTATAGTGGCTGAAGCAGCAAGTAGCTTACAAATTTCTTCTAGACACATCAAAAAAAAATAACCATAACAAATTTCATAATTTTTTGATTTCTTCTAAAGTTATCTCAATAAAATCAAGATCCAATAACTTATCAGTAGATTTTTTTCTTATTAAAACAATTATCAGCCAGCAAGTGTCTGTTAAAGCTGCGCAATCAATTTGGTTAAAAACTTATACCTACATAAGTAACTCAAAAGAATTATCAGAAGATGGGCTTAAGAAATCAGGGCCTATCAAGACCAAAGGCATCCTATATCTATGGCATTTTTTATAATAAAGAACTGAAATCTCTTTCCAAAAATAAAATATTAAATATGAAAGAAAGTGATATTGATAATTTTTTTTTAAATATTAGAGGGGTTGGACCTTGGACGCTATGCTCATTAAAAATGTTTTATCTTTCTTATCCTGATGTATTTATTACTGGTGACTTAGCAATTAATAAGGCCTGTAATGAGCTTATGCTAGAAGAAAATTCACCAATGAAAGATTATGCACCATATAGAACCTACTTATGTCTTTATTTATGGGCAAGCCTTAATCAAACTTAATATATCTCTCATTAGTTTCATCGCTTTTTTCAGACAGCATCCATAAATAATATGATAACAATGATGATGCATCCTTAAGATCATTTGGATTTTCTGCAGGGTATGCAAATGCTCTCATGGCAGTCTTTGTTTTGCCTGGATCGAAATTAAAAATTCTAATCTGTGAAATTGGTTCAAGCTCTTCTTGTAATATTTCTGCCAGTGATTTTACTGCAGCTTTTGAGACTGCGTATGCGCCCCAGTACGCTCTTCCTTTTTCTGCAACACCTGAGGATGTAAAAATAATTCTTGGATTTTTAGAACCTTCCATTAAGGGAACAAGATATTTCGTTAATATATACGAACTAGTCACATTAATATTTATAACTTTTTGCCATGTAGCAAGATCGTAGTCAGCTAAAGTAGACATTTTTCCAATTATTGCAGCATTGTTAATTATCCCATCAAGACGTTCATATGAGCCCTGAATTGCATTAGCAAATTCCTGAGCCTTACTTTCATCAAGATCATTTAAATCGCATTTTACAATTATAGGATTGGTATTAAATTTTTGGATAATATGATCATATATTTCATCCAAAGAATCTTCATTTTTTCCATGCAGGATTACATTAGCACCATAAGAACTAAGACCGAGTGCCAATGCTTTTCCAATCCCGCTGGTAGAACCTGTAACAAGTATATTTTTGTTATCTAAAAATCCTTTGTCAAAATCATTTATATATTTCATATTTATTGAATCAGTGAAATTATCTCTTGCGCACTATCTACTAAATCAGCTCCATCAAAAACTTTACAATCCGTTAATGAATAGCCATACCTGCATCCAATCGTTTTTGTACCAGCTCTAATACCTGCTTCCAAATCTTTAGGATGATCTCCTATATAAATAGTTTCTGATGGATCTATGCTTAGCTTTGAGCATGCTTGCAGAATACCTTCAGGATCTGGCTTAATTTTATTAACATGATCTGGGCAAACTAAAACTTTACAGTTATCTAACTCCATAAAATTCTCTATAACAGGTACGGCATATTCTAAAGGTTTATTCGTAACTATTCCGAAAGATATTTCATTGCTTTTTAAAAAATCTAAAAGCTCTTTAATGCCATCAAAAATTTTTGACGAAGTTGTTAAATTATTTTTATATTCATCTAATAGTTCCTGTCTGTAACCATCAAATAAGAAATGATTTCTGGGTAAATTAAAACCTATCTCTGTTAGTTTTGCAGAGCCATCAGAGACATGCCTTCTGATAAGGCTCTCTTTTATTGGCTTTCTATTATTTCTTGCAAGAACATTATTTAAGGAAAGAATAAAATCTGGAGAGGTGTCTACAAGAGTCCCATCAAGGTCAAATAATACTAATTTAGTTTTATGATTTTCTTGCATGCATCATATAGTTCACACCAAGATCCTCATTGAGATTTGCTTTGTGTGTGATTGGATTATAAAACATGCCTTTAGACTCAAGTAATTCAACGTTTGCATTTCTAACATATGAGGCCAATGAAGAAGGCTTTATAAATTTATCAAATTCATGCGTGCCCTTGGGTAAAATGTTAAATATATATTCAGCACCAACTATCGCTGTTACCCAAGACCTTGGATTTTTATTGATTGTAGATAAAAATAAATGGCCACCTGGTTTTAAAAGTTCACAACATGTTTTTACTAAAAGCTCTGGATCTGGAACGTGCTCAAGTACTTCTAGGCAAGCAACAATGTCAAATCTTTTTTCTGTTGATTCTAGAAGACTTTCTGCAGTAGATTCTATATAAGTAATTGATTTGTTATTCGCTTCAGCATGCAATTTTGCTATCTCTATTCCAGGCCCCGCAGCATCTATACCTGTAATGTTCCCACCAAAATCGTGAAGAGCCTCAGATAAAATTCCTCCACCACAACCAACATCAAGTATATCTTTGCCAGCACATGAAGACTTATTTTCAATATAACTTGCCCTTAACGGATTGATTATATGAAGAGGTTTAAAGTCACCACTTTTGTCCCACCACTTTTCAGCAAGCTCTGCAAATTTTTTTACTTCTTGTTGATCTATATTCATAGCGTTATTTTACAACTAATGAAATCATTAATATATAACTTAATATATTTATACTAATGTAGTAAAACTACACACTTATTTTTATTTATATAACGCTGCTACAGGGTTTATAAATTGAATTGACATTTTAATTTTAATGGGATTTACTTCACTACATAACTAATTTAATTTTACTATTGTGATAATTTCAGCATTAAAATCTTCTGACAATTTAGACAATAGATCTCCAATACACCCAGATACAATCTCAGCACTAACTAAGCTTGGAGCAAATATCTATTTTGAAGCAAGCATTGGAGAAGGGATATTTACATCAGATAATGTATTTCATGAGTTAGGACTAAAATCACAAAGTAGAGAAGAGTGCATCAAAAATTCTGATTTATTAATATCCAATCAGCCTCTTACAAATGATGAAGTTTTACTAATGAAGCCAGGCTCTACTTTATTGGGAATGGTAAATCCTTTTTCAAATCAAGAGTTAATAAATACTTGTGCAAGTCATCAAATTAACTTAGTAAGCATGGAATTTATTCCTAGAATAACAAGGGCCCAAAAAATGGATGTTCTTAGTTCTCAAGCTAATCTTGGCAGGATATGTATCTGTTTTAGAATCCGCTAGTCTACTTTCAACTGCGCTCCCAATGATGATGACTGCAGCTGGAACGCTTAAGCCTGCAAGAGTTTTTGTAATTGGAGTTGGTGTTGCCGGGCTTCAGGCTATTGCAACAGCTAAAAGACTAGGTGCCAGAGTAGAAGCATTTGATACAAGAGATGTTGTCGAAGAACAGGTAAATTCTTTAGGTGCAAAATTCGTTAAAATTGATTTGGGTGAGACAGGTCAAACCGATCAAGGTTACGCCAAAGAATTGACGCCAGAGCAAATTCAAAAGCAAAAAGATCTTCAGTCTGAAGTTTGTGCAAGATCTGATATCGTAATTACAACTGCTCAGCTTTTTGGAAGGCCTGCACCTCAGCTTATAGATAATTCAACTATAGAAAAAATGAAACCCGGAAGTGTTATTTTTGATATGGCTGTCGAGTCAGGTGGAAATGTTGAAGGATCAGAGGTTGATAAAGTTGTCATTAAAAATGGAGTTAAAATAGTTGGTTATTCGAATCTCGCATCTAAAGTTTCTGGGCATGCATCCCTTGCTCTATCAAATAATTTTAATCATTGGGTCTGCGATTTTTATGACAAGGAGACAAGTAAAGTAAATTTTGATTTTGATGATGAGATTATAAAAAGTAGTGTATTGGTTTTTGAAGGTAATATTTTGAACGAGAGGTTTAAATAATGGAAACTTATATTTTACTTGGCTTTGTTTTAATACTATCTATTTACTTGGGCCTTGAATTGATTGCAAAGGTTCCAAGCACTCTTCATACTCCATTAATGTCTGGAGCTAATGCAATTTCAGGTATTGCACTTGTTGGCGCCCTTATACTTTCAAGAGATTCAGATTTGCAAAACACAATTGCCTTTTTCGCTGTTACATTTGCATCTATAAATGTATTTGGTGGATATTTAGTGACTAACAGAATGTTAAAAATGTTCAAGAAGAAATAATTATGACTTTTCTATCAGAGACAGAGATAACAGCAATACAAAATATTATTTACATCTTCTCATCTATATTATTTATCACAGGCATAAAAATGTTAGGCAAAGAGGATACAGCCGTTAAAGGTAATTTCTTTTCCGCCTTGGCTATGTTTATTGCTGTAAGCATTACTTTTATTGACGTAGTTAACCCAATAATACTTTTAAGCGGGATTGCATTAGGTGCAGTAGTTGGTTCTCTAATTGCTCTAAAAGTAAAAATGACATCGATACCTGAAATGGTCGCTTTATTTAATGGTTTTGGTGGTTTAGCTACCTTCTTGATTGCGTGGTCTGAGTTTGATTCTAACCCTATAACCTTTAGCGTTACTGCGGGTAATTTATTTCAACATGCTTTGGTAATGACAACTTTATATATTGGCGGTGTCACATTTACAGGAAGTCTTGTTGCTTATGCAAAATTATCTGAGAAAATAAAAATAGCAAAAACTTCAATCATTACAAAAATATTCACAACTATTTTTTATATTTCATTGCCATTTTTATTATATTCAACATTTGTAACTCCTTTTGCAGTTCCAAGCTTTGGATTTTTTACTGTATTGCTAGTCTTAACGCTTTTGGGGGGTATTGGTTTTGTTCTTCCAATTGGTGGTGGAGATATGCCTGTTGTAATTTCTTTACTAAACTCCTTTTCAGGAATTGCAGCAGCCTTTGCTGGTTTATTACTATCAAACAATGTTCTCATTGTTGCTGGTTCTCTGGTAGGTGCAAGCGGTCTCATTCTTACAGTTATTATGGCTAAGGCAATGAATAGGTCTATTAGTAATATCTTATTTGTTGGCTATGCAAGTTCTTCTGCTAGCAGTTCTTCATCAGAAGAGCAGGGAGAGGTTAGTCCAATTAGTGTTGCGGATGCTTATTTAATATTAGAAAGTGCAAGTTCAGTTCTAATCATTCCTGGATATGGCATGGCTGTAGCTCAAGCACAGCATGTTGTAAGAGAGCTTGGAGAGTTACTAGAAGACAACGGTACAGAGGTTAAATACGGAATACACCCAGTTGCTGGAAGAATGCCAGGTCATATGAATGTTCTTCTTGCTGAAGCAAATGTTCCATATGATGTTTTAGCTGAACCGGATGATGTTAATCCAACAATGGATGCAGTAGATGTGGCTGTTGTTATAGGTGCAAATGATGTTGTGAACCCTTCCGCAACAGAAGAGCCTGGAAGTCCAATATATGGAATGCCTATAATTGAAGTACATAATGCAAAGACAGTTTTCGTCTTAAAAAGATCAATGTCTTCAGGTTTTGCTGGAGTACAGAACCCCTTATTTTTTAAACAAAATACAAGAATGCTTTTTGGAGATGCTAAAGAGTCTATAGGCGGCTTAGTTTCAGAATTTAAAGATTAAATCACTAGTTATTTATGTTAAAATATATCCTTATCAAAGGACCTATTTTTTTATAAAAAAACTATCAAAATGAGTGATTTCGCAAAAGAAGTAATACCAGTAAATATTGAAGATGAGCTTAAGCAATCTTATCTAAGTTATGCCTTAAGTGTCATACATGGAAGAGCTCTTCCAGATATTAGAGATGGCCTAAAGCCTGTTCATAGACGCATACTTTATGCGATGTATGATCTTAAGAATTCTTATAACAAACCCTATAAAAAATCTGCAAGAGTTGTGGGTGATGTTATTGGTAAATATCATCCGCATGGTGATAGCGCAGTCTATGATGCAATGGTAAGAATGGCCCAAGATTTTTCAATGAGATACCCTATAGTTGAAGGCCAGGGTAATTTTGGTTCCATTGACGGTGATCCACCAGCTGCAATGAGATATACAGAAGTCAGGATGGCTAAAATAACTGATCAAATGTACGGCGATCTTGAAAAAGAAACTGTCTCATATTCACCAAATTATGATGGTAGTGAATTTATACCAGACGTTTTACCAACAAAAATTCCAACACTTCTTGTTAATGGGTCCTCAGGAATAGCAGTTGGGATGGCAACAAATATACCTCCACATAATTTAACGGAAGTTTTAAATGCAAGTATCAATCTAATAAACAAACCAAGTCTTTCAATTGACGATTTAATTAAAGATATTTCAGGTCCTGACTTTCCTACCGGCGGAACAATTGATGGTAGAGCTGGAATATATGAAGCATATAAAACTGGAAGGGGCATTATTCATACAAGATCAAATACGTCTATAGAAGAGGATGAGAAGTCCGGAAAGCAATCCCTAATAATTAATGAAATTCCTTACATGGTAAATAAAGCTAGGATGCTTGAAAAAATCGCAGAACTTGTGAAAGATAAAAAAATTGAAGGCATCACTGAAATTAGAGATGAGTCTGATAAAGACGGCCTTAGAGTTGTTATAGAAGTTAGGAAGGGTGATTCAGTAGATGTGTTAGAAAATAATCTCTTTGCACAAACTCAATTAGAGCAATCCTTTGGTATTAACTTTACTGTTCTAGTGGATGGGCAACCTAAGGAAGTAAACTTAAAAGAAATGCTTGAAGCCTTTATCAAGCATAGAAAAGATATTATTACTAAAAGAACTAAATATGATCTTAAGAAGGCAAAAGAAAGAGGCCATATAGTTGAGGGGTTGATGGTAGCGATAGCTAACATCGATGAAGTTATAACCATAATTAAGAAATCAAAAGATCCAAAATTAGCAGCTGAAGCTCTTTGCAAAAAAGATTGGAAAGCTGGACCTGTAGAGGCAATATTAAAGAAAGTTGGGGCTGATGCATGTAAGCCAAAAGGTTTAAGTAAAGATCTAGGTATTAATGGTAAAAAATATAAACTTTCAGTCGATCAAGCTAAAGCAATTCTTGAATTAAGGTTAGCAAGATTAACTGGTCTTGAACAAGATAATCTTGGAAATGAGTTCTCTGATATTGTTTCAAAAATTATCGATCTTCAAAAAATATTAGATGACAAAGAGGTCTTAAAAAATCTAATGGTTTCAGAACTTGAAGAGATAAAAAATAATTTTGGTGATGAGAGAAGAACACTTATAAATGATACTAGGCGCGGAATTACAAATGAAGACCTTATCCCTGAAGAGATGAGAGTTCTGACAGTATCAAGAAGTGGCTATGCCAAAACTCAGCCTCTTGAAGAATACAGAGAGCAAAGAAGGGGCGGTCAGGGCAAGGCTGCAGCAGCTGTTAAAGAAGAAGATCTAATTCAGAATCTTTATGTCTTGAGTAGCCATATGCAAATCTTGTGCTTCACAACCAAGGGTAAAGTATTTTGGCTCAAAGTATATGAGATACCTGTTGCATCAAGAACATCAAAAGGTAGGCCTTTAGTAAACATGCTTAATTTAGATGATGATGAGTCTGTGAGTGATATTTTGCCTGTTAGTGAATTCACCGATGATCAATATATTTTTATGGCAACAAAAAAAGGGACTACAAAAAAAACGAGCTTAAGTCTTTTTGCAAAGAAATATAAGTCTGGCATCAAAGCAATAAATTTAGATGATGATGATAAATTAATAGGAACTGCAATAACCTCAGGAGATGACGAGATATTACTTGCAGCTTCTTCGGGAAAATTAATAAGGTTTAATGAATCACATGTAAGAGCCATGGGTAGAACAGCAAGAGGAGTTAGAGGGATAAGATTAAAGAAAGATGAAAAATTAATTTCATTAATGGTGGGAGATCCTCTTAAAACAATTTTGTGTGTTTCTGAGAATGGCTATGGCAAGAAAACTAAGTTAGATGATTTTCCATCTCATAATAGAGGTGGTCAAGGTGTAATCTCAATGAAAACAAGTGAAAGGAATGGTGATATGGTTTCAGCTGCTCTTGTTGAGGATGAGGATGGGATTATGCTTATTAGCGACAAAGGTACAATGATTAGAACATCAGTAATTCAAGTTCCAACTCTTAGCAGAAATACTCAAGGCGTTAAAATAATCTCTCCAAAGGATGGTGAGAAATTAATAGAATGTGTCACTATCCCAAATGAAGAAGATGAAGATGAAGAATAGTGCGTAAGTGGAATTTCTGCGCAGGCCCTGCTGTAATATGCGAAGAAGTTCTAACCGAGGTTAAGGAAGAACTTTTAGAATGGGGTGACTCGGGCATGTCTATTATGGAGATGAGTCATCGATCGGAAATTTATGATATTGTTGCAACAGAAGCAAAGCAAGATTTTATAGAAATCTTAAAAATACCAGATTCTCATGAAGTTTTATTTCTTCAGGGTGGAGCTACCCATCAATTTTCCATGGTTCCAATGAACTTTGGAAGAAAAGATGTTGCAGCTAGTTATGTTCTTTCTGGATCATGGTCAAAAAAGGCAATAGCCGAAGGCTCCAAGATAACAAACATTAATACCATAGCCTCTTCTGAAGACACGCAGTTTAGTTATGCTCCAAATCCAGATATATGGGAAATGGAACCAAACTCTTCTTATACTCATTATTGTCCAAATGAAACAATTCAAGGTGTAGCAATACACTCACCCCCGAAGACGGCTAATACACTTATTGCTGATATGTCATCTGTAATACTAAGTGAGCCCATTGATGTATCAAATTTTTCTTTAATTTATGCGGGTGCTCAAAAAAATATTGGTCCTGCAGGATTGACCATGGTGGTAATTGAAAAAGAACTCATGGGTAGAGAAAATGAAAGTCTGCCAAATATTCTTAGATATTCAAAGCATTCAGAATCAGATTCAATGCTTAACACACCTCCAACTTTCGCATGGTATATGGCTGGAAAAGTGTTCAAATGGATTAAGAGGTCAGGCGGTTTAGATCATTTTAAAAAACAGAATCACTTAAAGGCATCAACTTTATACGAATACATAGACAATTCTGGTTTTTATAAAAACCCAGTTCAAGTAGAGAATAGATCTATTATGAATATTCCATTTATTCTTGCTGATAGCAATCTTGACGCTTTGTTTTTGAAAGAGTCTGAGGAGGCCGGATTACTTAATTTGAAAGGTCATAGGTCAGTTGGCGGAATGAGAGCTAGTATATATAATGCTATGCCAATAGAGGGTATAAATCAGCTTATAGACTTCATGGAAGGTTTTAAAGCAAAATATGGCTAAAAATGACTATAAATAAATTAAAAAACCTAAGATCTAAAATAGATAAAATAGATAAAGATTTATTAAAATTAATTCAGAAGCGTGCATCTTTAGCCGTAGACATTGGTAAAATCAAATCAAAAATCAGTCCAAATACCTCATTCTATAAGCCAGATAGAGAAGCTAATATATTAAGAAATATCCTCAAAGCAAATGAGGATGGTGCCTTATCGAATACAAAGGTAAGAAGTATATATAAGGAATTAATTTCAGGATGTCTTTCGTTAGAAGAGGCATTAAAAATTTCTTATTTAGGCCCAGAAGGAACTCACTCTGAGGCTGCAGTTGATAATCATTTTGGTGCATTAGTATCAAGAGTGCCATCATCAACTATTGATGATGTGTTCTATCAAGTTATTAAAGGAGACACAGACATTGGTGTTGTACCAGTTGAGAATTCATCTGAGGGAGTAATTAATACGACCTTAAATTGTCTAGCTGATAATGAAAATATTTCAATTATTGGTGAAATTTATTTAAATATAGATCATCAGCTTGCTTCGGGTAATAAATTTGATATCAAGGATGCTTTTGCAATAGCATCACACCCACAAGCTTTAGGGCAATGTAGTAAATGGATAGAAAAAAATATTGGATCCATTAAAAGACTGGAAATGCCTAGTTCAGCGGTGGCTGCAAAGTATGCCAAAGAAAATAAAAATATTCTCTGTATCGTTAACTCATTGGCTGTAGAAAAATATAAGCTCAAACTCCAAAAAAGTAATATTCAAGATTATTCAGGTAATAAAACTCGGTTTTTGGTAATAGGCCAGAATGAAATTTTATCTACAGGTAAAGACAAGACCTCTTTCCTTATCCAAACTGTTAACAACCCTGGAGCCTTAATAAATATTTTAAAGCCATTTGAAAAAAGAAAGATTAACTTGAGTAAAATTGAAACTAGACCCTCAAGAGGGAACATTGATTCTCATGATTTTTTTGTAGACTGCGAAGGGCATCAGCTTGATGCTAAGCTGAAGCTTGCTATTAAAGAGGTTCGATCAACAGGCTCGCTTGTAAGAGTTCTTGGATCATATCCTCAATACATATGAGCGATCTTTTTGATTATTTAAATGAAGGTATCTCAGACCTTCATCCTTACGAGCCAGGAAGGTCGATAGAAGATGTTATCGTAGAATATCAACCAGAAAAAATTGTTAAATTAGCTAGTAATGAGAATCCTCTTGGGCCATCACCTAAGGCTGTTGAGGTTCTAAAACTTCACAATGATGATTTGCATTTATATCCTGATGGGGATTCAAAAAAGCTTAAAGCTTTAATTGCAAAACATGAGTCTTTAGATGTTAGTAATATCATTATTGGAAATGGTTCTAATGAGGTTCTCGAGTTGGCTGCAAGAGCTTTTTTAAACAAAGATACGAGCGCTTTAATGTCAAAACATGCATTTGCTGTCTACAAGATAGTGACTCAATCCAATGGATCAAAAATTATTGAAGTTCCAACTATAGATTGGAGTCATGCGCTTAATGACTTTTCAAATTATATCGAAGACTCTACAAGAATTTGTTTCGTTGCTAACCCAAATAATCCAACAGGTACCTACAATAGTCATGATGAATTTAAATCTATGATGAATGCAATTCCATCATCTATTTTAGTCATTCTTGATCTTGCCTATTTCGAATATGTTACTGAACAAGATTATGTGAGAGTAAACGAACTACTAGATAATTATTCAAATTTATTAGTTACAAAAACTTTTTCAAAGATCCAGGGTTTAGCCAGCCTTAGGATTGGATATGGCCTGGCAAATAAAAAATTGATAGAAGTATTAAATAAAATAAGACAGCCTTTTAACTCCAATGCCATTGCTCAAGATGCTGCTTGTCTAGCAATCCTTGATCATGACCATATTACTAAAAGTATTGAATTAAACTCTCAACAAAGAGACTACTTAACAAATAAGTTAAATGATATGGGAATGGAATGCATTCCTTCTCATGGAAACTTTATCTCCTTTAAAGGAAACTTTAAGGCTGATAAATTATTTATAGACCTGATGAAAGAAGGAGTAATTGTTCGTCCAATTGCCTTATATGACATGCCTGAATTTATTAGGGTGACAGTTGGGACCAAGGCTGAAAATGATTATTTCCTTTTAAAACTTGGTCAGGTTTTATGAATACTAATGTTAAAGAAATACTAGTAATTGGTCTAGGCTTAATCGGTTCCTCCATTGCTAAGGTTTCTAGGGAAAAGGGAATAAAAGTTCATGGCTTTGATATTAATGAAGATAGTATTAAGCATGCATTAGAAAAAAATATTATTGATGAGAGCTTTGGTTCAATAGAAGAGATAAATAATAAAAATCTAGCATCTTATATAGATCTCATAGTCATTGCAGTATCACCAGAAGCTACAAAAAATATAGTTAATGGAATTGAAAATCTCTGGAATTCTGATGTAACAATTACAGACACGGCAAGTGTAAAAGCTCATCTTCTTTTTAAAGATATTTCTAATTTAGTCTTATCTCATCCGATAGCTGGCTCAGATAAGTCAGGGATATTGGGCGCTGATGAAAATCTTTTTACAGGAAAGAAGACTGTAATATGCAATCCATTTAATGCTGAAAGATCTCATACTCAAAGATTGGAAGATTTTTGGAAGTTTGTTATGCAGATGAGAGTCTCTGAAATGTCAGTTAAAGATCATGATCTTATGTTTGCAATGACAAGCCATTTGCCACATTTAATATCATATGCCTTAATCGACTCTATCAGATTGTCACCAAAAGATGTTAAAGATAACGTTGGGGGTGGTTTAAAAGAATTTATTAGATTAAGTGGTTCTAATCCAGAGATGTGGAGAGATATTTTTGAATTGAATGATAAAAATATTATTAAATCATTAGCAAGCTTCCAACTTTCTATTAACAACTTGTTAGAGTTAATGACAAAGACTAAAGAGCTCCCAGAAATATTTTCTCATTCAGATTTGCTAAAGAAAGAGCTAGAAGATATTAAAAAATATAAAGAAGATACCTTTTGAATCTTTTGGCCAAAAGTAACTCGATTCTATCCGGCGAGGTTCTATGCCCAGGAGATAAATCAATCTCCCAGAGAATTGTTATCATTGGTTCATTAATTAATGAAGATTTGTCCATTAAAGGTTTTCTTAATGGAGAAGACCCAATATCCACAGCTTCGGCTTTAAATGCAATAGGTTCTTCAATAAATATGAGCGGAACTGATGTAGTAATTTTAAAAAGGGATGTGCCATTTATTTCACCAGAATTTGACATAGATTTAGGAAACTCTGGAACAGGCATTAGATTGTTAATGGGCTTGATATCAAGTTTAGATATTAATGCCACCCTTGTTGGTGATGAATCATTATCGAAAAGACCTATGCTCAGAGTCGCTAACCCCTTAAATGAAATGGGTGCTAAAGTTGTATGCACAAATGGCAAACCGCCAGTAAAAATAGAAAAGGGTAATATCAAAGATAATTTTTTATATGACATGCCTGTGGCAAGTGCCCAAGTAAAGTCATCCATAATTTTATCAGCCTTAGCAGCCAATAAAAAAGTTACTGTCATTGAAGAACACCCAACCAGAAACCATACAGAAAGAATGATTAATTATTTTGGTGGAAATATTGAGCATACAAAAAAAGACTCAGGTAACATTGTTACACTGCATGAACCAAAACTTACCAGCAGGTCATCCTATGAGGTTGTTGGAGACTTTTCATCAGCAGCTTTTTTGATAGTGGCAGGGGTTATTGCAAAAGAATCCAACATCCTAATAAAGAATGTAGGCTTAAATCCAACCAGATGTGGATTAATTAAAGTTCTCCAATCAATGGGCGCAAATATAGAAATATTAAATCAATCAATGATTTGCAATGAAGAGGTTGGAGACATATCTGTTAAATCTTCTAAACTTAAGGGCATAGATGTTGGTGGAGACATAATTCCTAATATTATCGATGAAATACCAATTCTAAGTATTGCTGCCTCATTTGCAGAAGGAATAACCACTATTAAGGATGCAGAAGAGTTGCGAGTAAAAGAATCAGATCGTCTTGCGGCAATCTCTGGCGGTCTCGAACAAATAGGTATCAAACATGAATTGTTTGATGATGGTATTAAAATTCAAGGTAAGAGCGATAACATCTCAGCATGTGTAGAAATCGACTCTTTTGGAGATCACAGAATAGCAATGAGTTTCTTGGTTGCAAGCTTAAGGTCTGAAAACGGCATATTTGTTAAGAATTGTAAAAATATATTTACCTCATTCCCAGGTTTTTTAGAAACCATGAATCATTTAGGAATATACGTAAATGAAGCTTAATATCATTACGATTGATGGTCCTTCTGCTTCTGGTAAAGGCTCTTTATCAAGAAATTTAGCTAAGTATTTAGATTTTAATATCCTTGATAGCGGCCTGCTTTACAGAATTTATGCTTATTTATTTAGTATTAGTGATAATCATGATGAGGTAAAAGAAATGATGAGTAAGCATATATCATTTCTTTCTGATGACGATGGCATAAAAGTTTTAAAAGATAAAAATGATATAACTATAGAGCTCAGAAAAGAAACAACAGCAAAAACTGCCTCCCAAATAAGTGCACTAGAAGTCACAAGAAATAATTTAATAGATATTCAAAGAGGCTTTTACTCAGATAGAGGCTTGGTTGCTGATGGAAGAGACATGGGAACCGTGGTCTTTCCCGAAGCAAGATTAAAAATATTTCTTGAGGCATCTGCAGAAGTAAGAGCAAAAAGAAGATATTTAGAGTTGCAGAATCGTGGACAAGAAGTTAATATGCCCGATCTGATTGCAGACATTGAGAGTAGAGATTTTAAGGATAGAACAAGAACAATATCCCCATTAATACCTGCTGAAGATTCAATAGTAATTGATTCCTCTAACATGTCTCTTGATGAAGTACTGAGTTTTACTAAAAAACTCACAAAAAAGGAATTTAATAAATGACAGAATCATTTGCAGCTTTACTAGATGAAAGTTTAAGCACACTAGATATGCAACCTGGATCAATAGTATCCGGAGTTGTATTAGACGTAGATAACGACTGGGTAACAGTCCATGTAGGATTAAAATCAGAAGGAGTAGTATCTCTTGATGAATTTAGAAATAATGAAGGAGAGGTAAGCATCGTCGTTGGCGATGAGGTAGAAGTTGCTCTAGAAGCCGTTGAAGACGGTTATGGAGAGACAAGGATTTCAAGAGAAAAGGCAAGAAAAATTTCAACCTGGAAAATGCTTGAAGAGGCACTAGAAACAGGAGAGTTTGTTACTGGAAAAATTCATAACAGAGTTAAAGGTGGATTCGCAGTAGAGGTAGAAGTTGTTAAAGCATTCCTACCAGGATCGCTAGTTGATGTGAGACCTTTAAAAGAGGCTCCAGACATTGAAAATACAGTACAAGAGTTCAAAGTAATTAAGCTTGATTACAAAAGAAATAATGTTGTTCTATCAAGAAAAGCTGTTTTAGAAAAAAATAATTCAGCTGTTAAAGTTGAGTTACTTAAAAATCTAGAAGAAGGCCAGATTGTTAGAGGTGTTGTTAAAAACATTACTGATTACGGCGCTTTCGTAGACTCTAGGTGGACTTGATGGTTTACTTCACATTACAGATATATCTTGGTCAAGAGTTACAAATCCAGCTGAATTCTTAAGTCTTGGCGATGAGATTGACGTTAAGATTTTAAGTTTTGATAAAGAAAAACTTAGAGTTTCTTTAGGTTTAAAACAAATTCAAAATGATCCTTGGGAAAATGTTGAAAGTAACTATGCTGTTGGTGGTGTTTATGAGGCTTCAGTTTCAAATATTACTGACTACGGCTGTTTTGCTCAATTAGAAGAAGGTATAGAAGGCCTTATTCATCTATCAGAGCTTGATTGGACTAGCAAAAATATTCATCCTTCAAAAGTTGTAGAGATGGAGCAAAAGATTAAAGTTATGATTCTTGAAATTGATCATGATAAAAGAAGAATATCTTTAGGTCTTAAGCAGACTAAAGCTAATCCATGGACAGAATTCTCTAATAAATATGGTATCGGCGATAAAGTTGATGGGCATATTAAATCAATAACAGATTTTGGAATCTTTGTTGGCTTAGAGGGTGATATCGATGGATTAATTCACCTTTCTGATATTTCTGATGATGATGATCCAAAAGATGCATTAGAAGAATACAAAAAAGGCGATAAATTAGAGTGTATAGTTTTTGCAGTCGACGCAGAAAGAGAAAGAATTTCATTAAAGTTGAGTGAATAGTAATAAGCAACAAACTTATAACCGTTCAGATATTGAATCAGCTTTAACTAAAGAATTTCCTCACCTCACTAAATCACAAATTTCATTAGCAATAGATTCTATTTTAGAGTCTATTGTTGATGCTGTTGCGTTCGATGATAAAGTTGAAATTAGAGGTTTTGGTACTTTTTCAAAAAAATATATCCGACCTAGGAAGTTTATCAACCCTAAAACAAAAGAAGTCTCCTATCTTGGAGAGACCGCTACAATGCATTTCAAGCCTTCTAAATCATTAGTAGATAAGTAGCTAATAGTTTAAAATTCAACAATTATGTCTAAAAATATTATCGTAGCTGTTGATGAGTATCATCTAGATGCTTTTAAAAATATTGTAGACTCTCTTGATCCAGATCTTTGCATGATAAAAGTTGGAAGTGTGAGTTTTAATGCTCTTGGGCATGAGGCTATCTTGCATGCATCTAACAAAGGCTTTGATATTTTTTTAGACTTAAAGCTGCACGACATACCCAATACAGTAAAAAAATCAATTGAAGGCCTCAAAGCTCTCCCAATTAATATGCTTACAATTCATACCTCAGGTGGGTTTCAGATGATGAAAGCTGCAATGGAAGCTGTTAATGGAACTGATATAAAAGTATTTGGTGTTACCGCTCTTACAAGCCTGACTGATGATGATACAAATATAATATATCAGAGAGATGCAGCATCTCAGGTAAATGCAATGCTTGAAATTGCTATACAAGCTGGAATTGACGGGGTGGTTTGCTCTCCTCATGAGTTAAATTTAGTTAAACAAAAAGAGTCACTCCTCTCTATTACTCCAGGAATACGCTTGTCTGATTTGAATGATGATCAAAGTAGAGTAATGACACCACAAAAGGCTATTGAGCTTGGGGCTAATTATTTAGTAATAGGAAGGCCTATCACAGAAGCTACAGATCCCCAAAATGCCCTTAAAAATATATTTAACTCTATAAATTAATATGAATATCGAAGAAGAGCTTCTAGAAAAATCTCAGAATAGTAATGGCGAAATATTTAACTTCTCTTTTAATAGTAAAGCATTAAATTATAAATCTCTCTTAAAGGGCTTTAACAAAGAAATATTTGATTTATTTGATTTAACCTATAAAGATTTAGATATTGATCAGGGTATTAAAGATTTATTTCATGGAGAAGAAATAAATGTAACAGAAAAACAGTCGGCTCTTCATCATGTATATCGTGATATTTTTTCAGAAAACCCTAATAATTTTCAGTCAGAAGAGCTATTACAAAACTGCAAAAATTCAATCCAGGATTGCATTGAGCTCAGGACTAAGCTTTTAAACAAAGGTATAAAAAATATTGTAACTATTGGTATTGGTGGTTCTTTTGAAGGCCCTAAGCTTCTTATAGAAACTTTAACCAATTCAAGTAAAAGACATTTCAATCATATTTTTTTAACAGGACCAGATCATATTGAATTCAATGAAACTGTTGAGCCGCTAGTTCAAGAAGAAACTTTTTTTATTGTTTCATCTAAGTCATTTAGCACAGATGAAACCCTTCAAAGTCTTGAGCTTGCAAAAAATTGGATATTACAAAATTGTAAATTTAATGATCATTTTATTGCAATCACCTCTCAACCAAATAAAGCAAAAGAACTTGATTTTAACAAAATGATTACTTTTCCCAACGAGATTGGCGGAAGATATTCAATGTGGTCACCAATTTCACTTCCTGCAATTTTGGAGCTTGGTAAAGATTTTGTAGATTTTTTAAAGGGCGGAGGAGAAGCAGATAACCAATTTTTATATGATAACGAGTACAAAGATTTTATTAAAACTCTTTCATTCAGTGATCTTTGGTATAGCAATTACATGCACCGAGAAACAAGAGTGTTACTGACATATAGTTGGAAAATGAGGTACTTTAATGATTATGCTCAGCAGCTAGAGATGGAATCGATAGGTAAGCAACCAAACAAAAATTCAATATTTCAAAAAACAGGTCAAATAGTTTTTGGTGGATTTGGCTCAACAGCGCAACACTCCTATTTTCAGCTATTACACCAAGGAACAGCTTCTGTATGCGCAGATATATTTACTATTGAAGACTACAAGGATAAAAATAAATTACTTTTTGCCCAGTCTCAGGCTCAGGCAAATTTGTTGGCTAACGGAGATAATGCTGACCTAAAAGATCATGAAAAAGTAAATTCAAACGTACCTACAAATTTATTTACACTAAAAACATTGAATCCATTTAATCTTGGATACTTAATCGCCTCATGGGAGCATAGAACTTTTTTAACCTCACAAATGTTAGAAATAAATCCATTTGACCAGTATGGGGTTAGTGCAGGGAAAATTTTTACCAACAAATATCTTGATGAGCATGGCGGTTGAGCTTACAAAGGTTCCGAGCACACCTGGAGTTTATAAATTTTTTAGCAACCACGAAATTATCTATATTGGTAAAGCAAAAAATTTAAAAAAAAGAGTTTCAAGTTATTTTGGTAACTCATTTAAGGATAGAAAAACCAGACAGATAAAGCTACTAACGGACAATATAGAAACTTTTACAACAAAGAATGAAGTTGAGGCTCTTTTGCTAGAGCAGATGCTGATCAAAGAAAATAAACCAAAATTTAATATTCTTTTACGAGATGACAAAACATATCCTTATATTTTCTTTTCTTTAGATCATGAGTACCCGGGTATTTACTCAAAGAGAACTAAGCAAGCTGTTGATTCAAAATTCTTTGGACCATTTGTTAGCTCAGAAGCAGTTAAGAAATCCATCAAAGAAATACAAAAAATTTTTCAAGTAAGAAATTGTAGTGATACAACTTTTACCAATAGGACTCGTCCATGTATAGAATTTCAAATGAAAAGATGCTCAGCTCCATGTGTGAAAAAAATATCAAAAACAGATTACTTCGAGGATATTGCTAGTGCAAAATCTTACCTTTCCTCCTCTGACAATCAAACTATCAATAAACTAACCTCAGATATTGAACAAGCATCAGAAAAACTTGAATTTGAAAAAGCAGCAGAGATTCGAGATAGGCTCAGAAGACTTCAACTGTTAAGAGAGGAGCAGTCTGTTGTAACTCTGGCTAGGGATGTTGATATCTTTTCTGTCCATGCAGAAGATAACTATCTAGGCATATGCATTATTGTTGTAAGAAGAGGAAAAATAAGAGGGACAAAAACTCATCTTATAAAACAGGCTCACTATGATTCATTAGAGGAAGTTTATCAAAGCGCAGTATTTAACTTTTATGATAATCAGTCAGATATCCCAAAGAAAATTATGTCTACTGATGCACTAAAATCGAAAGACCTTTTATCCAAAGTAATTCAAAAAAAATATAATGTTAAAGTAAATCTAACTCATACTCCTGATAAATCCATTAGACCGATTTTTAATCTTTGCAAGATAAACGCAAAACAAGTTATACAAAATCATATTAGTAAAGAGGATAAATATACCTTTGCATTTAATGAGCTTAAAAATGCTATGAGTTTAAAAGATAACATTAAAAAAATTGAGGCATACGATATTAGTCATATTTCTGGAGATCATGCTGTTTCATCATGCGTGGTATTTTCCAATCAAGGTCCCCAAAAAAAAGAATATAGAACTTTTAATATTCCGAAAGAGTTGTCTGGTAATGATGTGGGCTCCTTGGAACACGTGCTTGAAAGAAGAATAAAGTATTATGATGATCCTAATATTAAGCCAGATATCATTTTAATAGATGGCGGCAAAACTCAGTTGAAATATAGCAAATCAGTAATTGATAAATCGATCTATAACGATATTGAGGTTATTTCAATTGTTAAAGGATCGAACAGGGTAAGAGCTACTGAAACAATTCTTGCTGATAATGGTGTTGTAGAATTAGATAAGTACTCAAAAGCATATCTTGTTCTTCAGGAAATGAGAGATGAGTCACATAGATTTGCAATAACTGCTCAAAGAAAGAAGAAAAGGGGTTCTATAAAAAAATCACAACTAGACTTAATCCCAGGCATTGGCCCTGCATTAAAAAATAAGATACTTCTAAAATTTAAAAGCTTAAAAAATATAAAATCTGCAAATATAGAAGATTTAATGACTGTAAGAGGCATTAATGACAAAATAGCTAATCTAATAAAACAAAATATCAAATAATGGTTACTTTTATAAATCTTCTAACATTTTCAAGAATTGTATTAGCATCAATTATTTTTCTTTTATTGATGTCTTCAGATGGCTATCTGCTAGCATTTATATTGTTCAATATTGCTGGTTTTACTGACTGGCTGGATGGTTACTTAGCAAGAAAATATAATGCAGTATCTCAGCTTGGAGAAATACTTGATCCAATAGCTGATAAAATCTTGGTAGTATTTCTTTTCTTTGGGTTAGCGGTAAATCTTTCAAGTTATTTAATTGGGTTTTTTGCAGCCCTAATCATTACAAGAGAAATTTGGGTTGGCGCCTTAAGAGACTTAAATGCTAGAAATGGCAAAAGTGATGCAACCAAGGTTACTTTTTTAGCAAAAATTAAAACAACAGTTCAGCTTTTTACAATCAGTATTTACCTTATTGCGCTAACTATAAATAATATGCTTCTTATTGTTGTTGCAGATATTTTTCTTTTTGCCTCTCTTTTTATCACTTTGTATACAGGTATTGTATATACAATTAACTCTTTTCAAGACACTGACTCCCTAAAATAATGAAGATAGTAGTTGTTAGTGGGGGTTTTGATCCAATTCATTCAGGCCATATTGCTTATTTTAAATCTGCAAAGAGTCATGGAGATAAATTAATAGTTGCTTTAAATAGCGACGCCTGGCTTGAAAAAAAGAAAGGTAAATTTTTTATGCCATTCGATGAAAGAAAAGCTATTGTTGAATCAATAAAATTTGTAGATCAGGTTATTGGTTTTAAGGATGACGACAAGGGTTCTTGCATAAATGCATTAGAAGAAATTAAAAAACTGTATTCTAATGACGATATTTATTTTGCTAATGGCGGCGATAGAGATAAAAAAAATATACCAGAAATGTCTGTTTCAGATATAAATTTTATTTTTAGTGTTGGTGGTGATGATAAAAAAAACTCATCTTCATGGATTCTAAACAAATGGCAATATTATTTTGAGGAAAGGCAGTGGGGGTCTTTTTTTAATTTATTTGAAACAAAAAATATAAAAGTTAAAGAGTTGATAGTAAAGCCCGGTAAATCGATGAGTTTTCAGAGACATTTCAAGAGAAATGAGATTTGGCTTGTCAGTGAGGGCACGTGTATCGTCTCATATTCAAATGATACCAATAATAAAAATATAAAAGAGTTACAACTTAATAAATTTGATCATTATCTTGTTCCAGTTGGACATTGGCATCAAGTAAGCAATCGCTCAAATATGAAAACACATATTATTGAAATTCAATATGGTGAAGATTGTATAGAAAGTGATATCGAGAGGCTGGATAAAGATTAATTTATCTTTTTACTTTCCCTTATAGATGTATACAATACATCTTGCTTAACTTGGCTGGATGGCAGAGTGGTTATGCAGCGGCCTGCAAAGCCGTTAACGCCGGTTCGATTCCGGCTTCAGCCTCCAATTTTTTAAAGACATTTATATATATAAAAGTATAATAGCGATTATATTGGTACCAATAAACTTGCCCGAGTGGTGGAATTGGTAGACACAAGGGACTTAAAATCCCTCGATAGAAATATCGTGCCGGTTCAAGTCCGGCCTCGGGTACCATATAGTAAAATGAAAAATATAGATTATTCCTTCATACAAAAAATTAACTAAGTTAAAATAATAGAAAACAATTTACAAAATCAAAGATTTATCTTTTATTTAACAAAAATAATAATCAAAGAAGTTAATACTAAACCCAGTAATGCCTCAAATACAAATAGTGCAAGATGCTATTATTTCAAAGGGTTCTTTCAAAGTAAGTATAGTAAAAATTTGCTCAATTCCATCCAAGTATAGAGTTGATGCCCTTCTTAATTTTTTTAGATTCATAAGAAGAGTTGCAATTTAAGAATTAGAAAAGATTTTTATCCTGTAAAATATTGCTAATAAAAACACATAAGAATATAATTTAGAATTAGTTGAACGAAGATAATTACAAATAAAACTAATTATTAATCTTTGCGATAGCTATGTAATCAAAATATTTTTCTATCAAAAAGTAACAAAAATACTATAAACTAACCCCATATAGACTGGTAATTTTATGCAAGAAAAAAATAGTAATAAAAATGCTGATGATTTTCATAATGAAATAGATCTTCTAGAGATTTTTGGCATTCTATTTCAAGGCAAATGGATTATTGCTACTTTAACAAGTTTTATATCGATTATTGGCGTTATTTACAGTCTTTTCTTGCCTAATATTTATGAATCCAAAGCTTTACTAGTTCCTGTTAGTGCATCTAGTGGTATTTCTGGAGCTCTTGGGGGGTATAGCAGCCTTGCAGGTCTTGCAGGTATAAGCCTTCCTTCTAGTGGTGATGATGGTAATTCTGTAAAAGCAACACATAAGATTAGCTCTCTAAGTTTCTTTGAAAACAACATACTGACAAATATTAACTTGCCAGATCTTATGGCTGTTAAATCATGGAACTCTAAGACAAATACATTAATTTTTGATAAAAATATTTACGATGTGAAAGCTAATACTTGGGTTAGAGATTATTCATACCCAAAACAACAAATACCAACTCCCCAAGAAAGCTTTAAAGTATTTAAAAAAGAACACTTAAGCTTTACTGAAGATAAAAAAACTGGCTTCAGCACTTTATCAATAAAACACCAATCACCATATATTGCAAAGCAATGGACTGAGTTAGTTGTTAATGAGGTAAATAGTTTTTATAGACAAAAAGATAAATTAGAATCAGAAAAGGCTGCTAACTATCTAAATCAACAAATATCTATGACAGGTTTGTCTGAAATTAAACAAGTTTTAGCCCAACTACTTCAAGAAGAAACTAAAAAGTTGACCCTGATTGAAGCTAATCAATTTTACGTTTTTGATTACATTGATCCTCCAGCTTTAATGGAACAAAAATCTGAACCAAATAGAGTTTTAATTTGTATCATGTTTGCTCTATTAGGGGGAATTATAAGTACTTTATTGGTACTTTTAAGGCATTATATTTTCAATGAAAAACTTCATTAGTCTGATAGTTCTAATTCTGTTATAAATATACTTCATCAAATTTAAGAAAAAAATATGTTTAATTTATCAAAAGCAAAGGTAGCCGTGATTGGTCTAGGTTACGTTGGGTTGCCGTTGGCTGTCGAGTTCTCTAAGAAGTTTTCAACTATAGGTTTTGACATCAATAAAGAAAGAGTTGAAGAGCTTCAAAGTGGTTTTGATGCAACAATGGAGCTTACCAGTGATGAATTAAATGATAATAACAATATAAATTATTCTTGTGTTATTAATGACTTAGTAGACTGTAATATATATATTGTTACTGTTCCCACCCCAATTGATAACGATCAAAGACCTGATTTGACTCCTTTAGTTAAAGCTAGTGCAATGATAGGTAGTGTAATTAAAAAAGATGATATTGTTATTTACGAATCAACGGTTTACCCAGGTGCAACAGAGGAGGTCTGCTTGCCAGAAGTTGAGAGGGTATCCGGTTTAGTTTTTAATAAAGATTTTTTTGCAGGTTATTCTCCTGAAAGAATAAATCCAGGTGATAAAGAGCATCGTGTGTCTAGTATTCTTAAGGTTACTAGTGGCTCTACATTTGAAGTTGCTGAATTCGTAGATCAATTATACAAATCAATCATACTTGCCGGCACTCATAAAGCACCAAGCATCAAAGTAGCCGAGGCTGCTAAAGTGATTGAAAATACTCAACGTGATGTGAATATTGCATTAGTTAATGAGCTTGCAATCATATTTGCTGCGCTTGAAATAGACACTCTTGAAGTCCTTGAGGCAGCAGGGACGAAATGGAACTTTTTGCCTTTTCGTCCAGGGCTTGTTGGTGGACACTGTATTGGTGTAGATCCATATTACTTAGCTCATAAAGCCCAAAGTGTTGGCTGTCATCCAGACCTTATTCTAGCTGCTAGGCAACTCAACGACGGCATGGGTGCCTTTGTAGTCTCCCAACTAGTCAAAAAATTGTTGTTAAATCGGATTCACGTCAATGGCTCTAACATTTTAGTTATGGGGTTAACCTTCAAAGAGAATTGTCCTGATCTTCGTAACAGTAAGGTCATTGATATAATTAGGGGACTTGAAGATTATGGAGTAAATGTTGATGTCTTCGACCCATTATGCTCAAGAGATGCAACTGAGAAAGAGTATGATTTTTCCATTATTGATCGTCCAAGGAAAGGGTTTTATGATGCAATCATTTTAGCTGTAGGTCATGACCAGTTCAGAGCACTTGGGTCTGATGTTATAAAATCGTTCGCAAAGAAAAAGTATGTTCTGTATGATTTAAAATATGTTTTAGATAAATCGTCAGTGGATATGCGCTTATGATTCTGAGCTTTAATTATGCGTACAAGTCCTTTTTTGAAGTTCTCATATCTGGGTGCCAGCCTTGTAAGGCATTGGTTTTCCTTTTTATATTTAACTAATATTAATTTTTTGGAGGGTTTATGTTAAATAAGAAATCAATCTTAATTACCGGAGGTACTGGATCGTTTGGTAAAAAATTTATAGAAACAATTTTAAATCGCTATCCAGAAGTTAAAAAAATAGTAATATTTTCTCGTGATGAGTTAAAGCAATCTGACTTAAGAATGAAATATCCTTCCGAAGATTTCCCTCAACTTAGGTTTTTGATTGGTGATGTCAGAGACAAAGATCGAGTAAAAAGAGCCTGTGAGGGTGTCGATGTAATTATCCATGCAGCAGCTATAAAACAAGTAGATACCGCGGAATATAACCCAACAGAATGCATTCGTACTAATATTGATGGTGCTGAAAATGTTATTCACGCAGCCTTAGAATGTGGCGTAAAAGATGTTGTTGCGCTATCTACTGACAAAGCATGTGCTCCTATAAATTTATATGGTGCAACTAAGCTTGTTTCCGATAAATTGTTTACAGCTGCAAATAATATCAAGGGATCAAAGGATGTTCGATTTAGTGTGGTTAGATACGGTAATGTTATGGGTTCAAGAGGTTCTGTAATCCCATTTTTTATGAAAAAAAAGAGTGAAGGCGAACTTCCTATTACTCATAAGGATATGACTAGATTCAATATTTCACTTCAAGATGGAGTTAATATGGTTATGTATGCAATTGAGCACCATCTTGGTGGTGAAATTTTTGTGCCTAAGATTCCTTCTTATAAAATTTTGGATATCGCTGAAGCGATAGCTCCAGATTGTAAGCTAAAAGTTGTTGGAATTAGGCCTGGTGAAAAATTACATGAGGAAATGATTACTGATACAGATTCCATAAACACTATTGATTTTGGCAAATATTATGCAATTCTGCCATCTGTATCATTTGCATATTCTGAGGCAGATTATTTAGATCACCACAAAGCTTCAAAGGTACCATTTGGATTTAGATATAATTCGGGAACTAATACGGATTGGGAAACAGTAGATTCATTAAGAATAAATATAGAAACACATGTTCATCTTTAACTTTATTTATAGGGCTAGAAAATGATTCCTTATGGTAGACAAGATATTAGTCAGGAAGACATAAACGCAGTAATAGAAGTCCTTAAGAGTGATTTTTTGACTCAAGGTCCACAAGTACCTTTATTTGAAAAATCCGTAAAAGAGGCTGTAAATGCTAAACATGCTATTGCAGTAAATTCAGCTACATCAGCACTGCACATTGCTTGTTTATCCATAGGTGTTGGAAAAGGAGATGTTGTTTGGACAACACCCATAACATTTGTAGCCTCCGCTAATTGTGCTTTGTATTGTGGTGCAGATGTTGACTTTGTTGATATTGATCCTAATACATATAATATGAGTTCAAAATTACTTTCGCAAAAGTTAGCACACGCAAAGCAAAATAATCTGCCATTACCAAAGGTGGTTATTCCAGTTCATTTGTGTGGACAGTCTTGCGAAATGGATAAAATCCATGCTCTAAGTATTGAATATGGTTTTGCTATTATTGAAGATGCCTCACATGCAATCGGTGGAAAATATAAAGAAAACCCAGTTGGTAATTGCCAATATAGCGACATAACTGTCTTTAGTTTCCACCCAGTCAAAATTGTTACAACTGCAGAGGGTGGGGTGGCAACAACGAATGATGCAGTTTTAGCAAAAAAAATGGATTTACTTCGAAGCCACGGTATTACCCGCGAAGAAAGTCTTATGGAAGAGCCTAGTCATGGTGGCTGGTATTATGAGCAAGTTGATTTGGGTTTAAATTACAGAATGACCGACATGCAAGCAGCATTGGGCCTAAGTCAAATGTTACGTTTGCATGAATTTGTTGCTAAACGTAATAAGATTGCATCAGTCTATGATGACTCATTAAGCAACCTACCACTAAAAACTCCATTCCAAATTGAAGATTCGTATTCATCATTTCATTTATATGTCATTCGATTAAAACTAGCTAATATTTCTTTATCGCATAAAGAAGTGTTTGAGCGTCTACGAGCAAATGGAATTGGTGTAAATTTACACTATATACCGATATACCTCCATCCATATTATAAAAAGCTTGGTTTCAGTAAAGAACAGTTCCCAGAGTCAAATAAGTACTATCAAGAGGCTATAAGTATCCCTATATTTCATGCTATGACATTTGACCAGCAAAAGCTAGTAGTTCAAGCCTTGACAAAAATAATATGACTAAAGCCGTCTATCTAATTCAAGCGCGTACGAGTTCTTCAAGACTGCCAGCAAAGGCGCTTCTACCTATTGCTGGTTTACCACTTGTAGTTTTGGCAGCCAAAAGAGCTGGAAACTTAGGAGCTGAAGTAAAAGTACTAACGTCTTTAGAAGCAAGCGATGATTATCTTTGTCACGTTTTAAGAAAAAATGGAATCCCCTTTTTTAGAGGTAACCTAAATAATACTTTGATGCGCTTTGTTGACTCTATGGATGGCTATGATGATGAAACTACTATTGTCAGACTCACAGCAGATAATATTTTTCCTGATGGTGAATTTATTCAGCAGTTGTTAGGAGAGTATATAGCAAGAAAGTTAAACTATATTTGCTCTACCGGGGAAGAAAGTGGTCTACCTTATGGATTGTCGGCAGAAGCTTTTCAATTGAAAGATATTAGGGAAGCATTAACCTGTAATCTAAGTGACTATTACCTCGAGCATGTAACACCTTATTTGATTGAAAAATATGGTAGACATTATTTTAATCCTGATAAAAGTATTAAGTTAAATGAACTCTCTTGTACCGTGGATAATCTTACGGACTATTTAAGGATAGCGGAAATATTTACTCAAGTAGATGATCCAGTTAAGGACTCATATCGAGTTCTCATAAAGCATCTTCAGCAAACAGCAGCGCCCCTTCAGAGAGCGGAACTCGTAATTGGTGGCGCACAATTTGGCGGGGTTTATGGGATAAATAATACTGCAGGGCAGCCGAGTTCAAAAGAAATTGAGACTTTGCTTAATACAGCTGAGTGTGCTGGCGTATCATTGATTGATACAGCACAAATGTATGATAAAAGTGAACTAGAGATTGGTAACTATTTACTTAATGCTAAGCATAATCACTTTAAAGTGATCACTAAATTATCATCATTGACCGAGCTAAGTATGTCTAGCTCTCCTGAGAAAATAGTTGAAGCTGTTAATAATTCAGTCTCTAACTCTTTGAAATTATTAAAAGTCGATAAGCTATATTGCCTTCTACTCCACAGAGCTGACCATTTGACTGATTTTAAAGGATTAATTTGGCAACAGCTTATTAAGCTTAAAGAGGCAGGTTTGATAGGGGTTCTCGGCGTTTCTGTTCAAACACCTAAAGAATTAGAGCTTGCATTAAATGTTAGTGAGGTTTCTCATATTCAAATGCCTTTCAATATTTTAGATCATAGATGGGAGTCTGTCATATCGATGTCAAATATTATGCAGAGAGATATTACGATTCATGTTAGAAGCATTTTTCTTCAAGGTCTACTGCTAACAGAAAGTGAAGAAAATTGGGCAAAAGCAAATTTTGGCCAACAAGAGTATTATAAAGTTACGCAGTGGTTAAAACGTTTAGTAACTAAATTTGGCCGAGAAAGTCTCCCTGACCTTTGTTTGGCTTACGTTAGGTCGCAAAAGTGGATAAGTGGTATTGTAATTGGTATGGAAACAGAGGAACAGCTTTTAGAAAATATAAAGCTTTTATCAACAAAAGAACTCTCTACAGAAGAGCTAATGTTTATATCTGATTCTACTCCAAAATTAGTGGATAATAATTTGAACCCTGCACTATGGATAACATCATGATTATGTCTGAGATTTTTTCTTTGAAAGGAAAAGTGGCCTTGGTGACCGGAGCTACTGGATATTTAGGAAAGCAAATCGCTTTATCACTTGCTGAAGCAGGGGCTGAGGTGATTATTCAGGGCCGTAATAAAATAAAAGTAGAAAGATTTGTTACTGAGCTGAGGGCTAGGGGCTTTGATGCTTCTGCAGGTGTTTTTGATCTCTTGGATGAAGAAGCAACCAAGCATTTTTTTGAAGTTAATCCCTTAGAAAAATTAAATATATTAGTTAATAATGCTTATGCTGGGCCAGGTGGAACAATAGAATCTTCTAGTGATCATGATTATACCAATAGTTATGAAATTGGCTTAGTTTCTATTCAAAGGTTGTTTAACATCTTACTGCCATATCTGCGACAAGGCCATAAATCTGATGAATTAGCAAGTTGTATAAATATCGCATCAATGTATGGTCTGGTATCTCCAGACTTTTCGCTTTATGAAAATGCAGCTACCACTAACCCACCATTCTATGGTTCAGTTAAAGCAGCGCTTATTCATTGGACTCGCTATGCTGCTTGTGAATTTGGACTCGAAGGCATTAGGTTTAACTCAGTTTCTCCTGGCCCATTCCCCAATAGACTCGCTCAAGAAAATAAAGAGTTTATGAGTAAGTTGGAGTGTAAAACTGCTCTTGGTCGCATAGGAAACGCAGAAGAAATAAAAGGCGTTATTAATTTTTTATCTTCAAATGCTTCTTCTTATGTAACCGGCAGTAATATTGTTATTGATGGCGGGTGGACGAGCAATTGATAAGTTGGATTCTGACTAGAATTCTATTTTTAATTTATTAGGCCATAATATGAAGATTATTATTCGGGTAGACGCTTCTGTTTTTATCGGTAGTGGCCATGTCATGAGATGCTTAGTCTTAGCAAAACAACTAAGAAGTATTGGTTATACAGTTGTATTTGCACAAAAACTACAAAAGGGTGATTTCATCAGCTATATTAGTAAGCAGGGCTTTAAGGTTCTAGAACTTAATCAACCAAAAAAATTTATTACACCTTCCTCTAGTGATGACTATTTAGCTTGGCTTCAAGGTTCTTGGGAAGATGATGCAAATGACTTTATATTAAAGGCTAAAACTGCTGACTTAATTATAGTAGATCATTATAGTTTAGATGACTTATGGGAAAGAAAAGTATCAAACAAACTAAGTTGTAAGATAGTAGTCATAGATGATTTAGCAAGAGAGCATTATGCTGATTTAATTATAGATCAAACATATGGTAGACAAGCAGAAGAATATCTTCACAAAAATCCGAAGTCCATTATTTTAGCAGGTAGTGAATTTGCTCTAATCTCTCCAGAGTTTAAACGCATTCGAGATAACTTAAATAAAAATAGAGCTAACGAAGGTTATAAAAACATTCTTGTATCAATGGGCGGCATTGATTATCCAAATGTAACTATAAAAATTTTAGAAAAGCTTGCTGAAATTAAAAACAATGATCTGCACATCACTGTTTTGCTTGGGAAGAGGTCACCACATTACAAAAAAATAAAAGATTTTTGTTTTAATAAGAGTGCCTTTACGCATATTTTATTTTCGAATGAAATGGCTGATTTAATGAGTTCTCAACACATTGCAATTGGCGCTCCAGGAAGTACCACCTGGGAGAGAGCTTGCATTGGGCTACCTAGTATTTTAATCCCAATTGCTGAAAATCAGAAAGTTATCGCGAAAAATATCTCCAAAACAGGCGCAGTCTGCTTGCTAAATATAAGTGATATTGAAGAAAGTTTTCATAACAAGATGGCACTAATTATTCGAAATTGGGAGAGCTTTCATAAAGCCAATTTGAAATTATGTGATGGTCAAGGCTCAACAAAAGTATGTCAACATATCATAGATATTTTGGAGAAAGATTAAATGGTTATATTACAGAAGGCTACAAAAGAAGATATAGATATATTTTATGACTGGCAGAAAAATCCATTAACTAGAAAATACTTTCTCAATAATTCAATACCTACTTACACTGAACATTGTAGGTGGATGGAAAATACTTTAAAGAGCAAAGATATTTTGATGTACACAATAAATTATGGAAATAGAAAAGTAGGTAGTATAAGATTGAATATAAATGTTAATAAAGCTTTAGTTTCAGTCCTTCTTTCTCCAAATGAGTATGGTAAAGGTTTTGCGTTTGAGGGGCTAAAGGCAGTGTTAGAATTGCACAAAGAATTTGAATTTGAGGCGTTTATTCGTATCGAAAACAAGGCCTCTCAAAATCTTTTCATGAAATGTGGTTTTATACAAATAGAAGAAACTAAGTATATAAAAAAGGCTAAAAGTGAATAAAGATAATTACATTGTTGCAGCTACTAAGCCATGGTCAATAAACGCATACAAACACATTTGTGAAGATCTACCGAATTGGTACCTAATTAAGCAAAAAGAAGATTTGAGTTTGGAGTTTATTGAGAAGATTGCCCCTAGATATATATTTTTTCCACACTGGAACTGGATTGTGCCTAATGAAATTTTAAGTAAATATGAATCAGTTTGTTTTCATATGACAGACGTGCCTTATGGAAGAGGAGGTAGCCCTCTTCAAAACCTAATTATTAGAGGCCACAAAGAAACTAAGTTAACAGCATTGCAAATGACAAATGATTTAGATGCTGGGCCTGTTTATTTTAAAGATTCATTATCACTTCATGGGAGTGCTCATGATATTTTTAACCGTGCAGCATCACAAATAATGAAGCTGGCATTTAAAATAGCAGAAACCAACCCTGCACCAAAAGAGCAAACAGGCGAAGTAACAGTTTTTAATCGAAGAAGGCCGTCAGACAGTGAAATTCCTGAAGAAATGAGTACTGAGCAATTATATGATTTCATAAGAATGCTTGATGCGGAGACTTACCCTAAAGCTTACATAAGCTCTAAAGGGTATCGCTTTAATTTCGATGAAGCAAATTTGAGTCCAGCTGGCAATCTTTCAGCTAGAGTAACTATAACGAATATCAATAAATGAATCAGAAATCTATTTTAGTAGTGGCATCTCATCCTGATGATGAGGTTATTGGATGCGGTGGCACAATAGCAATGCACACAGCAGCGGGAGATCAGGTTGCTGTTATTTTTATGACAAATGGTGAATCTTCAAGAGGTGAAGCTGTTTCAGCTAATATTACAAGCAGAAACAAAGATTGTGAGGAAGCTTTAAAAGTTTTAGGTATTAAGAATGTAATGAAATTTGATTATCCAGACAATATGATGGATCAAGTTCCTTTGTTAGATGTAACCAAAAGTATAGAAATTGCTATTGACAAATTTAAACCCTCAATAATCTACACTCATTTCTCAGAAGATTTAAATGTAGATCATAGAATCACACATCAGGCAGTAATCACAGCCTGTCGGCCTCAGTCATGGTCTCCTGTGAAATCAATATTTTTATTTGAAGTACTATCTGCTACAGAATGGAACTCAAACTCAAAGAGCAAGTTTAATCCAAACAAATTTGTTGATATTTCAGATTTTTGGTCTACTAAGCTTTTAGCTCTTAACAAGTACAGCAAAGAATTACGACCTTTTCCACATAGCAGGAATATCAAAACCATAGAGGCCCTATCTATTTACAGGGGAGCAACCGTAGGACTAAATCAAGCTGAAGCTTTTCAAGTCGAACGAATAATCGAGTAAACAATGAATAAATTTATATCAATTGATGGAAAGAAAATTGGACCTGATTTTAAGCCTTATATCATCGCTGAACTGTCAGCAAATCACAATGGCGATATAGAAAGAGCTTATCAAATCATGGAAAGAGCTGTTGAAGCTGGTGCGGATGCAATTAAGATACAAACTTATACCCATGAGACTATGACCATTGACTGTGATCATGAGGATTTCCAGATTAAAGGTGGTTTGTGGGATGGGCAAAGTCTTTATGAATTATATGAAAAAGCGCACCTTCCATGGGAATGGAATAAATTACTTTTCGATAAAGCTAGAGAATTAGGAATCACAATTTTTAGTACTCCGTTTGATTCTACGGCAGTAGACCTATTAGAAGAGCTCAATACTCCTGCATATAAAATAGCATCATTTGAATTAATAGACTTACCTTTAATAGCGAGAGTTGCTAAAACAGGCAAACCAATGATTATTTCTACAGGTATGGGAAATCTTGATGAAATAGAAGAAGCTATTTTTACTGCCAAAGAAAATGGCTGTACTGAGTTAGTTGTTTTGCATTGCGTTAGTGCATATCCGGTTTCTGCCTCACAATATAATTTGGCAACAATTGCTGATATAGCTAACCGTTTTGATGTACTTACTGGTCTGTCAGACCATACCATCGAGAATGCTACATCTGTATCAGCTGTTGCTCTAGGTGCTTGTTTAATTGAAAAACATGTAACACTTGACAGATCTGGTGGAGGAGCAGACGATAGCTTTTCTTTAGAAATGGATGAATTGGAAGCATTATGTAAAGATACTCAAACTGCTTGGGAATCTATTGGGATGGTCAATTATGAGAGAACTGAAGCAGAAAAAGGAAATGTTGCTTTCAGACGATCTATATATGTTGTTCAAGATATAAAGGCTGGTGAGCAATTCACTAATGATAACATCCGAATTATTAGACCTGGATTTGGTTTGCCACCCAAGTATTTTGATGAAGTACTATGCCATAAGGCCAAAGTGAATATCTTACGAGGTACAGCTCTGACTAGGCAATTGATGAAATAAAAAATGAAAATCGACCTTGTTGATTTGAATTATGATATTTGTTCGAAAGAATGGAAGCTCCTAGAAAAAGTATATTCAAAATTTAAATACCCAGCTCTTTTTGAAGGACTGCTTCGTGCTTTTTTATTTACATTGATGTCACTAAGAAGAATAAATTTTTTCGTTAGAAAGGAGTCAATCATTTTTTTAGTTACCACTCATAATCAAAATATCACCTTATCAAAAGTTGCTGATAAGACCGATAATAGCATCTTATTGGGTATGCATAACTTTAAAGCAAAGTCTCTTGATGGTTATGTTCCTTCTCTATTATTTTATTTGATTGGTTGGGTTTTCCTTCCTCACAGTATCTACCAGCTTTTTAATGTACAAGATAAATATCAAAGAGTTGCCTTAACAAGACGGCTAGAAAGAGTTCTTGTTTCTGGCTCTAGCATTTTTGTTTGGAAAATTCTTTTCTTGTTTTGGAAGCCTAGCATGATAGTAATCAGTAATGATCATAATCACTGGACTAGATCTGCAGTCAAAGCAGCAAAAGAAATCAATCTTAAAACATCTTATATACCACATGCATATACAAGTAGCTCTTTTCCAGAGTTGGAATGTTCTTATTCCTTTTTAGATTCTGACATCCAAAGAGATTTATATAAAAGAAAAGGGGTTCCTGAGAAGAGTACAATCCAGGTTGTAGGTTCAGTTCGTTACGAAAATAAAATCCGAATGGTTGAGAACAGTGAATTAAATGGAATTTTAATTTGTTTTAATTTATTGGATTCATCAGATTTTATTGATTCTATCTTGAAAGGTTCTGCGGATGAGATAAATAAAAAGTATTCAATATTTGTAAAACCTCATCCAGGCGATCGAGACCGTTTTGAGTTTATTGAACAGCTTTGTCAAAAATATGATTTAAACTATTTTTTACCTACTGATGACATACGCGATCTTGCATCTCAAGCTCAAGTGCTACTTGGTGGTATTACAGGCGCGCATATTGATGCAATAATGTATGGAATGCACCCAATATCATTTATAGATTGGTATGAAGAGGATTATTATGGGCTTGTTGAAGAAGGGGTTGTGCAGCTTGTTGATGGCTTTTCTAATATAGCAAAGAGTTACAATGAATCATCACAGAAGGTGCTAGCTATGAGACACCGTTTTAACCAACATTTGCTTAATGATAAAATATTACCATCTCAACTTATTGCAAATAAGCTCAATTTTCTATTAAAAAATGTTTAAAAACTTCATCTCTTTTTCGTTAGTTTTACTAACAGGCGTATCTTTCTCGCTTATCATTTTAATGACTCGTCTAGTTTTTCCAGAAAAGCTTGTTGATATAGTCTATTTTCAGTCTGTTGTTGTATTTTTTACATTTATTGTGCAACTTGGACTAAGAGCTGGAGGAAGAATTCATATTCATCTAGGTAAGATGAAAACTATAGACTATGTATCCTCATATATTGCTAGAAATTGCTGGAAGTTAGGAGGGTTATCATCTTTATTAGTTATCTCTTTAAATTTATCATTCTATCCATCATTTATTATACTTCAGGCAGTACTCTCATATTTTCAGGGGTTATATATCGCAAAAAAAGAAAGAATGATGATTGTTTGCAACTCATTCTTAATAATCTTATCAATCTATATTGCCAGTGGCCTTATTATTTTTAGTGAATCGGCAACACTATATACATTTCAGATAGAGATTTTATCTTTATTTTTATTGCTAGGATTGTCTTTTAGTAAGGTAAAAAAATATCGTTTGGAAAGGGAAAAGAAACTATTTATTTTTTTAATCAATAAATATCGAGGCATTCAATATTCATCATATATAATTTACTCAATTGCTTTTTTATTTGCTCAAATTTTTGTTCTTCTTGGCAAAAATAATCAAGATATAATTTCTCTTTATGCTGATGTTATTTTGGTTTCTGGATTACAGTTAATGGTTGCAAGTAAATTATTAGTTTTTACTGAAGGAAATATTATTAAAAATAAAAGCTATCGAAAATATATAAAATTTTACTTGGTATGGTGCATACTATCTTCTATATTATTTAGTCTCATATATAGCTACCTTATCAATCCAAATTATATGTATATTTTTTGTTTGCTTAGTATTGCTTCATTAAGCAAGCTAGCTTTCTCATTTTGTTCTCAGTTTGCAAACTCTGGAGCCCGAAAATACATATACAAATTAGGTATTGTTCCAATTATTATTTATTTAGCTCTGTTTATTGGTTTAAATTCTGATTATTCAATAATTAGTGTGACTCATTTGTCATTAGTCATATGCTGTTTTTCTGGGTTTAGTATGAGTTTGGCGTTACTTTCCCTAGACAAATATCGTCAAAAAAGTATTTTTATATAGAGGTAATTCTATGTTAGGACTAGTCAAAGAAATTTTAATTATTTTGCGTTACAGTTTGATGCGTAAACTCAAATCTAAATGGCTATTTAGTGAAGAGTTTTATCGAAACGGAGTTGAGTTGTTACCAAAAAAAATTGATAGAATTTCGACAACCAAATTACGTACTTTCATTGATACAGCTATAGAAGATAAGGGTACAAATTTATGGACTGATGATCTTGGCTCGGATGTGCGCATTTACGGTGCAGAAGGCATATTTCCAGAAATAGAGATGTTATTGCCTATTGATGAAATGCGTAAAAAAGGAGAAAGTTACCTCAGCCAAAAGCTTCCTTATCATTTTGTTTTAGCTGCCAAATTACAACACAAAGTAGGAAATCTTGGATCTGGTGGCGGCTGGCACAGAGATTCGCCTTTTACTCCACAATTTAAATTCATAGCTTATTTGTCAGATGTGAGCTTCCAAAATGGTCCATTTGAGTATATTCCTAAGTCACATACATCACTAAACAAACTCAATTCTAAATTTAACCTGGACAAAATGAGGTATACCGCAGAAGAAGTTAACAAGCAATGGGGTGATAAAAGTACAGTGGTGATTGGAGGTGAGGGCAGTATATTAATTGCAGATACAAAAGGGCTTCATCGTGGAAGCCCTATTCAAAATGGAGAGCGTTATGCCTGTACAGTTTATTTTTTTAGTAAGGAAAAAAATATGCAGTCTTTTTCAAATTTCCTTCAGAGAGCCTAATGTTTAGAAGACTGTTCAGTAGTCTGGGAGTGCGTTTTTGTGCAGTATATTTATTGTTATATTATGTCACTCCATTAATGCTTGGGTACTTATTAGATTATTCATATTTAGAATCATACAAAGGTACACCCGAATACATATATGTTTTGCCTGCCGTCCTTGCTTACTTCTTTGTCTTTATTATGGTTTATAATTTTGTTCCAACAATAGTTACACCTCTAAAACGAGTTCATATCAGAACATTTTCTCGCCCGTATCTGAATATGGCAATAATGGTTCTTTTTTTGTATTTAGCTGTAAAATTCTACTACCAATATGGTTTGAGATACAGGCATTCTGGTGATTTACTTTCGGATAGCGACAGCTATGTAATTATTTTGACCTGTTTGAAGTACTATTTCACGATGTTTTTACTTCTTAAGATAGCTGACTTATCTTTTGATTTAAAAATTTGCAAGATAGACACGGTTTCGATAATTTTGGGGGCTATTGCTTTTTATTTTGCTACTTCAGCTGCTTTCGATATGTTGAAAATTCTGGTTGCTATTCTCTTACTTTGGCACATTTTTACTAAAGTAAATTTTTTTCTTACAAATTTCAAAAAGTTTAAATTAATCCATACTTTTCTTGCAGTATTAGCCCTTTCTGTTGGATTTTTTTCAATTTTGTTTATTGGCTTAGCTAACAAGATGGGAGTTGAGGTAGCTTATGATTTACTAACAAGTGGAACGCTTTTTGATTTTTTGTTGATTCCTATAGCTCGCCTTTCAGTTCATTTTTACTCATTGGCTTATCATTTAACTTACACATTATTTGACTTTGATTTTCAAATGCAATCAATTCCAAATGTAATACAAAATCTTAACTTTAGAGTGTCACACCTATTTGGTCTAGAAGCTCAAAAACCAGATATCGTCTCTTCAGCTCGATTAAATTCGCTATCAATATATCTTGATCCTCGTGATAGGAATGGTGCGTCTCCTGGTTTAATCGGATCAATATTTTTTATACCATTTTTTCCATTTAATATATTAATATCTGTTCTTTATGTAAGCTTTATTTATAGAAAGATTGAGTCTTTATTTAATAAAAATAAAAAATATTCCCTAATGACTATTTTATATGTTGTTGCCTTAGGTCAGGTTTATACGGACGCACAAGTAGACTTATTAAATTTTGTTGGAGTAAGTGGTATAAGTCTATTCTTTCTATATATGGTATGGTTTGATAGGCCTGAGTTCAGAAAGCATCCATAAAGTGACTTTAGAAGAGTATATGAGGGATTCATAAATTTTTATATTTTCTAATATTCTATAAGCTCTAATAGCTTAAAAGAGCATATAATGCGTCTAAATGAAAACTCTGCACATACACGCGATGGACTTAACCTCAGAGTTCACAATGAGTAATTTCGGAGTAGATGCTGCAGTTCAACCTTGGAGAATACTTGTCTATTAGTTTTACAGTATGCATTCCTGCTTATAATGAAGCAGTTAATTTAGAGGCACTTTTTCGATCTTTAAAAGAATCAGATTTAGATTCTTTTGATTACGAAATTTTGTTATGTGATAGCGGATCGGATGATGGCACTCGAGACCTATTCGAGCATTGGTCAAAGGAATTAAATTTATATTTAATTATCACACCAGGTGCAAATGCTAGTCAAAATTTAAATGCAGGAATTAAGTCGTCTTCGAATTCAATTTTTTGTAGGATAGATGCACGGGCTAGAGTAGCTGCAGATTACTTTAGTGAGGGTTATAGGTGTTTAGAAAATAATAGCAGTAAATATTGTGCTATTGGTCCATCAGTCCAAGTCATGCCGCGCTCACCGAAGTTTATGCCTAATATTTTAGCCAAATTTTTTATGAGTCCATTTTTAATGGGGCCAAGTAAGTGGAAGCGCTCTTTTTTTTATAAAGACTTTGATGGTGAGGTAGGCACTATATATCTTGGTTTTTTTTGGATAAAAGATTTAAGGGCTGTAGGTGGATTCGATACATCTCTTATGCGCAAGCAGGATATTGATCTACTTCAAAGATTACAAGTATCGACTAATAAAAAGCTTTTTAACTCATGCAGTCTGAGGGCTATTTATGTTCTTAAGCATGATACTCTGAAAGAAATTTGCAATAGGGCATATATTCAAGGTGTGTATGCTGGTTTATACTCTACCCCAATAAGACCCGCGCACCTTGTACCAGCAATATGTTTAGGGCTCTTTATTATAATCAGTCTTTTGTACCCATTTTTTGGTCTAGTATTAATGAGTTTATACAGCGTGCTAATAATCCTTGTAGGACTATTGGAGGCGCCTAGTTTTTTATCAATACCAATTGCTTTAGTGACTTTTCCTGCTGTACATTTATCTTTTGTAGTTGGAAATATTCGCGGTCTCATGGGCAAATTATTATCATAATATAAAAGTTTTTTACTTAATATTATTGAGAAATTTTTACATCTTAATCAAGAAGTACTTTGTAAATCTTATCTTTTCCTTAAGGATTTCTGTCTTGGTTTCATCAAATAGCTGCTTGTTTTTATAAATCATAGATCGTTACATCAAGGTAGTTTATAAAACTTGATTGCATCTCAGAAGACATCAATTATATAATAATCAAAAATGCCGAGGAGGCAATAATGGCGATATCAGTTAATACTCTGACCCAAGAAATTCATGAGATTCCCAATAATTTAGATGATTCAGCAGTAATTGAAGATTTTCTTTCTAGGCACTCAGGTAAGAAAGTTGTCGCTGTCCAAGGGCTAGGTTTTGTTGGTGCTGTTATGTCTATAGTTTGTGCAAATGCAATAGGCGAGGAATATGCAGTCATTGGCGTAGACCTAGCTAATGAAAATACTTATTGGAAAATAAAATCTATTAATGATGGCGCTTTTCCTTTAATTGCAGATGATCCAAAAATATCTGAGTTTTTTGACAATGCTTTAGCCAAAGGAAACTTTTTAGCAACATACGATCCAGTGGCTTATCAATATGCAGATATAATAATTGTAGATATTAATTTAGATGTTCAAAAAGAGTCTGACGATAAAGGTGATTTAAAAAGTTTTGATGTAAATTTAGATAGTTTTAAAAAAGCTATTCAATCTATTGGTGAGAATTGTCAAGACGATGTTCTGGTTTTGGTTGAAACGACAGTGCCACCAGGGGCGTGTGAGCAGATTGTTAAACCTATAATTGAATCTGAGCTTGCTAAACGTGATCTTGCATTGGATAAATATAGGCTTGGACATTCGTACGAGAGGGTAATGCCTGGACCTGATTATATTAACTCTATTCGCGAGTTTCCTCGCGTTTACGCTGGTGTTAATCAAATTAGTGCGGATGCAATTGAAAATTTTTTAAAAACTATTATAGATATATCAAAGTGTAAACTTACTAGATTAGAACATACTAATGCTACGGAGATGGCGAAGGTTTTAGAAAACTCATATCGTGCTATGAATATTGCATTTGTAGTTGAGTGGTCAAGATTTGCTGAGGAGGCTGGGGTTGATTTATATGCTATCGTTAATGCTATTAGAGCCAGACCCACTCATGCTAATTTGATGTATCCTGGAATTGGTGTTGGTGGTTATTGCTTAACCAAGGATCCGCTGCTTGCAAGTTGGGCACGTAAATCTTTCTTTGGGGCTGAATTTGATTTAGAAATTAGCGTAAGCGGCGTTTCTAAAAATGATCAAATGCCTGTTTTTGCATTTAATCGTCTTGTAGAGGTTTTTGGTGATATTAGCAATAACAGAGTTGTATTTTTAGGTGTCTCTTATCGCGGAGATGTAGGTGACACTCGTTTTACTCCAGTAGATACTTTGGTAAGAATGGTTCGTGGGACTGGAGCTGAAATAGTCTTACATGACCCATTCGTATCTTATTGGGAAGAGCAGAAATGTGCCGTGAGGTCTGATCTTGCAGAAATAATTGAATCTAACCCTGAACTAATTATTATTTCTGCTGGGCATAGTGAGTACAAAAGTCCTGAGATTATGCAAAAGCTTTTGGAATCTGAGCCAACTAAAATATACGATACTATAGGCTTACTAAACTATGAACAAATTGCTATGTTACAAGAAAAGCATATAGTGTCAGTTCTTGGGCGTGGCGATATTTAGCAAGCTATTTGATTGTGTTAGAATTCCCACATTGTGATAAAAAAATCAGAGTGGACTAAATGAAAAAAAAGATATTATTAATTGGTGGAGCTGGTTTTGTTGGCAGTAATTTGGCCAAATTTTTGATTCAAAATCGTGATGCTGAATTGACGCTTGCCGACTATAGTTTTTCACGAGATAAATCTGAATATTTTACAGAACAAGAGATTAGTGATATAAATTTTGTGCAGGATGATTTTACTTCTTATGCAGCCTTCAATAACCTAGATAAAGATTTTGATTTTGTCTATATGCTTGCTTCTGTAGTTGGGGTCAACAATACCCTAGATCATCCAGATGAAGTTATTAGGGTTAATACAGCGCTTATTTATAATACTTTAGAATGGCTTAAATCAACATCAGTTAAAAGAGTGCTATTCACTTCTACAAGTGAAACCTATTCAGGAACCACTGAGGTGCTAGACTATTCTGTGCCTACTGATGAGCTCGTTCCTCTTTGTATTCAAGATGTTTCAGACCCAAGATTTACTTATGCAATTACAAAAATATTAGGCGAATCAGCATTTCTAAATTATGCAAAGAAGTATAATTTTGAAGCAACAGTTGTTCGATACCATAATGCTTTTGGTCCAGATATGGGTTTTAAACACGTTATTCCCCATCTTGTAGAACGATTTATGAATAATGAGTCTCCTTTTAGAATGTATGGCCATGACCAAACAAGGGCTTTCTCTTATATAAAGGATACGGTCGAAGGCACAGTTTTGGCTATGGAGTCTGAGCTGGCTTCTGATGAAATCTTTCATATAGGAAGTTCTCAGGAAATATCGATAGAGGAATTAATCAAAGCTGTTGGCGAAATGATGGGCTATTCTGGAGAATATGTAGAGGCTCCTACGTATCCTGGTTCGGTGAGTCGCAGATGCCCTGATATATCAAAAGCAAAAAGATTGCTGGGTTACAATCCACAAACAGATTGGAAGGTTGGTTTAGCAAATACAGTTGAATGGTATAAAGATTATTTCTCAAAAAATAATTTAGCTAGGCAAGATGGATTCAAAGAGCAAGAAAAATTTTAATGATACACCTAAATTAGGCAACACAATGCAAAGGATACTAGATATTTTTTTTTCAGGAATTGCAATTATAGTGCTTAGTCCTATATTGATCCCAGTTATATGCTTACTAAGAATAACTGGCGAAGGCGAAGTACTTTATAAGCAAACTAGGGTTGGAATAAATGGCAGTTCCTTTGGCCTAATCAAATTTGCAACAATGCTTAAAGATAGCCCTGGCATAGGAAGTGGTGAAATTACAATCAAAAATGATCCTCGTGTTTTGCCATTAGGTAAATTTTTACGTAAATCTAAAGTTAATGAGTTACCTCAGCTATGGAATATTTTTATTGGTGATATGAGTATCGTTGGGCCAAGACCAATGGTGCCAAATACTTATGCTAGATACCCAATAGAAGCCCAAAAAACTTTAAATACAGTCAGGCCAGGATTAACTGGTATCGGGTCGATAATCTTTCGAGATGAGGAGAGGTTGCTTGATGGTCGAGATGACCCTATCAGATTTTATAATGAAAATATTACTCCTCATAAAAGTGATGTAGAGATGTGGTTTGTAAATAATAATTCACTTTTGTTATACATTAAAATTATTTTAGTTACTGCTTGGGTAGTAGTCTTTCCGTCCAGTAACATAGTGCATAAGGCATTTGATGGTGTTCCTAGTTTACCAGACAGCCTAATTTAGACAGTCATATTAAACACATAAATTTTTTAGTTACTTTACTATAATTTTATTCATATGCTGTGTCTCTTTAGTCATTATTATTTATAAGTTTATTACTTGCCCAAATGTAATCAATTAGCAAATATACTCAAAAAGAGTAACTATTCAATAGTTTCTTCTTAGTTACATTTATAAGTAGATTGTTAAAGTTCTTGATTTTCAATAAGGCGTATATAATTTATCTTTTAAACTTTAATAAAATGATCAAATTAAGTAACCTAAATCAAGGAATACCCTATCTGCTATTTAAGCAAAAATACGATGATGCAGTAAATGCAGAACAAAAAAATATTGAGGCTATTTCAATTTCGTCATACGAAAATAAAGCAAATGAAGTTGATTCTAGATACGTAAATCTTAAATTCATCATAAATGATGAGTTTATTTTTTTTAGTAATTATGCCTCCCCAAAGGCATCTGCTTTCAATTCTCACAACCAGATATCTGCATTATTATATTGGTCTAACATTAATACTCAGATTAGAATAAAGGCTAAAATAAAAAAGACTTCTGATGAGTTTAATCAAAAATATTTTTCTGACAGATCAAAAGAAAAAAATGCATTGGCTATTTCATCTAGTCAATCAAATCTAATAGACTCTTATTTCCAAGTTAAAGAAAATTATAATAAAATTTTAAAAAATGCTGATTTAAGAAAATGCCCTGATTTTTGGGGAGGTTACTCATTTACTCCCTATTATTTTGAATTTTGGGAGGGCCACGAATCACGACTAAATAAAAGGGAAGTCTATAAAAAAAGTGATGATATTTGGGAGCATTTCATTCTTCAGCCCTAGATAAAATTTTATTGCGTAATAGGTTAATTAGTATAAAATCAGCAACACTAATGATAATTATCAATCCATCTTTAATAAATAATATTGTATTTAATGTTTAATTATTATAATTATTTCACTTTTACAGAGGTAATCTCATAGCTTCCCAGAAAAAAAATATCACACCTATCAACGAAAAAATTCGTGCAAGCGAAGTTATGCTTATTGGATCAAACGGCGAAAAACAAGGGTTGGTAGCCTTTTCTGTAGCCCTAGAATCAGCCAGGGTTGCATCTCTTGACCTAGTTCAGGTGTCTCCATCTGATGCAAGCCCTGTGGTTTGTAAGTTATTAGATTATGGAAAACATATCTTCGATAAGAAGAAAAGTTTGTCATCATCCAAGGTTAAGGTAAAAAGAAATACCACAAAAGAAATTAAATTCAGACCATCCACAGATGTTGGTGATTATAATATTAAATTAAAAAAGGTTAAAAGCTTTATTCTTGACGGAGATAAGACTAAAATAAGCGTCCGATTTAGAGGTAGGGAAATTTTAAACAGTGACATGGGTCTTAATTTATTAAATAGATTAAGAGATGAGTTAGAAGATATAGCTCAAGTTGACCAAGAACCTTCACTAGAAGGTAGACAGTTGCTGATGGTTCTATCTCCTCTAAAAAAGAAGTAAATTTAATTAAACAATAAAGAAAAGAAATATGGGATACAAATTAAAAACACACTCTGGTGCTGCAAAGCGTTTTAAGAGAACCGGCTCTTCTCTGAAAAGTAAGAGTGCTAACAGAAATCATATCCTTACAAAACAGTCTACAAAAAGAAAAAGACATAATAGAGGTCTAAATAAGCTATCGGGTATCGTGCTTAAAATGGCTTCTAAACTAATAAGAAGATAAATTATGCCAAGAACTACGAAATCAGTAACAGCTAAAGCAAAACATAAGAAAGTACTAAGTGCTACGAAGGGTCATTACGGCGCTAGAAGTAGATTATTTAGAACTGCTAAACAGTCTAATATTAAGTCCTTGCAATATGCATTCAGAGATAGAAAGAATAGAAAAAGAGCTTTTAGAACTCTTTGGATAGCAAGAATAAATGCTGGAGCCAGAGAGCTTGGTATTTCCTATTCAGTTCTTATAAATTCATTAGCTAAAAAAGATATTACTTTAGATAGAAAGATTCTCTCTGATATTGCTATTTCTGATAATGCAACTTTTGAGAAGATTGTAAAAACAGCCATTAGCTAGTTAAACTTGTTTAATGTCAGGCCATATAGACATTCACTCTCCTGAATTAATTAAAGACAGGGGGGCACTCCATCCAATAAATCACATGAAAGATTCTATTATGAATCTTTTAATGTCTTATGGTTTTGAGATTGTTGATGGGCCAGAAATAGAAACAGAAAAATTTAATTTTGACATGCTTAATATAAAAAAATCACATCCTGCAAGACAAATGCATGATACTTTTTATGTTGAAAACAAATCGAACCTACTACGAACTCATACATCACCAGTGCAAATAAGAGGGATGCTTGAAAAAAAGCCACCTTTGGCATTTATTTCTGGAGGCAAGGTTTATAGAAAAGATGATGATGCCACTCATCTACCAATGTTCCATCAGGTTGAGGGTATATATGTTGATGAGAATGTAAGCTTTGCTCAACTCAAAGATCTAATTTATAAAATTATTTACTCACTTTTTGGTGAAGATATTGAATTGAGGTTTAGGCCATCATATTTTCCATTCACAGAGCCTTCAGCTGAGGTTGATATATTATCAAAAGAAGGGAAGTGGCTCGAAATACTTGGATGCGGATTAGTAAATCCAATTGTTTTAGAAAATTGTAATATAGATTCTAATAAGTATAGCGGCCTTGCATTTGGCCTCGGCATTGAAAGAATAGCAATGCTTAAACATGGAGTCACGGACATTAGAGAGTTCTATAAGTCTAATCTAGATTTTTTGAGTCAATTTAAATGAAAATAGCATACAGTCATTTAGTTCAACACATCTCAGAAACCCCAAGTATTGATCAGATATCTGAAAAGTTGTTTCAGCTAGGCCATGAACACGAAATACATGACAATATATTTGATATTGAATTTACCCCAAATAGGGGTGACTGTCTTTCAATAAATGGCTTGCTTAGAGACTTAGGCGTTTTTTTTAATGTTGATATTAAGCAAGACATCTATACAAAAGAACTCAATGAACTTCTAATAGATTTTGAAAACTTATCTGAAGATATTTGTCCCCAAATAACATTTCTTAAATTAGAAATTGAGGAACTTCCAAAAAAATATAATCAAACCTTAGATGATTTTTTTTTAGACCTAAATGTTAATAAAAATAATTTTTTTACTGATGTCTCCAACTATTTATCATATGAAACTGGTCAACCTACTCATTGCTATGATGCAAGTAAAATGGATGGAAAATTAGTATTCCATCTGACTGACTGCAATACGGATTTTGAAACTTTACTTGACAAACAAGTAAATCTCTCAGGTAAGAATGCAGTTTTTTCATTAAATAATGACGTAATTAATCTTGCAGGAATTGTTGGAGGAAAGCATACATCATGCTCTAACAAAACCAAGACTGTGATTGTTGAATGTGCATATTTTCAACCTGAATCAATTATAGGAAAATCTGTTCAGTACGATATTCAGTCAGAAGCATCTTATAAATTTGAAAGAGGAGTAGATCCAAGTTGCCAACAAAAAGTTCTCAGAAGATTCATTCAGATTATAAGTGAACACGCACAGATAAAAGATTTATCAATGGTATCTTATAATGCTATAGATGTCCCCCAACATAAAATATCTATTAATGTTAAAAAAATTAACCAAATTATTGGGACAAACCTAAGCCAAGAAGATTATTTAAGCTATATTTCAAGTCTGGGATTTTTGATTGAACAAGGTTTTATTATTGTTCCGTCTCATAGAAGCGATATCAGAACGGAGAATGATTTGGCAGAGGAGGTAGCAAGAGTTATTGGTTATGACAATATCGAATTGTCAAAAATAGATATCCCAAAAAATATAAACAATAGCTGCAATAAGATAGAAAATAAATTAAGGTTTTTTCTTTTAGATCATGGTTTTTATGAAGTAATAAATAGTCCTTTTGTTGGTCAGAGGTCTAAAGAATCTATTAAGGTCGATAATCCTCTAGATTCTAATAGAGAGTACTTAAGAACAAATATTAAAGATTCTTTACTGGATAACCTTTTATTTAATGAAAAGAGGCAGAAGGACTCAATTAAGTTGTTTGAGATTTCAGATATTTATTCCTCAAATAATGATTCATTTAAGAAAAGAAAATTATCAATTATTTCTAGTGGAAGAGTGGGTCTAAATTATGAGGATTTCTCAAAAAAGATTACTAAGAAATATTTAATAGAGTTATTTCAAAAAATTCTCCCAATGCATAATTTAGAATTTAATATAATTTCAAGAGAGTTATTAGATACAAAAATAAAAAGTGAGATAATTAGCTTTGAAACAGATATTGATATTTTTTCTAATGAAATTCTGTGTTATGAAGAAATATCTAGACCTCCTAAACTCTTTAATCAATATAATCCAATATCAGAGCAGCCATCCTCTTTTAAAGATATATCTTACTCAGTTAAAGATCATAGTAAAGTTGACGAATTGCAAGATTTATTACTAAACTATAAAAGCGATATTTTAAAACATGCATATATATTTGATTACTTTTTTAATGATAAAAAACAAGAAATAAAAATTGGTTTTAGATTTGTATTTCAAGGACAAGAAACAACATTGACTTCAGCTGAAATAGAAGTAATTTATAATGATTTAATTAGCAATTCTCGCAGTATTGAAGGTGTGGAAATACCAGGCATTTAATAAAAATAATGAGCATTAATAAAAAAAGTATCATAAAAAAAATATCTAAAGATACCAAATTATCTTATGATGATGGAACTCTCTTATTGGAATCATTTCTGTTATTTATTAAGCAAAATTCACTATCAAATACAGTCAAATTTAGTAGTTTTGGGACATTCTGTTTTAAAAATACACCTAAACGTATGGGAAGGAACCCTAAAACCAATGATTCATATATAATACCTGAAATAAATAAATTAAATTTTAAGCCTTCTAACAAAATAAAGGAAAAGATAAATTAATGTATAAATTACTAATTATGTTGTTGTTTGCTATTTCATCAACAATTTTCTCTCAAGAGCTTGATGATGCTTATCTAGAAAGCCTTCCAGATGACATTAGGAATGATGTTATTGAAAAGATTGATATGCGTAATGAAATAGATAAGCCGATTTATAGAAGATCTTCTACTATGGTTGATAAGAAAACATTAACCAAGCTTAGATTTGGTGATAATATTTTTGATATGATGCAATCTTCATTTATGCCAATAAATGAGCCTAATTTTGATAGTACCTATGTCTTAGATTTTGGTGACATTCTTGAGATTCAGTTAATTGGGCAAAAAAGCTCCATTGAACAGCTTGCTATTAAAAGAGATGGCTCTATCAATATTCAAGACATAGGAAAAATATTTGTTTCTGGTTTATCACTTGAAAGTGTGAATAAACTAATTAAATCCAAAATTAGCAGTGCATATATAGGAGTAGAAGCTTTCGTAACCTTGGTAAATGTGAGGGATATACAAGTTCTTGTTACTGGAAATGCTTTTAATCCAGGTATTTATACTTTGAATGGAAATTCAAACATGCTTCATGCTCTTGCTATGGCTGGTGGTGTTGATGAAAATGGTAGCTATAGAAAAATTGATCTAATAAGGAATAACGATGTTATCAAGTCTTTAGATTTGTATGATGTATTTATATATGGAAGATCAGGTTTTGGTGAAAGATTAAAATCTGGAGATATTATATTAATTAAACCTTCTTTAAAACTAGTCACTATTTCAGGTGCTGTTAAAAGACCAGGGCTTTATGAACTGAACTCCGATAACAGTTTTTTGGACTTAATAGAATACGCAAATGGATTTGCTGATAATGCAGATTTGAAAACTATAAGAATAGAAAGACCATTTGAAGAAATAACTGAATTTATAAAAATTAAAAATTTAGATGAAATTAGTTCTATTGAAGTTAAATCCAGTGATAGACTTAATGTTCGCGGCTATGAAAGAAAAACTGTTAGCATTCTAGGAGCTGTAAATAGTCCTGGAACATACACTATTTCTGAAGGAGAGACTTTGTCCTCATTGATTAAAAAAGCACAAGGCTATAAAAATAATGCTTATCCATTTTCCGGAATACTTAATAATGTGAAAGCCTTAGAGGTTAATGAGGTTGCTGCAGAAAAACTATATAATTCATTCATACAAAAATTAATTACTAAAGGGGATGCATTGTTTGCATCTGAATCTTTGCCTTTTATCTTAGATGAGCTTAAAAAAACTAATTTATCTGGAAGAGTTATAGCTGAATTTGATCTTGATGTCATTAAAGCAAACCCTAGCTTAGATACAACTCTTGATGATGGCGATCAACTTATTATTCCTATTAAATCCGAACAGATTTATATTTTTGGAGAGGTAAATCAACCTGGAGCTATAAGATACAAACCTTTAAAAAACCTAGAACAATATATTGCTGATGCAGGTGGCACACTTAGCAGTTCAGATAATAGCAATATATTTATTGTTTATCCTAATGGAGAGATAATAAGATCACCAAATGGTAAATGGTTGTCTATCCTTAACGACGAAGGAAATAATAGTTTAATTTACCCTGGATCTATAATATATATTCCTAGAAAAGTTGCCGCAAGAGAAGCTTCAAAAGTTGCATCAATATGGGCACCAATCATAAGCTCTACAGCTACAAGCATAACCGCATTAAGTGTCCTAAATAAAAACTAGAGAATGAGGTTTTTTTTTCATTAATTTTTACCATTTCTGTTAATGCTAACAGTTATGCAGACTCAGAATCATCTTATAACTCATTTGGCCAAGTTGGTTTGGTACAAACCCCTTCAGCGGATTCTAAACCAGAAGGATTTGTTGCACTTACTCTTAACAAGAATGATATTTGGAAATTTGGTACTTTATCTATATCACCATTTAATTGGCTTGAAGCTAGTTATTTTTATTACAGACCCACAGATTTAGAATGGCAGAATACTGCAGGATATTATTTAGACAAAGGGTTTAATGTAAAATTTAAATATAAACCAAAGAATGGTAATAGACCAAATTTAGCCATTGGTCTTGATGATTTTGCAGGAACCGGTTTTTTTACAAAGGAATATGTTGTCGCAACTCAAGAGCTTACAAATATGAAAGTTTCTTTTGGTATTGGATGGGGTAAGTTTGTTGGGGAAAACAGTTTTGATAATCCATTATCTTTTATTTCAAACAAGCTAAACGTAAGGCCAAAAATATCAGAAAACTTGAGCAAAGGAGGAAATCCGTCTTATGATCAATGGTTCAGAGGTAATGCAGCCGCGTTTGGCGGTTTACAATATTTTATTCCTAATAAAAATGGATTAAGTATTAAATTAGAATATGACCCATTTGATTATTTAGATTTCTCTTCTCTAAATAGGCCAGAAGCTTCATTTAATCTAAGAAAGAAAAACTCAAATATTAATATTGGCTTTAGCTATCCATTCAATAAATTTTTAACTATCGATGCAGCTTTTATCAAAGGTAATACTTTTAACTTAAGCTTTACCATTGGCACCGCCTTTAATGATCAACTAAGTAAAAAACAGAAATTTAACCCATCTCTTGATATTAAAGAAAATAAAGAACATTCAAAAATAGAATTTTATGAAAGCATTCTTCTCAATCTAAATAATAATAATTTATTTTTACAAACAGCCTCGCTAAAAGAAGATGAATTAGACGTTTCTATTTCAACATCTCAACATAGAAATGCTATCAGATCTTCATCTTATGCGGCATCAATCGTTCAAAAGGTTTCTGAAAAGCATGAAATGGATATCAATCAAATTAATATTAGTCATATAAACGCTGGCATTGAGTTAAATAATATTAAATATATAGCTAATCATATTAATAATGATAATTTGCCTATTGAATTATTAGTAAGAAATACTGCTCTTGAATCGGGAGATTCTATGGGGTTCAAGAAAGATGAATTTAAACCAAATATTGATTTTCCTGTGATTTTCTCATCCGTAAGTCCTGCTTTAGTAACTCATATTGGAAATCCTGAAAAATTCTTTTTTGGAGGCGTTAATTTACAACATATAAGCGAAATTCAATTTAGCAGAAATTTATTATTGAGTACTGAGTTTAATGCTAGAATTTATGGTAATTTTGAAAACACTATTTCTGGACCAGGTTCTTCTATGGAGCATGTCAGAACAGACTTGGTTGAGTATCTAAAAGAAGATGACATAGTCATATCAAGAATGCAATTAGACTACGTTTGGTCACCAAGAAAAGATACCTATGCAAAGCTAAGTGGTGGAATCTATGAAACTATGTTTGCTGGATATGGAATAGAAACGTTATATAAACCATTTCAGAAGAATTATAGTTTGGGGTTTGAAATATTTCATGTAAAGCAAAGGTCATTTGATCAGCGCTTTTCATTCAAAGATTACAGTACGGTTACTGGACACTTTAATTTTGGTTATAGTTTACCGCTTGGTATTGAATCTAATATAAGCTATGGAAGATATTTAGCAAAAGATGATGGCTTCACTTTTGATTTAGGTAGAAGAACAAAATCAGGGTTTAAGGCTGGAATATATTTCACAAGAACAAATGTATCAGCTGAAACTTTTGGGGAAGGAAGTTTTGATAAAGGATTCTATTTTCAGATTCCTATGGATTTATTTTCAACTGGTTACAGTGGAAACTATTCAACCTTTAAGCTATCCCCATTAACTAGAGACGGAGGAGCAAAGTTAATACATGACAAGGATTTAAAGGGTCTTATATATAACTCAACTTATCGTGAGTTAAACCAACAATGGAGAGGTCTTCTTAATTAAAATATTAATTTATTCTAGATAAAAAAATAGCGGGTTATCCCGCTATTTTTTTTTATGCATTGATTATGTACCAGTACTTGTCGATGTACTAGTCGATGTACTAGTCGATGTACTCGTCGATGTACTTGTCGTTGTACTAGTGCTTGTTGAAGTAGTCGGAGTAGTCGTTGTACTAGTGCTTGTTGAAGTACTTGGTGCAGTTGTCGGTGCAGTCGTTGGTGCAGTTGTTGGTGCAGTCGTCGGTGCAGTTGTCGGTGCAGTCGTTGGTGCAGTCGTTGGTGCAGTCGTCGGTGCAGTCGTTGGTGGTGTTGTAGGAACTGGAGCGCTACTAGTTCCATCTAATAATGCTGCTGCTGCTGCCACAGCTGCTGCAATAGCTCCTGGATCTAATGTTACTTCTTCTTCAACAACAGTTTCTTCTGTATTGGCTTCTGCCTCATCATTTGAAGCTGCATCTTGTGCAGAAATATTAGTTGCGAACATTCCAGCAAAAAAGCTAAATATTGTTCCCCATAAAACTCTAAATTTTGATTTAATAAATTTTGCCATGTAATTACTCCGCCTTGTATTAATGGTTACTTACAACTATGTAAATTGTGATTATATGTGAATTTCAGTAAATTGCATACAAATAAAACACTTATATCAGTATATATAATCATTTTTAGCAATTTAATGTCTTTTTTTACTACATAAAAGCAATAAAAAAATTAAATTAATGGTCGGGATGGCCGGATTTGAACCGACGACCACTACACCCCCAGTGTAGTGCGCTACCAGGCTGCGCTACATCCCGCTAAACTTTATATATATTTATTAGATATATATAATCAATTTGATTAAATATTACTTAATTCAATGAAGTAATATATATTTATATTAATAAAAACTCTAACAAAATATGAAACTTAACTTTCTAATAACACTTTTATTATTCTCAAGCATTACATTTGCAAATGATTTGAATATTTCTACAACTTCAGGCATTTCTTCTGGCTTTCAAATAAATGGAGTTCATAATTGGGATGATATTCCATATGCACAACCTCCAGTTGGTGATTTAAGATGGAAGGCTCCCCAAGAAATTTTTAGTAACGAATTAATTGTACCCAGGGTTGATAATTTTTGTGTGCAAAAACCAAGTGGAATGGGCGGATCAGAGTTTGATGGAGATGAATTTTTTTCAGGCTCTGAAGATTGTTTATATCTTGATATAAAAGCACCTAAAAACAAGTCTAATGGCCTATTACCTGTTATGTTTTGGATTCATGGTGGAGGAAACACTTCTGGACTTAAGGATACTTATGATTTTTCTAAAATGGTCAGAAAACATAATGTAATAGTCGTAACAATTAATTATAGATTAGGACCTTTTGGTTGGTTTACTCATCCCTCAATACAAGGCTTACAGGATAGTGACGATAAATCTTCGAATTTTGGAACATTAGACATCATTACTGCTTTAGAGTGGGTTAAATCAAATATATCTTTATTTGGTGGCGATCCAGACAATGTCACTATATTTGGGGAGTCTGCTGGGGGCCATAATGTGCTAAGTTTACTTGTATCTAAAAAGGCAAAAGGGCTTTTTCATAAAGCTATTAGTCAATCTGGTTACACTACATCAATATCACCAGAAAAAGCCTATAGCCAAAGCAAATCCTCTCCAACGTCCGAGCACACAAGTTGGAAAATTGTAAATAAGGTTTTAGATAAAGCTGGGCTTAAATCCCAAAATGATTTATCTAATACATAGAAATTAGAAAAATACTTAAAGAATTAGACGCTAGAGATTTCTTCATAAATTATTCAGATAGACCGTCATATCAAGAAATCCCTTTATTAACTAGTGATGGTATTGTAATTCCAATGGACGGTTTAAAAAACTCTCTTTCAAACAAAAAGCATGTCAATATTGTCCCAACAATAGCTGGCTCAAATAAAGATGAGGTCAAATTGTGGCTAGCCTCTGCTGAATATTTTGTTGGTCTTGAATATTCTTTCTTTGGCTCCTTGTTGGGCGTTCCCCGAGTTGGATTAAAAGATGAGGCGGCATTCGAATTATTTAATAGTTACAGAAGCAGGGCCTGGAAATTAAGAGGAGTGGATAACCCTTTGAGGAGTTTAGCTTCTGCAGGAAATAATGATCTCTATGCATATAGATATGACTGGGATGATCATAGAAAATGGCCTGTAGCAAATTTTAAAAAATTAATTGGAGCTGCTCATGCTACCGAAATTCCTTTATTAACAGGAAATAATAAGCTAGTTGGTGATTATGGATTTTTAATATATCCCAAGGGTCCTTCAAAGTCATTCTTATCAAAAAATATGATGAATTTCTGGGCAAACTTTGCAAAAACCGCTAAGCCTGGTATATCTTCAAATAAACAAGAATGGACTAAATACGATGGATTGGATGAGATAGAGTCCAATTTTATGGTCCTTGATAATAGAAAGAATTTAAAAATGGATAAAGATCAGAATTCCTTTAAATCTCTTGTTAATGATTTGTACTATGAAGAAGACATTACCGACCTTAGAGAAGTGTGTAGTCCTTCTACAAATGCTAACTTTTGTAGGTGATGATTTGTACGATGATTATGTTAATTTTTACCCAGGACAATGTAACAGAGGTGATGCAGAAGAATTTTTTAAGAGCAAATGCTAGCTTTATAGATTATTAAATATACCTTTAATTTCTAGCCTTATCTTTTAATTTAAGAACCTCGATATCTTTAATTCTAATTAAATCAGCTATCCTTCTTATAAGGCGCTCCTCATCAACATCCAACTGAGAGTCAGCAAAAGCGACATCCCAAAGAAAACTTATTAATGATAGTTTTTCTTCTTTACTAAAATCATTATTTATATCTGCAATAAACTCATGAAAAGATACGCTATCCTTACTGTAGGTTTCAATGATTGAAAATATTTCTTCATCAGTTTTATTTACTTTCTTTGAAATTTTTTTTATCTCTTCAATCAAAAGATTAAGCTCTAAATCAGAAATATCACCATCAGATCGAGCAATCTCATAAGCAAGGACAGCGCCAATAAGCTCTATTTCAAATTCAGGATTTTTTTGAATATCTTGTGTTACTTTTTTCTTTTTAAATATATTAAGCATTTTTATTTAGTTGGGTTCTTGTAACTACATAATAACAAAGAGAGAAGATAACAAAAATTAAAAATGATATATATTCTTGAGTAATAAAATATTTTTGCAAAAATAATCCAAATAAACATAAAAGAGTTGAGGCAAAGATATAGCAGACAAGCGTTTGGCTTGAGGACAAGCCTTTATCAAGTAACATATGGTGGAGATGATCTCTTCCTGGTCTAAATGGCATCACTCCTTTAATTATTCTGGACGTCATAACACTAATACAATCTAGTACTGGGATAGCAACAAACCATAAAGCTGTTACTGGGGTTATGACAACTCCAGCAGGAGCATAGCCTTGACTATAAAATATGCAGGCAACTGCAATACAAAAACCTATTAGATTTGATCCCGTATCACCCAAAAATACTCTTCGTTTTTTTCCAAGGTAACCCAGGTTATATAAAAGAAATCCTATAATACTTCCAATAAGCAAAAGGGATCCTGGATGATAGGACCCTAAAAGCAGTAAAAATGTAAGAGGTACAAGACCAAGCATTGCGCACATGCCATTAAGACCATCACTCATATTAAAAGCATTCATAAGACCAACGATACAAAAGACTGTAAAGATAGTTGAGGCAGACCCTAAAAGTATTGAACCATCACCTAGAAGGTTACCAACACTTAATAATGACTCACCGCTAAAAACAACAAATATATATGCAATAACAGCCTGAAATGCCAATCTATAGGATGCTCTAAGACCAAATAGATCATCAAACAACATTATAGCTATTATTAAAGCTCCACATATTAATGCTGAGAGAGTAACAGTATCAATAATAATATTATTAGAACTTACAAGACTGGTTAATAGCACTTCCTCAACATTGGATTCATCCAATTCAATTTTTGAAACCTCCCCATTATCATATTTATAAATTTGAGTTTCTCCTGAAGCTAGCGTAACCAAAAAATTACCATCACTAGTTGGCTCAACTTTTATTTGGGTCGGCACTTGATTTTTAGTTTCTATGTCAATAGATACAGATTGAGATTGAGTATCTTTCTCTATAGAAAGATCATATTCGATATCATCAACCTGATATTTCCTTGTTAAAGTTTCTCCAAGGATTTCAGAATTTTTAAATAAGCCTTTATTAGAGTATTGGGTATCAATATTAATATCAGTAAGACTGCTCAATAATAAGGCAGATACCAATACACCAACATATATTGAAATCCCTCCAGTGAGAGGGGTAGCCCTATCGTGAAATTTTCTACTTTTTTCAGGTATATCAATTAAGATATTATTAGTTTTTGCAATATTTCTAAAGAAACCATTGAAAGTAATCGAGGCAAAAATACTGAAAAATAATATTGAAAGATTTGCGCTGGTTAACATTTGTTTCCCTATTGAGAATATAAATATATTATAAGGTAAATAATTTAAGAAACTATGTTTACAAATAAATCATTTATAAATCTTGATAAGTCTTTGTTTATCTTTTTAGAAAAATATACTGGCTACCTAAAAATTAATTATTTAAATAACATATGAGTTCATTAGATCTACATCAACAAATAGAAATCGCAAAAAATGCAGCCAAAGAAGCTGGCAAAGTTCTTTTACACAAAAAAGATAGTTTAAATCAAGCAATATTTTCGTCGGATAAAGATATTAAATTGAAGGCCGATATAGAGGCCGAGAATATAATCAAATCAATCCTTGAAAAGAAATCATCTTTCCCTATTCTGGCTGAGGAGAGTGGTAAGTCTAAAGAGCATTTGGATGAGACTTTTTGGGTTGTTGACCCTCTTGATGGGACTGCAAATTATGCAAGAGATATTCCTCTTTGTTGTGTATCCATAGCTCTAATGCACAAAATGAATCCTGTCCTTGGTGTTATATATGATTTTAATAATAATGATCTCTATGAGGGTCATTTGGATGGAGAGGCTAAATTAAACGAAGTGGCTATTAAAGTATCTGGCACAACCCTCCCCAGTGAAGGTATCTTAGTTACTGGTCTCCCAAACAACACAGACTACTCTGACCAAGCGTTACTAGGAATGGTCAAAGATTTTCAAAAATGGAGAAAAGTTAGAATGATAGGATCTGCGGCTATAGCATCATGCTATGTTGCTTCTGCAAAAGCTGATGTATATAAAGAGTTTGGAACATATATATGGGATGTTGCTGCAGGAGCTGCGATAGTCAATGCCTCAGGTGGAAGAGCTGAGATTACAAATCAAAGAGATAACTTTCAGGTAGATGTTCATTTTTCCAATTCTTATATCCTGGATTAGTATATGAAAAGTATTATTTGGTTTAGAAATGACCTTAGGTTAGATGATAATCCTTCCTTGCGTGAGGCATGTAAAAATTCATCAGAATTACATGCAATTTTTTTGTACTCCTATGATCAGTTAGAAAAACATAACGAGGCGAACGTTAAAATAGATTTCCTAATAAAAAACCTTCAATGTCTTAATGTTAGCCTGCAAAAACTTAATATCCCATTAACTATTATTAACAGCGAAGGGTTTGAACAAGATCCTGATATTATTCTAAATCTTGCCAAAGAAAGAAATGTAGAAAAAGTTTTTATCAACAAACAGTTTGGTAGCGATGAGCAAAATAGGGATAAAAGAGCTCGAGAGTTGCTGAATGCTGCAAACATTAAAACTGAATTTTTCAATGATCAGATAGTATATGAAGCTGGTTCAATAAGAACTGGTCAAGATAATCCATATTCAGTTTTCACTCCGTTTAAAAGAAAGTGGGTTGAAAGTTTTGATATGGAATTTTTAGATATTGACTATGATTACGCTCCACAAAAAAATATTGATTTAGAATCTAATTTTGATGGCTTTGATTTTAAGCATGAAATAATACATAAGGTTGATATGTCACTTTGGCCAGCGGGAGAAGAGCACGCAAAAAATAGACTAGTAGATTTTTTAGAAAACAGAGCTGTTAACTACTCAAAAGATAGAAATGATCCTATCAAAGATGGTACTAGTAGAATGTCTCCATACTTGGCATTGGGTGTTATTTCTTCAAAAAGATGCATTCTTGAGGGGTTAAAATTAAATAATTTTGAATTCAATTCAGGCAATAGCGGAATTACTAAATGGATTGACGAAATTGTTTGGAGAGAGTTTTATAGAAATATTATGTTTTCTTTTCCAAAAGTTGGCCGCAATCAACCATTTCAAGATTTTTCTAAATCTATACAGTGGAGGTTTGAAGAGACAGAGCTTCATGCATGGAAAACTGGTATGACTGGTTTTCCAATTATTGATGCTGCTATGAGGCAATTACTCCATGAGGGATGGATGCATAATAGATTGCGGATGGTGGTAGCAATGTTCTTCACAAAGAATATGCTTCATGACTGGAGACTGGGTGAGGCGTACTTTATGCAAAACCTTATAGATGGTGATTTTTCATCTAATAATGGCGGTTGGCAGTGGAGTAGTTCAACTGGAACGGATGCGGCACCTTATTTTAGAATTTTTAACCCTGTAACTCAGTCAACCAACTTTGATAAAGAAGGGTTATTTATCAAAAAATACGTTCCTGAGTTAAAAGATTTAGATAAATCAGTTATTCATGACCCTCCAAAAGAGCACAGAAAGTATTGTGGTTATCCTGATCAGATATTAGATCTTAAAGCATCCCGTCTAAGAGCTATAGATGCTTTTAAAGAAGCAAAAAGCTAATACATTTTTTTATAGTTAACAAATTTTTTCTTCTGTATACTCTATGCACAATATAACTATTTAGATGAGGTTCTTATGAGTAGTTTTCTTTCAGATTTAGAGATAGCCAACCAGGCAAATAAAAAACATATAAATGATATTGCAAAACAAATTGATGTTCCTCAAGAAGCACTCATTGTTTATGGAAATGATAAAGCAAAGATTAATTACGATTTTTTAGATAAGTGCAAAGATAAAAAAAATGGCAAGTTGATTTTAGTAACTGCAATTTCTCCAACTCCAGCTGGAGAGGGAAAGACTACAACAAGCGTGGGTTTGGTAGATGGGCTTTGTCATAATGGTAAGAAGGCTATGATCTGCTTGAGAGAACCTAGTCTTGGGCCATGTTTTGGTATGAAAGGAGGAGCAGCGGGTGGTGGCTATGCTCAAGTAGTTCCAATGACAGATATAAACCTTCATTTTACTGGAGATTTTCATGCTATTGGCGCAGCTCATAATTTGTTATCAGCCCTTATAGACAATCACATTCACTGGGAGAATGACTTAAATATTGATCCAAGAAGAATTACTTGGAAAAGGGTTGTTGATATGAATGATAGATCACTAAGGGATATTACTTGTGGTTTAGGCGGAACAGGCAATGGTATTCCAAGGCAAAGTGGTTTTGATATCACAGTTGCATCAGAGATAATGGCTGTTTTTTGTCTTGCTACTGATTTAGAAGATTTAGAAAAAAGAATTGGAAATATAGTATTTGCTTATACTAGAAATCTTGAGCCTGTAAGGGTTCATCAATTGAATGCACAAGGCGCTCTTACTGCATTATTAAGAGATGCATTCCAACCCAATCTAGTTCAAACCCTTGAAAATAATCCAGCTCTTATGCACGGGGGGCCATTTGCGAATATTGCTCATGGTTGTAATTCAGTTATGGCCACTAAGACTGCCTTAAAACTTGCTGATTATGTTGTTACTGAGGCTGGTTTTGGTGCAGACTTGGGAGCAGAAAAATTCTTTGATATTAAGTGCCGTAAGGCAGGCCTTTCTCCTGATGCAGTTGTTCTAGTTGCCACAACTAAAGCTCTAAAAATGCATGGAGGTGTTAAAAAAGAAGACCTTAAAGATGAAAATATCGATGCTGTTACAGAGGGATGTAAAAATTTAGCAAAACATATTAGTAATATTGAGCAATTTGGAGTTCCAGTAACTGTTGCTATTAATGAATTTTATACAGACACAAAGGATGAACATCAGGCAATAATTGATTTTTGTAAAAATCTTAATGTTGTTTGTAAGATATCCTCTCATTGGGAGAACGGGGGCGCTGGTGCATCGGATTTAGCTGCTCATATTTCAGATTTAGTTGATTCAACTGAATCATCTTTCAAAACACTCTATGAAGATGACATGTCCTTGTGGGAAAAGACGAGGCATATTGCTCGAACTATTTATGGTGCTGACGATATTATTGCTGATCAAAGAGTTAGGAATAAATTTGCTCAACTTGAAAAGGAAGGTTTTGGAAAGTATCCAATTTGTATGGCAAAAACTCAGTATAGTTTTTCAACAGACCCACTGTTAATGGGAGCGCCAACTGGGCATGAGGTTCCGATTAGAGAGGTTCGCCTATGTTCGGGTGCAGAATTTATAGTTGTTGTATGCGGCGCAATTATGACGATGCCAGGCCTGCCCAGGAAGCCAGCATCTGAAGCTATTGGCGTAGATAAAGATAAAAATATTGAAGGATTATTCTAGAAATCTAAATAGTTTACATAAATCAATTTGTGTATAATTTGTTTCTTAAATTACATGGTAAAAAACATATGAAAGATAAATTAAAATTTTATATTAACGGTCAGTGGGTCGAGTCTGAATCTAATAAAAAGATTGAGGTTATTAACCCAGCCAATGAATCTATAGTAGGTCACGTAACAGCAGGAACTAAAGAAGATATTGACCATGCTGTTGAAGCAGCATTGAGCGCATTCGAAACATATCAGTTTTCTTCTAAAGAGGATCGAATAGAGATTCTTAATAATGTTATAGCTGAGTATGAAAATAGATATCAAGATTTTGTAGATACTATTACCGAAGAGATGGGTGCACCTTTATGGTTATCTTCCAAAGCTCAGGCATCGACAGGAATTAAAAATTTAAATGAAACTTTAGATGCTCTTAAAGAATATCAATTTGAGAAAGCAGAGGGCGATTACATTCTTATGAAAGAGCCGATCGGAGTTGTGGGTATGATTACTCCATGGAATTGGCCAATGAATCAAATTACTACTAAAGTATCAGCTGCATTAGCAGCAGGTTGTACTATGGTATTAAAACCAAGCGAAATATCTCCCTATTGTGCAATGCTTCTTGCAGAAGTTTTTGATACTGCTGGTGTTCCTGCTGGAATCTTTAATGTTGTTAACGGATATGGCCCAACTGTAGGGGCGGCATTATCTGAGCACAAGGATGTAGATATGATGTCATTCACTGGTTCAACAAGAGCAGGTATAGCAGTCGCACAAGCTTCAGCTTCTACTGTAAAACGTGTTCACCAGGAACTTGGTGGTAAGTCTTCTAATATTATTTTAGATGATGTTGCTGATCTTGAAAGATCTGTAAAAGGTGGAGCAGGGCATTGTTTTTTAAATTCAGGCCAGTCATGTAATGCACCAACAAAGATGCTAGTTTCTGCAACAAATTATGAAAAAGCTGTTGAAGTTGCTGCAGCTACAGCAGAAAGTACAACTGTGGGTGATCCTCATGGTGAGTTTAGAATGGGACCAATAGCTAACAAAGTTCAGTATGAAAAAGTGCTAAGAATGATAGAGATTGGAATCGAAGAGGGAGCAACACTAGTTGCTGGTGGAGTTGAAAGACCAGACGGTTATGACAGTGGTTATTATGTTAAACCAACAGTATTTGCCAACGTAACCCCTGATATGACTATTGCTCAAGAAGAGATATTCGGACCAGTTCTTTCTATCATTAAGTATGAAACAGAGGAAGAGGCTATAAAAATAGCCAATGATACCGAATATGGTTTAGCTGGTTATATCCAAGGCGAACCAGGTCATGCCCATGAGGTCGCAAAAAAAATAAGAGCTGGCCAAATTATTATTAATGGCGGAGCAAGAGGAACAGGCGCACCATTTGGAGGCTATAAAGCTTCCGGAAATGGAAGAGAGCATGGTCTCCATGGTCTAGAAGAGTGTCTTGAAACTAAGGCTGTTATAGCTCCAGGTGCCTAATCTAATAGATCAGGTTCTTTTTTCATTATCATATCAAATGCTGGTTGGTAGCTTGCCCAAGCTGCCACATCATTTGCTATAAAGTTTCTTGTTTTCACTGCAGTATCATGCGGAATTATTACAGGATTACCTGCGGCCTCTGCCATGAGCTGTGCCTGACAGCACCTTTCCATAGACATATAAAACCATAAAGCGATATCCACAGATGGCCCTGTTGTTAAAATGCCGTGATTTTGAAGAATAATTACTTTTTTGTCCCCAAGGGCTTTGGCTATTTCATCACCTTCATCAACTTCTTCTACAACACCTGAAAAATCTTTATACATTGCTTGGGTTTCATAAAATGCACAGGCATCTTGAGATATTGGATCTAATGGCTTACCTAAAGTTGAGAATGTTCTTCCATATATAGAATGAGAATGAGCAGCAGCATTAACATCTGGTCTTGCTGCATGAAGTCTTGAATGTATAGCAAAGGCAGCAACATTTACATCTTTATCACCTTGCACAACCTTTCCATCATGATTAACAAGTATTAAGTCTGAAACAGATATTTGAGAGAAGTGAACCCCAAGAGGATTTACCCAAAAATGATCAGAAAATTCAGGATCTCTTAGCGTGATATGCCCAGCAACTCCTTCGTTGAAACCAAAATAAGCAAACATTCTAAATCCGGCAGCTAGTTTTTCTAACTGATTTCTTCTTAGTTCTGCTACGTTGGCAAATTCAGTCATTTCCAGGCCTTTACCCTTAAGTGGAAGCCTGCCGTCAGTAATATCTATTTTAATTGGTGAAACATTTGTCATTCCTTATACCTCAATGCATGTTTGAATGTTAAAATAGCTTACCAAAAAAAAGGATTATTATGAAATTTAGAATTGAAAAAGATAGTCTCGGCGAAGTTAAAGTTCCACAAAAGGCATTGTGGGGTGCGCAAACCCAAAGAGCACTCGATAACTTTACTATAAGTGGAATAAAGTTTGCTTTTCCTTTTGGACGGTCTTTTATTGAAGCTCTTGGGATAATTAAATATTCAGCAGCCTCTGCCAACAATAAACTAAAATTACTACCTGCAAATAAAACAAAAGCTATCAAAGAAGCATCTAAAGAGGTACTTGATGGTTTGTATGATGATTCATTCCCCTTAGATGTATTTCAGACAGGCTCTGGAACAAGTACAAATATGAATGCTAATGAGGTCATTGCAAATGTTGCTTCAAAAAAATCTAAGTTAAAAATTGATGCGAATGATGACGTTAATATGAGCCAAAGCTCTAATGATGTTATTCCTACTGCTATATGTGTAAGTGCGCTCATAGATATGCATAGACTTCTACTACCAAACTTAGATCTTTTAATTAAAGTCATAGACTCGAAAATGAAAGAAGTTAAGGGAAATGTTAAAACCGGTAGAACGCATTTAATGGATGCTATGCCAATAGATTTCTCTCAAGAGCTCTCTGGATGGAAGGCTCAGCTAGAATCAAATAAAAAATCTCTTATTCTAGCAACGCAAAGAATGAATGACCTGCCACAAGGTGGTACTGCTATAGGAACCGGAATCAATACCCATAAAAATTTTTCTAAAACCTTTTGTGTTGAGCTTAATAAGCTAGCCAAATTTAAAACAAAGCCAACTAAAAACTTTTTTCAAGGCCTTAGTTCTGTAGATAATGCTGTTGAGCTATCTTCATCTTTAAAGAATTTAAGTGTTATTTTAATGAAAATTTCTAATGATCTAAGATGGATGAATAGCGGACCTTTGACAGGTTTAGGTGAAATAGAGCTTGAGGCTCTTCAGCCTGGTAGCAGCATAATGCCTGGAAAAGTAAATCCAGTTATTCCTGAGGCTGTTGCTATGGCCTGCGCTGATGTCATTGGTAATGATGTGACTATTACTTTAGCTGGACAGAGCGGTAATTTTCAACTTAATGTAATGCTACCTGTTGTAGCATATAACTTATTAAAAAGTATCAATCTGTTAGGAAATGCAATGCCGCTTCTGGCAAATAAGTCTATAAAGACGTTCAAGATTAATTCTAAAAATATTAATGAATCATTATCTAAGAATCCTATCTTAGTTACAGCACTCAATAGAATAATTGGTTATAGCAAAGCTGCAGCAGTTGCAAAAAAAGCTTACAAAGAAGGCAAATCAATTGTAGATGTTGCTCATGAGGAAACAGGTATTAGCAAAGCAGAGTTAGAAAAACTATTAGATCCAGCAAAACTAACAAAGGGCGGGATTAGTGGCTAGCTTAAAATCTCAGTCGTGCGAAGCTTGTCAAATTGGAGCACCAAAAGTATCTGAAAATGAGCTCGATGAGCTTCTATTAGAGATTGAAGAATGGAATTTGATAGAGGACCCAATTAAGAAACTACAAAAAGTTTTTAGTTTTAAGAGTTATGAAGACTCTCTAAATTTTTCTATCAAAATAGCCAAATTAGCTGATGAAGAAGATCATCACCCTCAAATTATTTTAGAATGGGGAAAAGTTACAGTGACCTGGTGGTCGCATAAAATTGAAGGACTACATCACAACGATTTTATTTGTGCAGCAAAAACAGACCAATTATTTAAATAAGATTAAATTATGAAACAAAATGAAAAACCACACCAATCTTTAGCCTGGGCAGCCACAGCAATACTAATTGTTGCAGCCTCTCTAGCAAGTTTTGTACCTGAACTTGAATACCATCATTGGGCATTTATTTCAGCCAATACATTATGGGTAATTGTGGGTATATTATGGAAAGAACAGACAGTAATAGTTCTTAACGCTGGCCTGACTGCAATCTACATTTTAGGCTTAATTTTTTAAAGCATTATTGTTTAAATAATTCTAGATTTTTTTTTCCTTCAAGTTTTGCTATAATCTCGCATGGACAAGGTAAAATCAAAAGCATTAACGTTTGACGATGTTCTCTTATCGCCTAGGTATAGCGACTTTATTCCTAGTGAGGCGTCAACAGAAACAAAACTAACAAGAAACATATCTATCAAGATGCCGCTTATTTCTGCGGCTATGGATACTGTAACGGAATCTCGCATGGCAATAGCCCTTGCAGAGGCTGGCGGTATTGGAATTATTCATAAAAATAACTCTATAGAAGAGCAAATTGCTCATGTAAGAGGTGTTAAAAAATATGAAAGTGGAGTTGTAAGAGATCCCATTACAATCGAATCTAATAAAACAATTGCAGAATTAAAACAGCTAACAGACGAGCTTAATATTTCTGGAATGCCTGTAGTGGATGGAAAAGACCTTAGAGGGATTGTTACAAGCAGAGACTTTAGATATGCAGATGATATGCAAGCATCTGTTTCGTCCATCATGACCCCATTTGAGAAACTCATCACAGTCTCAGAAGGAACATCTCAGGATATAGTTAAAAAACTGATGTATGAAAATAGAATTGAAAAAATTCTAGTTATTGATGATACCAAGTCTTTAAGTGGGCTTGTTACGATGAAAGATATTGAAAAATCTGCTGAACATCCGAACGCTACTAAAGATGAGTCTGGAAGACTAAAAGTTGGAGCTGCTCTAGGAACTGGTTCTGATACTCTTGAAAGGGCAAAGGGCCTAAGTGATGTTGGAGTCGATCTTTTTGTTATTGATAGTGCTCATGGTCACTCAAAAAATGTAATTGAAACCATCAAAATGATTAAAAGTGAGTTTCCAGATATTGATGTTATAGGTGGAAATATAGCAACAGCAGAAGCAGCTACTGAACTTGCAAGAGCAGGAGTCGATGGCGTAAAGGTAGGAATGGGTCCAGGATCTATTTGTACAACACGAATTATTGCTGGAATAGGTATCCCACAAATAACAGCAATTTTAAGTATCAAAGAAGCTTTAAAAGGAAGAGATATAGGAATTATTGCCGATGGTGGAATAAGATTCTCAGGGGATATTGCCAAAGCAATTGCTGCTGGCGCTGACTCAGTTATGCTTGGAAGTTTATTTGCTGGCACAGAGGAAGCACCAGGTAAGGTCGAATTATTTCAAGGCAGAAGTTTTAAAACATACAGAGGTATGGGCTCTATAGGGGCTATGGCTGAAAGAGAAGATGCTAATAGGTATTTTCAAGAGGATGTTGCGTCAGACAAGTTTGTACCAGAAGGCATTGAGGGCAGAGTTCCTTATAAAGGTCTTGTTATAAATGTAATCAATCAACTTATAGGCGGCGTAAGACAAAGTATGGGGTATATTGGCTGCAGAACGATTGAAGAAATGCAAAGAGATAGCCAGTTTGTTGAAATTACCAATGCAGGCATGACAGAAAGTCATGTGCATGATGTAATGATTACAAAAGAAGCTCCAAATTATCAAAGAAGTTAAATTTTAAAAAATTAAAGTGACATATTTAGGCACCGCAAAAAAAGAAATTGATACTATATTGGTATTAGATTTTGGCTCTCAATACACCCAGCTTATTGCAAGAAGGATTAGAGAAAGTAATGTCTATTCTGAGATATTACCTTGGGATATCGAAGAAGAAAAAATTCGTTCTATAAATCCAAAAGGAATTATTTTATCAGGCGGACCTGATTCAGTTACTAATAGTTACACTCCAAGAATTCCACAAATCGTATTTGATTTAGAGATTCCTATCTTAGGTATTTGTTATGGAATGCAAACCTTGGCTGAGCAAATGGGAGGTCAGGTAATATCTGCTGACCATAAAGAATTCGGTCATTCAGAGCTTCAAATAACTAAAGACTGTGTTTTATTCGATGGGCTTCAAAAAAACCTTAATGTATGGATGAGTCATGGCGATCAAGTCCAAGACTTACCTGATAATTTTGAGCTAGTTGCATCTACAGCTACCGCACCAGTTGCAGTTATGCAGCATGAGTCCAAGCCTATTTACGCATTACAGTTTCACCCTGAAGTAACCCATACAGATGATGGGCAAAGCGTTTTAGATAATTACTTATTTAAAGTCTGTAATGCTCAAAAAGACTGGAAAATGGATAATTTAATTGCTCAAAGAATTGAAGAAATCAAGAATCAAGTTCAAGACAATAAGGTTCTATTGGGACTTTCAGGAGGTGTAGATTCTTCAGTAACGGCAGCATTATTACATCAAGCAATTGGAAATAAACTGGTTTGTGTTTTTGTAGATAATGGCCTTTTAAGAAAAGGTGAAGCCGATGAGGTGATGAATACCTTTAAAGAAAATATGAGTCTCAATGTAATCAAGTCTGACAGTGAAGAAGTTTTCTTAAGACATTTAAAGGGAGTCACAGATCCTGAGCAAAAGAGAAAAATAATTGGAAGGACTTTTATAGATGTATTTGATTCTGAAGCTACTAAAATAAAAAATATTCATTTTTTAGCTCAAGGTACTATTTACCCTGATGTCATTGAATCCTCAGGCTCTGAATCTAAAGAGGCAAGGGTCATTAAGTCTCATCATAATGTTGGTGGCTTGCCAGATGAAATGGAAATGGATTTAGTTGAGCCCTTAAGAGATCTATTTAAAGATGAGGTAAGAAGAATGGGAGTTGAGTTGGGGCTTTCTGCCGAAATGCTCAACAGGCATCCTTTCCCTGGCCCTGGTCTTGGAGTCAGAATACTTGGTGAGGTAACTAAAGAAAAAACCAGCATCTTAAAAGAAGCAGATCACATCTTTATTCAAGAATTAATCAAAGCAGATTTATACGATAAAGTGAGTCAGGCATTTGCGGTGCATTTACCAATCAAGTCTGTTGGGGTTGTAGGTGATGAGCGAAGATATGCAGAAGTGATTGGCTTGAGAGCAGTTGAAACAGTGGACTTCATGACTGCACGCTGGGCACATCTGCCATATGAATTCCTGGAACATGTCTCTAACAGAATCGTGAATGAAATAGAGGAAGTTAGTAGGGTGGTTTATGATATTTCAAGCAAACCCCCAGCTACTATTGAGTGGGAATAGTCGTGTTCCTAGCAAACCCCCATTCTTAAGGGGTTTAGCATTCTAAAAACAGTTACAAACTTGTTACAAACTCCTCTGTAGACTCCATTCCTTCGTAGCAGTTACAAACTCTGTTACAAACTTACTCGACTATTGCGATTCATTAGTTGAATATTTGATTTATTTTAGTAAGCTTGAGTTTACATTTGGGTACTTAATTTATGAAAAGAAATCGAATTGATGAAATAACATATATTGGTGGCTTTATTGGCTGGCTGATTATCAATCCCAAACAGACAATAAATAATCGTGTCGAGGAAGCAAATAAGGCTGGTTGGACCGTCGTTAATATAATACCTGGCGGAGATCAAAATGCATTATTTAGATTATTAAGAACAATAATTCTTATACTTACGCTTGGTTTATTTACCTTTGGTGATGGAGTTTTTGTAATTTTTGAAAAGGATGGGGAGTGATGCCAGAATCTTCTCAAATATATGAGCTATTCTGGCAAATAATTCCAACTTTAATATCTTTAGGTTTTATAGCCGGGATGTTCAAAGCATATAGCCTAAGAAATGAAAAGATGGGAGATATTCTTATAGCCTCCAATGTGTGGTTTTTTATTTTATTAAGGCTAGCGGGTATATTAACTTCAGATTTTGATGAATATGATGCTGATATAGATACTGCTATAAAAATATCTTTAATTTTTTCTAATCCTTTTCTTTATATTAATTTATTTCTTTTTGGTGGTATTTTAGCTAAAACATATTTTTCAAAATATTATGGAAATATAATTTTAAAAATTGGGATCGTAATTCTTTTTTTGGTTGCCTATGTTCTTTACCCTGTAAAGTCTTTTTATATGGCTAATCAGTTTGATGATATGTCTCTTTTTGTATTTTATCGTATAACTTTTTATATAGGCGCTATTATAAATATATTGTTTTTTGTGCCGTACTTTAAATTAATATCAAATACAAACATCAATGTTTCCATTACATCAAAAAATGACCCCAAAGATTGGTAGCATGTATCAAAGAAATTATGGCTTTAGATTTAAAAAACTTTGAGTAAATTTTTTTACAACGTTTGTAACTCAGCATCTGCTAAAATGTTTATATTACAAGGGTTTTGAGAAGTTATGACAGTAAGAAAAATAGGCAAGAGTTACAAAGTAGTTACAAACTACAGAATGCCCTTTGTAAACCATTGTTCTTACAAGGTTTTTTACAACCCTATCAGCGAGTGGGAATAGAGTAAAAACTATCTGCCTTGGTATGGTTTCATATACTAGTATGATTAGCTTGCCTACTTGCTATTATCCACTCTATGTCTATATTGTGTAAGCATATACAAAATTAATACAAAACTTTTTTAAGCGCTTAATTATGATGCTTGAAAGATTATTAATCATCAAGAGAGGGGGCAAAATGATCAGAAATCTAATGATAAATTTTTTAAAAACTGCCTCTAAGGTTAAAGAGAAAGAAGTTAAAGCTGTAATTTTTTCATTTTTATTTGTGGTCGTCTTGATGTCAGCCTATTACATTTTGCGACCAGTTCGCGATGCTATGGCTAGTGATTGGACAGATGCAGAGGTAAGTTGGCTGTGGACCCTAAATTTTTTTATTAGCACTGCAATCGTAGCGCTATTTGGGGTTATGGTTTCGAAGTTTCGTTTTCGATTATTGGTGCCAACTATGTACGGCATTTTTGCGATATCATTTATTATTTTTTATGCCCTAGGATCTGTTTTTGAGGATCGAACTGTAATTGATAAATCATTTTATGTTTGGGTAAGCGTATTTAGCCTTTTTCATATTTCTGTTTTTTGGACCTTTATGTCAGAGCTATTCAGTAAAGAGCAATCAGGTAGGCTTATTCGGTATTATTGCTGTTGGTGCCAGTGTAGGCGGTCTGATTGGACCATCGATTACTGCATTTTTTTCAGTTTCCTTAGGTACTGATAACTTGATGCTTATCGCTAGCATGATGCTATTTATTCCAATTCCAATTATTTTTTATCTCCAATCATTGAAGGCAAAAGAATTAAATAATGAGGCGTTAGATATACCTATTTCCAATCAATCAATTGGTGGAAATCCATCTTGCAGGCTTTAAAATGTTTTTCTCTAATCCATATCTATTATCGATTGGCTTATTTATTTTTTTATATACTGGCATAAGCTCATTTGTTTATTTCGAATTAAAAAACTTATTGAGCGATTTTAGTCGCCCTGAACGTTCTGTTATTTGGGCTCAAATGGATCTTGCAGTAAATATTTTAGCAATCTCTACTGGGCTATTTGCAACAAGCCGCATTGTTACCAAATTTGGTATGCCTGTAACTATTGCCATGGTTCCAATAATGATTTGTATCGGTCTGCTAGTATTGGCAATTTCGCCTTTATTGGGAGTAGTTGTGGTATTGCAGGTCATCCGCCGCGCTGGTAACTATGCTGTGACTCGTCCTGCTCGTGAAATGTTATTTACGCTTGTTAATCAAGAAACTCGTTTCAAAGCAAAACCTGTTATTGATATTGTTGCCTATCGAGGCGGCGATATGCTCACTGCTTGGTTGTTTACTGGACTTACGCAGGGCTTAGGATTAGGTTTGGCTGCAGTTGCTGCAGTTGGCGCAGGAATTGCTAGCTTATGGGCACTAGTTGGTATTTATCTTGGAAAATGGTTTGAGCGCAATGAACCTTAATCTAAAAATTTATAGAATAGAAAGATCGGCTTGCAATCATAAGGTTGCTTGCAGGATTTATTTAAGGCATCGTAATACTAATCAATTTAATCTATCTACAAACTTCACAAACAACTAACGGAGCAACATCATGAAATATTCATCTATTATTAAAACCTTTGCATTTATTTTGGTTTTTAGTCCTTTTGCAATGGCTGGTCATCATTCTAGTAATGAGCATAAATCTCAAACAAAATATGTTACCTATAGCCAGATAGGTAATCCTGCTGATGTACTTCAAGTGAAAACAGAAGCATCTCGTGCACTAAATAAAGGAGAGGTTCGAGTTCAGGTTTTAGCCGCACCTATTAATCCTTCTGATGTATTACAGATTGCTGGAAATTATGGTGTTGATGCTGTGTTGCCAGCAAGACCTGGTAGTGAGGGCGTTGGCCGTGTTAAGGAAATATCATCAGGAGTAAAGAGTTTAAAAGTTGGCCAGTTAGTACTTCTTGCTAGCGGAAGTACCTGGGCTGAAGAATTAGTGGGTCCAGCTGAAGGTTTTTTGCCATTACCTGACCTAGGACCTATTAGTGCTGAGGTGATTGAGCAGCTCGCAATGTCAGCTGTGAATCCATTAACTGCATTATTAATGCTTACCTCCTTCGAAGATATTGAAGAAGGTCAATGGATTGCACAAAGTGCTGCTAATTCTGCAGTTGGCGGTTATGTTATTCAGTTGGCAAAACAGCGTGGTATTAAAACCGTAAACATTGTTCGCCGAGAAGGTTTGGCTGAAGATCTTAAAGCCAAAGGTGCAGATGTTGTTTTAATTGATGGACCAGATCTTGCTAAACAAATAGCTATAGCAACAGATAATGCACCAATTGTGTTAGCACTAGATCCTGTTGGTGGCGATACTTATGGTCGTCTAGCAGATAGCTTAGGTTATGGTGGCACATTAGTAACTTATGGAGTTTTATCAGGCAAGCCTGCTACTCTTAACACAGGGCAAGTTATTTTTAATGACACTCGCCTGCGTGGCTTCTGGCTTTATAAGTGGTATCAGACAGCAACTATGCAGGATAAACAAGAAGCTTTTGGGCAGGTAATTCCTTTGATCGTAAATGGCACCTTAAAAGCTAACATTGATTCTCGCTTTACAGTTGATCAAATTGAGCAAGCTGTCACCCGTGCATGGGAAGGCGGTAGAAATGGTAAGGTGCTTATAGTTCCAAGCCCACTTGAGTAATAGGATAAACTATTAATATGGAACCAAATTTTGCAGCATTTCAACTAATAGGACAAATCGCTCTAGGAATAATTGGTTTTTCTGCAATATTAATTGGCTTAAGCAGAACCTCTGAAGGGTTCTCAGGCCCAGATAATTTTAGAGTACAACTATTATCGTACTCTGCTTTTGGTGCTATGTTTGGTTCTATCATTCCATTTGCTATATTTAGTGGTGAAAATTTTGAAACTGCTTGGCTAATGTGTTTTTGGATTATGAGTATTTACTCAGTAATAGGATTAATAATATTCCCCAGAAAAATGCTTCATCTTAGATCTTTAGGGCATAAAGATATTTTTCCAATTAAATTATATTTATTTCAAACAGGGATTCTCTCAACTATATTTGTACTGTCGTTATTAATGATAGTTAATAACTTTTATGAGTCATCACAAATATATATATTATTTGCTTGATACTTTTTCTTGTTCAGAGTTCTGTAGCTTTTATTAGGACTATGTTTTTTAGGGTGAGTTAATTAAATACAGGATTTACAAGAATTTATTTTTTAGTTTTGTCTTTTTTTAAGATAATAATTAAGCTTAAAATAGCTGGCCATCCACCTAATATAAATTCAGTAATAAATATCTGGTTATATTCTGTTCCATGAATATAGATAGCAACTAAGTTAAATATTGCTGCTCCAATAAGTATAATTGAAGCTGAAAAAAACCATGCTGGGTTTAGGGTGACCACCCCCATAATAGCAAACAAGAAAATAGCTAGAAAAAATGATGTGAAATCCCTTAGAAGAGCATTTTGAGCAGCACTAGATAGATCATTTAATACAAAACCAAAATTAGCAGCTGCATTCACTGGTGTAAAAATCCATTCAAGTAGCGATCCTAGAATTAAATAGGCATATAAAATACCTAAAAACCTAATAATAAATGTATAACTTCTTTCTACAGAAACAAGAGAATAAAAGAAATAACCTCCCAAAAACCCAGCCACACAATGAAGTATCTTACCTATGATGCTTCTATTACCGCCTAATAGTTGTGTTTGAAATAAGAGTTCAACCATCAAAAATAATGCCATTCCAATGGCAGCTGCTCCCGCAATGGCAAATAGATACTTCCCATTATAAGAACTATATTTAGAAATTAACCCAGCAACTGAAAAGGCTACACCAAAACCAATAATAACTACAGCATATAACGCAATTCCCAGTCTTTGAAAATCAAATAGAATGACTTCAATCCAAGTAATTAACCCTACAGGCATATCAGCAGATGCTAGCCAAATTAGATTTGATATCGATGAAATAGGGGTAATCAACATTACTGTAAATAATGCTGCAGATAAAATGGCAAATGGGTACTTTGCTATATTCATTATTCTTTAGGCAAAACTTTAATTAATTTACCTTTAGGCCCATCAGTCAGTAAATAAATTACCCCACTTGGAGAAGATTGTATATTCCTTAATCTTGAATTTAATTCAGAAAATAGATTTTCCTGAATATTATTTTTCTCTATAAAAGTAACTTTTTTTACATCTTTAGAAACCAATGCTGTTACTAAAAAGCTATTCTTCAGTTCAGGATATATATCACCCTCATAAAAGATCATATCTGAAGGAGCAATGGATGGCGTCCAATGAAGTAGAGGCTGTTCCATGCCATTTTTTTCTGTAAAAGGGCTTATGATTGCACCAGAATAGTCTATCCCATATGTAATAGCTGGCCAGCCATAATTTAATGCTGGCTCTACAAGATTCATTTCATCACCACCTCTTGGGCCATGCTCATGCTCATAAACATCTCCAGATGAGGTTACAACCAAGCCTTGCATATTTCTGTGACCATAAGAATAGATTTCAGGAAGAGCATTCTTTGTATCTAAAAAAGGGTTGTCTAATGGTATGGAGCCATCTTTGTTAATTCTTATAATTTTCCCAAAATGGTTATCTAAGGTTTGAGCTTGTTCACGATGGTCAAACCCATCACCGCTAGCTAATAAAATAGTGCCGTCATCTAAAAAAGCAATTTTTGCAGCCAAATGAACTGGTGATCTTCTTGGTGCCTTGGCTTCAAATATAATCTTTGAATTAATTAATGAATTTTCTCTAAGTTCAGCTGATGACAAAAACAATGTTGATTTTCCATTTGCATCTTTAGCTGAATAGCTGAAATAAATCATATTATTTGATTTAAATTCAGGGTCAAGAATTACCTCTGATAATCCTCCTTGACCGCCATATTGAACACTAGGAACATTATTAATATTAGTTATAGACTTATCTGATAAAGAAGCAATTTTTAATTTTCCAGGCATTTCAGTATATAGAACTTTATCTTCGCTTAAAAACACTATGCTCCAGGCATCATCTAAGTTGTCTAGGATAGTTTCATATTTATAGCCTGAAAGCACCGTACTAGAAAAAAATAATATACTTAAAATAACTTTTGTTTTCATATTGCCCTGTTGTTATTAGCTTTCTTAATTATATACATAGTCTTTATTTTAACTACAATGTTAGTACTAAAAAATCATTACTTGAATAAAAAAGTAGTCCTAAAAGGGAGAAATAAAATGCTTGATAACTTTTTACAATACGGTCAGTGGGCTGTCTTAGTCCTTAGTATTATGAGTCTTTATTTAGTTAGCTCCACAAAGCATGAAAAAAGATTGCAAGGCTATGCTCTTACTGGAGTTAGTAGATTTTCAGGAGCGGCTATTTTTATTTTTTTTGATTTGTATGCTTTTGTAATAGCAAATCTGATTCAAACTTACATAGCTTTTGATGGATATAGAAATAACAAAAAATTAGGAGAAACTCCATGATAATAAAGGGAGATATTTAAATGTTTAAGTTTGAAGGAAGAACTGCAGTAATTAGTGGAGGAGCTGAGGGTATTGGTCTATCTATTGCCAAAGCATTAGGTGAGCAAAAGATGAATATAGTTCTTGCTGATATTGATGAAAAGAATCTACTCAAATCTACTACTGAACTGGAATCATTAGGAATTCCTGTCTTGGGTGCTTTATTAGATGTAGCTGATGAGATGCAATGGAAGTCAGTTGCTGATAAAGCAATAGAGAAATTTGGGAAGGTTCATATAGTTGTTAATAATGCAGGTGTCGGTGGCGACTCAGGACCTATAGAAAATCAAGAAACTGAAGGCTGGCAATGGGCACTTGGAGTGAATCTAATGGGAGTTGTTTATGGCGCAAAGGTAATGACTCCTCTTATTAAGGATCATGGCGAAGGTGGTTGGATCTTAAATGTATCTTCAATGGCAGGCATGGGCGGGGTTCCATATAGTGGAGCCTATACAGCAAGTAAGGCTGCTGTAGTTGCTTTGTCTGAAAGTTGGGCTGCAGAGCTACAAGATAAACGTATTGGTGTATCTGTTCTATGTCCTGCTTTTGTTCAAACTCGCATATATGATTCTGAAAGAAATCGACCGGATAAATACAAATCAGAAAACTATCAAATTGAAAATGAAAGCAGCTTTTCAAAACAAACAAAACAGATGGTGAAAGATGGTATTGATGTTTCTATTGTTGGTAAAAGAGTTGTTGAGGCTATTAATCATGGAGAGTTATATATCTTTACCCACCCTAATTACCGCCAAGTGAATCAGGAAAGATTTAATGGTATTGATGAGGCCTTTGCAAGGTCTGCAGAAAGTCCATTATTGAAAGATATAGTTAATCAAAAAATTGATATGCTTTAATAAAAGGAGAAAATATAAATGAAACAAATACAACTAATTAAACCAGGTGGTTTAGAAAATATATCAGTCTGTGATGCTGATGTGCCTATGCCAAAATCTGATGAAGTTCTTATTAAAGTAGCAGCAAGTAGCTTAAATTATCATGATTTATTAGTCGCTCTTGGAGCTATTCCAACTGAGGATAAGAGGGTCCCTTTATCGGATGCAGCAGGAGAAATAATAGAAGTTGGCTCTGATGTTACTGAGTGGAAAGTTGGCGATCACGTAATGAGTGTATGTTTTCCAAATTGGCAAAGCGGTCCACCTAAGTATGAGCTATTAAGTTTTATTGGAGATCATGAGGACGGATATGCAACAGAATGTATTGCCATTAAGGCATCTGCTATTACAAGAACTCCCAGTAACTTTGATTTAAAAGAATCAGCTACTTTGCCATGTGCTGGCCTTACTGCTTGGAGGGCATTGGTTGATGACGGCAAACTTAAGGCTGGAGAAACAGTTTTGGTTCAAGGTACTGGAGGGGTTTCTATTTTTGCATTGCAACTAGCTAAATCTATGGGTGCAAAAGTTATTGCAACCTCATCTTCTGCAGAAAAATTAGAAAAACTTAAAGCTTTAGGCGCTGATGAGCTTATAAACTACAAAGAAACACCTGAGTGGGGCAAAGAGGTTTTAGCTAAGACCAATAATGAAGGGGTTGACCATGTCATTGAAGTCGGTGGCGGTGGTACTTTTGCAGAATCTGTAAGAGCCGCAAAGCTAGGAGGTCATATCGCTCTTATTGGTGTTTTGAGTGGACCGTCTGCTAGTGAGATTGTATTACCAAGGATATTTTTAAAACAAATCAGGCTAAGTGGCATTTCAATGGCAAATAAAGATTCTCAATTAGCTATGATTGATTACTTAGAAAAAACTGACATTAAGCCAGTGATAAGTGATACTTTTGACTTATCTGAATTAGCAGCAGCTTTCCAACATCAAATAGATAATAAACATTTTGGAAAAATATCTATAACGATGGGTTAACCAGAATATTTTAATATGAGAAGTGCTACTGAGGTATTTGGACAATGGTTAGAAGAGGGTAAGGATATTGGTATGCAAAATGGGCATACTATCTCTGTTCAAAATATGACCGACTTTGCATTACAAGAAAGAGTCGATATTGGAGACAATTTCAGTTTTTTAGACCTAGGTTGCGGAAATGGCTGGGTTGTAAGGCAAATAGCTAAACATAATTTATGCAATAAGTCGGTTGGGATCGATGGAGCCGAACAGATGATCAAAGCGGCAATTTCAAGAGGGGGCGATGAGGAATATTTTACTGCTGATATTAATACTTTTCATTCATTAAAAAAATATGATCTTGTTCACTCTATGGAAGTTTTATATTATTTAGAAAATCCTACTGATGTTATAAATAATATTGCAAAATCATGGTTGAATGATGGCGGAAGATTTATAGCTGGCATAGATCTTTATTATGAGAATATAGACTCACATTCTTGGCAAGAAAAAGTTGGTACGCCAATGCTCATGCTAAAAGAATCTGAATGGATAGATATTTTTAAAATGTCTGGATTGCAAAATATAACTTCATGGAGAGCAAATCAAAATAAAGATTGGCCAGGTACACTTGTATTAACCGGAACAAAATAACTATGCATTACTTTAGGCCTTTATACCCATATATTTTTGTATTACTAATACTTTTATCTACTTCTGCATTCCATACCATTGGTCTTATAAATGCATTGGGACAAGCTATTCTTTTTACCTTTGTAGTTTGTATACCTATCTGGAAAACAGGACGAATGAGCTATGTTGATATTGGTTGGCCCTGGGGGCTGGTATTACTTGGATTAATAAGCTTTGTTTTTAGCGATGGATACTGGTTAAGATCTTTAGTTGTTAGCGGGGTGGTTATAGTGATTGGCCTGCGTATGGGTCTTGGTGCCCTAAAAATGTGGCAACTAGGCCTGCTAGATAGAGAATTTCCAAGATACCAATATCAACGTGTTCTATGGAAGGAAGAGGGCAAACAAAATACTGCATTGGCTTTACAGATTGATGCTATATCCCAAGGTTTGGCAAATGCATCTTTTCTAGCACTCCCAGTTTTTTTAATAGCCTCAAACGGTTCTCAAAACTTTTCCTTAATCGAATTAGTTGGCTTAGTGATTTTTATTCTAGCCTTCACTATGGAGTCTGTTGCTGATTATCAAAAACTAGCTTTTCTAACAAAGATGAAAAAAGAAGGTAAGCAAAAACAAGTTTGCAATGTTGGCTTGTGGAAGTTTTGCAGGCATCCTAATTATTTTGCAGAGTGGATGGTATGGAATGGTGTCTTAATTGCAGCAATTCCTTCATTGCTTGCTATTGATCCTTTAAGTATAAATCTATTGGGCAATAATTTTAACGACGGCCTCTGGCTAACACTTGCATGCTTAGTTTATGCATCATGGGCTATGTATAAAACTTTGGTTTATACAACTGGCGCAGTTCCATCTGAATACTACTCTGCTCAAAAAAGACCAGGTTACAAAGAATACCAACAACAAACAAATAGATTTTTTCCTGGACCTAGAAAATTAAATTAGCCTAATTAAATACTTATTTATTATGGCAAAAATATAAACTTAGCCAAAAAAATAACAGCCAAGAACCATGCGCCTGATGAAATATTTCTTATTTCACCCGAAGATATTTTCATCACAACATACGCAATAAAACCAAGAGCTATACCGTTGGCAATAGAGAATGTTAAAGGAATCATAATTATCATAATAAGAGCAGGTAAAAGCTCACTTAAATCTGACCAATCTAGCTTTTCCATTCCACTAAGCATCAATATGGCAACATAAATTAAAGCTCCAGACGTTGCGTATGCTGGAACAATTGCTGCAAGCGGAGAAAAGAAAATAGCAATTAAAAATAAAAATCCAACTACAACAGCAGTTAATCCAGTTCTTCCACCAGCCTCAACTCCTGCAGAACTTTCAACATAACTCGTAACTGGCGCACACCCAAAAAATGAACCAAAGACACTTGAGCTACTATCAGCTTTTAAGGCTTTATCTAGGTTTAATATCTCTCCAGATTCGTCAATTAATTTAGCTCTTGATGCCACTCCCAAAAGAGTCCCTGCAGTATCAAATAAGTTTACAAAAAGAAAAGAGATTATGACGCTGATCATTGCAAGGTCTAAAGCCCCCAAAATATCTAACTTAATAAAAATCGGTGCGATACTTGGAGGATAGGCAATAACGCCCTGAAATTGAACTAAATCAAAAAAAACGCCCAATAATGTGACGCTAAGCACACCAATTATAATAGCTCCTGAAACTTGTCTATTGGCTAAAACCGAAATAAGTAAAAAACCTACTGCTGAAAGCAAGGTTTCTATATTCATAAAATTACCTAAACTTACAAAAGTAGCATCATTGGCAACTATTATTCCACCGCTCTTTAGACCAATAAAGCCTATAAAAAGACCAACACCAGAACCCATAGCTATCCTTAAGTTCATGGGAATACTATCCAACATCCATCTTCTTAATGGGGTAACACTCATTATTACAAACAAGATACCTGCTAAAAATACAGCACCCAATGCAACTTCCCATGTGTAGCCCATCTCGCCAACAACTGTATAAGTAAAAAAAGCATTTAAGCCCATGCCTGGAGCAAGGCCAACAGGCCAATTAGAGTAAATTCCCATTGCAAAACACGCTAAAGCTGCTGCAAGACAAGTTCCAACAAAGCTAGCTCCATAATCCATACCACTCGAAGCCATCATCTGAGGATTAACAAAAATAATATATGCCATTGTGATAAAAGTGGTAAAACCAGCCAACAATTCTCTTTGAAAAGTAGTATTATTAGACTTTAATTTGAATGTATTTTCTAATATTGAATTCATAGGTGTTTTAAGTATTGATAATGCACACAAACTATAAACTTATTAACAATAAAAAAACAATTTAATTTTTTATTTGGCATAGCGATTGCATGTCAATTATTAATATTAACTTACAATTGCATAATAGCTATTATGCAGGGGAAACATAATGAAACCGTCTCGTTTTATAAACAGGTATTTTTTAATTACATTTGCTATTTTTTCAGGCCAGCAAGTTCTTGCTCAACAGAATTATATCGAAGATGTTATCGTCACTGCTGAAAAGAGAAGTGAAAGCATTCAAGATATATCACAATCTGTTTCGGCATTAACAGATTCTGATCTAGATTCAAAAAATATTACTTCATTTGTTGATTTAAGTGGCATCGTGCCTGGTGTTACTGTCGCTAAAAATGAGGGATATAAAACTGTTATCTCTATTAGAGGCGTTGGTAACGAAACCAACCAGAATGCAATAGCAGCCCCTTCTGTGGCATTTCATATGGACGGGATTTTTATAGCATCTCCGTTTTCTTTGCAGACTGATTTTGTTGATATTGATCGTATTGAAGTTTTAAGAGGCCCACAAGGAACACTATTTGGACAAAATTCAACTGGTGGAGCTATAAACGTAATTAGTAAGAAACCTACAACTGATGAATATGGTGGAAAAGCTGACTTTACTCTTGGAACATATGGCCTAACCAAGTTTAGAACATCAAATAATATCCCTATAAATGAAAAGCTTGCTACAAGATTTTCAGCAACAATCACTGAAAGAGATGGCTTTACTAAGAATTTAGTTACAGGACAGGATCTGGATGATGCTAGCAATCTAAGTTTAAGAAGTGATTGGTTGCTAGAAATTGATGACCTTTCATCTTTGAGAGTTTTTGGTCAATATTTTAAAGTTGATAGAAACGGTTCTGCAATGAAGGGTGTGGATGATATTTCTTCTGATCCAAGAGAGTTATATCAAGATTCATTATCAAAGCATGATTTAACATCTTTAGTGATTGGAGCTATCTATGAAAGAGATCTTGGATTTGCAAATCTAAAAGCAATGGCAAGTACACAAGAGGATGACATATCAGTAGATAGAGATAATGACAGACATAACTTTGGTGATGCGGTCAAAGTAATACCTGGCTTAGGATCAAATGCTACTTATCAAAGAGCTGAATACAATTCAGAATCATCTATAGTCGAAACTAAAACCTTTGAAATCAACCTAGTTTCTAACGAACCTTTATTTGGTGGACTTGATTGGACTGTTGGTGCTTTTTATATGGAGCATGATATAGAGAATCATATTAGAGGTTATAGAGATAATAATAATGATGGAAATATTCTTTATGAGTGCTCAAACCCCAATGCAATATCAGGATCATGTTATGACCATGATTATGGCATACCAGGAAGATTTGCTGTATTTGATGCTGAGTGGGATTTCGTAACCGATGCATTCCCAAGCAGAGAATCTTATTCTTTATATGCACAAACAACGTATAGTTTTACTGAGGACTTTAGACTAGTTTCAGGACTTCGTTACTCTGAAGATACTTTTAGTACAAACGTAGCTAACTTTTATAATGTAGATGTGTTCGAGGCAGATGGGGACGTAGATAAGGTCACTGGAAAGGTTGTCGGTGAGTTTGATATATCTGATGGAACTATGGCTTACCTATCATTTTCTCAAGGCTTCAAGCCTGGTGGAAGTAATTTAACATATGGTTATACCGAAGCAGAAGATATTGCTGCAGGTAGACCGGTTGCTCCAGCTATGGTTTTCCAAACCTATGAAAGTGAAAATATTGAAGCGATTGAAGTTGGCTTAAAAACTGATCTTGCAGATGGAAGGGCTAGAGCAAACATAGCTTTATTTTCTTATGACTATGAGAATCTTCAATTCCAAGCAACTGATCCAGATCCATACAGAGGTGGTGTAGCAAATATACCTGAATCTGCAATGACTGGTCTTGAGGTTGAATTAACAGCATTATTAACAGATTCACTAAGTCTTGATATGAATTTAGCTTTTCTTGACTCAGAAGTATCGTCTGATTATGAAGTCCTAGACAATGTGGATGCCTATCAATACTTTTTTGGACAAGAAGATCTTCGTTACGGTTTAAGAGAAAATGTTAAAGGTAATGCATTAGCTAAAAGCCCAGAATTCACAGCTGATATAAGCATGACATATGAATCTGTTTTATCTTCAGGCACTGAATTTACAGGAATTGTTC
>CALSQM010000002.1 GCA_943788515.1 uncultured SAR86 cluster bacterium
ATACAAATATCTTTTAACATTTGCATAGAATGCTCATTGAGAGTGACTGTTCTTATACCCTTGTCTAGGGCTGAGAAACTGCTAGCTTTTTCGACAATAACAGTTTTAATATTATTTTTTTCAAGCCTAAGAGAAATATAATTACCTATTATCCCTCCACCAGAAATAACAATTGGAACTTCCATAGTCTATGCCATCAATGATTCTATTTCTTGAGGATTAGATGGCACTTTATCTGTTAGATTAATATTGCCTGAATCTGTTACAAGGATGTCGTCCTCTATTCTTATGCCGATGCCTTTCCATTTGTCATCTACATCCATTGCGCTACTGATATATATACCTGGCTCGATTGTAGTAATCATGCCTGGCTTAAATTTCATAAACTCATCACCCTCCATGTAATCACCAACATCATGAACATCCAGTCCAAGCCAATGGCCCACTTTATGCATATAAAAGTCCTTGAATGCACCATTTTTATGAAGCTGATTAACATCGCCAGATAGAATACCCAACTCTACAAGACCTTCAGTAATTACTTTTTCTGAAACCATTTGAGGCTCCATTATGCTATTACCAGTTTTTACAGCATCGATTGCAGCAAGATTGGCTTTGAGGACAATATTATAAATTTGTAGTTGTTCATCTGAAAATTTTCCACTTACCGGGAAGGTTCTTGTGATATCAGATGCATACATTTTGTATTCACATCCTGCGTCTACCAAAATTAAATCTGATGCAGCTAGCTCTTTATCATTTTCAATATAATGCAATACACAAGCGCCCTCACCTCCAGCAACTATAGGAGTGTAAGCTGGAAACCTGCCTCCTCTTTTTGCGAACTCATATAAAAATAGCGCCTCTATTTCCTGCTCATTGTCGCCAGGCTTTATAGATTTCATGACCTCAATATATGATTCAGCTGAAATTTCACAAGCTCTCTTCATAATATCGATTTCATGCTTATCTTTAATAAGTCTTAAATTTCCTACCATCGAAGAGCCATCAATAATATCAATTGATTTGCTGTGCCTATCTTTAGAATTTGCTGAGCATGTCCAGTCAATTACTTTCTGATCAAAGCCATTTTTCTTTCCTATTGAATAAAAAACTTTTTCTAGCCCTTGAAGGATTTCGGGTATTAAAGCATCTGATTTATTATTTTCAAAAGCCTGATCAAAAAGAAAATCATTTATTGCGCCCTCAGGGCCAGCTCGATAGCCATCCCAGATTTCTTTAAGTTTATCTTTTTCAGGGACAAAGATTATTGAATCAATGCTCTGTCCATTATTAACTAAAACCATTAGAGAAGAGGGCTCACAGAAGCCAGACAGATAGTAGAAGCTACTTTCCTGTCTTAAATTATAAGATGAGTCAGCGTTTCTATATTGCAAATCTGCACCGGGGACAATTAAGGCTGAATTCTTAGGTAGGTGTTTTATAAGTGAATCTCTTCTGTTTTTAAAAATTATTTTTTCCATGCTTTATTTTACTCTTTTATTAAAGAAACTTTCCAATTCATTCTAGTACAATTAAACTTATACAATGTCAGAAGAAAAAAAATCATCATTATTTGAGCTAGAGGATAAGGTAGATCTTTTAATAAAAAGATTTGATGAACAAAAAGGAATAATAGATTCTTATGTGCAAAGGGAAAGAGACTGGAAAAAAGATAAGCTCATACTAAATAAAGAAATAACTAAACTCAAAAAATAATGTCAGAAATGGAAACGCTATCTTTAAGAATTTTTGGCCGAGATCTGACGTTAGCCTGTCCGCCAGAAGAGAAAGACCAACTCATTAGAGCTGCAAAATTATTAAATGATGAGCTTGATGGCATCAGTGATAAGAATAATGCTTTGGTGATAGCTGGTCTAACTATGGCTAGTAAGCTTTTATCCAAGCCAACCGAGAATACTGACTCTTCTTTAAATAATAAAGATATCGAAAAGCTAATACAAAAAATAGAGTCTGCTCTCTAAAAATTAACTTTTACTTAATACCTATATATTTTATAATTAACTGCATTCTGGTTCATACGCTAATGTGTTAATAAATTTGAACCGATACAATTAAATAGGTGATATTCCTCTAGCATTGTTGCGCAGTACCTTTACAGGGAAGCCTGATTTGTTATGAAATTCACCACCTGACCCATCGGTTCAGGTATAGCACATGGCGGTGATTTGGTTTGTTAGCCTCGGCACAATTTATGGTGAAAAATAAAATACGAAAATCACTCTTTGAGCAGGGGCAGTCTATTTCTGATTCATCTAAGAGCAATATAAGTTTTTTAATCCAAGAAAATGTATTAGAAAAAATCAATACTCATGAAATGCAAAACATTGCCTTATATTTTCCTTTTCGAAATGAAGTCAATACAAATTTGTTAATTCAAGCTTTTACTAAACTTAAAAAGAATATTTATATTCCAAAAGTAATTGATGACGAAATGATGGCTTTTAATTTGCTGGATGAGCAGCCTAACTTCTTTATAAATCAATTTGGAATCAAAGAGGTTAAAAGTGAAGATTATGTCAACATAAATGAAATTGATTTAATGTTTATTCCTATGGCAGGAGTTGATCTAAATGGATACAGGCTTGGCTATGGCTCTGGATATTTCGATAGAATTATTGGTTCTATAAATGAGGAGGTATCAAGACCTCTACTGGTTGGGTTGTGTTATCAATACCAGATTTGTAATATGCATTTTGGAGAAAAACATGACCTTAAATATGATTATGTTTTTTCTGAAAACAATCAGATGATTTCCTACCCTTCATAGATTAAGATAATCTAAATTAAATCTATATGAAAATAACTTTAGCCTCATTATCGCTTTTACTTGCCTCCACGCTGATTTGGTCAAACTCAATTGTTATTGATGGCTCTCTTGATGAGCCTGAGTGGAATAATGCATTTGAAATTACAGATTTTTACGAAACATCTCCTTTCACTCTTAAGAAAAATGAACTTCTTACAACGGCTTTAATTTTCTCAAATAAGGATGGTATATATGTTGGATTTAAGAATTTTCAAAGTAATGATTCTATGTTCTCCAGAAAGACGCTTAGAGATCAAATAAATTCACTTAGCGATAAAAACTCTATAAATATAGACTTTGATGGTGATGGCAACAAAGCTTTCATTCTTGCTATAAATCTTGGGGACTCGCTTTTCGATGCCATAAAAACGCAAGCAGGAGACTTTAAGACAGACTGGGATGGAAATTGGATTGCAAAAACACAAAAATTTGACGGGTATTGGATCTCTGAGTTTTTTATTCCTTGGGATGTAACGTTAATGAGACAGCCTGATAGCGATATAAGAAAAATTAATTACACCGCATTACGTTATAGTGCCGAAAATCAGTCATGGGTGAGCAGTGCCGGAACAATGGCTAGTAGAAATGACTACTTTCAAGAGTTAGATAGCCTAGAAATACAAAACTATACAAAATCTAAGCTAACTTTTTTTCCATATATATCTTCAAATAAAAATTCAGTTACAAACCAAGAAAGATCAGATATTGGGGCTGAAATCTTTTATAGCACTGGAAAAGGTCGTCAAATAAATCTAGCTATCAATCCAGATTTTGGGCAAGCTGAGAGTGACGATGTGGTTATTAACTTTTCTGCTCAAGAAACTTTTTACTCAGAAAAAAGAGCATTTTTCAATGAAAACCAATCACTGTTTAATATTAGTAATTATGATAGATACTCGGTTATAAACACGCGGAGGATTGGAGCTGCTCCCAGCTATAATTGCTCAGAAGAAAGTAATGAAGACGGTTGCGAGGCAGCTAAAAAAAACTATTCTGATATTGATTTTGCATTAAGACTTACTCAAAAAAGTAATAATAATGAATTTGGAGTATTCGTAGCAAGTGAGGCTGATGAAGCCTTTTCAGCTGGAAGAGACTATTATGCTCTTCGATCCAGAACAAAGCTTGGAAATAAAACGTTGGGCTTCATGGTAACGAATGTTGAGAATGAAATGACAGGCGAATCATCAACAGTCAATGTTATTGATTACGTCAATATTCGTTCAAAAAAATTAATTACATATTCAGACCTGTTAGCCTCAGAAAAAAATGGTAAAAATGGGCTTGGGTATAGGGCTCAGTTTACATATCTTCCAAATAAACTATCTAACATAAGTGGAAGCCTTCTTTATTTTGAAGACGACTTCGAGTTGAATGACTTTGGTTATCTGCAAAGAAGGGACTGGATTCATGCTGGTATTGGAGGAAATAAAAAAATAAATGAATTTGATAATAGCTCGATATTAAAACAAATAGATTATGGAATTGACCTAAATTATGATGCTGACACAACTGGTAATTCAAATCCAATAGGCATAGATCAAAAAAATTCTTTTAGTTTTAAGGACAACTCTAAATTTCAATTAGATTTTAATTTTAGATCTTCTGGGAAAAATACAACTATCACAAGAAAAAATGAAGCCTATCCTTTTATCAAATCAAAAAGAAGAATAGGTATTACAGCAGACTTTGAGGCAAAGAACTATTCATTCTGGACATATGACTGGAGAGTTAGCTTCTTTAAGGGAGAGAAAGATAATCAGTGGGATTCGAATGGGTATGGTCGAAAGTTTTACAAGATAGCAGGTTCAATATTTCCAAATGATAACTTAAGAATTAATGCGCAATATAGGATAAGAAAGGAAAATGAATGGCTGATATGGCAGGATAATAATAATCTTGCCTCATATGATTCAAGACAAGATACCTTATCTTTTGATCTAAATTGGTTTAGAAATAATAAACATGAGATCAGACTTAAGAGTCAATTTGTTGCTTTGAAAGCAAAAAATCCTATTAGTATTTTTTCAGATGCTAATGGATACCTTTATAAAGGAAATAATGTTGTTAATGAGTTCAATACTGGCGTAGCTTCGTTCCAAATTAGATATAAATATGAGCTCGCTCCTTTGTCATATCTATTTTTAGTCTATTCTAAAGGTGGGAGAATTTACGACGAGGAAGACGATAGATCTCAATCCGAGTTGTTCAAAGAACCATGGGAAAATCCTAGCGATGAGCTTTTTTCAATTAAATTTAGATTAAAGTATTAATCTTTTATTTTAAAAAATCTTTGTATGCCTTGTTGGAGGTTTCTTCTGTAAAAATAGTTCCTGACTTATTTAAATGATTTATTAGCTTATCTTTATCCTTACTCTCGATGCCAATTAATATCTTTCCAAAAGCTGAGCCTAGATTCCTGTAATGAAATAAGGAAATATTCCATTTATTTCCAAATTTCTCTAGAAAATTTAACAGCGCACCTGGCTTCTCAGGAAACTCTCCCCTAAATATTCTTTCATTGTTATGAGAGTCTGAGTCACTATTCCTGCCACCAACCATATGTCTTAGATGATCATTGGATATTTCATTTCGAGTAAAGTCGCTAAATTTGAAGCCTGCTTTTTTTAATTTGGACTTTAAGGTTTCAAATGATTTTTCAGTTTTAGTTCTAACACCAACTAAAACATATGCATCACTTAAGCTAGATTTCCTGTAGTTAAACTCTGTAACTTGAGAGCTGCCAAACATCCTTGAGAGCTTAAGAAAACTTCCAGGTATCTCTGGGATTTTGATACTTAATATTTTTTCTCTATTTTCACCAATCTCTGATCGCTCAACAATAAAATTAAGTCTTTGGAAATTTACATTAGCGCCAGAACTTATAGCAATAAGTTTTTTATTTTTAACTTTTCTTGCGTAGGCTTTTAACCCTGCAAGTGCTAATGCCCCAGCAGGTTCTGACAGAACTCTTGTATCTTCAAAGATATCTTTTACTGCGGTGCAGACTTCATCAACACTAACTGTAATGACTTCATCTACGCACTCTTTAATAACATCAAAATTATTTTTTCCAACCCTTGATACCGCCACTCCATCAGCAAAGAGGCCCACTTCTTTTAAAGTAACTCTTTTATTAGCTTTTACTGCCTCAGCAAGACATGCAGAATCCTCAACCTCAACACCAACAATTTTTATTTTCTTATTATTCTGTGCTATCCAGGCAGACACACCAGCTAGAATACCTCCTCCTCCCACTGGAACAAAAACAACATCAAAATGATTTTGATCTTCAAGAATTTCTTGACCTATAGTCCCTTGGCCAGCAATTGTTAGAGGGTCGTCAAAAGGATGAACAAAAGACAATTTTTTTTTCTTTGCAATAGACAGTGCCTCTTTTAAAGCTGCATCTACATTGTCCCCATGCTGGAGTATTTTGGCTCCAAATCTTTTTACATCTTTTATTTTTATTTCTGGAGTTGTTATTGGCATAACAATTAGGCAATTAATTTTTAGTTTTTTACATGCACTGGCTACTCCTTGAGCATGATTTCCTGCTGATGCAGCAATAACTCCCCTCTTCTTTTCAGCATCCGTTAAATTTACAATCTTGTTATACGCTCCTCTGTTTTTAAAAGAAAATATAGGCTGCAGATCCTCTCTTTTTAAGAAAACTTTATTCCCCAGCTTTGAAGAAATATTTGGAGCAAATGTTATAGGTGATTTTAATGCTACGTCATAAACAGATGCATCAGGAATAAGTTTTAGGTACTTCTGGGAATTCTTAAAAGAACCTGTTTTTTTAATTTTTAGTCTCAAAATAATTAACTACCTATATTTTCTTGTATTATAACTCTATGAGTGGCTCAAAGATAAATGTTGCTAAACAAGCTATAGAATATATTAAAAATAATCTTCATCCAGAGATGATCTTAGGCATTGGAACCGGTTCAACAGTTAATTTTTTTATAGAACAACTGAAGGAATATAGGCACAAATTTGCTGGAGCTGTTTCTAGCTCAGATGCTTCATCAATATTATTAAATGAAAATGGGATCGAAGTCTTTAACCTTAATGATGTAATTGATATAGCTTATTACATAGATGGTGCAGATGAGGTGTCTCCTGAAAATTGTCTTATTAAAGGTGGTGGTGGCGCACATACTAGAGAAAAGATAGTAGCTTCTGCTTCTAACGAGTTTATATGTATAGTTGATCAGTCAAAGATGGTTAATCTCTTGGGAGCTTTTCCACTGCCTATAGAGGTGATACCTGAAAGTAGGAGCCTTGTTGCAAGAAAAATAATCTCGATGGGTGGAATACCGACATATAGAACTGGATTTATAACAGACCAAGGTAATCATATTTTAGATATCTCTAATATGGATATTTCAAACCCCGCTGCACTGGAAGCTTTGATTAATAATATTCCTGGAGTGGTAGATAATGGAATATTTGCAGCAAACAAACCTAAAACTGTATTAGTTTCTAAGTAATAATTTTACAGCAAATCTTCAATAGCTGATATGAGCTCTTTTGAATCAGGCTTTACCTTTGATCCATATGTGGATACAACCTTACCCTCTTTTGAGATTAAGTATTTATTAAAGTTCCATGAGGGCGTATAACCTGACTCTGCAATAAGTTTTTTATAAAATGGGTGTGCTTTTTTTCCTTTGACTTTAGCAGTTGAGAACATAGGAAATTCAACACCGTATTCTGTAGAACAAAATTCTGCAACATCGCTTTCATCAGAGTATTCTTGAAGAAAATCTCTAGATGGAATTCCAATTACTAGAAAATCATCATCTTTGTAGCTTTCATACAACTTTTGAAGGCCAGCATATTGGTAAGTGTAACCACATCTACTTGCAACATTCACAACTAGTAAAGCTTTTCCTTCAAACTCGCAAAAGTTTCTTGACTCAGCGGAGTCAAGAACTCTCATGTCAGTGTCCAGAAGATCTGAGCAAGAAAATGCATTTAGTGTAAAAAACAATAAGCCAAATATATAAAATTTATTCATATAATAATTATATATTAGTATTAAGTTATTGGAGCTATAGCCATTACCGATATTACAAAAAAGCTAGCCAAAATGACTGTTTCAAATATTTCCTGATATTTTTTCATAAAAAACCTTAAATTTAATAAAAATGGAGGGACTGAGCCCTCCATATGTTTCAGAGTGTCAGCAAACTAATAGGGGGAGAGGAGTGCTGACTCACATTATTATATATATTTATAATTAATTATCAATACTTTTTATAAAGATATTTTAATATATTTAATAATTGTGATTCCTTGTGCAAGAAATCGCATCTAATACTGCTATATATTATGTATAATGCATGTCTAAATTTAAAACGGAGATAAAATTGAAAGGAACAGTTCATTATGAAGTAAGGGATGGGGTTGCCGTATTAACAGTAGATAATCCTCCAGTAAATCCATTAAGTGATGGTGTTAGAGCAGGCTTATTTGAAGGCATAGCTAATGCCGAAGCAGACACTAATGTTGTTGGCGTGGTTGTAACCGGTAAAGGAAGAGCTTTTATTGCTGGGGCTGATATTTCTGAATTTGGTGGAGAAGGTGATGGCCACGGTCTTCATACTGTCTTTAAAAATCTTGAATTTTGTTCTAAGCCTGTGGTAGCAGCAATTAACGGCCTTGCACTAGGAGGTGGTTTAGAGACTGCATTATGTTGTAACTACAGGATAGCCTCTCCAAGCGCATTTGTTGGGCTTCCAGAGGTCCATTTAGGCCTTTTACCTGGTGCTGGTGGTACTCAAAGACTCCCTAGACTTACTGGGCCTGCTGAAGCGCTTAAAATAATGCTTTCTGGAGCACATGTGCCTGCCAAAAAGGCTTTATCTCTTGGGATTATTGACTCAATTTCAGAAAATATTATTGAAGACTCAATAGCCTTTATTAAAGAAAAGGCTGCAAACACTAGCGATCACCCACTTGTTAGAAATATGAATGACAAAGTAATCGAAGCTAGAGGATCTGAGAACGTTTTAGTAGAGGCGCAGGCTATGGCAGCCAAAACAAGAAAAGGACAATTTGCACCTGGTCAGATAATTAAATGTGTTGAAGCGGCTATAAATTGTGATGATTTTGATGAAGGCCTTAAAAAAGAAGCAGAATATTTCATGGAATGTCTTCTTCACCCGCAACGTGAAGCAATGATTCATATATTCTTTGGCGAAAGAGCTGCATCTAAAATTGCAGATGTCCCAAAAGAAACTCCTGTTATGGATATCAAAAAAGCAGGAATAATTGGTTCAGGAACAATGGGTGGTGGTATAGCAATGTGTTTTGCAAATGCTGGAATTCCAGTTCATATTATTGATCAAGATGCAGATAACTTAAAAAGAGGAATGTCAGTAATCGAAAAGAATTATGACTTTATGGTTGGTAGAGGAAAGCTAACTTCTGAGCAAAAAGATGCTGTATTTGGATTAATTAGCTCAAGTCTTGATTATAAAGATTTGCATGATTGTGATATTGCAATAGAAGCTGTTTATGAAAACCTCGATCTAAAAATGGATATATTTAAAACCTTAGATAAGCATGTTAAGCCAGGAGCTATCCTTGCGAGTAACACATCAGGTTTAGATATAGATGCTATTGCTTCAGTAACTAGTAGGCCTGAATTGGTAGTGGGTACTCACTTTTTTAGTCCAGCGAACATTATGAGGTTGCTTGAGGTTGTAAGAGGAGAGCAGACTTCCAACGAAACACTTGCCACAATAATGTCTGTGGGTAAGAAGATTAAAAAGACCGCTGTGGTTTCTTTAAATGCTCCAGGCTTTATAGGAAACAGAATGCTCTTTGGATATACAGCTCAGGCGAATATGCTACTTTTAGAAGGCGCCCTTCCCCATCAAGTTGATCAGGCTTTAGAGTCATTTGGATTAAATATGGGTCCATTTAGGATGATGGATTTAGTTGGGTTAGACCTTGGTTGGAGAGCAAGAAAATTAGGTGGTAAAGAATCACCACTTCATGCAAAAATTGGAGATAGTCTTTGTGATAATGATAGGTTTGGTCAAAAAAATGCAAAGGGCTATTACAATTATAATGAAGGATCCAGAGCTCCAAACCCTGCCCCTGAAAATGAAGAAACATATGAAAAAATATCATCTGAGAATGGGTTCACTAGAAGAGATATATCCGATGTTGAGATTGTAGAGAGATGTATTTTGGCATTAATTAACGAAGGTGCTGATATTCTTTCTGAGGGAGTTGCACAAAAAGCCGCTGATTTAGATGTTGTTTATATTAACGGCTACGGATTTCCAATATGGAGAGGCGGCCCAATGCATCACGCTAATGCAATGGGATTAGATGTTGTGGTTAAAAAATTAGAAGAATATGCAGAAAAAACAGGTAGCGATGTATATAAACCTAGTCAGCTGCTAATAAAGCTTGCAAATAATGGCGAAAAGCTTGGTGATGCCCCTGCCATAGAGGATAGGAAAGAAAAATTGAATTTTGCGATGTCGTCTGTTGCTAATAACTTTTAAATTTATAGGGGATATTAGGCTTTAATATAGACTTTTGTCCCTTTTTTTACATCATTGAACAGCTCTATTACATCAGAGTTGAACATTCTGATGCATCCATGTGATGCTTTTTGTCCAATTAGGCCCTCTTCATGCGTCCCATGAATATAGATGTACCTTTTGTATGAATCAACGCCCTTCCCTTTATTTTTGCCCTCTTCCTGGCCATCTAACCACATTATTCTGGTTGTAACATAGTCATTATCTGAGTTGGTTAGCCTCATCGTGGATGATCTCAGCCTGTCTCTTAGTATTTATTCTAGATGTAAAAATGGTATTTTTAATAGCATTGTTTCCTATCATCTCTTTGATAACGTGATTTCCTAAAGGTGTTTTAAAGGAGTTTTGAGTACTGCCTTCTCCATATTTAGAGGAGGATATAGGATACGATCTAACAATTTCCATATTATCTAATAAAAAAAGTCTTTGTTTTGAAATATCGATCTCAATAGTTAGATTGTTCTCAGCAAAAATGTTGATAAGACATGAATATGACTAATATTGCTTTTTTAAACATAATCTTATTATAACTGAAATTAATAATATGAAGAGAGCCAGTACATACGGCAGGTAGTAGCCATATTGACTATAGATTGTTCTTTTATCAAGCAGCATTATTGAGCCATCAAGGACGTCAGTTACTCCCTTTTCTAATTTATCAACAATTGTTCCATTATTATCTATCAATGCAGAAAAGCCATCATTAGTTGCCCTAATCATCCACTTATTATTTTCTATTGTTCTTACTCTGGCAATATCAAGATGTTGATATGGTCCTATGGATTTCCCAAACCATGTATCATTGCTGATATTGACCATGAATAATGAACTTATGTTGCTTTTTCTAACAGTATTGCCAAATGCAATATCAAAACATATCAATGGAGCCATCTTTTTTAGAGATTGGGTATCAAATACCATTGGTTTTTGATTTGATTTACCTTTAAATACATCTGACATTGGCATATCAAAGAATGAAATCAGACCCCTTAAAGAAGATATGAAGGGTATATATTCACCAAAAGGAACTAAGTGAACTTTATTATATATTTGCTGTGATTGAAAATTTACCATTGAATTGTATAAATTACCCTCACTTATATGCCAAACTCCTCCAATAATCGTTTGATCAGTATTTATATCACTTTCAAACTTTTTAAAGTTAGCACTTTTATATGCATATGGGAGTTCGGCTTCGGGCAATACTATTAAGCTTGATGCTGGGGATGCTAAATTTATTAATTCTTTTAAATTGGCTTCTATTTCTAATTTATAGTTATTTGTATATTTCAAAAAGGGGTCAGATGAAGGCTGAACTATGGAGATATTTATCTGCTCGCCAATAGAGGCCCTTTTGTAAAAATTTGGTATAAAAAATAAAAGGCTTATCAAAGATAAAATAAATAGATTTTTTTTATTTTTATTCCAGCTCATGGCAAGAAGGGTGGAGCAAAGGTAAATAATTATAGAAGCGCCGGCAACTCCGAATAGAGGATAGATATTTTGCGTAAATGTATCTAAGAATACAACGCCTGGAATAAGCCAAGGAACACCATTAAGCAGGTAGTACATACTCAACTCGTTCAACACAAACAAACTAATAACTAACAGTATGTACTTTAAGCTAGTGTGCCTGAGATCCTGAAAAAAATTTGTTCTGATAACAAGTAATGGTAGCGAAAAAAATAAAGTTAAGATTAATATTAGTAAAAAAAATATTATTAATGATACAGCTATACTTGTTTCTCCATAGTAGTAAACACTCACTATTAACCAAGACATTCCAAATCCCCAGTGTCCAATCGACCACATTATTAGCTGTCTAGTAGACGATAATTTAAAGGACAATTCTTTTATTAAATAAGCATATGAAAGAATTATTACAGGCTTAAAAGAAAAGGGTGCAAATGCAAATATTCCAATGAAGCCAAAAAAAAATGGAGTAAAATATTCCTTTAACTTCATCGATTTTTAATTATTAAAACTTTAGTGACTTTTCTACCATCTGCGTGTGTAACTTTTATATCTAAATTTTCTATACTCACCACATCACCAACTTTAGGAAGAACTCCAAGTTCATTAATAACTAAGCCTCCAAGAGTTTCTGCATCTATGATAAGTGGATCTATTTTTAAATTAAAATATTGAGTAAATTCTTCAATTTCTACTTTTGGATCTGCTGAAAAAGAACCATCTATATTTTCTATAATCTCTTCTTCGTCTACATCATGCTCATCTTCTATTTCACCAACAAGTTCTTCTAAGATGTCTTCAATAGTGACAAGTCCACAGATTGTTCCATATTCATCTATAACAATTGCTAAATGAGACCTATCCTTTTTAAACTCTTCGAGCAAAGAATCAGCTTTTTTAGTTTCAGGGACGATTTTAGACTCTCTTAACATCTCTAAAAGTTCAAAATTAGATCTTTCTCCAACAAGTTTAGGCAAAATGTCTTTTGCTAGCAAAATTCCACTTACCTCATCCCTGTCTCCACCCAAAACAGGATATCTTGAATGGCCTGATTCTATAATTCTTTCTATAATTTCATCAGTATTCATATCCAAACTCACAGTTACCATATCAACCCTTGGGACCATAATCTCTTTAACTGTGATAGACCCTAATCTTATAGCTTTCGAGGCAATTGATTCGGCTTCCTTGTCAATAATATTTAAATCAGCAGCATCCTTAAGAAAGTCTGTTACTTCTGAAACTGATTGTGTTTTTATAAAAAATGGATTTTTAAAGAATTTTTTAATTTTAAGAAAAAATCCCGAAGGAGGGTGGTTGTCGTCGCTGTCTAATTTTTGATTCATTTAGTTATAAGGGTTATTAATATTTAATTGTGCAAGTATATCTATCTCTTTAGATTCCATAATCTTTGCTGAGGCATCATCTTCATGATCATATCCTAATATATGATATATCCCATGAACCAACATGTGAATGATATGGTCAGAAAAAGATTTTCCATTTTCTTTGGCTTCACATAATACATAGTCATAGCTTATGGCTATATCACCAATATTTTTAGTTACCTCTTTAGATATATCATTATTTGTAAAGGATAGAACATTGGTGGTTTTATCTTTATTTCTGAATTCTTTATTGAGTTGCTGCATTTCGCTATCTCCAAGAATCCTAAGGTTTACAATGCCGTTACTAGCACTCTCCTCATTAAGAGTTAAATCAGCCGCGGCTTTTAAGGTTGTTATTAAATCCTCAGGTATTGGGAACTCATCGTCTATAAATACATCTAGAGTCATTTCTATATATTTTGTTCAAATTTTTTATAAGCATCAACTATCTTTCTTACCAATGGATGTCTCACAACGTCATGTGATGAAAAATGTGTCATCCCAATGCCATTTGTTTTTTCAAGAACTTGGATCACTTGCTCTAAACCAGAATTTATATGTTTAGGGAGATCAACCTGAGTTAGGTCGCCATTAATAACGGCATAAGATCCAAAGCCCATTCTTGTGAGAACCATCTTCATTTGGTCTACAGTCGTATTTTGGCTCTCATCCATAATGATAAATGAGTTGTTTAAAGTTCTGCCCCTTAAGTAGGCCAGAGGCGCAACCTCAATAGCTTCTTTCTCTATCAATTTTGTTACCCTTTCTATGCCAAGCATTTCATAAAGAGCGTCATAAAGGGGCCTTAAATATGGATCTACCTTTTGAGATAAGTCTCCAGGAAGAAATCCTAGCTTCTCACCTGCCTCTACTGCCGGTCTTATTAAGATTATTCTCTCAACCTTGTCATTCAAAAATGCATCAACCGCAGCTGCAACTGCTAAATAAGTTTTCCCAGTTCCAGCAGGACCAATGCCAAAATTCAGCTCGTATTTATTTATGTTTTTTATATAGTCTTGTTGATTTTTTCCTCTTGGCCTAATTATTTTTTTTGGAGTTTTTATTTGAATTTCAGATAAATTTGCCTTTTCATTACTCGCCTTTGCTAGGCTAAGGTTTAGATGAGATTGAATGGTGAGATGAACTGCCTCTTTACTAATTTCAATATTTTTCTTTGTTAGGTTGTACAAATCTAGAATTGCGTCTGAGGCATGCTTTATATCTTTTTCGTTTCCAGTAACATTGATTTTGTCGCCCTTATGAAAAATTTTAACGGAGAATGTTTTTTCAATTAGCTTAAGGTTTCCATTAAGCTCTCCCACAAATAATGCGATTCTCTCTGCGCTAGATGGTTCTAATGAAATATTTTTAATGGAGCTTTTTGTTTCTTGCATTAAAAGTTAATTTTGACCTCTTGAGTTATGCAATGATCCTAATAAAGAAAATGATAGTGCTTCTTCAATGTTTATATCTACTAATTTACCTATAAAACTTATATTTTGGAAGTCAAAATTTACAACGCGATTGCATTCTGTCCTTGCCTGGAGTTGGTTCGCACTTTTTTTAGAGAGACCTGTAACAAGGCATCTTTGGATTGATCCAACCATTTCATTGCTATGTTCTCTATGGTGTTTGTTAAGTTTATCTTGTAAGAGTCTTAATCTCTCCTTCTTTTCTTCCAATGGAGTATTGTCTTCTAGTTTTGATGCTGGGGTTCCAGGTCTTTTTGAGTAAATAAAACTAAATGATGAATCAAACTTAATATTATCAACAAGACTCATGGTATCCATAAAATCTTTGTCAGTTTCTCCAGGGAATCCCACAATAAAATCTGATGAGACTCTTAAATCAGGTCTATATTTTTTAATACGAGCAACGGATTCTAAAAATACATCAACTGTATAGTTACGCTTCATTTTTTCTAAAATTTTATTTGACCCTGATTGCACTGGAAGATGGAGCTGACTTACCAGCTGCGGAACAAATTGATAAACCTCTATAAGATCATCTGTCATATCCAATGGATGAGATGTTGTATATCTTATTCTTTCAACTCCATCTATATGACTAACTATCTCAATTAGATCAGAAAGCCTTAAAATTCTATCCTTGTATGGCATCTTATAGGAATTAACATTTTGACCTATAAATGTGATTTCAGAAACACCCTGCTCTGCAAGTCTTGCAACCTCATCAAAAATTTGCTCTGGTTTTCTACTAACCTCATCCCCTCTTGTATAGGGAACAACACAAAATGAGCAATATTTCGAGCACCCCTCCATTATGGCTACAAAACTTGATGGACCTGATGATGTGGGCTCTGGCAATGAGTCAAACTTTTCTTCTATAGGAAATGTTATATCTATTGCTTTTATCCCTTTTGCTTTATCAATGTCTAGAAGATCAGAAACTCTATGAAGAGTTTGCGGACCATATATAAGGTCTACATAAGGAGCTCTTTTTTGAATATTTATACCTTCTTGGGTTGCAACACAACCTCCAACACCTATTTTTAAATTTGGGTTTTTTTTCTTTAGTTTGTTTAATCTTCCAAGCTCTGAGTAAACCTTAGCTTCAGCCTTATCTCTTATAGAACATGTGTTAAGGAGAACAATATCCGCTTCGTTAACATCATTTGTCAGCTCTACGCCTTTTTTTTCTTTTAGAATATCAACTGTCTTGTCAGAGTCATACTCATTCATTTGACATCCATAAGTTTTAATATAAAGTTTCGTTCCCATATAATTAAGTATTATGAAAATAAATAGCGTTTACAAGATAATTTTTATTCAGCTTGGTGAGATCTACGAGGTTTTTGCAAAACAGATATATCAAAGTGAGATGTATGGATTCATTGAGGTTGAAGATTATATATTCAAAAAAGATAAACAACTAGTTGTTGACCCAACATCAGAAAAACTTAAAAATGAATTTTCAGAAGTCCAAAGAAGTTATATACCTATGAATGCGATTATCCGCATTGACGAGGTAAATGAATCTGGAGAATCGAAGATAAAGAAAAATAAAGGCCAAGTAAGCCCATTTCCTTTAAATATTCAACCAATAAATAGTAAAGACTAGCCTTCGGGTAAGAATAGGTGTTTATAGAATTTTAATTCAGCTACTGAATCTTTAATATCACCCATTGCCCTATGAGAGCCTTGTTTCTCATAAACTTGGGCCTCATTCATCCATCTTACTGCGGCTTCTTTAAAAGAAGAAACATCTATATGTCTGTAATTAAAATATGATTCTAGCCTTGGCATATATTTAATTAAAAACCTTCTGTCATGGGACACGGTGTTTCCACACATTGGTGATTTTTTTTGCCCAACGTATTTTGAGATAAATTCTAAGGTCTCTATCTCGGCCATTTGTTGAGTGATAACACTCTTTTTAACAGCGTCTATTAGACCAGAAGACCCATGCTGATTTTGATTCCACTCATCCATTTTGTCTAAAAGAGCTTTAGGTTGATTGATAATTAAGTTAGGCCCCTCGGCAAGAATATTCAACTGAGAATCGGTGATTAAGGTAGCTATTTCAATAATTTTTTCTTTCTCAGGATCTAGGCCTGTCATTTCCAAGTCTATCCATATTAGATTATCTTTTGACTGTAAACTTTTCATAACTTTTTATATTTGTTCCTTTAGTGTATTTTGTGCTTTATATGGAAAAACTTCAATCAGGTTTAGTAATAGAATTTTATTCAAATAGCTGTCTTGTTAGAACGGATAGTGAAGATATCAAATGTTTAGCTATAAAAAATATTGTTGTTGGTGATATTGTCAATCTTGAGTTAATCCAAGATAGCAAAGAAGTCAGAGGTATTATAATTTCGAAAGAACCAAGGACATCATTTCTTCAAAAAAGAGAGGGCATCAAATCTAAGGCCGTTGCAGCAAATATTTCCCATGTTGGCATATTAGTTACACCTGAACCAACAACAAGTACAGAGTTTATCGACAAATGGCTGGTAACTGCTATTTCTTCAAATATAACCCCATTTATTATTAATAATAAAACAGATCTTGATCAAAGCTCTAATTACAAAAATAAGTTACAGGTATATAAAAACCTAGGCATTAAGATAATTAACTTATCAGCAAAAAATAGTATCAACACTGAAGAATTAAAGGAATATTTGAAAGCTAAGTGCGTAGTTTTTGTGGGTAATTCAGGCGCCGGCAAGTCAACGCTTACCACAAAAATAACTGGCAAGAATATTAAAACCAATATGCTTTCAAACAACCAAGGTGTTCATACAACCTCAATATCAACGCTATATGAAATTGATAATCAAACAAAAATAATCGACTCGCCAGGTGTAAGAGATCTTCCTATCTCAGGGTTATCGAACAATGAGATTATTGAAGGCTTTACTGAAATATATTTATGCTCAAAAAATTGTAAATTTTCAGACTGCAACCATATAGCGAATGAAGGATGTGAAGTGATAAGTAAACTTTTGGATGGAGAAATTAACGAAAACAGATACAATAATTTCATTAAATTTAGGGATGGTGAAGATAATGGTTAAAAAAACTCATTTTGGATTCAAAGAAGTAGACGAGAAAGATAAGAGCACTTATGTTGGTGGTGTTTTTTCTTCTGTCGCTGAAAATTATGACATTATGAATGATGCTATGTCTATAGGATTGCATAGATTGTGGAAAAAAATTCTTGTTGAACTTGCAGGTATTTCACAAAAAGACAGAATACTAGATATAGCCTCAGGTACTGGCGACATTGCTAAACTTATCTCAAAAGAATATCCAGAGACAGATATCTATATGACGGATATAAATATGGAGATGCTCTCGGAAGGAAGAGATAGAGCAGTCAATGAAAATTTTGCTTCAAACTGTCATTTTTGCCAATTAAGCGGTGAAATTATTCCATTTGCAGATTCTTCATTTGATACTATTACAATTGGATTTGGCTTAAGAAACTTTACAGATAAAAAAGCAGGGCTAAAAGAAATGAAAAGATGTCTCAAAAAAGGCGGGAAATTATTGGTGCTTGAGTTCTCAAAGCCAACTAACCCTCTGTTTTCTAGAATCTATGACTGGTATTCATTTAATATTCTTCCAAAGCTAGGATCCGTTCTTGCAAATGATTCAGATAGTTATCAATACCTTGCAGAATCAATCAGAATGCATCCAGACCAAGAATGTTTAAAAAAAATGATTTTAGAATCTGGTTTCAATGAATGTAAGTTTTATAATCTAATTAATGGAATAGTCTCGATTCATGTCGCATATGAGAAATAATTTTAATAAGAGAATTCAGGGATTTATTAGGGATATTGAAGACGCATCTCCTAATATGAAAAATACTCTTACAGAAATTTATCCAGTAAGATTTAAACTTAATATCGATGGGTATAAAGATATTTATATCTCTCTTGAGAAAGAAATAAAAACCATGTCATTTAGCCCTATCGGGGAAATAAATTTTGAGATAGCGTCTTCATTAGCTGAGATCTTTGAATTTTTAATTACAAAAAAGATGAAGAAAAATATGTTTATTGGAGATCAGGAAATTGCAATGGTTTTGGCAAATACTCTAAAAAAATCTGATACAGATTTTTTATATCTTATAGATAAATATTTTGGAAACATCCCAGCTGTTGTTGCTCATCTAGCCTCAAAAGCTATATCACATAAAAAATTTACTGAAAATTCTAAAGAAAAATACATTCACTCCAAATTAAGAAATCTAACAATAAGAATGGACAGGCTCGAAGCAATAAATAATTTATGAATATTTTTATTTTAATATTTGAAGGTGTGAGAATGGCAACTCTTGGGCTAAGCCATGGTATATATAGAAACCTAACTGGAAAAAAATTAGTTAAGTATTTAGAATCTCTCGGCCCAATATTTATTAAGTTTGGTCAGCTACTATCTACCAGAACAGATATTTTAGATGAAGCCATGGCGAAGGAGCTCCAAAGCTTAACTGATAATTGCAAGCCATTTGAGGTTAGTACTTTAAGAAAAATTATTGAGAAAGAGCTTGGAGATAGTATAGAAAATTTATTTGATGAGTTTGATGAAATTCCACTTGCAGCAGCCTCCCTTGCGCAGGTTCACTCCGCAAAGTTAAAAAATGGTAAAGAAATAGTTATTAAAACCTTGAGGCCTGATATTGAAAAAAATGTTAAGAGGAATCTAAGGCTTCTAAAAGCTGCTGCAAAATTTTCAACATATGTATACACAGAAAGTGAAAGGTTGAAGCCGCTTGAGGTTGTTAAAGACTATGAAAGAACAATCCTAAGAGAGCTTGATCTCAAGCTTGAAGCTGCCAATACGAATTTAACTAGAAAAAACTTTTTTGAAGCCGAGGAGTTATACATACCAGAGGTGTTCTGGGAGATGACTACTTCAAAAGTTATGGTGCTTGAAAGGATAGATGGAATACCTTGTACTGACATAGAGCAAATTGAAAAATATGGTATTAATAAAAGGAGACTTGCAGAAAATGGGGTCATGATTTTTTTAAATCAAGTCTTTAGAGATAATTTTTTTCATGCCGACATGCATCCTGGTAATATATTTGTATCTAAAAAGCACCCTGAAAAACCTGGATACATTGCTATTGATTGTGCAATAACTGGTTCATTATCTAATGATGAAAGATACATTCTTGCAAGAATGCTTCAGGCCGTTCTGAAACAAAATTATAAATCCCTTGCTCGGCTCTTTATTGGCTCTGGCTGGGTTAATCCAAATTCAAATAGCATAGATCTAGAGAATACTCTTCGTGCCTGTTGTGAACCAATTTTTGAAAAGCCATTATCTGAAATAGAATTTGGAAAACTGCTTCTTTATCTTTTTCAAAGCACTCAACCCTTTGGGTTATCCATTCAACCTTCTTTTGTTCTTCTTCAAAAGACGTTAATTCACATTGAGGGAATGGGAAGGCAAATTTATCCTGAATTAGATTTTTGGGGTATTGCAGAGCCCTATTTAGATAATTGGTTTAAAGAACAGTTCAGCCCATTAAAATTAAAAGATTTTATAGAAGAAAATAAAGAAGATATTCTATTAAAAGGATTAGAAATGCCTACTTTTCTATATGAAGCGCTTGATGAATTAAGAGGGTATGCAAAGAATAGGCACTCTAATGATAAAAAAATATATCAAATGCAAATTCAGCTTCAAAAAGAGAAATACATCATAAGGTTCCTTGGAGTTGTTATACTAGTTATTGTTGCTTTAATGGTAATGCTTTCAAAATAATTTAGGAGAACGATATGGGGTTTGGATGGACAGAGCTAGTAATTATCCTTCTTATAGTTGGTCTGATTTTTGGTACTAAAAAATTAAAAAACATTGGATCGGATCTTGGAGGAGCTGTTAAGGGTTTTAAAGACGGCGTTAAGGAAGATTCAGATAAAGAAAAGGAAGAAGAATAAAAATTGTTCCAGATTGGTTTTTTAGAAGTTGTTCTAATACTCATAATGAGTCTCTTTATTGTTGGTCCGGCAAGAATGCCAGCTGCGCTTAAATTTATTTTTAAAACCTATAAAACAGTTCAAAAACAAATTATAAATCTAAAAAATGATCTCGAAGATGACATTGGTGCAGAAGAAATTAAGAAGGATGTATTCAATGAAATGCGAATGGAAGAACTAAATCTTTTTGATAAATCTGATAAAGATGAATAAAGAATCCATCTCGAGTCACTTTCTTGAGCTTCGTGCAAGACTGATTAGGGTAATTATTTGTCTTGGTGTTTTGTCTATTGCTGGAATTCCTTTCGCATCAGAAATATATAACTTTATAGCATTTCCATTGCTTGATATATTGCCTGAAGAAAGCTCAATGATTGCTACAGAAGTAACTTCTCCTTTTATGGCACCAATTAAATTAGTTTTATTTTCTGCGCTATTAGTAACCATGCCATACTTATTTTTTGAAGGGTGGATGTTTATGTCTCCAGGTCTCTATAAGAATGAAAGATCATTTATTGCCCCCTTGATGTTTTCAACAATAATTTTATTTTATACAGGAACTGCCTTTGCTTATTTCGTTGTATGTCCAATAATTTTTCAATTTTTTATTACGTCAGCACCAGAGTCTATTCAAGTAATGACCGATATAACTAGCTATCTGGGTTTTATTATTAAGCTTGTTTTTGCTTTTGGTATTGCTTTTGAGATTCCGGTTGCTACTTTCTTGTTAATTAAATCAGGTATTGTTAAAAAAGATTCGTTAATTAAATCTAGACCTTACTTAATAATTCTATTTTTTGTTATAGGTATGTTTTTAACTCCTCCAGATATCTTTTCACAGCTTTTTTTAGCCATACCGATGTGGGTGCTTTTTGAATTAGGTTTATTGATATCTCGTGATAAGCCCTAATGAACTTTGATCAGCTATCAAAAAAATTTAACAAGAATGGTTATGTTTATATAGAAAATCTTTTTTCTGAAAGTCTAATGGATGCTTATCATGAAAAAATATTGAATCATTTTGCATCTAACTCTAAACACATACATGATGAATCTTTTTTAGATAAATCAGATACTGATGTTATCCCCTGGTTTCCCCAGCTCGATGGCGAGAAGATATTTAGTATTGTTGAAGATGACATCCGCCTCACAAATCTTACTGAAAATATTCTTGGAAAAGGTTGGAGGTCTCTATATAGCATGGTTATGTTCAGCAGCAGGTCATCTAATGGCCAGGCTTGGCATCAAGATTGCACTTCAGAGGATAAATGCTTTTTTAATTTGAATAGACTAATTTATACGATGGATATTAATGCTTCAACTGGGGGTGAAATAGTTGTTATAGCGAGCTCCCATAAAAGAGGAATGATACCTCCTAGCGCATTAGGAAAAAATATTGGTGATGAAATTGTTATAAGCCCAAAAAAAGGCTCTCTGCTTCTTCTGCATGGAAATATATGGCATAAGGTTCTTCCAATTAACAATAATATTCGAGCGTCAACCAATTATCGCTGCGTGCCAAAAAATACTCCTGACGACATAACTGACATATGTGTCTATAGAAATATGTTGTACCGTTTTTCAGATAAGAGAGTTCTAGTTAATCGAGATTGATATTCTAAGAAATACTATTATTAATTTTTATGACAGTTTTATAAATTAAGGCCGGCAATAGCAACCAAGGAAGCTGGGATTGAAGCATAAGTGTTCGATTATTAAATTCAAATAGGACTGGATTGAAGTAAGGTCCCAAAGGGGAGAGAGGCGCCCAAGAAAGAGGTTTACCTTCGGCGAGCTGATCGTGATAAAGGAACAATTCTACTAGTATATTTTGACTTATACACCAAACCATCAATATGCCAAATGCACTCCAGTTCCATGAACTAAAAACTCGATAGTCCCTATTGTTCACTCTCCACATTATCCAGAAGCCGCCTAACAAAACTGCACCAGCGTCACCAAGGGAGTTCATAAGCCAGTTTATGTCACGTGGTAGCCAATTATTAAGTGATTCGGACCGCCTTAAATCAACAGCAACACCATCCACCCATCCATAGGTAAACCAAAGCTCCCATCCTAATGCACAAGCTAAAAAAGATATTACATAAGTAGGCAGTACCCATTTAGGGAGCCTAGATCTATTTTTAAAATATACTATTGCAGGAACTATTACCGAAAAATAAACAACACAAATTACTCTAGCTTCTTCAAAAGACATGCTTCTAGAGTAAACTTTTTATTTATTTTTTAAAAGCAGTGTATTAGAGTCCTAGCCTATTAGTCCAATCATCAGCAGCGGGTCTTTTTTCAGAAATAATTCTTTGGATAAGATCTTCACAAGAATCACTGACGATTAATTCGTCAAAGTTAGCATCTGATATGAAGCCTTCCTCTACTGCTTTTCTCATCCACGCTAATAGATGATCGTAGTAACCATTTGTGTTAAGAATACCAATTGGCTTATTAATGATTCCTAGTTGATTACTACACATAACTTCAGCAAGTTCATCTAGCGAACCAACCCCTCCTGGGAGAACTATAAATGCATCAGATCTTTGCATAAAAATGTCTTTTCTCTCTAATAGAGTCTTAGCAACAACGACCTCTTGTATTCTTGGATTGGTTAACTCAAGTTCATATAAAGATTGAAGAGAAATTCCTAAAACCTCGCCCCCCTTATCTAAAGCTGTATGAGAAACAACCCCCATCAAACCAACATCACCTCCACCAAAGACAACATTCATACCTTTTTCTACTATAACTTCAGCAACTTTCTTAGCCTCTGAAGCATATATTGGGTTATTACCAAGATGGGCTCCACAGAAGACAGATATGTTTTTTATACTCATCAGTCTTCTTCCATTCCATTATCCCATTTTCCTAAGGCTGCTAATTTATTCATCTCTGCTCGATGCGAAAGAGCATCTTGAGATATAAAAACATTCTCAGGCTTTCCGCTCCAAGCCTTAAGCGCTGGGGCCTGAAGTGCTCTGCCGTAAGAGAAGCTAAGCTTCCATGAGAAACCACCAATTTTATTCATAGCATCTAGGTGGGCTGTTGCGTCTATGTCAGACTGACCTCCTGAAAGAAAAGTTATACCTACAAGATCAGCAGGAACATTTGCCTTCAAACAATCTAAAGTCTTTTGAGCTACCTCTTCAACTCCTGCCTGAGAGGTTGCAGCGCTTCCTGATAAAACCATATTTGGCTTAAGTAAAGTTGCTTTTATATTTACATTATTTTTACTTAAATGATTAAACAATGATTTTAATGACCTTTCGGTTGCCACATAGCAGTCGTCAATAGAATGAGATCCATCCATTAACACTTCAGGTTCTACTATAGGAACCATTCCATTATCTTGAACGAGTTTTGCATAGTCTGCTAAGGCTTTCATATTTAAATCTATACACTCATCGGTTGGCATGCCTTCACCTATTTTTATTACCGCTCTCCATTTTGTGAACTTTGCGCCCATAGACTCATACTCTTTTAGTCTTTCATCAAGACCGTCTAAACCTGTAGTTAGAGATTCGCCTGATTCACCAATAGATTGCAGTCCTTTATCAACCTTTATCCCAGGAAGTGCTCCTTGGCTATTTATAACATCTAGTAATGAGCTACCATCTTTAGCATTTTGTCTAATTGTTTCATCAAAAAGAATGACCCCGCCTATGTTATCTTTCATTCCAGATGCTCTAAAAAGCATCTCTCTATAATCTCTTCTGTTGTTTTCGGTTGACTCGACTCCTATTGAATCAAATCTTTTGCCGCATGTAGGATTACTTTCATCAGCAGCAAGAATACCCTTGCCTTCTGAAACTATGTAAGAAGCTATTTCTTCTATATTATTTGTTGACATAAAATCTCCTTTATCTATATTTTTGCTTTTAATGCCGCTATAGACGGAAGATCTTTGCCTTCCATAAATTCTAAGAAAGCGCCTCCACCTGTAGAGCAATATGATACATCATCTTTATCAATGAAATTATTTATCGCTGTTAATGTCTCTCCGCCACCGGCTAATGAGAAGGCACTGGAACTTGCAATAATTTTTGATAAGTCTTTTGTCCCATTGGAAAATTTTTTATTTTCAAATACTCCAAGTGGGCCGTTCCATAAAATAGTACTGGAGTTCATTAACACCTTTTTCATATCCTCTGTAACGAATTGATCTAAGATCATTTCATCCCTACTAACATCGTCGATTAATTTCTCCTGAATGTTCTCTCCTTCAAAACTTAGAGAGGTAATAACTTTTTTAGGCAACATTATTCTATTATCCTTTAAAAGGGTGCTCGCTATGTCCAGCATGGACTCCTCATAGAGAGATTTTCCCACTTCATAACCAGAGGCTCTTATAAATGTATTAGCTATGCCTCCACCCACAATAATATGGCTTGCTTTAAGGTTGATATTCTTTATAAGTTCTAGCTTGGTTGAGACTTTTGAGCCTCCTATTACTGCGGTGTAAGGGGAGTCAGAATTATTTAATGCCTTAGTAAGGGCATCGATTTCTTTTTCAAGCAATAAACCAGCACAGGCATTTCTAGAATTTAATATAGCTGAATGAGTCGAAGCTTGTTCTCTGTGAGAAGTTCCAAATGCATCAAAAACATATATATCTCCCAAGGCTGCTAGTGCTTTTCCAAGATCATCGCTATTACCCATCTCACCGTCAAAAAATCTTATATTTTCAAGAATCTGTATTGGTGATGAGCCATTAAAAATAGATTTATCATCTAAATGCTTTATTAGATCTACTGTAACTCCAAAAATTTTTGATAAGGATTCTGTAACTGGTTGTAAAGAAAGATTTTTATCATGGCTTCCTTCTTTCGGCCTTCCTAAGTGGCTAACTAGAAGAACATTGGCATTGTTATCTAATGCCATTTGAATTGTTGGTATACAAGCCTCTATTCTAGTTTGATCAACAACAATGCCATTTTTTATAGGCACGTTCATATCTACTCTTATAGTAAGATTCTTATTTTTTAGATCTAGATCTAATAGCTTATGCATCGACCAATGATTTCGCCATATCAACTACATTTGATATTGTGAACCCAAAATGTTCTAACAAGACATTAGCCGGAGCAGATTCTCCAAAACTATCAATTCCTAATACCTTGTCATTTTTATTTAGTAACTTGTACCAAGAATTTGGATGCCCTAGCTCAACAGCCAAGATAGGAAGGTCTGTTTTTACTATAGAAGATTGATAAGCATCATCGGTATCTAAAAATATGTCTAAACAAGGCATAGAAACAACGTTTGCATTAATTCCATTCTCTTCAAGTTTACCTGCAGCATCGAGGACTAATTGAACTTCGCTGCCAGAAGCTATGAGAGTTAATTTGGGATCATTATGCTCTTTTAATAAATAACCTCCTTTGTTTATATTCTCAATATGATCAGGTGTTCTTGATAAAGGTGTTGTGTTTTGTCTGCTAAAAACTAAGCATGTTGGAGTTTTTGAAGATGAAACTGCATTTTTCCAAGCAACCGCTGTTTCAACCATATCTGCGGGTCTCCAGTTATTTAGATTAGGTGTGGCACGCAACGTTACAAGATGTTCTATTGGCTGATGAGTTGGGCCATCTTCACCAAGAGCTATTGAGTCATGAGTATAAACAAAAATATTTGGAAGTCCCATTAAGGCAGAAAGCCTAACAGCATTTCTTGCGTAGTCAGTAAAAACTAAGAATGTTGCTCCATAGGGCTTGATGCCTCCATGCAAAACCATCCCATTCATAATTGCAGACATACCAAACTCTCTAACACCATAATTAATATGATTACCCGATGGATTCTCATTTGAAAAAGTAGTGCTCGACTTAGAAAAAGTATTATTGGACGGCGTTAAATCTGCAGAGCCTCCAACTAATTCAGGAAGTTCTTTAACAAAAAAATCTAAAGAGACTTGAGAAGATTTTCTTGTTGCCATTGAAGTGTTATTATCATTACACTCATTTAAAAATTTATTATATTTTTCTTCGAAATCACTTGGCATGTCAGATGCTATTCTTCTTTCAAGCTCACCATTTTCTTCTGGGTATTTTTCTTTATAAAGAGCCATCATGCCAGCCCATTCTGAGTTTTTTTCTTGACCAATCTTAGACGCATCCCAAAAATCATAAACTGAATCTGGGACGTGAAAAGGTTCATGTTTCCATCCTAAAGCCTCTCTTGTTTTGGCAATCTCTTCATCACCAAGAGGGGCACCATGGGCATCAGAGGTTCCTGATTTGTTTGGGGAACCAAAACCAATAGTGGTTTTACAGAAAATCATAGTCGGTTTGCCTGTTTCGGCCTTGGCTGAAACAATTGCAGCATTTAATTCATCTAAATTGTGTCCATCCACACTTATAGTTTGCCAGCCGTAGCTATCAAATCTTTTTACAGTATCGTCTGTAAACCAATTTTCAATCTCTCCATCAATAGATATTCCATTTTGATCATAAAAACAAATTAATTTACCAAGATTATGGGTGCTAGCAAAGGAACAGGCTTCATGAGATATACCTTCCATAAGACAGCCATCACCTAAAAATGCATACGTAAAGTGATCTATTACCTTGCAGTCATCTTTGTTAAATTGCGCTGATAGAATTTTTTCTGAAATAGACATCCCAACTGCATTAGCTATGCCTTGACCCAATGGACCAGTCGTCGTTTCAATTCCATAATCTAAATCATATTCTGGATGCCCTGGTGTTTTTGACTTGAATACTCGAAAATCTTTTAAATCATCTATTGATATTTTATATCCTGTTAAGTGCAACAAACTATACAAAAGCATTGAGCCATGACCATTTGATAAGACAAACCTATCTCTATTAAACCAATGAGGATTTTGAGGGTTATGATTTAAATGATTCTTCCAAAGGGCTGTAGCGATCTCTGCCATTCCCATTGGCATTCCCGGATGACCAGAATTTGCTTTTTGGACAGCATCAATTGAAAGAAACCTTAAGGCATTAGTGGATTCTGAGTTGTTCATTTATTTATAATGATTAAAAATTAAATAATAGTGTTTAAACTAACAAATTCATAGCTAAAATTTTTAAAAATTAGTGTAAAATCTACACACTTGTGATTTTTAAATTTTTTGCGCCATTATGCTGCTAAAAAATTCTTTATCTCACTTATTTGAAAATATTTTTGGAGAAACAAATGAGTTATATTTTTACATCAGAGTCGGTATCTGGTGGACATCCTGATAAAGTTTGCGATCAAGTTTCTGATGCTGTTCTTGATGCTTATCTAGCAGAAGACCCAAATAGTAGGGTTGCTTGCGAAACAATGATTAAAAACAATATGGTTTTTATAGCTGGAGAGATTACTTCGCTGGCTAGTCCAGATCTTGAGCCAGTGGTAAGAAAAACAATTAATGATATTGGATACAACTCTGAGGAGTATGGATTCAATGGTGATACATGTGAATTTACCAATCTTGTTTTTGAGCAATCACCTGATATTTCGCAGGGTGTTACTGAGGGTGAAGGTGAAAATTTAGAGCAGGGCGCTGGAGACCAGGGCTTGATGTTTGGATATGCTTGTAAAGAAACTGATTCTCTTATGCCATTGCCAATAGATTTGTCTCATAGACTTGTTAAAAAACAAGCTGATGTTATGAAAAGTGGTGAAATAAAATGGTTAAGACCGGATGCTAAAAGTCAGGTAAGTGTTATTTATTCTGATGATGGCAAAACAATTGAAGGCCTATCAGCTGTTGTTCTTTCTACTCAACATGATGAGGATGTAACTCAAGAAGAAATTAAAGATGAAGTAATGGAAAAAATAATTAAGCCAGTTGTTCCTGAAGAGTGGCTATTAGATTCAACTAATATCTACATTAATCCAACTGGAAAATTTGTTATTGGAGGGCCTGTAGGAGATTGTGGGCTAACAGGAAGAAAAATTATCGTTGATACATATGGTGGCATGGCTAGACATGGTGGTGGCGCTTTCTCAGGGAAAGACCCTTCTAAAGTTGATAGATCTGCAGCTTATGCCTCAAGATATGTTGCGAAAAATATTGTTGCAGCAGGCCTTGCAGATTACTGTGAGATTCAAGTTTCCTATGCCATAGGCGTTGCTGAGCCAACATCAATACACGTTGAAACTTTTAACAGTGAAAAAATATCAAAAGAAGCAATTGTAAAAATAGTTGAAGAAGAATTTGATCTGAGGCCAAAAAGTTTAATTAATATGCTTGACCTAAAAAGGCCAATATACCAACCAACAGCAGCCTATGGTCATTTTGGCAGAACTGATATTGACCTTTCATGGGAAAAAACGAATAAAGCTTCAGATATTTCACAGTAGAATATTTAATAAATAATAGGAAAAAAATGGATAATGATTATAAAGTCGCGGATATTAACTTAGCTGAATTTGGAAGAAGAGAGATCTCTCTTGCTGAAAATGAAATGCCAGCCCTTATGGCTCTAAGAGATAAATATAGAGATGAGCAGCCACTAGCTAATGCTAAAATTATGGGTTGTATTCATATGACTATTCAAACTGCTGTTTTAATGGAAACACTAATAGACCTTGGTGCTGAACTAAGATGGTCATCATGTAATATTTTCTCTACTCAAGATCATGCTGCGGCAGCTATGGCTGCTAGAGGCATACCAACTTTTGCTTGGAAGGGTGAAACAGACGAAGAGTTTGAGTGGTGTATCGAGCAAACTATTTGTAAAGATGGAAAGCCTTGGGATGCCAATATGATCCTTGATGATGGAAGCGATCTTACTGCGATGGTTCATGAGAGGTTTCCTGAAATGCTAGAAACTATTCATGGTGTTTCAGAGGAGACTACTACTGGAGTTCACAGACTTAAAGAAATGTTAGAAAAAGGTGAGCTAAAAATACCTGCTATTAACGTTAATGACTCAGTAACGAAAGCAAAAAATGATAATAAGTATGGTTGCAGACATAGCCTTAATGACGCTCTTAAAAAGAGGGACTGATATGCTGCTTATGGGTAAAAGAGGTCTTGTTATTGGTTATGGTGATGTTGGTAAAGGATCAGCAGCCAGTCTTGCTCAAGAAGGAATGATAGTAAGTGTTGTTGAATCAGATCCTATCTGTGCGATGCAAGCTTGTATGGATGGTTTTGCGGTTGTGTCCTGCTATAAGGATGGTGCTGTTTCAAGAAATGAAGCGGATATCAATATGGAAGTAATGGGTAACACTGATTTAATTGTAACAACAACAGGTAATGTTAATGTTTGTGACTCTGCAATGTTAGCTACATTAAAAAATACAGCCGTCGTTTGTAATATTGGTCACTTTGATAATGAGATTGATACTGCATTTATGAGAGATAACTACTACTGGGATGAGATTAAGCCTCAAGTTCATAGAATATTTAGAGATACAAAGCCTGATGGAACCCCAGACCAAACTAGCAAAAACTATCTTATTCTTTTAGCTGAAGGCCGACTAGTTAATCTAGGTAATGCAACAGGACATCCAAGTAGAATTATGGATGGCTCATTTGCTAACCAGGTTTTAGCGCAAATACATTTGTATAAGCAGGGTTTTGCAAATATTAATGATGAAGATACGAAAGCAGAGATGATTACTGTTGAAGTTCTTCCGAAAAAACTTGATGAAGAAGTTGCTGCTTTGATGGTTGCTGGTTTTGGAGGAGTCATTACTAAACTTACTAAAGATCAAGCTGATTACATTAACGTGCCTCAAGAGGGCCCTTTCAAAGAAGAAAGCTACAAATATTAATCTAATACTGTGCAATTATGGGCGTAATTGCCCATAATACGCACTATGACATTTTTCAAAATTATTATAAGCATACTTATGATCATGAGTATAAGTGGGTGCGGCTTAAAAGGACCGCTTATAGAAATTCAAAAAGCTGAGATTTTTTAGTGGATGCTTTTAAGTATAAAGAGGATAAATTGCATTGCGAGGATGCTAATTTATCTGAAATAGCTAGTAACTTTGGAACCCCTGCATACGTCTATTCAAAAAAAGCTCTCACAGAAAATGCTTTAATGTATGTGAATTCATTTACGAATTCAGATAACATGGCCTGTTTTTCTGTTAAATCATTAAGCAATCTTTCAGTTTTAAAACTATTAAAAGAAGTTGGTTGTGGTTTTGATGTTGTTTCTGGTGGCGAAATGCACAGAGCACTGTCTGTTGGCGCCGATCCTAAAAGCATTATCTTTTCAGGAGTTGGCAAGTCTTCAGATGAAATTAAACAAGGTATTTTAAACAAGATATTATCCTTTAATGTTGAGTCTGTTTCTGAGCTATATAGAATTGAAGCTATTGCAAAGAAACTGCAGATGAATGCCTCAGTTTCCATAAGGTTTAATCCTGACATAGATTCAGGAGGTCATGACTACATTACAACAGGAAGGAAGGGAGATAAATTTGGAATATCTTCAATAGAAGACATTTTAAATCTAAGTACCTACATTTCTAAATCTCTAAATCTAAATATGGTCGGTTTAGCATGTCATATAGGGTCTCAAATAATTGATCTAGAAAGCTATAAAGAAACAGCACATAAGACCTTTGAGCTTGCTGACCAAATCTCCAAACTAGGAGTTGAACTTGATTTTCTAGACTTGGGAGGGGGCCTTGGGGTTTCCTATGATAGTGATATTCATCCTAGTCCAGAAGATTTAATATCTTGTCTAGAGTTAGAGTTTACTGGCAGAAAAGAAAGGCTGATACTCGAGCCTGGTAGAAGTATTTCTGCCAATGCTGGAGTGCTTTTAACAAAGGTTGAATACATAAAAGACGAGTTTCTAATAGTTGATGCTGCCATGAATGATCTTCTTAGGCCTTCTCTCTATCAAGCTAAGCACGAAATTTGGAATATAGAAAAGACTGATCGTGATCAAGTTACTAGAAATATAGTTGGGCCCATATGCGAATCTTCTGATTTTCTTGCTAAGAATATAAAGATAAGTGCTGAAGAAGATGACATATTGGCAGTCAGGACTGCTGGAGCTTATGGGTTTGTCATGTCCTCAAATTACAATACACGACCTCGAGCTTGTGAGATTCTTGTAGATGGTAATCAAACTTCATTAATTCGAAAGAGAGAATCACTTGAAAATATTTTAGAAATGGAACTTAGTCTCAATGATTAAGTTCTCCAAGATGCATGGGAATGGGAATGATTTTGTAATGGTAAATTCATTAGAAAAAGAATTTAATCCAAAGAAAACATTGATAAAAAAATTAGGTGACAGAAATCTAGGAATTGGATTTGATCAAATGATTCATATTGGAGCTCCTTCAAAAGATAGCAGAGATTTTGCTGTAAAGTTTTATAATGCAGATGGTGGGCAGGCTAATATGTGCCTTAATGGAGTCAGATGTGCCGCAACATATATTTGGGATAATGAGTTTGCACCAAAAAAAATACTAATATTTCAAACAAAAAAAATAGATATTAAATGCAGGCCTTTAAAAAAAGGTGTTGAAGTAAGCCTTAAAAGTCCAAAGTACTTTATTTCCCAAGATTTAGAAAAAAAATTATCAAAAGTGATTAAAACTTCTTTTAAATTAATTGATTCAGGAAACCTTCACTTATGCTTGCAAAAGAAAAGTATAGATCAAATTGACCTTAATGGTTTGTACAAGAAATTGGAAGCCTTATTAAGACCCCTAGGAATTAATCTATCTATATATTCCAAAGACAAGGGCTCATATAACATAAGAACTTATGAGAATGGAGTGGGTGAAACTCTTTCATGTGGATCTGCATCTTTTTCTGTTGCCTACCTGTGTCTTATAAATGAAATTAAAAAGATTACAATTAAGTCTTCAGGTGGGAGTATTAAGTTTACAAAGTTAGATGATAGAATCTTGATGTCAGGACCTACTAAGTTTGTTTATTCTGGGAGTTTTTATGAGCAATAAAATTGATGCTAAGGATGTAGAAATATTTTTGTTAGATAACTTGGATTTTTTTGAATCAAGAGAATCTCTTGTTAGTGAACTTAAATTTAAGCACTCTTCAAGTTCAGCATCATCTCTTCTAGAAAGACAAATTATTAAACTTAGAGATGAGCAAAAAGACTTAATGGATCTGTTGTCATCTTTTGTAAAAGAAGCTTCACTAAATGAAGATCTGTTTAATAAATCAAAAGACCTTACTTTGAGTATTTTAGGCGCATCCTCTAGAGAAGATATTATAAAAAGAGTTCAAGATAACTTTCATAAGAGCTTTAACCTAGATAAGTGTGTGTTAAGTCTTCATGATAATTCTGAGATAAATAGCTTGGAACAAAAGACTGGGATGACTTTTCATAAGGGAGCTATTCATTGTGGGTCATATTCTATGGAAAAAATGGAACTTCTTTTTGAAGACCCAAAAGTTCAATCTATGGCAGTGGCTGTAATTGTTATTGGTAAAAATATTGGGCTGCTTATGCTTGGTAGTTACGATAGAACTAAATATTTAGGCGATGAGGACACTACTTTTATTGAATATATAAGAGATATATTGGAAAAAAGATTTGCTTCAGAAAGTATGAATGCCTAAGAAATACTTTGTTACCAAAGACCTGGTTAAATATATAGATTATATCTTTCAAGTAAAAAATCTTTCATTAAATACAGCAAATTCTTACAAAAGAGACTTATTAAAACTATCAAACTATTTAAACTCTGTGGGTATTTCTTCATATAAAGAGATCACTGATGAGACCTGTACTGGGTGGATAGGAAGTTTGTTCTCATCGAATAGTAATCCAAGAAGCATTCAAAGGCATCTATCTTCTGCAAAAGGTTTCTTTAAGTTTCTTAAAAAGAATTTAGTGATTGAGTCTTCTCCATTTGAGCTTGTGAAGGCGCCAAAAACCCCGCAGCACCTTCCTGATGTATTATCTCCTGAAGACGTAGAACAGCTTTTAAGCATAAAGCCAGTTGATGCTCTGGAAATAAGGGATTTAGCTATTGTTGAGCTTATGTACTCGTCTGGGTTAAGGGTGTCTGAGACCGCCAATATTAATATGAATGATTTTGAAGAAGAGATGTCTTTTTTAAGAGTACTTGGCAAAGGATCTAAAACTAGACTTGTGCCACTAGGGAGATATGCAGTTAGTGCAATTAAAAACTGGACTAAAGAAAGACAGAAATATTGTGATGAATCAGAAGCGCTATTTATAAATCTAAAGGGGTCTAGGCTTACTGTAAGGAGCATTCAATTAAGACTTAAAAGAATGGCTATAAAGCAAGGCCTGCCTCCAATTCATCCCCATATGTTAAGACATAGCTTTGCAACGCATATGCTTGAATCAAGCGGAGACTTAAGAACCATTCAAGAGCTTCTTGGCCATAGCTCTCTTTCTACTACACAAATCTATACTAAATTAGATTATCAATACTTGGTAAAAATATATGACAAAGCCCATCCAAGAGCAAAAAAATGAAATATAAACTTATTACATTTGATCTTGATGATACATTTTGGGATATAGCGCCTGTAATAATTAAAGCGGAAAGGGATACAAGAAAATGGCTACACAAAGAAGTGGGTGAAATTGAATGGGGCTCAATGAGTGATTTTCTAGGAATAAGAGAGGAGCTAATAAAGGCCATTCCCTCACTGGAATGGGACATAAGCCTGCTTAGGAAAGAAATCTATAAACAAAAACTTAAAGCTTTGATTCCTGATGAGTCTGAAAGAGATCACATGATTAATAAGGCCTACTCTATGTTTCTTGAAAAGCGCCATGAAGTAACCTTTTATGAGGGTGTTTATGATGCAATTAAAAGCCTTGCCTCAAAATATCATCTTGGAATTCTAACCAATGGCAATGCAGATATTTATAAATATGAAATTGGGAAATATTTTGATTTTTCTAAAAATTCTTTCGATGTAAAAGATAATAAGCCAAATAAACCACATTTTGTGTCTGCTAAAAATGTATATGAAAATATATCTTATAATGAGATTATTCATATTGGTGATCATCAAGTAAATGATGTTTTTGGTGCTCATGACCTTGGAATTAAGCCTATTTGGTTTAATAATAAAAATGATGAATGGTCACAGTCTTTTGATAAACCTGACGAGTTTTCTAACTGGAATGACTGTACAAAATTAATAGGGGAAATTGATGCAAGATAAAGAAATTAGAGATGCTATTGCCAGTATTCTTAAGAAAGAAGTTGGAGCGTTTAGCAATGTTATCCCTTCAGAGATTATTAACTCTATGGCAAATAATTTATCAAAAGATTTTAATAGCCTTATAGAAAAGAGCGGTTATGTAAACAAATCCAAATATAAGGCACTGCAAGAAGTTGCAGATAGGCTAGAAAAGAGAATTGAGTTATTAGAAGAGTCTATAAAGTAATAATATATTCTGAAAGGTCTTTAATATCTTTGTCTGACAAGGCAGCTGCTTGAGCGTACATTAAAGCACTTTGAGGGCCTCGTTCTTCTTTATTTTTATACTGAACCAAGGCAGCTGAAATGTAATCACTTTTTCTGCCTTTAAAAGAAGGGCCAATTCCGCCTTCCCCTTTAGCCCCATGACAGGCAATGCAGCCAGCATATAGTTTTGTTACTTTTGAGCCTGCATCTGAACCAGAACTTTCAGCCAAAACAGCTCCACAGTCTTGCCCTTCAATACATATGTTTACATTTAAATGAATTCGCTCTATTACTGAATCATCATATTTTTTACCATTGAAAAGAAATAATGCACATAGTGACAAAATTAATAAATAACGCTTATTTTTCATATTGATTCCTACGAGTTTGGTCTTCGAAGATTTACGACATGATCAACAACTTTAAGCATATCTCCGAATGATCCTTTGGATTCTATTATATATGTGCCATCAACTATTATCATTGGAACGCCAGTAACTTTTACCTGCTTTCCATATTTGATGCTTCTATTTACTTTTTGCCTTACGCCAAAAGAGTTCATGTATTGTGTTGTTACTTCTGGGGCAACGCCAAATTTTTCTAAGAAGCTCTCAATAGCCTTTTGATTTTGAAGAAAATTACCCTCTTTGTGGATAGTTACAAATACAGCTGAATGGGTTGAAGGATCTAATTTTAATGATTCTATTGTGTAGTATAGGGCGGCATGGAGTTGATGAATTCCGCCCCATGTAATTGGCATTTTTTCCAGCCTTACACCATCATCAAGTCTTGCTTCCCAAGCATTGATAGAAGGCTCAAAGTTATAACAATGATTACAGCCATACCAAAATGCTTCGGTGACCTCTACGATACCATCTTGCCTAACTTGGATAGGATTATCAATCATTCGATAATCTCTACCTAACTTATATTCTGCGTTTATAGAAACACAGATTAGTGCAATTGCAAAAAATTTAAATATATATTTCATAATTATTTGTATAGCCCATGCATGTAATTAGCGAGTGCATCAATGTCATTATCGGTTAAGTTTTGAGCAATGGATTGCATCACAAGAGATTGCTCTCCAGCATTTCTTTCTTTTGACCTATAAGCTTTAAGTGTAGTTGTTAGATACCCAACTTGTTGACCTGCAACACTTGGGAACCCAGCAAGGTAATTGCCTTGACCATCAACAGAGTGACATGCCGTACATGCAGGAATGCCCTCTTTCATGTTTCCAAATCTATAAAGACTTGTTCCAAGGCTCAGAAGCTCTTCATCATTTTTTGCCTGCCCTCTGGAGGTTTCATTTGATTCATAAAAAGCTGCCATATCAAGCAACTCTTCATCTTTTAAAGTATTTAAGTAGGGTATCACTGCCATCATAAGCGCATTATTTCTTTCGCCATCTCTAAAGTATTGTAATTGCTCATAAAGATATCTTTGGTTCTGCCCTGCTAGTTTAGGCCAGTCTGAACTAATACTATTACCATCACTTCCATGACAAGCAGCGCATGATTCAACTAAGGTTGAGCCATTAGATGCATCTCCAGATATAAAACCATGAGGCATGCTATCCGAAGAAGAGCTTTCTGCAGCATTTAAAGAAAATACTAAACAGAAAAATGTAAAAAATAACGAAATTGATTTCATATACTTATTAAGTGTGTATTGTGATGTGTATTATAAACATAGGTTGGTATGATACAAACTATTAAATGAAAAACCTTTTTAAAGAATCTGAGTTTATGCTTGGAGTAACTAAGTTCAAGAATCTCCCAGAAGACATGGGAGATGAAATTCTATTGGCTGGAAGATCAAATGCTGGCAAATCTAGTGCACTCAATGCCCTTACCGAGAATCCAAAACTAGCGAGAATAAGCAAAACGCCAGGTAGAACTACTGAAATTAATTTCTTTAGAGTTAATGAAAATTTAAAATTTGTTGATCTGCCAGGCTATGGTTTTGCTAAATCGAGCTTTCATAAAAGAAAGGATTGGGCTCCTCTGCTCGAGGAGTACTTTGCAAAGAGGCAGGCTTTGAAAGCTGTAGTTATATTTATGGACATAAGGCACCCTTTAAAAGATAGCGATAGAGATATGATTGAACTCTGTAATAAGTCTTATACTGCTTTTATTCCAGTTCTGACTAAAAGCGATAAGCTATCAAATAATCAAAAACATAAAGCTGTATCAGCTGTAAATAGACAAATGCAAGGGGTTGAGGCTATTGCCGTCTCATCAAAAGATATCGTAGGATTTGACAAGCTTTCAAGAGCAATACTAGAATTTACTGGTGCTTAAATATCAACAGCAAGACTGTAATCTAACCTTGTCAGAAGGTCTGGAATGTTATTACGACTCCTTTCCCGATTCAAAAGAGATTTTAGAAGATGATTTTCAATCAGGAAATCTATTAAGAGACCATGACTGTACTCATATAATTTTTGGCCTCGATATATCAATCGATCAAGAGGCTATATTAGATACCTGGGTTCTATGGGGCTCATCTTTCAAGTGGAAGTATCTTCTTGGCTATGCAAAACTGCCACAAATAAAGAAAATTCAAAACCATCTAATTGCCGAACTTGGAGTAAGAGGTTTTTTAAAACTTTATTGGAATGTTTCTGGTATAAAAAGAAAGGTTATCTTTAGAACTTTTACGATGAAAAAAAAGTGGCCTTTCCAAATGCCTGATGAATACCTAAATATGAGAATATCTGATCTTAGAAAAACTCATGGTATAAATATTCTTACCTCAGAAGAGTTAAATTACTCTCCAACACAGTGGTCTGGCGCTATAAATAGTTAGCAATTTGATTTATTACATTATCAATATATCGAACTTGCTCATCTGACACTGCATATTTACGCGCGATACCCAAGTGGTATATTCCCTTCCGCGTATCACCTGTATTAACATATGACGTCCCAAGATATAGGCTGGTCATAGCCAGATTTCTTCTAAACTTTGGCTTTTCCTTTATGTAGTAGGATATGTTTGTATCCAAATCTATTATTTTTTCAAACTGTTCTGCAAAATAAAGTGAGTCTACTAATATTATAAGGCTGCTTAACAAAACCTCTTCAGGATAGCGATATTTTTCACCATCGAGTGACTCGATAAATGTAAAAAGTGATTCTGAGGCCTTTAAATATTCCTCATTAAAATAATGTGCTCTTGCTTTTTCAAAATAAAAAATATCATCGTACTCTAAATAAATTTGTGCAGTAGAAGCTGCCTGATCGAAATCTTTGTCAATAATACTATTTCTGACATTATCATAAGCCTTATCTACCTCGTCTTTCATTTTGGAGAGCTTTGGGTTCAGACTAAATGTAAACTTATGTTTTACACCCTTGGTATAGATAGGCTTATTCTTAAACTTGGAAGGCTTGTATTTGAACTTCAGCAATGCGGTAAGAGCTTCTCTGTTAAAAAAAGAACAAGGCTGAAACTCTGTGAATGGGCTTGATACATTACCACACCATCCTTCTGAAACTTTTTCATTTACTATCTTGCCTTTTTCAGTGATATCAAATTCGATTACAGCATAACCTGTCTCTCCAAACTCAAGCATGTTTTTTGGGTACCTAGGTGTTCTGTTCCTTGTTTTTTCAAATTTTGTATACTTCTCTAATAAATCAATAGCTTGTATATTTTTTATATCTCTTAAAATAAATGCTGAATCTTGGATAGCATCTGAAATCTCACAACTTGTATTAATTTGACTGTCTTCTATAAGACTTTCTTTCTGAACGCAAGCCTTAAATTTTATCAATTCTTCATTATAAATATTTATAAAATATTTTTTTGTAGTTTCGTTCAATGGATTTTGCGAAACCTCAATTCCTTTATATTTTTTTAGATAAGCAGCCTCTAGGTTTCTGCTATCATTTGGATGGTAATAAGTAGATGGTCTATTTGGGCTATTAAAAGCCGGAGCATCACTTCCTGGGTCTGGGTCACCAAGGTAAGCATCTTGCCCAAATAAAATATTAGGGTATATAAAAAAAATAAAAAATAATGATATTTTGTTAATGAGCTTCATTCCAGTTCTCTCCGATTGCAGCTTCTGCTATTAAGGGTATATCTAACTTAACAGCATCTTCCATCATCTCCTTCATTACTTGTAATACTTCCTCAGAACTTTTCTTTGATGTCTCAAATATAAGTTCGTCATGAACCTGCATAATCATTTTTACTTGCGGCATTTCTTTGTTTAAAAATTTATTAATGTCTATCATTGCTTTTTTTATAATATCAGCAGCTGACCCTTGAAGAGGTGCGTTAATTGCAGCTCTCTCTGCTGCCTGTCTTCTTAATCCATTTGCAGCATTTATCTCATTTAAATAAAGCCTTCTTCCCATGATTGTTTCAACATACATATCTTCTTTGGCCTTAGCTTTTATATTTTCCATATATTCTTTAACGCCGGTATATCTTTCGAAATATGTATCTAAATATTTCTGAGCTTCAGCCCGTGGTATATCTAGTTGTCTTGTTAAACCAAATGCGGACATTCCATACATCAACCCAAAGTTAATAGCTTTTGCACTTCTTCTTTGGTCTTGAGTAACCCTATTAAGGTTAACGCCAAAAACCTCTGCTGCAGTTGCAGAATGAATATCTAAATTATTATTAAAAGCATGAGTTAAATTTTTATCTTTAGACAAATGAGCCATTATTCTTAGCTCTATCTGAGAGTAATCTGCTGATATTAATACATTGCCTTTTTCAGGAACAAATGCCTCTCTAATTCTTCTGCCCTCTGATGTTTTAATCGGTATGTTTTGGAGGTTTGGCTCTGTAGAAGAAAGCCTCCCAGTTGAAGTAACTGCTTGTTGATAGGATGTGTGTATTCTTCCAGTTGTGGAGTTTTCAATTCTAATAAGGCTGTCTGTATAAGTTGATTTTAGTTTTGCTAGGGTCCTATATTGAAGAATAATTTTTGGTATCTCATATTCCTCTGCAAGTCTTTGAAGGGTTTCCTCATTTGTCGATGGCTGCCCCTTTGGAGTCTTTTTTAGGATAGGTAGCTTTAGTTTTTCATATAGCACTACAAGCAACTGTTTTGGCGAATCTAGATTAAATTCTTCTCCTGCAATTTTAAAAGCTTGGTTTGAAAGATCTTCAATTTTTTTTGATAACTCTTTTGAATGATTTGCTAATTTCATTTTATCAACCTTGGCGCCATTCATCTCAACATTCGAAAGAACATGAACCAATGGATACTCAATTTCTTGTAACAGCTTTATCTGAGTCGGTTTATCTTTGAGCAGCTTGTCTAGTTTATTAAATAATCTCAATGTTACGTCAGCATCTTCAGCTGCATAGTTTGACGCTATCTCAACCTCAACTGCTGAAAAATTAATTTGCTTTGAGGCTGTTCCTGTTATGTCTTTATACTTAACTGTTGAGTAATTTAGATAAAACTCAGCCAGTTTGTCCATCCCATGTCTAGTTGCTGTACTATTTAAAACATAGGACATAAGCATTGTATCTGCAAAAAAATTATCTAAATCAATTCCATGCCTTGATAATATAGGTATATCAAATTTAAGGTTTTGACCCACAGCCTTATGTTTATTTTTTTCAATAGCAGCGCCAATAATCTCAACAACCTCTTCTAATCCCAATTGACTTGGGCAACCATCATATTTGTGGCCAATAGGGATATAACAGCCAGCACCTTCTTCGACCGCAAGTGATACTCCAACTAGATTGGCTGATACCGTATCAAGTGAGTCTGTTTCGGTATCAATAGCAAAAACTTTACAAGCATCCAATTTCTTGGCCCATTTCTTTAGGTCATCCCTTTTAAACAAGGCCTCATAATCACTACTAATTGTTTCCTTATCTATTAAGGGCTCCTGATCATTTACATTTTTATCTTCATTGTTAATTTTCTTTTTTATGGCAGCTTTTCTAGGCGTTTTAAATTCTAGCTCGTTAAATAAATCATCAAGTTTTTCCTGGTTTGTATTTAAGTCAAGAAGACTATCAAAAGTAACATCTAGTTCAACATCATGCTTTAGAGAGACTAATTCAACATTCCTATCTAAATCATCCAAAGAATTTCTTAAATTCTCACCAACAACTCCTTTTATTCCATCAGCATTCGACTTGATTGTGCTGAGATCTCCAAATTCATTAAGCCATTTTGCAGCAGTTTTTTGACCCACTTTAGGGACACCAGGAATATTGTCTGAGGCGTCTCCCGTTAAAGCCAGCATATCTCTTATTTGATTAGGCTTAACCCCAAATTTTTCAAACACCTTTGCTTCATCAAAGATTTGATGGGTCATTGTATTCATCATTGTTGAAATTGGATCCTCAACCAATTGCATTAAATCTTTATCTAGTGAAGATATCACTGCTTTAAAGTTATTCTCTTTTGCTTTTTTTACAAGTGTTGCAATCACATCGTCAGCTTCAACTCCCTCTATTTCAATTAAGGGAAATCCTATTGCCTTAACAATTTCTTTTAATGGCTTTAGTTGTTCTCTTAGGTCATCAGGCATTGGAGGCCTATTAGCCTTGTAATCTTTATATACATCATTTCTGAATGTCTTACCTTTGGCATCGAACACAACAATAATCGGAGACCCTTCACTGTCTTTTTTAAGAGTCATGAGCATATTAGTAACGCCTTTAATTGCTCCTGTCGGCTGCCCTGAAGATGAAGTGAGCGGCGGCATTGCATGATAAGCTCGGTATAAGTAAGAAGAGCCATCAATAATAAAAATTCTGTCTTTCATATTAAATTGTGTTTACCTAGATGTATTATGCACAAGTTTTTTCTATACTATTTGATAACAAAATTAAGAAAAAATTATTTATGCAACTTTTAAAATTTATTAAAACAGTTTATCAAAACTATTTCGAATTAGCCTGCTTTATAAGTTCGTCATTAATTATTTTATTGGCTATCTTGATGGATCACTACCTTGGATTAGAGGCTTGTCCAATGTGCATAATGTCGAGATATGCTTTTGGGCTAGTTGCCTTTTGGTCTTTACTTGGATTCTTGTTTAAAAAAATTAATATTTTGACAAAGGTATTTACTTTAATTTCTGCAATTGGTGGCGTGGCCATAACAGCTAAACAGGTCTATCTTCAAAATCTTAGTCCAGAGGAAGTAGCAAATTTAGCTGCAGGATGTGGAATGCCGCTATCAACACAGATTGAGTATTTTGGATTCTTTGGCGGTATTGCGAATGCCTACAAAGGCGGCCCAACATGTGCTGAAGAAAACTGGAGATTTATACTTAACTTTGCAGAATGGGGCTTAGTATTCTTTATGCTTTATTCAATATTTACCCTCAAAAAGCTCATTAACAGATAAAATATTGATTCTATGTAATAAAACTACAAAATATATCTACTTTAAACCCCTTAGATACAACAAATATAAAATTAATTGACTAATTAATAACCTTATACTTTAATCCACTACAAGTAGTGTAAATATTTAACACTTTTATAAGTGAGGCTATATAATTTTACTCCCCTATTAGATATAGTGAATATTAATATGAAAAATGCAGATAACGTGAATGAATTAAGACTCTCCACCGAAGAGTTAATATTACAAGCGGTTGAAAATAATGAAGGTGTCATTGCTAGCAATGGTGCCTTTTCTGCAACAACAGGTGAAAGAACTGGCAGAAGTCCTAATGATAGATTTATAGTCCAAGAATCAACAACATCTGACCTCATTGACTGGGGTACCATTAATAGACCTTTTGATGAAAATAAATTTGAAAAACTTTGGAACAAAGTTGAATCATATATATTTGAAAAAAATAGATATGTATCTGAAGTTCATGTTGGTTCACATGATGATCATTATTTACCAGTAAAAGTTACTACTGAAACAGCATGGCATGGCCTATTTGCTAGACTCATATTTGTTGTTCCTCAGGACTATAACCCTTCCAACAAACAAGAATGGCAGATCTTAAGTGCAGCAAATTATGAATGTGTACCAGAAGAAGATGGGACTAATTCTGAAGGATGTGTAATTATTAATTTTGCTAAAAGAAAGGTTCTGCTTGCTGGAATGAAGTATGCGGGAGAGATGAAAAAATCAATGTTCTCTGCTCAAAACTTTTTGCTCCCAGAAAAAGATGTGCTTCCCATGCACTGCTCTGCCAATGTTAACGCTAATAATAAAGTTACTCTGTTCTTTGGGCTTTCAGGTACAGGAAAAACAACTCTTTCAGCGGATCCAACATGCTCCTTGATTGGAGATGATGAACACGGCTGGGGAGAAGGCTCTGTCTTCAATTTTGAAGGCGGATGTTATGCAAAAACTATAGATCTATCAGAAGAAAATGAGCCTGTGATTTTTAATGCTATTAAGCATGGCAGTGTTATTGAGAATGTCTTTCTAGATAATGAGGGAAATCCTGATTATTACAACACTTCTTTATCTGAGAATGGACGGTGTTGTTATCCTAGATCTCATATAGATAATGCCATCCCCTCTAACTCTGCGGGTGAGGCTGAAACAGTTATATTCCTTACATGTGATTTAACTGGGCTAATCCCTCCAGTATCTATTCTTTCAAAAGAAGCTGCTGCATACCATTTCTTAAGTGGCTACACAGCGAAGGTTGGGTCAACTGAAATGGGCTCTAGTTCATCTATTGAATCCACCTTTTCTACTTGCTTTGGCGCACCGTTCTTCCCTAGGCCTGCAGGAGAATATGCCGACTTGCTTATGAAAAGAGTTGAATCCTTTGGATCAAAAGTGTATCTAGTTAATACTGGCTGGACTGGAGGACCTTTTGGAAAAGGCTCAAGGTTCACAATCCCTACAACTAGAAGAGTTGTTAACGCTATTCAAAATGGCGAATTAAATGGTGTTTCTACTCAGTTCATACCAGGCTTAAATCTAGAAGTTCCAGTTGCGGTTGATGGTGTTGATTCAAGGCTGCTTAACCCAATAAAGACTTGGGACGATAAGGAAGAATATAAAGAATATCTTCAAGAGCTTGTTAAAAAATTCCAGGATAACTTTGAAAAATTTAAAGTAAATTCAGAAATTGTATCTGCAGGTCCTAAGCTTTAAGATACCCATGTGGAACTCTCTAAAAAAATACAAGAATTAAAAGACAATGGTTTTTTTGAAAACCTAGGTATTGAGAGGGGCATTGAAAAAGAGTCCCTTAGAGTATCTAGTAACGGCAGTATCTCAGAAAGAAGTCATCCAAGCTCTCTAGGTTCTTCATATACAAACTCTTCTATAACAACAGATTTTGCTGAAGCTTTGGTAGAAATAGTTACACCAGTTTTCAATAATATTGACGAGCTATATGATCATCTTTTTGCTCTTCATGTATTTATTAATAACAATATTAATGAAGAGTTTTTATGGCCTTTTTCAATTCCTCCAAGGATAGATGATGAATCGAAAATTAACATAGCAACATATTCAAATAATAATGAAGGCCAGCTAAAACATGTATACCGTAAAGGCCTTGCTGCCAGATATGGAAAAACCATGCAATGTGTTTCAGGCATCCATTTCAATTTTTCTTTGTCTGAGAACTCAATGATAGATCTTATAGGCTCCAGCTCTCAAGAAGATATAAATTCCACATATTTAAATTTAATAAGAAACTTTAAAAGAATGTTTTGGTTTGTTTTGTCGGAATTTGGAGAATCTGCTGTTGTTGATAAATCATTTGTAAAGGGAAGAAACAATGATCTTGATGAGTTAAACGATACAGATCTATTTAAAAAAAATGCAACGTCATTAAGAATGAGTGGGATTGGCTATAGGAGCCCAGCTCAAGAAAATCTTAACATTCACTATAATGACCTAGATAGTTTCCTTGAAGAAGTGAGAAATGGAATAATTAATCCTTACGCAGAGTTTAGTGCGCTAGGCTTAAAAGATGATGACGGTTCATATAAGCAAATATCTGATGGAATTCTTCAGATTGAAAATGAGTTATATGACTGTATTAGGCCTAAAAGAGCTGCCCATGGAAATGAAAGGCCATATGATGTTCTAAAAGAGCACGGTATAAAATATGTTGAAGTTAGGGGTATAGATTTATCTCCTTATGAAATAACTGGTATTTCAAAAAATCAAATTCGAATTCTTGATCTAGTGCTGCTTTATTGTTTACTTGAAGAAAGCCCTGAGATAGATGACCTAGAGCTCGAGTCTATTAATAAAAATGATCAGGCTGTTATAAATAATGGGAGAGATCTTAATACAAAAATTATCTTCAAAGAAAATAAGACTACCTTGAATGATGCAAGAAATAATATTCTGATGGACCTTCAGATGATTGCCGAGCAAATGAAAGACAAAAGGTATGAGGTTGCTTTAAAAAACCTAAAGATAAAAACAAATACATTTGATAGATCTAAGTCATTCCATGAGACAGGCATAGAGATTGCAAAAAACAATCATTCAAAAATGATCAATATGCCAGAGATAGATACAGCAATATTTAAGCAACAAGCTAAGGATTCTTTGAAAAAATTTGATATTATCCATAATAATACAATTGATGAGATCAATGATTTTTTAGCTTCTTACAATAGAAATTTATAAATAGGGGAAAATATGAAAGCTTTGCAATGTGTAGAATTGGGTGGTCCAGATAAACTTCAAATCAATGAGGTTTCAGATCCTGAAATAACAGCAGAACATGTCATTATAGATGTGAAGTCTGCTAGTGTTAATTTTCCAGATGTTTTAATGATTCAAGGCCTTTATCAGTTCCAGCCACCTCTTCCTTTTACACCAGGTGGTGAGTCAGCTGGAGTTGTCTCTGAGGTTGGGGAAGGAGTGACTGACTATAAAGTTGGTGATAAAGTTTTTGCAGCAACAGGTGTTGGCGGAATATCTGAAAAAATATTGGCACATCAATCTATGTTAAGAGCAATCCCGAAAGAAATGGATTATGAAATAGCTGCAGCGCTATCCGTTACCTATGGGACATCAATTTACGCTTTAAAACAAAGAGCCAATATTCAACCAGGAGAAACTCTTCTGGTACTTGGAGCATCTGGCGGGGTCGGCCTTGCAACAGTTCAATTGGGTAAAGCGATGGGTGCAAAAATCATAGCAGCAGCTTCTACACAAGAGAAAGTAGACGTATGTATTGCCAATGGCGCCGATGAAGGCTTTGTGTACCCCTCAGGCAACCTAGATAGAGATCAACAGAAAGAACTTTCTAATAAAGTTAAAGAACTCACAGGTGGAATGGGCCCTAATGTTATCTATGACCCTGTTGGAGGGAGTTATGCCGAACCTTGTCTAAGATCTATTGCCTGGGAAGGAAGGTATCTTGTAATTGGTTTTGCTGCTGGTGCTGACCAAATACCAAAAATGCCTCTCAACTTAACTTTGTTAAAAGGTTGTCAAATTGTAGGTGTGTTTTGGGGTGCTTGGGCTGGGATGTTTCCTGCTGAAAATCAGAAAAATTTTGAAGAACTATTTACTATGTACGCTGATGGCAAAATCAATCCAGAGGCCTCTGATAAATTCACACTAGATACAGCCGCAGATGCTATTGCTCATCTTGCTGACAGAAAAGCAAAAGGAAAGGTAGTAATTAATTTCTAGTCTTGGGTAACAGACTGGTAGGTTAAAGATAATCTAGAGGTGTTAAAGGGTGGTCTGAAAAGACCCACATATTCTCCTTTAGGGTTAAGTAAAATAATACTATTTACATGATTATCTAAATGCGAGTGATCCATACCATGATCATGATTCATGCTGGGCATAACATTATTTACAGATAATTGAGTTGCCAAGCTTAAAAGCATTGGCCTCTCATTGCTAACGCCAATAAAATCATCATCGAAGCCTTTTGCATATTTATCGATATCTTCAGGGGTATCTCGCTCTGGGTCTATGGTAACTAAAACCCATTGCTTATTTTCTAGATTATAATTTTTATCTCTTAGTACTTTGACTAATTTTGATAGCTCATACATTGTGGTTGGGCATTCATCAGGACATCTTGAAAAACCAAAATACATTACGGTCCATTTACCCATAAGATCTTCTTTAGAAAAGGATTCATTATTAGATGAAAAGAATTCAAAGTCTGAAATTTGTTTTGGTTTTTCAAATAAAAATAATCCATTAACCAGCAACTCGTTGGTGCTAAGAATTCGAGGAGTTGTGAGCTTATTTATAAATAACCCCATAACGGTTGTAACAAAAATAGCTATTAATAGAAGATTTTTATTTACTGATTTCATTGAATTAAATAGTGATCAAGAAGCAAGGCTACGAAAATTAAAAAGATATAGTAAATCGAAAAGTTGAATGTTTTCATAGCAATAGCATCATTATCACTAAAATATAATTTTATAGAATAATATAAAAATATTGAGCTCAAGATAACTGCAGATACTAAATATATTCCGCCTGACATTAAAACTATGTAAGGAAGAATGCTTACTATAAATAATATGATTGTGTAGAGAACTATTTGGAGCTTAGTAAACGCAACTCCATGAGTAACAGGAAGCATTGGGATGGACTCTTTTGCATACTCATCTTTTCTATAAATTGCTAAAGCCCAAAAATGTGGGGGAGTCCAAACAAAAATAATTAAAACCAATAAAAGAGCATGTGGGTCAATTGTGTTGCTTATTGATGCCCACCCCAATAAAGGGGGGGCAGCCCCTGCAAGCCCTCCGATGACGATATTTTGTGGTGTTGCACGCTTTAAATATACAGTATAAATGAATGCGTACCCTATTAAGGAAGCCAGCGTAAGAATCATAGTAAGAGTATTAATAAATACGTATAAAATTACAGCTCCAAATATGCCAATTACTAAAGCAAAGCAAGATGCATGAAATGCACTGAGCTCTCCTTGAGGCAAGGGTCTTTGATCTGTTCTTGTCATTGCAGCGTCAGCTTTTCTATCAATGACTTGATTTATGGCGGCAGCAGAACCAGAACACAAAGCAATACCGAAAAGTGCAATTAATATTGTTGAAATTGAGCTAACAGTATCTTCTGCAAGCAACATCCCAACAAGAGCACAAATTAACATCATGTAAACAACATTAGGTTTACATAGAAGGTAGTAACTTTTAATTAAGTTCATTTTTTCCAAGCAAGATAATTAATAGTAAATATAGTTAATAAAAGGGTTGCTGCAATTAGATTATGCGCGATAGCAACATACAAAGGCAGAACATATACAACATTTATTATCCCAAGGCTTATTTGAGTAATAAGTAATATTCCTAAAGTTGATGCAAGGGGCGCTGCATTTGAAAACCACAACTTTGACATTAAGATAAGGAAAACTAGAGTAACAAGTATTGCAGAAACTCTATGAGAATAATGAACCGCAACTCTTGAGGGATTATCAAGCAATCCATACAGATAATTAGGGCCAACCTCCTGATTTAAATTAAACCCATTCTTAAAATCCATTTCTGGTAAGTAACTGCCTTGGCATGTTGGAAAATCAGCACATGCCAATGATGCATAGTTCGTACTTGTCCATACTCCTAAAAAAATCTGAATAATTAAAACAAAGAAAGCCAGACCTGCAATAAATTTAAGATCAGGAATTTTCATTTTATTTAATAGCTCAAAATTGCTCGCCATAAGAAATATAAAGAAGAACAGAGTAAGCGTAGTAAAGCCACCAAAAAGATGGCCAGTCACTATGATTGGCAGTAACTTTAGGCTAACTGTTAAATATCCGAAAAGTCCTTGGCAGCAGATAAATATTAAAAGCCCGACAGTCCAATATCTAATTTTCTTGTTTTCTTTTTGTTTAAAAGACAGATAAGTCAATATAATTGCAAAGAACCCAAGGGTTGCAGCAAAATATCTGTGAACAACCTCAGGAATAGCTTTATTAATATCATAGGGATACATTGGAAACCTAGTTTCTGCAACTGCAATTTCCGCTTCATTTGTAGGAAAAACAATAAAGCCATAGCAACCTGGCCAGTCCGGGCAGCCTAAGCCAGCATCAACAAGCCTAGTCCATGCGCCAAGAGCTATTACAACAAAAGCTAGGCAGATTCCAAAAAAAGATAAGTTTTTTATATTATTCATTAAATTAGCACCTTTAAGTCTTTTAATATTTTTTTAGGGTCTGTATCTGTATCAAAGTACATTACAGCTCTTCCATATGGGTCAATGATAAATATCGGGTTCGCTTCTGTAATATTAAGATCCGAATTTTTTTGAAGGACATTTAATAAAACGCCATTTTTATCATTAACTAACTCTGTTCTTGGGTATTCATTAATCAAATCATTTACCCCATCAATGATTAACTCATTGCTATAAAAAGCTACTCTCTTTACTTTATATATATCTCTATTAAGAGCTACATTTAGCTGACGCATAAGATATAAGGAATTAGATGATTTTTCAGGGTCTGTTATGTAAACAGCCATTACCCACTTGCCATCCTCAAACTCAATCAGTTTTTCATTATCATTTTGATTGAACTGCTCGAAGTTAAAGTACGATTTAAAGAAAACCCCATTATTACGTGTTCCTTCAGGTGAATAGCCATAAGTAAAAAATAAGGTTGAGAATGTAACTACTAAAATTGGCGTTAGTAAAATTATTGCTAAAAATATTTTATTCTTCATTTTTCTTAAATCCTATCCATAAATACATTAAACAAATTGCAAACCACATTGTGAACCATTGAGCAGAATATCCATAATGCTTGATCGGCATCATAGTTGATGGTGTGATTCTTACATACTCTAAGCTATTCCTTAATGTTGGATCAGCTACCAGCACAAAGGGTAAAAATTTTTGGTTATACTCTTTTAAGAGAACTGTTACATTTTTCGTTTGTGATACTTTTGGCCATGTATCAGTAACTAGTTCGTCAGAAAGAACAAATCCAAGCTCAGGATCTTCCAAAATGCCTTTGACACTGGCTGCTATATTTTCAATATCTATATTAGGCAGATCTTTTCTAAATTCTTTTTGTGCTATCCAGCCCCTATCTACGAGTATGTATCTATCAGAACTCTTTATCTTTAATGGTGTAAGAACTTTGTATCCTGCAATGCCGCTATTGATAACGTTATCAATCAGTATTTGTTCTGCTCCGTCCCATTCGCCATCAACAAGGACTCTGTCCCATTTAATAGATGTGTCTGAGATATAAGATGCATCTTCTTTTAGGTTGCTATTAAATTGTGCAATTATTTTACTTTTCGCTTGACCTCTCTCTATTTGCCATAAGCCTAGAATAAAAAAAGTGCATGCAAAAAATACAAAAAAAACTGTTACTTTTTTTCCTGGTTTAAAATTTCTTTTTTTCATATCTATAAAATGTTAACTGTTCTAAAATAATTTTTATGATTAAAACTCTAATTTATATCGACGTATTTTTAATATTTTTATCTCTTGGCAGTGGGCTCTATTTCTTAATAGTCGATCAGGGCAAGGTTGAAAGCAAGAGAACTGCACACAGTCTCGGATTCAGAGTTGCCCTGGCTGCTATATTAATAATCTTAGTTACCATCGGCCTAATAACTGGCGAACTAGGAAATAATTTGCCTTGGGAGGATGTTCCTAACTAAAGTATATAAACAAATAAGAACAACATTACCCATACAACATCAACAAAATGCCAATACCAAGAGGCAGCCTCAAATCCAAAGTGATCGTGATCTTCAAAATGTCCAGCAAATAGGGATCTAGCCAACATTATCCCAAGCATTAATCCTCCCATCATTACATGAAAGCCATGGAAGCCGGTTAACATAAAAAAGGTTGAGCCATAAATACCTGAATTCAATGTTAAGCCATAATGAGTATATGCTTCATAATATTCTTTCGCTTGCAAGTAAACAAAAATTACAGCAAGTATTACAGTAACCCCTAGCCAAACATTAAATTGTTTTCTATTACCGTTTTTTAAACCAACATGAGCATGATGAACGGTTAAGCTTGAGCTTAATAAGACGATTGTATTCCAAAGCGGAAGCCACTTAAGAGCTTTATCAAAGCCAGGCCAAGCCATGCTTGTAAAACCAGTATCTTTATATGCGGCCCCTTTATCTGGTGTCTCTATTAATGGCCAAGCTGACTCGAAGCCATTCCATAAATCTAGAGCAGCAACACCGACCCCTTTTTCACCAACCCCACCAAGCCAAGGCACTGCGAAATTTCTTACGTAAAAAAGAGCACCAAAAAATGCAGCAAAAAACATAACTTCGGAAAATATAAACCAAGCCATTCCATAAACATAAGATGTTTTTAGCTGATTACTGTCTAAACCAGCCAAGTGCTCTTTAACAACTTGTCTAAACCAGAAAAATAATGTCGTGAATAAAGAAAGAAAGCCGGCATAAAGAATATATACAGAATTGTTATCAGCATCTCCTAAATTATTAATAGTACTTGAGGCGCCCATAACTAAAAGAAATAAAGATACTGCCATAAAGATTGGAAATCTACTTTGGTCAGGTACATAGTAATTTTGTGTGCTCATATTATTCTAGTGCTCCATATTCATTTCGTGACCAGCCATTGGCTCGTCATTGTAGTCTGTAATGTCAAAAATAGTGTATGACATGATTATATTTTTAATGTTCTTAGGTAGTTCATTTGAAACAAGTAATTTTACTGGCAGAAGAGCCTCTTCTCCTGGCATTAATTCTTGCTGCTCAAAACAAAAGCATTCTAACTTTTTAAGATGAGCAGCTGCATTGGAGGGGGCAACGCTTGGAACAGCCTGAGCAACCATCTTTTTGTTGGTAGTGTTTTTAACGTAGAAGGTTGCAGTATAGTATTCGCCAGTAGAAATTTTCATTACTTTTTCAGATGGCTCAAAAACCCAAGGCATATTTTCATTATTTGTTGAAATAAATTGAATTGCCAAGGGCCTGCCGTCATCTGTTAGTAGCTCATCCTCATAATCTGATTGGAATACTTTTCCATTAATACCAGTCACTTCACAAAAAACATCATACAAAGGCACTAATGCAAAGCCAAAGGCAAACATAAGAGGAACTGCAATGAGCAATTTTCTTAATGTTTTCTTTGCATCCGGATTCATCAATCTATCTTAGGTGGAGTAGTGAATGTGTGATATGGCGCTGGTGATGCAACTGTCCATTCAAGACCTGTTGCTCCTTCCCAAACCTGATCAGTAGCTTTCTTTCCGCCCATAACTGTTTTAACAACTATAAATAAGAATAGCAGCTGAGACACTCCAAATAAAAATGCTCCAACTGTAGATACCATATTCCAATCTGCGAATTGAAGTGCATAGTCTGGATATCTTCTTGGCATTCCTGCTAATCCAATAAAATGTTGAGGGAAAAATGTAACGTTAACACCTATAAATGAGAGCCAAAAATGTAGTTTTCCTAGCCTTTCGTCATACATGTTTCCACACCATTTAGGTATCCAATAGTAAACAGCAGCCATTATTGAAAAAATAGCTCCTGGTACAAGAACATAGTGGAAATGGGCTACAACAAAATATGTATCATGATATTGGAAGTCAGCTGGAGTAATGGCTAACATTAATCCTGAAAATCCACCAAATGTGAAAAGAACAACAAATGCGCAAGCAAACAACATTGGGGTTTCAAATGTGATTGAGCCTCTGAACATTGTTGCTATCCAATTAAATACTTTTACTCCAGTTGGAACTGCTATCAGCATAGTTGCCCACATAAAGAAAAGCTCTGCCGCTAAAGGAAGGCCAACTGTAAACATATGATGAGCCCAAACTACGAATGATAAAATAGCAATAGATAGCATTGCCCAAACCATAGACGAGTAACCAAATAACTGTTTTCTTGAAAAAGTTTCAATGATATGGGACACGATCCCAAAAGCTGGCAAAATCATTATATAAACTTCTGGGTGACCAAAGAACCAAAATATATGCTGGAATAAAACTGGATCACCGCCACCAGCTGCATTAAAGAAACTAGTACCAAAATGAATATCCATCAACATCATTGTTACTGCCCCTGCTAGAACTGGCATTACTGCTATAAGCAAATATGCTGTAATTAACCAAGACCATACAAATAGAGGCATTTTCATTAGGCCAACACCGGGCGCTCTCATATTCATGATTGTTACTACAACATTAATAGCACCCATTATTGATGATGCTCCCATGATGTGAACCGAGAATATAAAGAAAGTTACACTTGGAGGTGCATAAGTTGTTGATAGAGGCGCGTAGAAGGTCCAGCCAAAGTTAGGCGCTCCGCCTTCCATGAATAGAGATGACAATAAGATAAAAAATGCAAAAGGAAGAATCCAGAAACTTAGATTATTCATTCTAGGCAAAGCCATATCAGGTGCACCAATCATCATTGGAACAAGCCAATTAGCCAAACCAACGAATGCTGGCATTACGCCCCCAAATATCATTATTAATCCATGAAGAGTAATCATTTGATTATAAAACTCAGGCTCTACTATTTGCATACCTGGTTGAAATAGCTCGGCCCTAATAACCATGGCCATTGCTCCACCAATTAGGAACATTGCAAAACTAAACCATAAATATAAAGTACCTATGTCTTTATGGTTGGTTGTATATAACCATCTAGTTAGACCTTTAGCAGGCCCGTGATGGTGATCGTCATGATGGTTTTCTATAACTGCGCTCATAATCTTCTATCCTCTTCTTTAAATTTTTGGTTGTTTGTAATCAACAATATCTTTAGGAATAACAATTTCTCCATCCCCATTTTCGGCATTGCCCCAGGCTTGTCTTGTATATGTGATCACAGCTGCTAGCTCAACCTCAGAAAGATAACTGAATGAATTCATAGCGGCGCCTTGAACGCCTTCCATTAATATTTCTATATGTTTTTCTTTATCATTTAAAGCTATGTCGCTGCCAGCAAGCCCTGGAAAAATTCCTTGAATACCTTCTCCATTTGTCTGATGGCATGCAACACAATTTAGTGCATATACATCTTCACCCCTATCTACTAGCTCTTGTGTTGTCCATTCTTTGGTAGTTAGTTCGGCTAACTTCATAGCCATGTCTTTCTTTTCAGATACCCATTGATCATATTCATTTTGCTCAACTGCTTTAACTACAATCGGCATAAATCCATGATTTTTGCCACAGAGTTCTGTACATTTACCTCTATATATTCCTGGGACATCAACTTTAGTCCATGCTGTATTTACAAAACCAGGTATTGCGTCTTGTTTAATTGCAAAATCAGGCATCCACCAAGAATGAATAACATCATTCGCAGTGATTAAGAATCGTACTTTTTTTCCAACTGGAATTAAAACCATCTCATCAACTTCTTGGAGATAGTTCTCTCCTTTAGGAACAAGGTTATAAATTTCATCTGCGTCTGTTGAGAGATTTGCAAAGAAGCTTATATCATCTTCAAGATAGTTATATTGCCACTTCCATTGGTATCCAGTGACTTGGATATTTACATCTCCTGCTTCGTCGTCATAAATTTTTACAAGTGTTTTGGATGCAGGAATTGCCATTGCGATCAAAATTAAGAAAGGGATTATTGTCCATGCAATTTCTATTTTTGTATTTTCATGGAATGTGGCAGCAACTGGATTTTTCTTCTTCGTATGAGCGTACATTGAGTAAAACATAACTGCGAAAACAACTACGCCTATAGCTACACAGATCCAAAAAATTAGCATATGCAACTCAAAGACTTCATTACTTATATCTGTAATACCTCTGGTCATATTCAAAGCAAACCAGTCAGCTTTAATTGGATTGGCTATTAGCATTAACGCTGCAATAGACAAATATTGAAATTTTCCAAAATATTTAAGTAACATTTATATGTATCCTGTGAAAGTGTGTATTAAAATAAAATTCCCTTATAACGTATTATAAGCTATTTATATAATTAAAACAAAGATTGCCCTATAAAATTTGGTGCCTATGATATCTTTTTGCTGCCTATTTTACTAGCTTTTAGGGTCTCTAAAATCTTCAATATTTATAACATTAATAGCCTGATTATTAGGAGATTTTGCAATAGGCCTTTTCTCTGTAAAGTCACACTTAGCACAATAAATTAAATCGTCTTTTGCATTAATAGCTATTGTGTCCTGAGCCTTACAAGAGGGACAAACTGCACCGGCAATAAATTGAACAAACTTACTCATTTTTTAAACCCTTCAGATCATTTATCACCCGTGATGTTGAGGGTAATACAGTGAACCAGGATTTAAACGAGTGTGCGGCTTGATTAACTAGCATGCCGGTTCCATCAAAAACATTAGAAGAATGATTGTTTGCCCACTCGCAAAAGGGTGTCTGATCTAGAGAATAATTTAAATCATAAAAAAACACTTTTTTGGAAAAATTTAAATCTTCAGGCTCAAGAAAATTGCCAGTAAGACCTGCAGAACTTCCATTAATAACAACATCAATCGGAGCCTCTGGATTCATATTTAAGTCTATTGATCCAAATTTTGAATACTTGTCTTTCAACAAAATAGCTTTTTCAATTGTTCTATTTTGTATGCAAATTGAAGAGGGTTTTTCAAAAATTATTCTGTATAGAATGCTCTCAATGGCTGCCCCAGCACCTATTAAGAGCACATTCTTATTTTTAAGATTAATTTTTTTTTCTTGAAGGTCTTCTATGAATCCAATGCCATCAGTTGAATCAAGAAATAATTTATTGTTGATTTGTGAGATTGTGTTTACCGCATCTATTTGTTTTGATTCATCAGAAATGCTGCCCTCAATCTCAGCAGCAGACTTTTTAAAAGGCAACGTTACATTAAGACCTTTTGCTAGCGAGTCAGCAAAGAATTCATTAATAAAGCTATGGAAACCATCCTCATCAACCTTATATGCCTGATAGTCAAGGTTAATGTTTTCCTGGCTTGCAAATCTTGAATGAATAAATGGCGATAGCGAATGCTCGATAGGATTTCCTATAACACCTAGTTTAAATTTTTTAGACATTCCAGTCTCTGTTTATATGCTTAAGAAGTTGTCTTTCCATCTTTAAATATGCGGAATCTTTTTTATAAGACCATTTAACATCTTTAGGAAGAGAGGCTAAGATTGATTGAATTCTTCCATTAGACTGGAGTCCAAAAGCAGTACCTCTATCATTCACTAGATTGAACTCTGCATATCTACCTCTTCTAAGAAGCTGAAACTCTTTATGCTCTTTTGTAAATTTTGTTTTTTTTCTAGTATTTGCTATATCTAAATAAGAGCATAAATACTGATCAGCAATATCAGACAACATGTCTGTGGTCTTGTTTATATTCATTTTGGTAAAATTATCAAAAAATATGCCTCCGACTCCCCTTCTTTCATTGCGATGGGGGATATTGAAGTATTCATTGCAGTTTTTTGAGAAATTTTTATAAAAGTTTCTGTTATAGCGATCTAAAACTGATCTTGCACCATCATGCCACTTGATATTGTCAGCTTTAAAAGAAAAGAAGGGTGTTAAATCATAGCCACCTCCAGCCCACCATTCTTTTATATTTTTATTTTTATCTAGTATACAAAAAAGCCTAATATTTAAATGGCTGGTAGGAATAAATGGGTTTTTAGGATGGGTGATAACCGATAATCCCATTGCTTTGTATCCGCTTTTTGATGACTTAATTACAGAGTTCCCAAGAGCTGCTTTTGGTAATTTTTTTCCTTCTATTGAAGAGAAATTAACAGCACAATTATCAAAAAAGCTGCCAGACTCAATCACAAATGTTTGACCCCCTCCACCCTCAGGTCTTTTCCATTTATCAAGTGTTATTTTTGCATTATTAGATGACTCGATATTGGTAAAATTTTCTATTACTTTTTTTTGGGATTTAATAAATATTTGTTCTAAATCTTTTATCATTTTATTTACGAATTATTTTTCTTGAAGCTAGGTCTATTATAGTCGAAGGTTTTTTGTTTGTTCCCAAAGATTCATTATAGTAGGCGACATCAATATCATCAAAAGTGTTTATTATTTCTATAGGGTCATTAATAGGCTCTTCACCCGATATGTTTGCAGAGGTTGAAATCAATAGGCCATTAAATCTTTTAAACAATGACTCTAATGGTAAGTGATTACTTACTCTTATAGCTATCTTTCCTGTTTGATTTTTAAGATGTGATGGTAGCTCATTGTTGAATTCAATCAACAATGTTACTGGCCCCGGCCAAGATTTTTTTAGAAAAGATATATCATCATCTGTTAATTTAATGATATATTTTTTAATAGCGTCATAACATGACGCAAGTAAAATAAAGCTCTTTTGGCTATCTCTTTTTTTTAAAAAATGTAGTTTTTTGAAAGCCTTTTCATCAAAAGCATCACAACCTAAACCCCATAGCCCTTCTGTAGGATGGATAAGAATTTTTCCATTATTTAACCAATCTATAGATTCGAAAACATCCAAAGATTTTGTAGACAATTATGAGTTAAGAGCTTTGTCTTTTTTAAGAACATCGTCTCTCATGTTGTTCTTATAATCTGTAAGTTGTGCTGATAAGTTTTCATCTGCGGTTGCTAAGATTTGTACTGCGAGAATAGCGCTGTTCTTGGCCCCGCTTTTTCCAACAGCAACTGTTGCAACCGGAACCCCAGGAGGCATCATCGCAGTTGACAGCAATGAATCTATTCCACCCATTCCACCTGATTCTATAGGGATACCAATTACAGGCCTTGTTGTATGTGCAGCAACAGCTCCAGCTAAATGAGCAGCCATACCTGCAGCTGCTATAAATACCTTGCATCCATTATTTTCGGAAGTTTTAATTAAATCCATAACTTCATGGGGTGTTCTATGTGCTGAAAGGACATTTTTTGTATATTTGACGCCAAATGAGTCTAATATTGGAAAAATTAACTCAACTACTGGTAAATCAGAGTCTGAGCCCATTAAAATTGCTACTTGTGTTTGATCTGTCATATTTTGCTATAAGTGGATTATAATTAATGAATTATAATGATAAATAATAATATATGGCAACAAATAGACTAAAAATTTTAAAGTTCCCTGATCCTAGACTTAGAACTGTTGCAAAGAAAGTAACTAAATTCGACAAAAGTCTAGAAAATTTAGCCTATGACATGCTTGATATTATGTATAAAGACAATGGTATTGGCCTGGCGGCGACCCAAGTAGACCACCATATTCGCCTAATAGTTATGGATCTTAGTGATGAACGAAATGAACCTATGTATTTTGTTAATCCAGAATACAAAATACTTGATAACCATTCATTATTTTCTTTCGAAGAGGGTTGCTTGTCAGTTCCAGGCTTTAATGAGGTTATTTCTAGGCCTGATAAAATAGATCTAACATGGCAAGATCTTCAAGGAAATACCCACAATGATAGCCCCGACGGGCTTTTGACTGTATGTATTCAACATGAAATGGATCATTTAGAAGGAAAGCTTATGGTTGACTATATTAGCCCAATTAAAAGGGATAGGATTAGAAAAAAGCTTTCTAAGTAGATAGCAAAATTTTAAATGATTTTAAAAGAAATTAAACGATTTTAATGAATATACTATATGCAGGAACACCTGAACCATCAGCTAGGATATTGCAGCATCTTGTATCAAATAATAAATATAATGTTGTAGGAGTCCTTACACAACCTGACAAACCACAAAAGAGAGGTAAAAAAATTGCCAGCTCACCTGTTTCAGTTATAGCTAAAACCCATAAAGTGCATATTTTTAAACCATCGGATTTAAATGAAATAGCATTCGTAGATAAGATATCCTCTTTAAAGATAGATCTAGTCATAGTTGCGGCTTATGGAAAAATTCTTCCGAAATGGTTACTTGATATATCAAGCATAATGCCTATTAATATTCATTACTCATTGTTGCCAAAGTATAGAGGCGCCTCTCCAATACAGAGCTCTATTTTATGTGGTGATAAAAACACTGGTGTAACATTCATGAAAATGTCTCAAGGATTAGATGAGGGAGATGTTATTCAAAAACATGCTATTGGAATTCAAAAAAATCATAACAAGATTTCTTTAGAAAATGACTTATGCTCTTTGGCGATTAATAATATTGATAATGTTATTGATGGCCTGAAAACTAATAATATTTATCCTGTTGCGCAAAAAAACGATCTAGCAACATATTGTTCTAAAATTAAAAAGGAAGATTCTCTCATTGAATTTAATAGCTTTTCAAAAGATATTTTAAATAAATATAGGGCCTATTATGAGTGGCCTGGCACAGCTTTTTTTTACAAAGACATAAGAATTAAAATTGATGAAATGTATATATCAGACATTGATTCTTCCATTGAACCTGGAAAGATAATAAAATTTGATGCTACTGGTTTATATATAAAAACACTAGATAAAGCAATAGTGATTACTTACTTACAGTTTCCTAGCAAAAAAATTATATCTTCTTCTGATGCTTTTAATGCTTATAGAGATTTCTTTGTTTAAAATTTATTTATGCAGAAACCTTTTAATTATTGAAAAAGAGGCGTAATTTACTCATTATGAAAATTGTAATTCTAGGGGCTGGCCGAATTGGCGGAAGTCTTGCAAGAAATTTATCTAACAGCGACTATCAAGTTTCGATAGTCGATCAAAATAAAATTAGGCTTTCTGATCTAGAGGATAAACTAGATATTATGTCGGTCGAAGGCAATGCCTCTTCCTTGCTAACTTTAAAAAAATCTGGCCTTGATGAGGACACTATTGTAATTGCTGTAACCTCAAATGATGAAGCAAATATAATTGCTTGTCAGATAGCCAAGAATGCTTTCAATGTAAAAAAGACCATCTGCAGATTTAAAGACGATTCATATATTGATCAATTAAATATATTTGGCGAGGGTATTATTGATATACCAATTAGCCCTGAAAATGAGGTTACATCCCATCTAATTGAGTTAATTAAACATCCTGGCGCGGAACAAATAGAAGAGTTTGCTGAAGGTAAGGTTAAACTCGTTTCAGTTAAGGCTAAAAAGAAAGGAAAGCTCGTTGGCAGGGAGCTTAGGCATATAAAAGATGATATTCCGGAGGTTGATGCTTATATTCCATCTATTTACAGAAAAGGTAAGCCATTTGTTCCTTCTGGCGACACTGTTATAAAAGAGAATGACGAAGTATATTTTTTATCCTCTGAGTCTAATATTGGCCCAATAGTTGATGAGTTTAGGGTTCATGAGGACTCATATTCACGCATTATGATTGTTGGGGGAGGTAAGATAGGCTTTTCATTGGCAAAAGATCTAGAAAAGACCTATAAGGTCAAGTTGATAGATTCAAATAGTGAAAGATGTAGCTCTTTATCTAAAGACCTTGAAAAAACAATAGTTTTATGTGGCTCTGCAACAGATGAAAATTTACTAAAAAGTGAAAATATTGCTAATATTGATCTTTTTTGTGCATTAACAAATGATGATGAGACAAATGTCATGTCTTCACTCCTTGCGAAGAAAATGGGCGCAAAAAAAACCATGATTATATTAAATAATCCATCTTACCTCGGTTTGGTTCCTGGTTTCATTGATATCTATATTGCCCCATACAGACTAACTGTATCTTCTGTTCTTCAAGATCTAAGGGATAGTGATGTTGCACAAGAGGTTATTTTAAAAACTGACTTGGGTGCAGAGGCTATAGAAGGAATAGTCCATACAAATGAATACACATCTTCATTATTTGGAAAGCCGATAAAGGAAATTCCACTTCCAGAAGGCTGCTCTATTGGCACTGTTATTAGGCATGGTGATGTCATAATGCCAAATTCTAATGTGGATCTTGCACTAAATGACCATTTAATTATATTTTTATCTGATAAGAACATGATGAGTGAAGTAGAGGCATTATTTAAGCCATCCTAATGAACCTTAAATCTATAATAAATTTATTTAGCATCTTGGTGATGTTTTTTAGTTTTTCTTTTGTATTTCCAATGCTTATATCTTGGATTTATATGGACAAAAGTCTGAATATTTTTATAACTACATTTCTAATTGTATTCACGTTTGGACTATCTGGATGGTATTTTACCAAGGGGTCTATTAAAGACCTAAGCCAAAGTGATGGTTTTATAATAATTACTTTCTTTTGGATAATTTTATCTATTGCAGGCTCGATACCCTTCTATTTAAGCGGAATGTCCCTTATTGACGCTTTCTTTGAATCCATGTCAGGCATAACCACTACTGGGGCTACTGTTTTGTCTGGGCTTGATGATTTACCTCAATCTTTATTGTTTTACAGACAGCTTCTTCAGTGGATGGGAGGGATGGGTCTTATTGTTTTAGCTATAGCTGTTATGCCTTTACTTGGAATTGGCGGGGGGCAACTATATAAGGCAGAAATACCAGGAGCCATGAATGACCAAAAACTTACTCCTAGAATAAAAGAAACTGCACAAGCCTTGTGGGCAATATATTTAGTGCTTACTCTGGCGTGTGCTTTTTTGTATTTTATTGGAGGAATGTCAGGTTTTGACGCTATCTCTCATAGTCTAAGCACTGTTTCTATTGGTGGATTTTCGACTCATGATCTTAGTATTGGTTATTTTGATAGCAATGTTATTGAGCTTATATGTATAGTCTTTATGCTGCTTTCAGCGCTTAGTTTTACTTTACATTACTTTGCTTTTTATATGAAAAAGCCTTTGAAGTATTTTTATGACGCAGAATTTCGATTTTTTATCTCAATAATTTTCTTTATTTTTGTGATTACAGTATTAATCAACCTGTTTTCACCAAATAGTAATGCTGATATAAGTGATCTCTTATTTCAATCTATCTCAATTATTACAACAACAGGCTTCTCTGTTGGTGATACTTCGGGATGGGCCCCTTCAATTGGTTTTCTTTTATTAATAGGTGCTTTTATTGGGGCTTGCTCGGGCTCTGTTGGTGGCGGTGTTAAATCATGGAGAGTCTTAATTATGATTAATTATGCATATATAACACTAAAAAAAATGGTTCACCCAAATGCAGTAATTTCATTAAAAATTGGAAGCAAAAGCGTAGATGATTCTGTTGCATCTTCCGTATGGGGGTTTTTTTCTATTTATGTTATTTCTTTTATTGTTTTGTTTCTTGGCCTGTTAATAACTGGGTTAGATTTTGAGTCTGCTTTTTCTGCTATTGGGGCTTGTCTAAATAATCTCGGACCGGGTCTTGGCGAGGTCTCTATAAACTATCAATCTGTAACACCTGTAGGAAAGATAATATTATCTTTTGCAATGATCTTAGGTAGACTTGAAATATTCACATTGCTTGTATTATTAACCCCGGCTTTTTGGAATAAATAGCTTAGGGTTTTAGGTATGGGTCAATATTTTTTGGTTGAGATTTTTTAAATCTTTTATATTCCCATGAGTAATCTTTAGGATTAATATTTATAAGATTTTCGATACTATTGTTCATAGAAAGTATGCGCTTACTATCGCTATATATATTTTCATTACAAGGTTTTATACTTACAAATAGGTTTTTATTATTGTCTGAGTTCATGCTGCAATATATCACAGGCTTTCCTGTTTTATAGGCAAGTGATGATGCTAAAGTTGTGGTGTATGCATCTCTATTGAAAAACCTAACGTACTCACCCATGCCTGCTTGTGGAACTTGATCAGCAGCAAGACAAATTACATTATTTGATAGAAGAGACTTATAAATTTTTCTTACTCCACTAACGCTTGTTTCGTAGGTTTCATTATTATTTTTTTCTCTTTCACTCCTAACAAAACTATCTAAGATTTTGTTTTTTATTTTTTTATAAAGACTGGTCGTTTTTGATTTTGAGTTAATCCATTTAAGCAACATATCAACACTTCGATTGTGAATTGCTATAATAATTAGCCCATTATTGTTTTTAGCATTTTGCGATAACAGATAATTATTTTCTATTTTAAAAATATTCTTTCCAGAAATATGAATAGGCCTTGACCAAGAAAGCATTGACTCATATCCACTAACAATTGTTTCAATTACGCTTTCTTTGGCTAATTTAATTTGCTTTTTATTAGAAAGGTTTGGGTAGCATAGATTGATATTAATGAGCGTTATTCTGTAAAGTTCTGTTCGCTTATGAAATCCCATGTAAATATACAAATTAACAGAATGCCTTACATAGGCTATTGGCAATATTGTTAAAACAAAAAATAAAGCTTTCATAGTGCTTGCATGTACTCTGATTGATATATAATCTTTTTAGGATTAAAGACAATATAGGTTCATTTAATATAAATTACAATATTATAAAAAGGAACATATGTTGTTTTATAAACAAGGGAGGTTAAATTGACTGCTAAAACTATGGATGATCTGGTATCTTTGTGTAAAAGAAGAGGTTTTATTTTCCAATCAGGTGAGATTTATGGTGGCATGCAGGGCATGTATGACTTTGGCCCGCTTGGTGTTGAGCTTAAGAACAACCTTAAACAAGCATGGTGGAGCTCAATGATCTATGAAAATGATAATATTGAAGGCTTGGATGCTGCAATTTTATCAAATCCTACAGTTTTAAGATATTCAGGCCATGAAGATACATTTTCTGACCCAATGGTTGATTGTAAATCTTGTAAATCAAGGTGGAGAAGTGATTTACTTCAAAATAATAAGTGCCCCGGCTGTGGATCTTCAGATCTAACTGAGCCTAGACCATTTAACTTAATGTTTAAAACAAATATAGGCCCAATTGATGATGGGGAAACATTCGGATATTTAAGGCCTGAAACAGCTCAGTCAATTTTTACAAATTTTAAAAATGTTGTTGACTCTTCTTCAAAATCTTTACCATTTGGAATAGCCCAAATTGGAAAAGCCTTTAGAAATGAAATTACCCCTAGAAACTTCATCTTTAGAGTTAGAGAATTTGAACAAATGGAGCTTGAGTTCTTTGTTGTGCCAGGAACTGATGAGGAATGGCATAAGAAGTGGGTTGATATGCGGCTATTGTGGTGGGAGCAACAAGGCATTTCATCGGAAAATATAGAATTATATGATGTTCCAAAAGATGAATTAGCACATTACTCTAAAGGTACAATAGATGTGATGTATAAATTTCCTCATGGCTTAGAAGAGCTTGAGGGTATCGCAAATAGAACAGATTTTGATTTAGGCTCACATTCTAAAAAACAAGATGAGCTTAATATTACTGCAAATGTAATGAAAAATAACTCATCAAATACTAGATTGGCTATACAAGATCAAAATACAAACGAATGGGTCGTTCCATATGTTATTGAGCCCTCAGCAGGTGTTGAGAGAGGCATATTAGCAATAATGAATGAAGCCTATAACGTTGAGCAGTTGGAAAATGGTAAAGAAAGAACAGTTTTGAAGTTAAAACCCCATCTTTCACCAATAAAGGCTGCTGTGATTCCACTTAAAAAGAATAATGAGGAACTTGTAGCTCTTGCTAGTGAGGTTAAAAATTCATTGCAGAAACTAAACCTAGGTAGAATTATTCTAGAGAATACAGGTAATATTGGAAAAGGCTATAGGCGTCATGATGAAATTGGAACTCCTTTGTGTATAACAATTGATTTTGATAGTTTAGAAAATAAAACAGCAACTATTCGCGACAGGGATTCAATGGAACAAGAGGTAGTAGCTATTAATGAGCTTCAAAACTATCTAATAAAGAAAATTAATGGTTAATTGTTGAAAATATTAGGTAGTATTTTATTTAATATAGTTTTCTACGTTAGCATTGTTTTAATATGTATATCAATTTTAATATTAAGGCCTTTTCTTACTACATTAAAATTGCAAAATTTCGCGTCCTTCTGGATTAAATTTTTACTTTTCACCTTAAGGTTCTTTTGTGGGATTTCTTGGGAGGTTGAGGGACTTTCTAATATTCCAAATGAGCCATGTGTTGTTGTTTCCAATCATCAAGGGCAGTGGGAGTCCTTGTTTATACAAACCTTAATCATTCCGAATACAAGTATAGTTAAAAGAGAATTATTGCTAATTCCGTTCTTTGGATGGGCCTTAAGATGCATGAGGCCAATTACTCTTAATAGAGCAAATAAGTTCGGAAGCCTAAAAAAGGTTATGCGAAAGGGGGTTGAGAAAATAAATGGAGGTTACTCAGTTATATTATTCCCCGAAGGCACAAGGATCTCACCAGATGAAGGTGTACAAAAGTTTGCTAATAGTTGTGGCGTTCTTTCAGTAAAGAGTGGGGTAAATATTATTCCTATATGCCATAACTCTGGTAAATATTGGAAAAATAAGAAGTTTGTAAAAGAGCCAGGAAAAATAACGATCAGAATAGGAGCTCCAATAAAGGGATCTGATGCAAAGGAGATTACCAAACAATCATATGAATGGGTTAGAGATACTTACCAAGAAATAAACTAAATATCTAAATCCGTTACTGTTAAAGCATTTTCATCAATAAACTCACGTCTTGGTTCAACGTCATCTCCCATAAGCATTTCAAAAGAATGATTGGCATCTTGAACGTCATTAATATTCACTTGCTGCATTCTTCTCTCAACTGGATCCATTGTTGTTGTCCATAACTGCTCTGGGTTCATTTCTCCAAGACCTTTATATCTTTGAACCTCTAAGCCTCTGCTGCCATTTTTTGAGAACTCTTTTACAGCCTCTTCTTTTTGATCTTCGTCTGAAGCATAAACAAACTCTTTTCCTTTAGTAATTTTGTATAACGGAGGCAATGCTATGTAAATATGCCCTCTTTCAACAATCTCAAACATTTGTCTGTAAAAAAAGGTTAAGAGCAACGTTCTGATATGTGAACCATCAACATCAGCATCGGTCATAATAATAATTCTATGGTATCTAAGTTTTTCGATATCAAAATCATCTTTGCCTATGCCGCACCCCAAGGCTTTAATTAGTGTTCCAACTTCTTGTGAGCCAAGTACCTTATCTATTCTTGCCTTCTCTACATTTATAATTTTTCCTTTTAATGGAAGGATGGCTTGGTTTTTTCTATTTCTTCCTTGTTTAGCTGAGCCTCCGGCTGAATCTCCCTCAACAATATAAATTTCTGAAAGGGCTGGGTCTTTTTCTTGGCAGTCTGCCAGCTTACCAGGCAGTCCGGCTATTTCTAGGACCCCTTTTCTTCTTGTCATCTCTCTTGCCTTTCGTGCGGCCTCTCTGGCTAATGCGGCCTCTGCGACCTTTGCATATATACCTGCTGCATCTTTTGGGTTCTCTAAAAGATAATCATTAAAATGAGTACTAAAAACCGAACTAACAACACTCTCGACTTCTGATGAAACTAATTTTTCTTTTGTTTGTGATGAAAATTTAGGGTCAGGCACTTTTACTGAAATTATTGCCACTATTCCCTCTCTTACATCTTCTCCTAAAAGATCTGTTGGTGTTTTTTTGGCATTTTCTTTTTTAATAAAAGCTTTTAAAACTCTTGTTAAACTTCCTCTAAACCCGGCTAAGTGGGTCCCACCATCTTTTTGTGGAATGTTATTTGTGTAGCATAAAACGTTTTCTGTGTAAGAATCAGTCCACTGAAGGGCTATCTCAACACCAACATCATTTTCGGTAGCTGAACATTCAAAAATTTCTGTAACGTGTTTTTTGGTTCCTTTTAAGTAAGTTACATAACTGGAAAGTCCGCCGCTATTTTTAAATTTCTTTGACTTGCCTGTTCTTTCATCGATTACATTTATTGAAACGCCTGCATTTAGAAATGATAATTCTTGTATTCTTTTGTGTATTTTATCTATCTCGAATATTACAGATGAGAAGGTTGTGCTTGATGGGTAGAATGTTATTTCTGTTCCTGTTTCGTCTGATGCTCCTAGCTTTTTAAGTTTTGCTAACGGCACGCCGTGTTTATATTCTTGAAAGTACTCACCGCCATCCCTGCATACTTTTAAGATTAATCTATCTGACAGAGCATTTACAACAGAAACACCTACGCCATGGAGGCCGCCTGAAACCTTATAACTGTTATCATCAAACTTTACCGCCTGAGTGAAGGGTTGTTAAAATTAATTCAGCAGCTGAGATACCCTCGTCTTTATGAACATCAACTGGAACGCCCCTACCATTGTCCTTAACTGTTACTGATTCATCCTTATTAATAATTACATTTATATCTGAGCAATGGCCGGCCATTGCCTCATCTATACAATTATCTAAAACTTCAAAAACCATATGATGAAGACCAGAGCCATCATCGGTATCCCCTATATACATGCCAGGTCTTTTTTTAACTGCTTCTAAACCTTTTAAAACTTGGATATTTGATGAATCGTAGGTTGTTTTTGCTGGTTTTTTTGGCATATTTTTTATTTTAATTGTTCCACGTGGAACTTTTTAAATTCTCTGAAATCTGACTCTATTTTACTACTAAAATGATCATCTATACAGGAAAAAATAATTTGATTATTAAGAAAACCAAGAAGATTTAGAAAGACATTAAAAGTGCTGTCATCTAACTCTGATTTAATATCATCGATTATCAAAACTGCATTGATGTTATAGAGCTTTCTAAGCACCTCATGTTGAGCGCAGCACCATAGAATTGAAAAAAGTTTTTGCTCTCCTCTGGAGAGAATCTGTTTAGCTTCTATGCTCTCTATTAAAAATCTAATGTCAGCTTTATGGGGCCCAACTGTTGTAGACTTTCTTCTAAAATCAATCTCCCTTTTGTTTTTTAAAAGAATATACAGATCTTCTTCTTTTTCCCATCCGGGAAAGAAATCGACATTTATTTGTTCTAAATATTTTGTTGAATTTGATTTGTCCAGGCTTTTGATAAGGTCTTTTAGCTCAAACAAAGTTGCTTTAAAGAAAGAATCTCTAAGGGTTGATAGCTCATTTCCAAGAGATGATAGCTTTTTGTCCCATGGATCAATGTTTGCAATTGAGCCGCTTTTTAATAGGGCATTTCTTTGTTTAAGGCATCTGTAATAGGCAAACCATGTTTCCGAAAATTGTTTATCGGCTATGAATAAGGATTTATCTAAAAGCTTTCTTCTAAAGTCTGGTGGAGGCATCAGCAAATGAAAAAGTGTTGTTATGTATTGATGTTGAAGGGAATTCCCTAATAAGCCTGCTTGTTGTGGTTTTTGTGTTATTTAGTTGTATGGAGATAGGTTTTGTTTTTTCCTTAGTAATTGTCAAAGAATAGCCTGATGTATTGTCATAGCCTTTGATATTAAAGGCCTCCTCTCCTATAGATATTAGGGATTGCAGGTTGCCACTTTTAAAAGACTTGGCGCTTGAGCATAAGTTGATTGCTTCAAGAATTGATGTTTTCCCTGAACCATTTTTTCCATAGAAAAAATTTATTCCAGGTGATAGTTTAATTTTTAAAGAAGAAAAGCACCTAAAGTTATTAAGTGTTAAGTCGTTAATCATTTAACATATAAACAGCTGCTTGATATTTATATAAGAAGAGGCATTACAACGTATTTAAAGCTTTCAGACCCAGGACTGGTTATTAGGCAGCTTTTATTAGAACCAAAAAAGTGAATCTCAACACTATCATCATCAATTGATGAAAGAATTTCTTGAATATAATTAACATTGAACGCTATATCTGTTGCCTCTCCACTATAAGAGCAATCTATAGACTCTTCTGCTTGTTCTTTTTCAGGATTATTGGCTGATATGTTAATTGAATTATCAGAAGTAATTATTCTTACGCCTCTAAACTTCTCACTCGAAAGCACACTAACTCTACTTAAGCTTTCTGAAAAAAGCTTTCTGTTTATTGAAAGCATCGAGCTGTCTCCTGATGGAATTACTTGCTCATAATCGGGAAACTTTCCCTCGATAAGTTTGCTTGCAAACGTTGTGCCTGATATATCTATGATGATTGAGCTTGATCCCAATTTTAATACAACATTTTCTGAGCCATCTCCAACAAGTTTAGCCTATTTCATTTATTGATTTTCTAGGAACGATTCCTGTTATTTGCTCTTGAACCCCTTCATTTAAAGGTAGTGTTGCCATTGCAAGCCTATGAGCATCTGTTGCTACGCTTGTTATTACTGTGTCTTCAACAAGCAAATAAAGACCGTTTAGGTAGTGCCTCCAGTCTTGGTTTCCCATTGCAAATGCTGTTTTACTAATAAGGGATTTAAGGTTGATTGGGGTTATATTTATAGATTCGCCAACCTCTTCTTTTTCAAAAACAGGGAAGTCTTCACTTGGTAGTGTTGATAGATTGTACTTTCCTGAACTGGTTTCTATTCTTAGGTTGTCGCCATCAAGAAAAAAATGTATTTCTGACTCATCACTAAAAAGCCTACATAATTCACTTAATTTTTTTGCTGGGGCTGTTGTTTTCCCCCCACTTTTAAAATTAGAAATTGTAGAAATTGTAGAAATTTCAGATTCTAGGTCTGTAGCTGTTAATCGAAGAGATGACTCATCAACCTCAAATAAAACATTGGCCAATATTGGCAGTGTTTGTCTTTTTTCAACAACGCCTAGTGTTGAATTAAGAGATTTTACAACCTCTTCTTTAGTTATATAGAAATCCATAGTTAATTTGTAAGTGCCCTGTTGAGGTTTCTGTAATCCTCTTCTTGAGAGGCATTTTCCTTCCTAAGTTCTGCGATTTTCTTGCATGCATGAAGAACTGTTGTATGATCTCTGCCGTTGAAAGCCTCTCCAATTTCTGGAAGGCTATGGTTTGTTAGCTCTTTTGTTAACGCCATTGCAAGCTGTCTGGGTCTTGTAATAGACCTGCTTCTTCTTTTTGACAAAAGATCGGATAGTTTTATATTATAATACTCTGCTACAGTTTTTTGAATATTTTCTATACTTACCATTTTTGCAGATATAACAAACAGATCTTTTAAAGCGTCTTTCACCAAAGCCAAGTCTATAGGCTGGTTGGTGAACCTTGCGTTAGCTATAACCCTCTTTAAGGCACCCTCTAACTCTCTAATGTTAGATCTTATTCTTTGTGCGATATAAAAAGCACAATCGTTAGGCATCTCTACACCCATTGAAGATGCTTTTTGCATTAATACTGCAGCCCTTGTTTCAAGTTCTGGTGGGTCTATAACAACCGGCAATCCCCACCCCAGTCTAGATTTCAACCTTTCTTCCAAGCCATCAATCTCTTTGGGGTATTTGTCACAAGTAAGAATCATTTGGTTGTTTCTGTCTAATAGGGCGTTAAATGTATGAAAAAACTCCTCTTGGGATTGCTCTTTTCCGGCAAAAAACTGAATATCATCAATAAGTAGCGCGTCAGCATTCCTATAGAACGATTTAAACTCATTCATAGCGCCCAATTGAAGGGCCTTAACCATGTCTGAAACAAACTTCTCAGAATGAACATAAACAATTCTTTTTCCAGGCTCATTTTTTAATATTTCATTGCCAACAGCATGCATTAAATGGGTTTTTCCAAGGCCAACACCGCCGTATATAAAAAGAGGGTTGTAGTCTCCTTTTGGGTTTGATGCGACTTGTTTTGATGCAGCTAATGCGAGATGATTTGACTTGCCCTCGACAAATGTCTCAAAAACATATGACGGAACAAGCTTGGTGTCCTCTGCCTTATTTTTATATTTATCAACAAATGTTTCTTTTGTGTGTGTTTTAAAGACAAGGCTGACGCTCTTTTTTGATTGTGATTTAACCATGTTGCTTATTTCATCAACAAGGTTTGTTTCTACATAATTTAAAATAAAGTCATTTGGCGCCACTAGTTCTAAAATATTCTCTTTCAAATTTGCTTTTAATGGCCTAATCCAGGTGTTAAAGTCATCTTTTGAGAGTCTTTCTTCGAGCCTTTCTGAGCATTTATTCCAAAATTCCAATACCTTCTCCTGTTATGTGATTGTCTAGTCTATAAAAAAATCCACAAGATATCTACAGAATAACTTCATGAATTTTCTGTGGATAACTTGTTTATATAAATTAAGTTTGTGTTTTTATATTTATTTGTGAAAACTTGTAATTATTGGGCTATAATGCGCCACTAATTTTTTAGATGGTGAATTATGAAAAGAACGTTTCAACCCAGTACATTAAAAAGAAGCAGAACTCATGGCTTCAGAGCAAGAATGGCAACAAAGGCTGGTAGAGCTATATTATCTGCGAGACGCAAAAAGGGGTCGCAAGGTCCTAACCGCCTAAAAGCTTGGCTTATCCAAAGCTCCCAAAACATTTTCACTCCTCTAAGCGGTTTAGAATTTTCTTCATAAAAGAAGACGTTAACAAGCTTAGGGTCTCTATATCAAAAAAGAATTTCAGGCTTGCTGTTGACAGAAATAAAATTAAAAGGCAAATAAAAGAAGTATTTAGAACGAATAATTTATATGCTCCTTTGGGTTGTTTTGTTGTTATTGTTTACAAGGGATATTTTGATGACGGAGGGCCAGCCCCTTCTGTTGAAATCGTAATGGCTGTAAAATCATCAAATCTGTTATATGGAAATTAAAAAATGAATATAAGAAAATTTTATCTTGCTGCTATTTTTGTTTTATCAGCATCGCTGTTTTACCAATGGACAAATGATAGCAAAAAAGATTCTCAGGCCAAACATATGGAAACTGCCAGATCTGAGAGCCTTGTTAAGACCTTGACCGATGATGGCAACTATATTTATTTAGAAAATGATCTTTTAAAAATAAAAATTTCTATAAGTACTGGGGCGATTGTTGAGGCGAGATTAAAGGAGTATAGGGTTGAAAATATTCCAGGCTCTCTTGGTGTTAGGGTGTTTGGTTCAGATGACTCCGGCACCTTTAAGTACTATTTTAAATCTGGCTTTACTGCTGAGGCTGCCAAACATAAAGCGAATTATAAAATAGTGGAGTATGGAGAAGGCTATGTAACGCTCTATGATGATACAACAAGTATTAAAAAAGAGTTTACCTTTTTACCAAATACATACGAAATACAAGTTAAAGATACTTTAGAGGCCGGAAGTGTGGGGAAGGCATATGCTTCGCTTTATAGAACAGAGGGAAGGTCTTTGGACTTAAAGTCAGAAATAATACAAGGCGGGATGATGAATAGAAGTTCATATCAGGCTGTTGCATTTAGCACCTCTGATGATGCCTATGAGACACAAAAACTAAGAGGTTTGGATGAAAAAATGTCATTTTTATCAAGAGGTGGCTGGGTTTCTTTTATTCAAAAATATTTTTTTGCAGCTGTGATTGGGTCGGATGATTTTATATATAACTATTTTGCAGAGCCCGGCAATGCCGGTATATATAGCATGGGCTATACGGTTGAAAAAGGCGATGCTGACAACCTTGTTTATTCGCACTCTCATAGGGTTTTTATTGGTCCCAAAATAAGGAAAGACTTAGAAAAAAGAGCGCCCAACCTAGAGCTCTCAATTGATATGGGTTGGTTTTGGTTTGTTTCACAGCCAATGGTAAAGGTTTTGGACTGGATTAACGGATATGTTGGTAATTGGGGTGTGTCTATAGTTGTGTTTACACTCCTGCTTAAGGTTCTTTTATTTCCCATTACAGCAAAAGGGTTTGTTGCCATGGGAAACATGAGGAAGGTTATGCCCAAAATGAACGAACTAAAAGAAAGGTATGCTAATGACAAGCAAAAGCTTAGCCGCGAGCTCATGCTTATGTATAAGAAAGAGGGAGTTAGTCCTCTTGGTGGCTGTCTTCCAATGGTTGCTCAAATGCCATTTTTTATAGGTTTCTTTTTTGCATTAAGGGAAATGGTTGAGCTAAGGTTTGCTAATTTTGGTTTGTGGATAACCGATCTTTCTGTTCCTGATCCTTTGTTTATATTGCCTGTGGTTTTTGGCCTTATTATGGTTTTAACTCAAAAGCTCAACCCTCAACCGCCAACCCAAGACCCTATGCAGGCACAAATCATGAAGTTTATGCCTATTATGTTTGCTGTGTTTTTTGTGGTTTTTCCTGCTGGCCTTTGTTTATATTCTGTGGTGAATGCTGGTGTTTCCCTTGTGCAACAAAGATATCTCTACAGCAAGCTTGGTGTGCTGGGTGACCCTGTTAAAAAGGATTAGGGGTTGGTAGATTGTCAGTTGTATATGCTTTAGCCACTCCCCCTGCCAAATCTGCTATTTGTGTTTTTAGGGTTACTGGCGTCGGGTGTCTTGACGCTCTTTCCTCTCTATTTGGCGAAGCAGATATACCCCCGCGTTTTTTTTCTGTAAGGCCTTTTTATAATTCTGGAGTGCTTGTTGATACTGTTGGGGTTCTGGTTTTTAGTGGTGATAAAAGCTATACCGGTGAGGATTCTTTTGAGGTACATGCTCATGGTGGTTTGGGTGTGATGTCGCTTATTACAGAAACTTTGGATTCTTGTGGTTTTGAAGAGGCTCCACCAGGAGAGTTTACTAAAAGAGCCTTTTTAAATAATAAAATAAGCCTCAATGAGGCAGAGTCGGTTTTGGATGTTATTGATAGTGCTAGCGCTGACGACGTCTACCTTTCGTCTAGGTCGTTGTCTGGAGGGTTCTCTAAAAAAGTTCGTGATTTTGCTTCTGCAATAAATGACTTGAGAGTGCGAGTAGAGGGTGAGATAGATTTTTCTGACGAGGGTGAAAATTTTATGGATGAAAAAATCATTTCTGATCTTGATTTTTTGGTGTGTGATTTTGGCTTGTTTTTGGGTGGTTGTAGAAATAAAAAAAATATGTCTGTTAAAAACAAGGTTGTCTTTGTTGGTCCTGTAAATTCTGGAAAGTCATCTACTTTTAACAGGCTTCTTGGTTTTGAAAGGGCTTTGATCTCGAATATTCCTGGAACCACAAGAGACATTATTGAGTCTGAGGTTTTTTATAGCAACCTATCTTTCTCTTTGTTTGATACAGCTGGGATAAGGGATACCGATGACTCCATAGAGGCCATGGGTATAGATTATGCAAAATCTGAAATAGGTAACGCCGATGTTGTTGTTGGTGTTTTTGACTCACCTTTAGATGGTTCGATAGATTATTTTACGTCGCTTGTGGGTGATAAGGGTTTTATAAAGGTTTTAAATAAAATAGATCTTAATAAATCAGAGCTTGGTGATTTTGATTGTTTAATATCAGCAAAAACAGGAGAGGGTTTTGATAACTTAAAGAAAAAAATTGTTTCTTTTTTCAGTGAAAGCTCTAATAAGTCTGCAACCTTTTTGGTAAGAGATAGGCATATTGTTTTATTTAATGAGGCGATAGAGGCATTGAAAAAAAGCTTGTTTATTTTAAAGTCGGGTGGGGGGTTTAGAGATAGCCGCTGAAGAGCTAAAAATATCACGAGGCAGCCTCGATGTAATTGTTGGTGAAAAAACTCCGGATGGTTTGTTGGGAGATATTTTCAGTAGTTTCTGTATTGGCAAATAAACTGTTATTAACTTGTGGTTCTTTTTTTATCGTTTTTCTTGTTAACAGGTTTATAGCTGTTTTGTAACCGGTTATCTTTGTTGTTAAACAGAGGTTGTTAGGCCTGTTTTGGTCGTTGTTTTGAAGGGCTAGCAGGCTTTATTAACAAAAAATAGAAACCCTAATAGAAATAACAATAAGTATATAATATAGATATTATTGGTTTTAATAAGTATGGAAAAGTCCTATGGGTAAGTACGACATTATTGTAGTTGGGGGTGGTCATGCTGGTGTTGAGGCTGCTCACTCCGTTCAACGTCTTGGGTTAAGGTGTGCTCTTGTCACGTTTGAAAAAGACAAGATTGGTCAAATGTCTTGCAACCCAGCCATAGGCGGCATGGGTAAATCTCATATAGTGAGAGAGATAGATGCGCTTGGTGGAATTATGGCTGTCGCAACTGACAGGGCTGGGATCCAATACCGTACCCTCAACACAAGAAAGGGCGACGCAGTTCAAGCGCTAAGGGTTCAATGTGACAGAGATCTTTATAAAAAAGCCATCCAAGAGATGTTATTAGCTACAAATATAGATATTTTTGAAGAAGAGGTTGTGGACATTGTTATAGAAAACCAAGCCGTAAAAGGCGTTGTAACAAAGAACCAAACACTTTATTCAGAAAGAACCATACTTACAACTGGAACTTTTCTTAACGGCATTATGTACACAGGTAAAGAGTCCTCAAAAGGAGGAAGGGTTGGAGACTCATCATCCATACCTCTATCTGAGAGGCTTTACGGTTTAAAGCTTCCAATGGGAAGACTAAAAACAGGCACACCAGCAAGAGTAAAGTTATCAAGTTTAGATCTATCTGTGATGGAAGAGCAGCCAGGAGAAAAACCAACCCCTTTCATGTCACTTAGGGGGGAAACAGAGAAACATCAAAAACAACTTTCTTGCTACATAACAAGAACAAACAAAGAAACACACAAAATAATAGATAAAAACATACACCTATCAGCAATGTATTCTGGCAATATTGTTGGAATAGGGCCAAGATACTGCCCGTCCATAGAGGACAAGGTTTATAAATTTAACACCAAAGAAAGCCACCAAATTTTTATAGAACCCGAAGGGATTGAAAAAGACCTAGTTTATCCTAACGGCATATCTACAAGCCTCCCAAAAGAAGCCCAGAAAGAGTTTATTACCTCCATAGCTGGTATGGAAAAATCTCAAATAGAAGAGTATGGCTACGCTGTTGAATATGATTTCATAGACCCTCGATCGCTGAAACAAACACTTGAAACCAAGTTTTTGAAAAATTTTTATTTGGCAGGACAAATAAACGGAACTACAGGGTATGAAGAAGCAGCAGCACAAGGCCTAATGGCCGGAGTTAATGCCTCAAGGTCCTTAAAAAAAGAAACAGAGTTTGTTTTAGATAGAAACGAGGCCTATATAGGTGTCCTTGTTGACGACCTCATAACCCACGGAATAACAGAACCTTACAGAATGTTTACAAGCAGAGCGGAGCACAGACTTCTGCTGTCACAAAACAACGCAGAACAAAGAATCCTAGAAAAAGGCCACGCCTTTGGGCTTGTTGATCAAGAAACACTAAACCGATTTTCTGCTAAAGAAAAAATATATAAAGAGTTTGTAAAAACAGTGTTAGAAAAAACAAAAGTAAAACGCTTTATAAACAAAAAAAACAAAACAGTAGAGCTGACTGAAAAAAGAACAATAGCACAACTTCTAACAAGACCAGACGTTGATGAAGATAAAATTATTTCTCTTAAGGAGAACCAAGAAGAACTATTTAAAAGAGCATCTATAGAAATAAAGTACAAGGGGTACATAGAAAAACAACTGAGAGAGATAAGTAAAAATAAAAAACAAAACGATAAAAAAATACCTGATGATTTTTCATATAAACACATAAGCGGACTATCAAACGAGGTGGTTGAGAAACTCACAAATACTAAACCACAAACAATAGGCTCAGCATCTAGAATCGAAGGGGTTACCCCCGCCGCAATCAATCTAATCCTGGTGGTAATGAAAAAAGAAGAAAAACGAACAACAAATGCTTGAAAAAACAAAACATAAAATCAAACACCACATACCAAATGTCACAGAAAAACAAATGCAAAACATAGAGCGCTTTGTAGAAGAGGCATTTCTGTTTAACAAAAAACATAATATATTTGTAAGGCAGAGCCCTAACGAAGTTTATGAAAAAGATGTCCTAGATTGCCTACCCCTTATCTATGAAATCCAGGATGCTCAAAAAATTCTTGACCTTGGTTCTGGAGGAGGGTTTCCAGGGGTCCTGATCGGCATACTTAAACCAAGTCTAACAACCCACCTTTTAGAAAAAAACCAAAAGAAACACTATTTTCTTAATAAAATAATCGACACCCTGGCGCTGAAAAACACAAAAGCGATCAAAGTGACACTAAACGACAAAAACAACCTCGAGACCTATGATTTAATAACAGCTAGAGCATTTTCCTCAACAGCAAACATTTTAAAACTTACAAAAAAAAATCTAGTCAAAACAGGCCAATATATTTTACTTAAGGGTAGGGTGGAAAAAATATTAAAAGAACTAGAATCCATAGACACAAACAAATATAAGTGTGAAATAATCAAAATAGATAACAACAAAAACGAAAGGCACTTCTTGAAGATAAAAGTTAATGAATAAGATTCTAGCCATTGCAAACCAAAAAGGCGGTGTTGGTAAAACTACAACAGCCATCAACCTTGCAGCAAGCTTAGCCGCAACAAACAGAAGGGTTTTGTTGGTTGACCTAGACCCACAAGGCAACGCAACAACAGCTGCCGGCCTTAAAGAAGACTCACCAAACACCCTGTACAATTTATTTTTTGAAAACATTAGCATCTCAGAGTGTATTTATAAATCATCCGACGGATACAATGTTTTGCCTGGAAACCAAGAGCTTATAGCCTTGGAGGCCGGCATTAGAGAAAAGAACCAACAGGCTTTTTTAAAAAAAGAGCTTAGCGCCCTCGAAAGCTCCTACGATTACACCATTATTGACACTCCGCCAACACTAAACAAACTAACCATAGAGGCCTTGTTCGCCGCATCTGGAACATTAATACCACTTCAGTGCGAATATTACTCCCTTGAAGGCGTAACAGGCTTAATGCAGACAATTCAGTCACTTGCAGATAAAAATCTATCATCAAATAGAGTTTTGGGAATAGTCAGAACAATGGTAGATATGAGAAACAACCTGGCCAAGGAAGTGTCCGATGAGCTCGAATCACATTTCTCACATCTTGTTTTTAACACACTTATACCAAGGAACATTAAGTTGGCCGAGGCGCCCAGCCACGGAATATCTGGTATTAAATATATGCCAAACTCTTACGGCGCAAAGGCTTACCTAGCACTAGCTGGAGAATTAATAAGGAAGGTTGAATATGTCTGAAGATGGAAAAATTTTAAACAGAGGCTTGGATGCATTGTTGGGCTCACCAGACACCAATAACCAAAGAACGGTTAAAGATGTCGATCCTGGACTAATAAATGCAGGAAGGTTTCAACCAAGAGCAAATTTCGACGAAGATAAATTATTAGAGCTAACAGACTCAATCAAAAAACACGGCATTCTTTCACCAATACTAGTAAGAGAGCTTGGGTTAAACAAGTATGAGGTAATTGCCGGCGAAAGACGGTTAAGGGCCTCAATAAAAGCAGGACTAAAGACAATTCCATGCCTTGTTGACCAAAAGAAAGATCAAGACGCTCTTGAGTCAGCCCTGATTGAAAATTTACAAAGAGAGGACTTAAATGCCGTCGAAGAGGCCAGGGGGTATGACAGGCTTAAAAGAGAGTTTGGGTTAACTCAAGACGGGGTGGCAACATCTACAGGTAAGGCAAGAAGCACAATAGCAAATTCAATAAGACTACTATCGCTTCCAGCAAAAGTTTTAGACCTTCTTTCTTCGGGACAAATCGAAAAAGGCCATGCAAAATTATTAGCCTCACTTGACCCCAAAGAGGCAGAGGTAGCGGCAGCTAATATTATAAAAAATAAACTGACCGTAAAAGACTTAAGCAATATATCCCAAAAGAAAAAAGGCCCCAAAACCCCAATAAGAAAAAACAAAGATACCGACCTTCTAAATATAGAACAAGAAATGTCAGACGCCTTTGGCCACAAAGTTGAAATAGAGGCAAAAAATAAAAAAAACGGCAGGGTTATAATCACATACAACACCTCAAATGAATTAGAAAATATTATTTCTAAACTAATAGACTAATATATAAATTAATTTGAAAACGACTTGTTTCTAGCGCCATTAATTTCTATAATTCTCGCAAATATATATATAAACAAACACACACCTTTTGAAAAGTTTTTTAAATACAATTTTTAGCAACAAAAACCTGGTTTTAATGGCCTTTTTGTTTCTTGTAATTGCTGGAACTGTTCAAAATACCTTTTTTGTTCTAGCTCCGGTTTTATATTTAATATCTTTAGCAATTGCATACAGTATTAGCGGAAGAATAACCGATCCTATGGTTAATGTGATGTATAACTGGGTTGTTAAATGGTCTCTTTTTATTATTTTTTTATACCTAACAGCTTTATACATTAAGACTGCTTTTGTTTTTGCAATGTTCTCATATATTTTAATAAACACAATTCTTAACCCAGTGATATTCATCGTTAAAAATAAGGCATTAAGCTAATGGCGAAAGAGTTAACAACCCAATCTTATATAGAACACCATCTAACAAACCTTACCTGTGGCCAACTCAAAGATGGTGGATGGAGTTGTAATCCACATGATGTTGAAAATATGACTTTTTGGGCTTTCCATGTGGACTCTTTATTTTGGTCTATTTTCTTGGGCGGCCTCTTTCTGTTGTTATTTAAAAGAGCTATGCCAAAAGGCACCGCCGCTGACTCAACACCAACAGGGCTTCAAAATTTTGTTGAGATGAGCATAGAGTTTGTTGAAGACAACGTCCAATCTTTGTTTGGTTCTATTAAAAATACATTAATAGCACCTCTAGCATTGACGGTTTTTGTTTGGATTTTGTTAATGAATTTAATGGATTTAATTCCAGTTGATTTTTTGCCTGTGTTAGCAGGACATGTGGCTTATTATTTTGTTGGCGGCCCAGAGCACGCCTGGATAACAAGTCCAGAATCTTTTTACTTTAAGGTTGTGCCCACCACAGACCCAAATATTACTCTAGGAATGGCTTTGGCAATATTTGTATTAACGATTTATTACAGCATCTCAGTTAAGGGTATCAAAGCATTTGCGGCAGAATTAACACTCCACCCTTTCGGCAAGTGGCTAATGCCAGTTAATTTTGTTTTAGAGATGGTTAATTTTATTGCCAAACCAATATCACTAGGCTTAAGGCTTTTCGGTAATCTATATGCAGGCGAGATGATCTTTATATTGATTGCACTGATGTTGTTTTTCAGTAGTACATTAATAGGCTTTCTTGGCATAGGCCTGCATTTAGTTTGGGCGCTTTTCCACATATTAATTGTGGCATTGCAGGCATTTATATTTATGGCGCTAACTATTGCTTATTTAGCAATGGCGCATGAAACAGAGGAACATTAAACCTCAAATTTAAGGAGAAAAAAATGGAATATAGTATTTTAGCAGCAGGAATTACCATGGGACTTTCAGCCATTGGAGCTGGTATTGGTGTTGGTGTTTTGGGTAGTAAGTTTATTGAGGGTGTAGCCAGACAGCCAGAATTAGCACCATTTCTTCAGGGTAAATTCTTTCTTATGATGGGATTAACAGATGCGGTGCCTATGATTGGTGTGGGTCTTGGTATGTACATGCTATTTGCTCTGTAGAAAGCTTAAAGAATGAATATAAACGCAACCTTACTTGCCCAAGCAGTCGTTATGATTGTATTTGTAGCTATTTGCTGGAAATATATTTATCCACCAATTTTGGAAATTATGCAAGAAAGACAAAAGAAAATATCTGATGGATTGGAGGCAGCAAAAAAAGCTGATGACTCTCTCGAGGAGGCAAAACTAGCCTTTGACAAAGAGATGGATCAAGCAAAAGCAGAAGCTGCAGAGATTCTAAAGAAAGCCAACGTACGAGCTACAAAAATAGTTGGTGACGCGTCATTAAAAGCAGAAGTAGAGGCTGAAAAGATCATGGCTTCTGCAACAACAACTATTGAAAATGACACGAACAAAGCTAAAGAAGAACTGAGGCAGCAAATGTCGGATATCATCATCGATACAACTCAAAAAATTCTTGGGGATGAAATATCAACGTCAAAACATGATGATATTTTAAAGAAGGCGGCAGAGGATTTATAAGAAATGATAGAACTCACCCCACTCGCAAGACCATATGCTAAAGCACTTTTTGCTTCTGCGGTTGAGACAGGCGATTTAGACAATATGGCTAGCGAGCTTAAAATAATGGCTATCGTATCCAAGTCCAAAGAGGTGATTGCTACTATTGAAAATCCTGTTTTATCAAGACAGGAAGTTGTAGATATTTTAGTTAAGCTTTTTGATGACAGCATTACAGACACATCGAAAAAACTTCTTTCTATCCTGGCTGAGAATAAAAGGTTAAACCTTCTCCACTCAATATATTCGATTTATCAAGAGTTGCTAGAAAAACATAAAGATCAAAAATCTATAGAAGTTTTTGTTGCAGTAGCCCCAAGTGATGGTGCTAAAGAGAGCATTGAAGCAAAACTTAGAAGCTCTTATGGTAATGATGCAAACATATATTTTTCAAAAGACCCAAAAATGATGGGCGGCTTATCTATAAAGGTAGGTGACGAAACTTTAGATCTTTCCATAAGGGGAAAGGTCAACAAACTTGTAAACCAATTAAATTTTTAAGGTGAAAAAATGAGTCAATTAAATCCATCAGAAATTTCTAGCGTATTGAAAGAAAAAATCGCTGGACTTGATCTTTCAGCGGAAAGAAAAAATGAAGGCATTATCGTCAGTGTATCTGACGGTATTGTGAGAATACATGGCATGGGTGATGTTATGTATGGAGAGGTTATAGAATTTGAAAATGGCACCAAAGGAATGGCGCTTAATTTAGAGCAAGACTCAGTAGGAGCTGTTGTTCTTGGTGATTATCTAGATCTTGTAGAGGGGCAAAAAGCACTTTGCACAGGCAAGGTTCTAGAAGTTCCTGTGGGAGAGGCTCTTCTTGGAAGAGTTGTAAATACATTGGGAGCTCCTATTGATGGCAAGGGTGAGATTAAGGCAGAAGGAACAGCACCTGTTGAGGTTGTTGCTCCTGGTGTTATTGCTCGTCAATCAGTAGATCAACCCGTTCAGATTGGACTAAAAGCTGTTGACGCTATGGTCCCGATTGGTAGAGGACAAAGGGAATTAATCATTGGCGATAGACAAACAGGCAAAACAGCAGTTGCAATCGATGCAATTATTAACCAAAAAGGTACAGGCGTTAAATGTATTTATGTTGCTATCGGACAAAAACAATCAACCGTTGCCAATGTAGTAAGAAAATTAGAAGAGTATGGTGCTATGGATCATACAATTGTTGTTTCAGCCACAGCGGCTGACCCAGCTCCAATGCAATATTTATCCGCTTATTCAGGATGTTCAATGGGCGAATACTTCAGAGATAAAGGCGAGGATGCGTTAATTGTTTATGATGATCTTTCAAAACAAGCGGTCGCTTATAGACAGGTCTCACTTCTACTTAAAAGGCCTCCAGGAAGAGAAGCTTATCCTGGAGATGTTTTCTATCTGCATTCAAGACTATTAGAAAGAGCTGCAAGAGTTAACGCAGACTATGTAGAACAAGTTACTGGGGGCAAAGTAAAAGGAAAGACTGGATCATTAACCGCCCTACCAATTATTGAAACTTTGGCTGGAGATGTTTCTGCTTTCGTTCCAACAAACGTTATCTCAATTACAGACGGACAGATATATTTAGAAACAGAGCTATTTAATTCAGGTATTAGACCTGCTATTAATCCAGGGCTATCTGTATCAAGAGTCGGCGGCTCTGCACAAACAAAAATCATGAAGAAGCTTGCTGGCGGTGTTAGAACGGCATTAGCACAGTATCGTGAACTAGCCGCCTTCTCACAGTTTGCATCTGATTTAGATGATGCAACCAAGCAACAACTAGCAAATGGTAAGGCTTTCACTGAGCTTCTTAAGCAAAAGCAATATGCTCCAATGAGTGTTGCTCAACAAGCATTAAGCTTATTTGCCGCTGATAGAGGATTTATGGCCGACATAGAAGTAGATAAAGTCCTGGCCTTTGAAGAAGCCCTTCATAGTTATTTAACTGCTGAAAAATCAGAGCTAGAGCAACAAATTAACTCAACAGGTGATTGGAATGATGACATTGAAAGCCAGTTCACAGCTTTAGTTGAAGATTTTAAAAAGACTCAAACATTTTAATTAGAAATAAATAATGGCTAATACAAAAGAAGTAAGAAAGCAGATTGCGAGCATAAAAGGCACGCAAAAAATTACTTCTGCTATGGAAATGGTTGCGGCGAGTAAGATGAAAAAAACTCAAGACAACATGCTTAAAGGAAGACCATATTCATTAAAAATTAAAGATGTAATTGCTCATATTGCATCTGCAAACTCAGAGTACCCCCATCCCTTTTATGAAGAAAGATCTGCTAAAAAAGCATGCTTTATAGTTGTTTCATCGGACAAAGGGTTGTGTGGTGGCTTAAATATTAATTTATTTAAACAGGTAATTGCTAAATCTGCAGAGCTCCATGAGCAAGGCGTGGAGTCGTGTTTCGCATTAATTGGATCTAAGGCTCCAGGATTTTTTAAGAGTATTGGCGCGCAGGTTATCGCAGTTGCAGAAAAGCTGGGAGATAAACCAGACCCAGATGATCTAATCGGCTTAACCAAAGTTGTTTTAGATATGCACAAGAATGGTGATATTGATCAAGCTTACTTATGCTCAAATAGTTTTGTTAATACCATGACACAGCAACCAAATGTTGAACAATTGGTCCCCCTTACTCCAGCAGAGCAGGACGATTCAATATCAACACAGTGGGATTATATTTATGAACCTGAAGCAAAAGAATTATTAGATGGGCTTTTAACAAGATATATCGAGTCACTAATCTATCAAGCAGTTGTAGAAAATAATGCTTGTGAGCAAGCAGCAAAAATGATTGCCATGAAAAGCGCAACAGACAATGCGGGTGATTTGATTAAAGAATTAGAACTTTTATATAACAACGTAAGACAGGCAGCTATCACTCAAGAGCTCTCAGAGATAGTCGGCGGCGCAGCAGCAGTTTAAGGAGAAAAATATGAGCAACGGAACGGTTACACAGATTATTGGAGCGGTTATTGATGTCGAGTTTGACAAAAATAATATTCCAAAAGTATATGAAGCTTTGATGATTGAGGAGAGTGGAACGACTCTAGAGGTTCAACAACAACTTGGCGATGGAGTTGTAAGAACTATTGCTATGGGTGTTACAGAAGGACTAAAAAGAGGATTAGGTGTTTCTAGAACAAATGCTCCTATTTCAGTTCCAGTTGGACAACCAACTTTAGGTAGAATCATGGATGTTTTAGGAAATCCTATTGATGAAAAAGGACCTATTGGCGAGAAAGAAAAAATGCCAATTCACAGAAAACCACCTAGCTACACAGATCAGTCAGCATCTAATGATATTTTAGAAACAGGTATTAAAGTTATCGACTTAATGTGCCCATTTGCAAAAGGCGGAAAGGTTGGTTTATTTGGTGGTGCTGGTGTTGGCAAAACAGTTAACATGATGGAGCTTATTAATAATATTGCTCTTCAGCATTCTGGGCTTTCAGTATTCACAGGCGTTGGTGAGAGAACCAGAGAAGGAAATGATTTCTACTATGAAATGCAAGAATCTGGTGTTGTTAATATAGACAAGCCTGAAGAATCAAAAGTCGCCATGGTTTATGGGCAAATGAACGAGCCTCCTGGAAACAGACTTAGAGTTGCTCTAACAGGCTTAACAATGGCTGAAAAATTCAGAGACGATGGCAAAGACGTTTTATTATTTATTGATAATATTTATCGTTACACACTTGCAGGTGTTGAGGTTTCAGCTCTATTAGGAAGAATGCCTTCTGCTGTTGGATATCAGCCAACTCTCGCAGAAGAAATGGGAGCTCTACAGGAAAGAATTACTTCTACTAAAACAGGCTCTATTACTTCAATCCAAGCTGTATATGTTCCAGCTGATGATTTAACTGACCCATCTCCTGCTACAACCTTTGCCCATTTGGATGCAACGGTTGTTCTATCAAGACAAATCTCAGAGCTAGGTATTTATCCAGCCGTGGATCCATTAGACTCAACAAGTAGACAGCTAGATCCGTTTGTTGTTGGTGATGAACACTACGCAGTTGCTCAAGGCGTTCAAAAAATACTACAAAGATATAATGAATTGAAAGATATTATTGCTATTCTTGGAATGGATGAGCTTTCTGAAGAAGACAAGGGCTTGGTTGCAAGGGCAAGAAAAGCTCAAAAATTCTTATCACAGCCATTCTTTGTTGCTGAGATATTCACAGGCACACCAGGAAAATATGTTTCTTTAGATGACACCATTAAGGCATTTAAAGGATTGCTTGCTGGTGACTATGACCATTTACCTGAACAAGCATTCTATATGGTTGGAACTATAGAAGAGGCAGTAGAAAAGGCTAAAACTTTATAACTATGAGCACAATCAAGATCAACATAGTTTCTTCTAATGAAGAAATATATTCTGGCGAAGCCACTATGGTTTATGCAACAGGATCTCTTGGTGAGCTTGGTATCGCTCCTGGTCATACGCCATTATTAACTGGATTAGCTGCGGGGCCAGTCAGGGTTCAAAATGGATCTGAAGAAGAGGCATTTTTTTGTTCAGGTGGGTTTTTAGAAATTCAGCCAGATTTAGTAACTGTTTTATCTGATACAGCAGAAAGAGCTGATAGCTTAGACGAGGCTGAAGCAATAAAAGCGAAAGAGTCTGCAGAACAAGATTTGGCTAATAAAGATGCGACTTTAGACTATGCTAAAGCAGCCGCTCAACTAGCCGAAGCTGTAGCAAGATTAAAAACTATTCAAAAACTACGTAAAAACCAGTAAGGTAGATATTTAATATTTAATTTACTGTGAGCCTACACACCATAATACTTGCAGCCGGAGAAGGCTCAAGAATGAAATCAAATAGAGCTAAAGCCCTTCAAAAGGTTGGGGGTAGCTCTATGTTACAAAAAATATGCGCCACTGCTGGATCTATAAGCCCAGATATTACCTTGGTAGTAGGTTATAACAAAGAATCAATTATTGAAGAATCAAAAAACTATTCTTTAAACATCTCTATTGCTGAGCAGCCTATGGCAATTGGTACCGGTGATGCAGTAAAGTGTGGTCTAAAGTCAACTGTTAGTGCTTCTAAAATTCTTGTCTTATATGGAGACGTTCCACTTATAAGAAGAGAAACATTAGATAATTTAATAAACTCATCAGGTAGCGGCCTCTCAATCCTAACCACTGTTTTAGATGACCCATTTGGCTATGGAAGAGTCAAGAAGGACGCGAGTGGCCATGCTCTTGCAATAGTTGAAGAGAAAGACGCTTCGGAGTCTGATAAAGAAATTAATGAAATTTTTACTGGCGTTTTATGCGGCTCTAAAGAGCTTATAGAAAAGGGTTTGAAAGAGATTAAAAATGATAATGCAGCAAATGAATACTATTTAACTGATTTAGTTTCAATTTTGAGCCAAAATGGTATTAAAATAAAAACATATAATGCTTCTAATGATGAAGTTAAGGGAGCAAACAGCAAACAAGAACTAGCACAACTAGAGGCCATTTATAGAAAAATGAATTCAGAGGAACTTTTCAATCAAGGCGTTACTATATCTGATAAATCTAGACTAGATATTAGAGGGGATGTTGCTGCTGGAAAAGATTGTTCCATAGATGTCAATGTAATCTTAGAGGGAACAGTTACTCTTGGAGACAATGTCTCAATAGGTCCAAATACAGTCATCAAAGACTCTGTTATTGGAAGCAATTCTAAAATCGAAGCCTTTTCACATATCGATCAAGCAATTATTGGGGACGATTGTGTTATTGGTCCTTATGCAAGGTTGCGAGTGGGAAGTAATATAGAAAATACAGCTAAGGTTGGAAATTTTGTTGAAACCAAAAATTCTACTCTTGGCAAGGGATCTAAAGCAAATCACTTTACTTATCTTGGCGATACCGAAGTGGGTGAAGGCACCAACATCGGAGCTGGAACAATAACTTGTAATTATGATGGCAAAAATAAACACAAAACCGTTATTGGAGACGGAAGTTTTATTGGAAGCAATTCATCATTAGTTGCACCTGTTACTGTTGGTTTAAACGCAACAGTTGCTGCGGGCTCGGTTATCAATAAAGATATCCCTGATAATGCTCTTGGTTTTGGTAGAGCCAAACAAGAAAATAAAAAAGATTGGTCTAAGAAAAAGGATTAAATATGTGCGGAATTATTGCTGCAGCATCAACAAGAAACGTTGGTAAATTACTAGTTCAAGGGCTCCATAAAATGGAATATAGAGGCTATGACTCAGCAGGAATCGCCTTGCATCAAAATGAATCTATTGCTCACTTGCGTGCATTAGGTAAAGTTCAACTTCTCGAAAATAAAATGATTGCTGAAAAGCCAAAGAGTAAGCTCGGTATTGCGCATACAAGATGGGCAACTCATGGAGAGCCTTCAGAGATAAATGCCCACCCACATAAATCAAAAGACTCTGTATATATCGTTCATAATGGCATTATTGAAAATTATGTGGACTTACGAGAATCCCTAATAGGCTATGGCTATGAGTTTTCATCTCAAACCGACTCAGAGCTTATAGCGCATTTACTTGATCTGCATATGAATGAAGGTAACAGCATGCTCGATGCAATGTATTTAGCAAAAGAAAAACTTGAAGGAGCTTATGCAATAGCTGCTATAGACATTAAAGATAATACTAATTTAGTTGTAGCAAGAAACAAGTCGCCTTTATTAATTGGCCTTGGCACGGATGAAATGTTTGCTGCCTCTGACCCTTTAGCTATAGCACAAATGACAAACGATTTTATCTTTCTAGAAGATGGTGATGTTGCAGAAATATCAGCGAACTCTTATAAAATTTTTGATAGCTCTAAAAAAGAAGTTACTAGAGAAGTAACCCATATAGATATTTCAAACCAAGCAACCTCAAAAGGTGACTATAGACACTTTATGGAAAAAGAAATCTATGAACAACCTGAAGCAGTATCCAATACTATCGATGGAAGAATAGGTGGAGAGGATGTCTTAGATAATATTTTTGGATTAGGTTCCAGCGATCTATTTGCAAAAGTTAAACGAATACAAATTGTTGCTTGTGGAACCAGCCTTCATGCTGGAAGAGTAGCAGCAAATTGGTTTTCATCTATAGCTGAACTCCCATGCCAAATAGATTACGCTAGTGAATACAGATATAGAAACCCTCATGTCGACGATGATTCATTAATCATAACCATTTCTCAATCTGGAGAGACTGCAGACACATTGGCAGCACTGAGCTATGCAAAAGAAAAGAATTATTTGGCTTCATTGGCTATTTGTAATGTTCCGACAAGTTCACTAGCAAGAGAGTCTGACTTTGTACTTTTTACTAATGCTGGCCCAGAAATTGGAGTTGCCTCAACCAAAGCATTCACTACTCAGCTAGCTGCTCTAATGTTGCTTGCTCTTTCTTTAGCCAAAAGCAAAGACTTAAATCCTAAATTAAGAGGCAGAATCACTAATGCACTAAGATTATTACCAGAAATAATTTCAGAATCACTGCTGCAAAAAGAACAAATCGTAGCAATAGCGCCAAGCATAGCAAACAAGGACAATGCTCTTTTCTTAGGCAGAGGAATTTTTTATCCGATTGCAAAAGAGGGCGCCTTAAAATTAAAAGAAATCTCTTATATTCATGCAGAGGCATACCCAGCAGGTGAGTTAAAGCATGGACCACTGGCTCTTATTGATGAGAATATGCCAGTTATTGCATTGGCACCTGAAAGCGAAATAGCTGAAAAATTAATTTCTAATCTTGAGGAAGTAAAAGCAAGAGGTGGCACGCTTTATGTTTTTGCTGATCCGTCGGTAAAAATGGATGTTAAGGCTGGTGAGCTTGTTCATATGCCAAAATGTGATTTCTTCTTAACTCCTATTGTCTATAACATTCCACTACAGATACTTTCATATGAAGTCGCCTTATTAAGAGGAACAGATATTGATCAACCAAGGAACCTGGCCAAGTCAGTCACCGTGGAATAAATTCGAGTAGTGATTTCGCAACAGACAGACTCTACCAATACCTAACATTTACTCTTTATTGCAGAAGCAATAACTTAACCTATCAAGCACCTTATTCTAAAAGACAGTTTATTGTCTTAGGTCTCATCAAGGAATTACAAAAACAAGGTTTTGGTTATAGAAAAATTGCACAGAAGTTTAATTCTTGGGGAATAAAAACTGACAGAGGGAATGCTTTTATACCAGCAAGCATTCACAGCATCATCAAAAGATATGGACAAAGAGTTTTTAGAATTGATGAGATAAGAAATAAGAAGTATTCATTTAAACTATCATCAATGAACATTATTTTTGACGAATAAAAAAGAGAGACCAAAGTCATTTCTAATACATCTACTTTCTATACATAAATTTCAGTTAACTGTTGGCAGTTCTATAGGGTGAGGTGGCATAATTTAAAATAGTTATTTTTGGAATTATAAAATGTTAAGAACATTCTTAGAAAACACATCTTTAGAACTTTCTTATGGAGTCCCTGATATATATAAGGAACATCCATTAGCAATATCTATAAGAGAGGATGGTAAAAAAATCATTGAATCTCTATTACCATCAAATTTTAAGGACTATAAGGTTGAAGGTTCTGCAGGAAGGGGTCAATGGGCAGACATTCCTTGGGTTGCAATTTATAACTGTTCTATAACAGATAAGGCAAGTCAGGGTTATTATCCTGTTTATTTAATTCCAAACTCAACAAATAAAATCATATTTGGATTAGCACAAAGTTTTCAAGAAGCAGAAAAAGAATTTGGAAAATACTCTAATGAGAACTTAGACAAGCAAGCAGAGATAATGAGAATGAAAATACCTGAATTTTCAGAATACTTTTCATCTTCAATTCCAAAAATAGATATTAGTGGAAGACTTAATTATAGAAATGGTCACGTCTATCATATTGAATATGATGCAACCAACCTTCCAACAGAAGAAAAACTAATTGATGATTTGCATAAAATGTTAGATGCATACGAAACATTATTTTTTAGAGGTGGAAGAGATAGTGATAATTTTTTAATAAGTGAACAAAAAGATGAGGATATAACAATTGAAGAAACTCATAAGAAGAAAGTTCACTATTTAATTGAAAGACCAAGCAGTTCTCAAATCAAAAAAGTTAAAAAGAAACTTGGATATATATGTAATGGTTGTGGGTTTGATTTTGAGAAAGTTTATGGAGCATTAGGAAAAGAATATATTGAAGCACATCATTTGATTCCAATTTCTGAACTAAAGAAAGGTGAATCTAGAAAAATTACAGAAAAAGACTTCTCCGTCTTATGTGCAAATTGTCACAGGATGATTCATAGACTTGACGATTCAAGTAATTTAGATGAGTTGCAAAAATTGATAGCAAAGATGGAAGAATGAATGGCAACCGATAAACAGAAATTAGGTGACTTTGGTGAGGAGTTAATTAAAAAGAAATTTGATTGTCCAAAATGCAAAAGAACTAAAACCCTGAAAAAACTTCCACCCAATTTTAAATGTGCAGATATTATTTGTGACTTCTGTGGATACCTTGCACAGGTAAAGACAAAAACAGTGACAGATATTGAGAAGTTTCCATCAAAGATTTTAGGTGCTGCGTGGCAACCTCAAAAAGATAGAATGGATGCAGGCATATATTTTCCATTATTTGTCGTATTAAAAAATAAGAATAAACATTCTGTATTTTATCTATCATCAGATTTGCAAACAGAGGCAATGTTCATCAAGAGAAAACCTTTATCTAGTTCTGCAAAACGAGCAGGTTGGCAGGGATATTATTTTGATGGCACCTTATTGGAAAAATTCATCTCTAGACTGATATGAAGAGTGTTTCATCTCAGGACTATTATATTCCATATGAAAAAATGAATTTTCTTCGTGAAAGAGGGCAACTCAACTTTGGTATTGATAGACTCACTGGTCAGCATTTAACTAACAATCAAGGAGTTCTTCAACTTGTAGATGACCCAGCACTACTCAAAGCAACATGGAGAGCACATAACTTTTGGACATATGCGATGTTGGGTGGGTTTGGTTTTTCAGTCTACTTAAGTTTTACAAGTGCATGGTGGGTCTTCATTATTGGTTTTGTTTGCATGGCAATTCTCAATCCAATCTTAGTCAAGTCAAATGAAGAAAACTTATTAGACCTAATGATTAAAGACAAGGGTCTTTACGAAGCAATGCATGCAGCAAAGAGATTAAACTTCTTGGTCGATGAAACAGTTATATCAGGTCTTCAAAAGAGAGACGATTTAACCGAAACCCCACTAACCCCAGCATTCAAAAAAATAACTCAAAAACAAACAGTCGCAAGTTCAACTGTTGATGATTGGGATATTATTGGTGACTTTGGTGCGGTAATGGAAAAGGCAGACATACTTCAAGCATTCTATGACTCGTCAGAATTACCCTATCCAAAGAATCAAATAAGAGATGCGTTAATTAGAAAACACAATGAAACTGATGATGCAGAGAATAGAATTGACTTCACAACGGGACTCCTGGCACTTGCGCAATTCCAAGAAAATATTGGTTCAATGCCTGTTAGAGGCACTGTAAATATTTTAGGTCTTGAAAGAACTGATGACGTAACTCAAATGGCACAACAAATGGAAGAGGAAGAGCAAAAACTTGATAAGGAGTTGTTTGATTCATTAATGGTTATCGCAGAAAGAGAATATCAGTCATATAAATCTAAACTTGATAGAGATGTTTAAGCATGGATAATTATGATGAGAAACGAAATCACTACTCTGAACAAGTCAGTGACTGTCGAGTAAGTTTAAACAGTGAATTAAGAACACATACAAACCAAATAAATGGGTTAGTTAAATGAAAAATAGTAATGGCGACTACAGCAACAAAAGAATTATAAATATTCTGCTTTCATTTTTTTCATATATTACAACACTGGGCATTTTTTATTTTATGATTGTGGAATTCTATTACAAATCTGAACTTAAAAGAGGTTTTACTGGTCTAGAGCGCATTTTGATAGAAGCAAATTCGTCATGGATTGATCCAATTCAAATGTGGTTTGGAGACTTGCTCCAAGAGGAAGGCGCTTTGGGACTAATATGGTTAATTATTAGTTTAATAATTGTATCTGAATTAATTAAGTTGAGTTTAAACACATACTTGTTTAAATATAGAATTGAAAAATTTATTGATGAAGCAGTGATAGAATCTACAGGGATTGATGATCCACATGCTGAATTTAAAAAAATTATGCAAAACCCCGGTATGAGTATATGGGGTAATTATTTACTAAAACCATCTGATCCAGGATACTCTGAAGAAACACAAGAAAAGGCAAAAAATCTTTCTCGTGGACGGAAACTTCACTTCGGACTCTCAACCGGACTATATCTCGGATTATTTATTTTATCTATGTTTGCTCTTTTTGGAATAAGTTCTTCAATTTACCCAGGTCTGTAGAATTAATTTATGACATATGAAGTCACTGCAAAAGCAGGTCGAGTTTGGTCAAAAAAAGCAATGAAGAAGGTTGGAAACAAAAAGGAAAATCTAATTCACTGTTTAAACTTAATCAGTGACTGTCGAGTAGTTTCGAGTGACGAATTATTTTCAACTTTTTACGATTTAAATGAACTTAATGGTTATTTATTGTGTCTATATGGCATTAGTTTTTAAATTAGGAGAAATTTAATGAATGAGAAATATATACAAGCAGCAATATTGGGTTCTCTGATCGGAGGAGCAATAGTTTTAGATGACTTCATAAAACCAGACTACAAGCAAACCAATAAAAAGCATATGATAATAAAATCAGGTTCTGTTGGTACAGAATTTAAATCAATAGACGATCTTAAAGACTTAGATGTTTTAGATATAGATGTTCTAGAAGAGTTAGATCTTGAGAATCTTGAGGACAAGGATGTCCAAATAAAGATTATAAAATCAATAGACGATCTTAAAGACTTAGATGATTTAAAAGATATAGATGTTCTAGAAGAGTTAGATCTTGAGAATCTTGAGGACAAGGATGTCCAAATAAAGATTATAAAAAAAGAAATAAAGATAAATGAATAAAAAATATATAGATTTCTATAAGAAATTTATTCGTCACTCGAAAACAGTCAGTCACGGTGGAGTAAGTTTAACCCGTCTTTCATTTTAATCCCGCAATCTGCGGGGGTTTCAAGAATCACCAAAAATAAACCCTAGTAAAAACTACTCTAAAAATTTCACTTATTTTTTCGTGTTAGCGGGAGTCATAAGATGTTGATATGACATGTTGCGGTCCTTTATATGTATTCATAAGACATTAATAAGGAGTTATGGCAGAATAAAATATAAAAATTAATTTATCAAAATATAAAAGTTAAACAATGGCAATATACATATACAAGATATCCACCTCTTATCACAACAACAAAGAGTGGGTTGCAGGTTTTATAGAGAATCATAAAAACAACCATCAAGATGGAAATTGGTATTTTATTCATCAAAAGGAAGAATTTAGTATTTACAAGTTACCTGATGGAGATATACACACATATATAGATGATGATTTTAAGTATAGCTATGACGAAGAAGAGGAGGGTTATGGAACTACACTTATTCAAACCAGGGATAGTGAAATTGAAAATTATATGATTGATTTTGAATCAAACTACCTAACTCATCTCACCCATATGGATCGTTTTCAATTACAAGCAATTTATCCTTTTGGAGACAGTTCTGGCAATGAGTTCTTTGCAATGGATGTCTACAGTGGAAATGCTTATGATGAGGGTTTCTATGGAAGTGGATTCCAAGATCACTCATGGACCAACAAAGAAGGGGGTCTTGATGATTATTTTGACGGCGATATAAAAATCAGTGATGTTTTATCAAAAATAATGGACAAATGAAAACAAGCTAAACCAAATGGAGATGAATTATGCTTTCAATAGAAATTTTAGGATACGCAACAGAATTCTATAGTCATAAACAGAATAAAGATAACTTTGATGAAGCAGAGTTTTTAGAAAAACATAAAGAAAATTTTAATGAGTTAAATGAAGATAATTTTGATGTTATGTCCTACGGTGACAAAGACATATCTTTATTTGTAACTTTAAATAATGAAACCGTTTTAGAGGAATTTGATGGCAAACCTTTAAATGAATATGGTTGTGAAATTCTGGAACCCATGGAAATAAACTATCGTGATTTTTCAGAAACCGGCATAGATGAGAAGGTTGTAATTTGGGGACACAACGGAATGTTTTCTTGCACTTATAACTTTAACGAAGTAGATCAATTTTCAATCGATAAGTTAAAGGTTTCTCTTTTGAAACTTGAAGAAGATATTTTTATAACCGAAATAACTTATGACGATCAAGACCCAGATGACGAGGAACCAGATTTTGCTCCAAAACATGGTTATTGGGGTCCTTATATCTATTGAGGATGAGTAAAAAGAAAAAATATCTACACAAACTTGAAAAAAAATGGAAACAAGCTAAACAAAATATAATTGATATTTTTATGGAAAAAAGATGAACTAGATATTTACTTTAAAGATTATAATCAAAACAAGAAAGATAAAAGATGAAGTTTCAAAATATTCCTCAATGAAAAGTGTTTAAAAATACTGCTAAACAGGGTTCTTTTGGTGAAATGATTTACTCTATGTTTCTCGAAAAACACGATATCAAGTTTGAAAAAGTAAATGATAAAGCAACAGACTTTTTGCTTTATATTTCGGACAAAACGATTAGGGTTGACGTAAAGTGTTCTTTCTCAAAAAAGGTCTGGTATAACAGAAACAAAGAGGTCAAACACCTTGGTATCAAATATGATGTAGTATTTCTTGATACTAAAAAAAATAAAGCAATCCTTTGTCCTGATAAAGACTCACCTTTTTATAAAAAATATTATGATTATGAATTAGGAGATATAGACGATTTTGAAAAAAAATTTTCTACATACCGGCTTACTAAAAAATCAAGTGAAAAAGATAAAAACAAAACAAACGTTAAAGTTGAATACAAGAGTTATATAAAATCTAAAATTGCAGATAAAACTTTTGATTTTGATTTTCTTTATAGAACAGTACAAACATATAAATTTCATAAAAACGACCCACCACATAACGTACCTGGTAAGACATTAGACAAAAAATCAATAATTTTTTCGAATATGACATTGGATGGCGAGAGAAAAAAACCGGGAAAATCATATATCTTATTTAGTTCAGAATACAAAAAATATCCATATACTGGCCCAACCAGAAACTATCATATAAAGAAAGGTATAGAAAAATTGATTGATTGGAGAAAATTCGAGGAACTCTTCCCTCAAAATTGCCATGATAATCTTGAGGATTTAATTTATTTTTTAAATACAAGGAATTCATGAGTAATTCATGCAACCAAACCTCAACTCTTTCAAACACCGCAGAAATAGTGGAGAATGAAAGTCGTTTCAAACTTAGTCCGTTACGGTGGAATAAGGAAAGGTTTCTCGGTTGATTAAGACCAATCTGAAAAAGAATCTTTTCCAACTTACCCTCATAAAAATATATAAATCTTATACATAATAAAAATACCAATCACTGAACTATTAAAGCAGTTCTCAGTCTATATTTAATACATAACTTATAAAAATACATATGAAAAAAAACTACAGATATCTAATTATCTTGGTGACTGCTCTTGTAGGGTGTGGCGGCGGAGGAAGCAATAGTGAGACACCAGAACAAGTAAATACAGCACCTCAACTTATAGGTTTAATTGATTTTGCAATTGATGAAAATACCACCGAGATAACTACCATTCAAGCAACAGATGCCGAGGGGGACAATATAACCTATACAATCGAAGGTTCTGACTCAGCATTAATGACGATAGGGATTTTGTCTGGAGAATTATCTTTTATTTCGCCTCCAGATTATGAAAATCCACAAGACAGTAATCAAGATAATATTTATGAAGTAACCATAATTGCATCAGATGGTTCATTATCCTCATCGCTTGGAATAATAATTTCCATTAACGATGTTCTTGAGGGCATGGGTGGATCAAATATGTTACTCATGGGTAATAGTTTCTTTAGACCTTACGCTGAAAGATTCAGCGAGTTAGCACTAGATGCAGACTTTTTAGAACACAGAGATACTATCGTTATGAGAGGCGGCGTTTACGGCACACCAATTGGATTATGGACAAAAGAAGACACAAACACAGAAATTAAACAAATTCTAGATTCTGGGAACATCGACATTCTTGGGATGACTTGGTATTTAAATGAAAATAACCCTTTATCAGGTTTTACAGAATGGATAGATTATGCTTTGCAAAACAACCCTAGCATAAAAATATTTGTACACATTCCACCCATAGATTTTCCAGCAGACTGGCAGCAAGTAGCAGAAGATTATGGGTATAACAATATAAGAGATTTATATGGGTATTTGGTTAGCGATCTCTCGCATAAGGCTGTCATTGATCAGTTGCGCGAAATATACCCTTCAACAGAAATATTTACTCTTCCAACCGGGTGGGCAACATTTGATTTGGTTGATCAGTATGAAAATAATTTATTGCTTGATGATATTTCTTTATTTGGTTCTTATGATGATTCAATATTTAGAGATACAAAGGGACATCAAGGTAAAATTGTTGTTAACACAGGAGCGCTAATATGGTTGAATGGGTTATATGGGGTTAACTTAAGAACCAATGACTCTGATACAGGTTTCAATACTGACTTACATACAATCGCTGAAAATATAATGGATCTGCATGACCCAGAATACAAACAACAATAATTTAGGGTGGGGTAAGAACACTCCGTTACGGTCGAATAGAACAAAACAGAGAATAAAAAAGGAGAAAAATTATGAAAATTATTAAACATTTAACATTTTTTACAATTATTCTATCCTTTTTATCCAATTATGTTGTTTCAGATGATTTTTCCGATAAATGGGGAGATGGATGGAAGGTAAGAACCTCAGAAGACGTGGTGGTAGTAAGTACCAATGGAAATCATGTACATGGAGATAGGTTTAGAGTAGTGCTGCAACCTAAAAGCAAAAAAACATGCAATATTGCAGGTCAATATACTTCTTTTATGTCAGCGGTTGATGATATAGATTTAAAATTTGATAGTTTGCCGTCTAAATATATTGTGTCAAAAATAAATAAAAAAGAAGAGTCTCTTGTGAAAATTGAAACCACATTTGATGCTTTTGGCAAATCAAAGATCACCTGGTTTAATATTAGCATAAACAAAATAGAAGATTTTCTTGACTATCATTCTGGAAATGAGGAAATTGTCATAGAGTTGCTCGCATTCTATGATTTTGTAAATAAAAAAAAATTAAGTATTAGTATCTCTGAATATTTTGATGTTACTAAGAACTCTTGGAGTTTAGATGGTCTAGAAACAGCACTATATAGAGGCAAATCGGAATGTCTGATGTTGTTGAAATAAAAAATGACAAAAATCTAATTCTCTGTTAGAACTGAATCAGTCACTGTGGAGTAATTTTGGGTAGTGGGGTTAATTTAGAATGATGAGAAGTCTACTGTTGGTATTATTAATTTCCTTACCGTCTATTGTTTTTGGAGAGGACATTAGTGGAACGGGATGGTTTTTTGAAGAGAATAATGGTGATAAAGAAATAATTCTTTTTGAAAAAGACGGAACTTTTACTTATTTGCAAGTGGTTATGTTAAGTGGGGGTGAAGGTGAGGTTTATAGTGACGAATATGATACCTATTCAGTTAACGAAGATCTAGTTGTAATATCTTTCACTGGCGGTTATAAGATTTGTTCCCTAGCCATTGATAGTAGAAAAGATAGGATGTCTGGGACATGTATTAATAAAAAAGGTATTGTAAATCAAATTAAAGGACGACTAATTGAGTAAGAAAAAACCACACCATCCAAAAACACTCAGTCACAGTGGAGTAGTCTTACCCCAACCTTAATTTTAACTTCGCATTCTGCGGGGGGTTTTGAAAATCACTAAAAATATACCCCAGTAAAAACTACCTAAAAATTACACCCATTTTTTCGTGTTAGCGGAAGTTATGAGGAGTTGATGTGACTTATTGCGGTGGAGTAGTTTCGAGTAGAAAATTAGGATCAAAATGTTACACTAATTTTATTAGGAGAATCAAATGAAAATATTAGGATATATATTAATTGTAGTTGGTGTTGTAGATTTTGGTGGCAGCTTTGTTGGGTTTGATCTTTGGCTCGAAGTTTTTGGTATCAATTTAACCGGAATTTTATACCAGTTTTCAGCATTAATTGTTGGTGGTATAGGCTATGCGCTTGTAAGTGCTGGCTCTCAAGAGACCGAGCAGGAATAGGTTTTTCAATACTTATAGAGTAATAAAAATAATGAACGATTAGAAACCTTGCTACGGACACTCTGTTACCGTTGAATAAAGATCTCGCTAATTTTAATGCTTGTATAAAAACATAATACAAGCAACAACCCAACTTATGAAACCCCTTATGCTAATAGTTCTATGATTTTTTATTTATTTATTTATTTATTATAAACTTAGGATCTATTAATTAAAAATGATGACTTGAATATAAACAAAATTTACATCTTCTTTGGATTGGTTCTTCTTGCCTCTTGTTCGCCTGCTGTTGAGTATGCCAATAATATCCCCCCTGAGGGATTAGAGGAAAGGCAAGGAATCAGTTATAAGGTTAATTCACAAACTCCTTATAGTGGCGCATATCGGAAGTCCTTTAAGGAAGGTCTTGACGAAGGAAACTACAAAGACGGAAAACTATACGGACTATGGAAGTCTTATTGGAATAATGGTGAATTGTATTATAGTTGCTACTTCAAAGACGGAAAACTAGACGGACTATTTGAATCGTTCTATGAAAACGGTCAATTAGAATATAAAGAATGTTATAAAAATGGTGAAAAAGTAGATATGTCCTACTGCAAGAAATAATGCACTGTTCCAAAACAGTCAGTGACGGTGGAGTAGTTTTGAACAGAGAACTAAAAAACATATTTCTATTTTTATTATTTTTTTCATCTTTTACAATTCAAGCATCTCCCATTAATTTTGATTGTTATGTAAAAAACTTTACTGTCCTTTCCGAAGCGGCTAAAGATAATAAGCAGTTTATAGATTCAAACCTCAAAAAAAGATTCATAATTTCTGTTGATGAGCAGGAAATAACTGTAACTTCAATCAGCGATACTTTTAAATCATCAATAACAAAATATAATATTTTTAGTAAATCAGAACTTTATGAAACAGTAAGTGCAAAAAACGATAGTGGCCTTTTTTCCCAAATAATTGTTATTGACCATAAATCAGGCGAAGCAACTATCTCTCTGCAAGGGGTGTTTTTTCTCAATGCATGGTTGCTAGATTGTAAACAGCAATGAAAGAGAAGTACAAAAAGCTTTACATGATGTTTGACAAAAGAGTAAAAAAATAAGAAGCTTTTTCTTAAATCCTAGGTCTATAAGATAAACATATGAAAGAAAACTATGGGTATTATGTTACCGATTCATTTCCATACATCATAAATTGCTATAAGGGCGAAATTGATCCATCCTTTAATAATCCATACCAAATGGAGAATAAAATATGGTTTTAGCGGTGGGCACGGTTATAGTTCTAGCACTGATATTTGGACCATCTTTGTGGGTGAAGTTGGTTATGAGGAGGTATTCATCGGAAAAGCCTGAAATACTTGGTACAGGGGGAGAGCTCGCAAAGCATTTGATTAAGCGATTTTCTTTAAAAGATGTGAGGGTCGAGGTGACTGAGCTAGGAGATCATTATGACCCAATTGAAAAAAAAGTTAGGCTCTTACGAGAGCATTACGAATCTAAATCCTTAACCGCAATTGCTATTGCCGCTCATGAGGTTGGACATGCAATTCAGGATCAGCAGGGTGACAAGCGTCTGTCTGCTAGAACAAAGATGATCCCCGTTGCCGATAAGGTAGCTCGTTGGAGTATTGCCATTATCTCTTTATCGCCAGTGATCGGTATTATTGCTCGGCATCCAATTCCATTTTCTTTATTGCTTTTTTTAGGGCTATCTGGTTTTATCGCTCGTATGATGATTCATGCGGTGACCCTGCCCATTGAATTTGATGCAAGTTTTTCTAAAGCACTCCCTCTATTAAGGGAAGGGAAATACATATCGCAGTCAAACGAAAAAGCCGTTAGTCGTATTCTGAGGGCAGCAGCCCTCACTTATGTGTCGGCCGCGTTGGCCGATATTTTAAACCTTGGTCGCTGGATCGCAATACTTTCAAGGCGATAAAACAAGGCAGAATAGTTTTTTAATGAAAATATGCAAGGAAAAATTTATCACTAAGATATAGATATTGTTCTAACTAACATTAGTTCATTTGTATGTATGATTTTTATGCCCAATAAAAAACTAACTTTAAGCTTATGAATAAATAACCCTAAATTAAATGGTTGAGACTTTATTTTGGAGTATAGTTGTAGTGTCATGGATAACAGTTGGCATGCATATTGCTAAAGAGTTTATAAGATTCGATAGGAGAAGAAATGATTGAACCAAATATGAAAAAACCAAGTCTGTTCAGAAGAATGGTGATGTCTTTTGTAAGCGGATGGAGAAGAGTAATGGACGTTAGATACAATCCATTAAAGTATGTGCCTGATCCAAGTCTACAGACATACTTTATGTTGGTCTTGTTCACTTTATGGAGTGTTTTTTTTGGATTTCTGGCAGCAAATTATTTAGGATTCTTTAACTATAATATAGTTGCAAGCATAGTGATTCACATTGCAATACTATTACCCTTAGCATTTACCAATGCAATATTTGTTGATGCAGAAAGAGATGGCGAGAAATGGTTAAAAGAATGGAAGGAAGAGCAATCAAGATACAAGTTAGTTGTAAACAGACTTAAAACTAAAAACTTGGTAATGTGGAATCCAAATAAAGAGGCATAATCATTTTTATTCTCTGTTTTTTTAAGTCGATTACCGACGAATAAACTCCATGACAGAAAAAAATAATCATTTAGGAGAAATTGCTTCAATTATCTCTTCTTGTAAAAGATTAGAAGAAATGGGAAACAATAAAACAGGACCCAGAAAGATTATCAGAGAAGCCATTTTTTTTATTTGGGAAACAGGGGTAAACAAATTCACAAAGTTTTCAAAGAATAGAGCGAGATCTATTAGAGCAAGCAAAGTGAAAGATATAAAGAACCTAAGATATGACCACCCAATACCAATGAAAATAATTATAGAAAAACTATATAGTTTAGAGAAAATAAATGAAGCAAGCGTGCTTAAAGTCTTAGATAAATATCTCAAAGATGGCGGTATTCTAATTACAAAAGAAGAAGATAAAATTTTAAATGAAAAAGGACTTCAGTCTTCCATGCCAAATGATTGGGATGGAATCGATACCTTGGCTAGATATAAAAAAGCAGAAATAAAATTACTTGATTATTAGTCTTTTTATTAAATTTCTCATTCTGCAGTGGGGGGGGGTTAAAAATCTCTAAAAATTGCTTTTAATCGAGTAAAGGATTTCTTCCCCATTTATTTTCGTCCTCTGTTGGTGGCAAAATAAGCCAAACAAGTATAAGTACATAAGATGCCATTGTTACAAGAGTGAGTAACGAGGCAATTGAAAGAATAATTAGATTTTCCGTGAGAAAGAAGCTAACCCAAAAAATAGTTGTAGGAAGAATTGTTAGATAAAGGAGCTGCCACCATCCTGAATATCCTGTATCCTGCAGTCTTCTTGAGGTTAGAGAAATATACCCAATCATTGCTGCTATCGAAAGAATATTAGCAAAAAAACCGTAAGTTAATAAAAATTCGGTATCAAATAATGCATAAAAAGCACTACCAATAATAATATCAAGTACCATGCAAACGATGGATGCAATAATATAAGCTAAATAAAACCACCAGAACTCTCCTCTGCTAGCTCTGCCAGTAAAATTTAAATAATTTTCAAGGAACAGCATGACGGCACCTATCATGTTTATATTTTTTGCTAAATTTGTCATATTCAATTGGCCTAAATGGTACTTATACATAGAATATAACATGACAACTATTAAACTATTAAACTATTAAAATATTTTGTCTTAAATTAAGACATTATAGGGAGGGTAAAATTTCTAAATGAAACATATACATATGTTATTCGTGTCTCTTCTTTTTCTATATAGTTGTGATATTGAAAATCCTGGTACGGTTCTCACAGCTAACGAACTTCCTGGGTCGGTTGTTACATTTATAAGCGAGAAGAAAATTCTTGGTGATGAAGAAATTATTGCTTATTACGATACTACGATAGCTCTAAATAATTCTGAGTCTGCAATTCTTACAAACAAAAATATCATTTATTATAATTCAGGAAGAATTGACAAGATTTCTCTTAGTAGCATCAAGTCAATATCTGAAATCGAAAACTGTTTTGGGGTATGTATTCTGATCACCTCTTCAGATAATAAAATAATGAAAATAGAAATTGCTCCTTTAAACAACGGGAATCTTTTCTTGCAACTATTAGAAGAGCAGACAAATAATTATTTACTATAATTTCTCAAGTGTGATTTTAAGTATACTCTGCGACTATTGAATATAGGATGGAATAAATATTTACATACTTCTTTTTATTGCGATTACATTAGAGGTTCTTGGAACAATGCTCTTGCCTGCATCACAAAATTTCTCAAAACCCCTTCCAACCACTATTTTGCTTTTCTCATATGGAGCATCTTTTTATTTTTTAGCACTTGCATCTCAAAAACTACCACTCACAATAATCTATGCGTCTTGGGCAGGGCTGGGTGTTTTTTCAGTAGCTCTATTAAGTTATATTTTTTATAAACAAACATTAAATTATCAGACTGTTATTGGCTTATTTTTGATCGTTATTGGCGTAACCATAGTGAACTTGTATAAGGGGCACTCTTAGGAACTATATAGGCTTATTCTGTTACTGTGTAATAGTTCATAAGAATGAATTAGATTTCAAAATTTTTGACAACTATGCATTCTTAAGAATAAAGTATTGGCTATGAAAATTAAAAATATGAAAGACGATTCTGGATTAGAAAATCTCTTTGAAGAAGATAAAGAACTATTACGTGTAACAAGTGAAAGAGATATCTCGGAGTCATTGACTTTAGCAGGGAATATTTTTCTCTGGATGGGTTTAATAGGGTTAATTGTATCTATGTTATGGAGCGCTGTTTTAGTATCCTTCTTCCCATTAGTTCCCGGCATTAGCTCTTTACTATGCGGCTGGGTATTATCCCTTATTTTTAAGGGGCTATCCAAGATAATTGATCTTCTAATAGATATTAAAAATAAATAATACCTTATTCACGATTGTGAACAATTTAGCAACTATAGAATGAAGTTTATTAAAGTCGAATAGAATATATTTAATGTTTGATTGACCGATAGCATCTAAGTCTATAACCTGCAGTCTTTACTTTCACCAATCCCATTAAAAGATGTTATTTAAAGAATTAGGCCTATCTGAGTCAATATTAAAATCCTTAGAAGAGCTTGATCATTCAAAACCCTCTGAGATTCAAGAGCAAGCTATTCCAATCATCTTAGCAGGCAAGAATATAATGGCTGCAGCTCAAACAGGTACAGGTAAAACAGGCAGCTTTGTTTTGCCTATGTTAGAGATGCTGCACGAAAGACCAAAGCCCTATGCTAAAAATATTCATGCCCTAGTATTAACCCCTACTCGAGAGCTTGCTGCTCAAGTAAGAGAAAATGTTCACAGGTATGGGAAGTTCACAAATATTAAATCAACAGTTGTTTATGGAGGAGCTAAAATCTTTCCTCAGAAATCTAAGCTTAAAAAGGGCGTAGATATTTTGGTTGCAACTCCAGGGCGCTTACTAGATTTGGTTAATCAAAAAGCGGTTAAGTTGGATCGGGTTGAAGTGCTCGTTTTAGATGAGGCAGATCATATGTTAGATATGGGCTTCATTCATGATATTAAAAAAATAATTGCCATGACCCCTTCTTCAAGACAAAACTTACTTTTTTCTGCAACCTTCTCTCCAGAAATTAAGAAATTAGCTCAATCTCTGGGAGAGGATTTAATAGAAATTAGCGCCCAATCACCAAACACAACCGTTAGCAAAATAAAGCAAATGGTTTTTCATGTTGATAAAAATAAAAAATCTGACTTGTTAGCTCATATGATTAAGGACGAGAGGTGGGATCAAGTATTAGTTTTCTCAAGAACCAAGCATGGGTGTGAAAAAATTGCTGATTACTTAAATAATGCAGGCATTAAAACCGGAACCATTCATGGTGATAAAACTCAAGGAGCAAGAACCAAGGCTCTCAGAGAGTTCAAAGGAAAATTAGTACAAGTACTGGTTGCCACAGATGTTGCAGCAAGAGGAATTGATATCAGTAACCTACCTTTTGTTGTTAATTTTGATATGCCTACTTACCCTAATGATTATATTCATAGAATCGGCAGAACGGGTAGAGCTGGACAAGAAGGAACAGCTATCTCCTTTATGAGTGCAGATGAGCATAAGTTTCTTCGTGGCATTGAAGGGCTATTAAAAGTTAAAATTGACCAAATAAGTCATGAAGCTTTTAAACCAAATGACAAACCTGCTGGAGGAGGACGCGGCAAACCTAAATCAAGAGGCCCAAGAGGTGGAAAGCCTAGTTTTTCAAGAAACAGGCGAAGCTCTGACAGTAAACCTGGAAATAGCTTCTCTAGAAAAAAAGGTAGTGGTTCAAAATCAAATGCCAGTGGTGCTGCAAAGTCTCCAGGCAATAAAGCAAAAAGACCCCATAATAAAAAAATAGGATCAAAGCCAAAAACTAGTTGGAAAAAGAATTAACACCTTTTTTAAATCAATGTCGTAGCTTGCCTATTTTTCTAAAATCAGCCTATACTCGATGTATGTGTGATTGTTGTTCTTGCTGCGAGTGCGCTTGCTGCCCCAAATAAAAGCTTAAATATACAAAGCTTCTTTGCCTGTCTTGATTAGTCAAATGTATTCCTATGTTTTTTGCAATGCATTCCTATTTTTTTTGCGCAACTTTTATGGTGACAAATATCCTAAATATGTAATAAAGTTAATGTAATGGAAAAGTTAAATGCAATTATTTCAAATCACATTGCTAATTGGAACATGGTTTGGTTTGGCTTAATTTTTTGGGGAAGCGTATTTAACGCTATTGCGATTAACTATGAACTAACGCTTAATCCAATGCTTTGGTATGCATGTGGGCTGCTTCTTGGCAGTATCGCGAAAATAAGAGGAACTTGGCTTTGGAAGGTATAGGACAAGTAGCAGAAGAATTTTCCTTTGATAAAGAGAAGGAGATTGCTAGAAGTTTTTCTAAACGATTCCAGTGGGAAATGATGCTAATTGGTGTTGGGCAGGCAACTATATGGCTTTGTTTATGGCCATTAGTTATTTATGGGTATATCTCTTTATTCGTTGGATCTTTAATTGCTATTGTCTGCGCATGTTTTGCCTATTTACCCTCACATGAGGCTCAGCATGGTAACTTTTCAAGGGGAAACCCAAAGAGGCGCTGGGTTGATTCATTTGTAAGTCACTACACTTTAATAACCTTAATGTTTCCGCATGATTTAATGAGATGCACGCACATGAAACATCATGCTTACACAAACAATCCTGAAAAAGATCCGGACTATGACACTGCATCCTCTAAAACGATATGGGGGGTTATTGTGGCTACCCAGGCAGGAATAACGAAATATCAATCAATAGCTGAAACTTATAAAGATGACAAAGCATTTATGAAATCGTTTCATAAGGGACTTAATGTAGCATTGATGTACAGGGCTATTCTTTTAGTTCTTGTTGTGATGTTTCCCTTAGAGGCTTTACTATTATGGTGGCTGCCAAGCAAGGTTGGGGTTATTTATCTATCTACTTTCTTTAGTTGGTACCCACACTATCAGATGGACACTGGTCGATATAAAGATACTAAATTTTGGAGCCACTGGATGCCAAGATACCTAAACCACTCAATGCAACTTCACTTTGTTCATCATCTCCATCCTGGCATTGGGCACTATGATGAGCCAAAAGCAATTGAAGCTTTAAAACCATTCTTGATTGCTAGAAAAGTACCAGGAGCAGAAAATATTCCTGATAGGGTTGCTCACAACCCACTTATAAGAATGTAATTTGATTCTTGCATATGAGATACTCAACCTATATTACATAAGGAGAAGGCCAATGGCAGCAGAAGGAACTATTATAATATTCATGATAATAGGAATCATAGTTATCCCAGTTATACTCAATATAGCGTTATTTTTTAAAATATGGAAAATGACAAATACAGTTGAACACATTTATAACTTAGCTTTAACCAAATCTAGTTATATGCCGAAAGTTATATCTGATGCGGAGGGAAATTCAAAAACTATATTCGTAGAAAAAGATTAACAAATAAATTATTTTTCTAGCTTATCAAAAGCTAATCTTTCTACCTTACTTCTTTATCGTTTTGAATCACATTAATAGTAGTTGGTTGAGCTCGTGCGTAAAGCCCATTAACGATATTTGATTCTCGAACCATGCCCGGAATTAAAAAGATATCAATAAACCACCATAACCCAAAACCACCAAGGGTCAGTATAAAAAGAATAGCTGATAAAGGCTTACCAACATAAAACCTGTGAGCCCCCACAAAGGCTAAAAAAATAAGAAGTAAATATGCAACACCAACTGATTTCATAACTTTTCCCCAAAGTGTAAATACTCAAAAATTATAACCACAATTAGCGAGACAAGATAGAATATTTAATAAAATAATCAAGCAAACATTAAAAAACTTTGACAAATATTAAAGAGTCAGAATAAAGTATAAGCTATGAAAATAATGCTAGTTTATAAAAAGGGTTGGTATGGAAGGTTTAGAGGTTTAGATATTTTTACTAGTGAAAATGTCTATCTTGCCTGCATAAAACAGGGGGAACAAATGGAAATCGAAATACCTGAAGATATCGAATTTATATATGGGAAGGTGGATTGGGGGGAAACAAAAAAACTTAAGACCCAGGACTTAATGGATTGCAAATACATAGAAATAGTTCCTTTCTTTACCCTAGATCCTTTTAAAAATAGTGGACTTACTAATTTGCCCATAGAATTTATAATTAAGGGAAAAGGCGTTTAATCCCAGTGGGGACTCTCCTAATATTCAGTCAGCTACAATCTATTAACACCCAAAGGCGATACTATGATGATGAGGACTAAGCATGAATTCAGAAGCTGAGAATAAAAATAAAAAAGACCAAAACCCATACTTGTTAATGGGGTTTTGGGAATTTGCAATAATGTCCACCCTAATGGTTACTTTCCTTCCATGGTCATTAGTATTTTGTGTAATTTTTTATGGCTTAGAAGAAACGAAGCATATTGTTCTAGCAATTATTCATGATGCTTTGAAAACTATCCTTGCAATATCAGCGATTTTGGGAGCTTTAATTATGATTATTGGAGTATTGATTCTGATTTATATTTATACAAGTTAAAGCATGAATAAGCTAGTCTTCTTAATGATCACCCTGTTCTCAATTAATGCCTATGCATTTACAAATTGCCCTTCTGATAAATCTTTAATATGGCATGACTGCTTCGGTACTTATAATCTTACTAATGCTGAAAACAATGGCGACAAATATGTTGGACAGTGGGCGGGCGGCCAATTTCACGGACAAGGCACTTATATTTGGGCTAGTGGCAACATCTTAAAATATGCTGGTGGATTTCAAAACGGCAAGCGCCATGGAAAAGGGACCAGTACTTATGTCAATGGCGACAAATATGTTGGACAGTGGGCGGGCGGCCAATTTCACGGACAAGGCACTTATATTTGGGCTAGTGGGGAAAAATATATCGGGGAGTTCAAAGAAGACATCAAGCATGGACAAGGCATATACACTTGGGTGAACGGAGTAGAATATGTTGGGGAATTTAAGAAGGGCAAGCGCCATGGACAAGGCACTAATACATACCCAGATGGGAGTAAAGACATTGGATTTTATATGAATGATAAGTATGTTCCCAATATTTGTAGAAGCATGGAATTACGAAAAGGTGATTTAGAATTTGAACAATGCATTCTTGACTTGATAGATGAGATCAAGCAGAAAAATTAAATGAGTAATAGCAAAGCAATAGTTATATTTACTTTAATCTTTCCATTAATTGTTTCGGGCAGCTACGAAGGATATAAAAGAAATCCTAATGGCACCTATATTCTTGGGGGGTGTTATGACGGATACAAAAGAAACTCAAATGGTTCATATAGCGTAGGCGGAATGTATAACGGATATAAAAGAAATCCTGATGGTTCATATAGCGTAGGCGGAATGTATAACGGATATAAAAGAAATCCTGATGGCTCATACAGTTTAGGTGGAATGTATGACGGATACAAAAGAAACTCAAATGGTTCATATAGCGTAGGCGGAATGTATAACGGATATAAAAGAAATCCTGATGGTTCATATAGCGTAGGCGGAATGTATAACGGATATAAAAGAAATCCTGATGGCTCATACAGTTTAGGTGGAATGTATGACGGATACAAAAGAAACTCAAATGGTTCATATAGCGTAGGCGGAATGTATAACGGATATAAAAGAAATCCTGATGGCTCATATGCCATGGGATGGAAGTGCTCTAAATAAAAAACAAGCCTCCATAACTAATTCTTCAATGCTAAACTTACTTGCGCTTATTGAAACCTATTAGAATAATAAAAATGGAGCAAAGATGACCACTAAATTAGAAAGAATAACACCTATGCTAGATGCAATAGAAAAAGCAGGCGGACTGAATATGGATCAGGGTTTGCTTAAAGAGCTAAGTAACTCAGAGAGAAATAAAGTAGCCTTCTCCGTTTGGGCATTTTTATTTGGAATTTTTTATTATTTTTATCACGAAATGTGGAAAAAGGGCTTAACATTGCTTGGTATAGTAATAGTTATACAAATATTCCTTACGTTTACAGTTGAATTAATCTTTCCGCCTTTTGCTAGTGTTGCTTGGGTAGTATCTTCTGTTATATTTGCTACCAGAGCCCCGATCAATCTATACATGACATATAGGCTAGATGATGACAGCTGGAACCCTATAAAAGATTTACAAAACCTCTTATAGATATTAATAAGTATGAGTTATTTACCTAAATAAAATTATTTCAGTTATATTAAGAGATATGAAAAACATTTTTTTATTATCATTTGTAACAATTTTTTTAATAAGTTGTGGCAACTCTAGCTCTAACTCAAGCTCAATATTTGAGCCCAGCTCTAAAAGATCTGATTACATATCCACCTGTTTTGAAGCAACGCCCGGCGGCTCTAGCTACAAAGAATTGTGTGAATGTAGTTATGATGGTGGCATTGCATTGATGACCCCAGAGGAAAGAACTGCTTTTGAAAGAGACTTTACTGAAATAGAGGATTTGAAGCACACACTCAGCGCGCCAATGAAAATTTTCGAAGCTGCGGCAGTTTGCACGGAAGACTTATTAAAATAGGCCTGTATTTTGGCTAGAGTTAATATCTAATTTACATAAGTTATAAGAAAAACTTATCTCAAGTTTGATGAATACTTTTAATAAATTAAAAAAAATTAAAATAATAGCTCCCGTTTTATTAATTTTAGCTTCATGTGGTGCCGGCGGTGGAGGATCTTCCGAGCCAGCTTCAATCCTAACGCCAACAGTCTTAATTACAGCTAATCCTATGAGCTTATTTGTCGATGAGCAGGTTACGATTTCTTGGGCATCAACTAGCTCGACTACATGTGAGGCATCAGAAAGCTGGCAAGGAATCAAAAGTACTAGTGGTGAAGAGGTCTTCACTATTACAGGAGATGGTAGCCATGTATATAAAATCAAATGCTCTGGAAGCGGGGGCTCTGCTGAGTCTAGTGTAACGGTTGTAGCTGAATATGAAGCCCAATTTCATGAAGAGCCAATCGTTATTAGTGACCCAAAACTGTATCCCCAGGTTTGTAATACAGATTATTCAGAAGTACAGCCCTCTATTCAGTTTGTAATACCTGTAGACATTAATAATGATGGCTGGGAAGATTTTATTGCACACCAATGGTGTGACCTTTACAGAGATAAGTGGGGTGATGTTATTCAAAATCCAACACCAGACTTAATCGTTGTGCATCTGTCTAATGGTGATGGTACCTATCGTGACGGTAATCAAGAAGTATTTGGTGAGGATATCCCAAGCCTAGGTGGCGCAAGCAGAAAGTATGACAGAGGTGACCTTAATAGAGATGGAAGAGATGACTTTGCTTTTGCTATGAACTGGGAAGATGGCAGAAATGGAGATCCTTGGGAATATTCAAGAGCAAGTCCAGCAATTATTTTATCTAAAGGCGAAACAGAGTATGAGGTAGTAAAAGTAGGAACTCCAGATTGGGGGCATGCTGTAACTATAGTTGAACATAATAATGGAAATGTTGATGCTCTATTTGCGGGCTTTACTGGAATAGGGCTTCAGGCATATAGGTATTCCTCTGAAGGATGGCTGGATGTTAAAAATGAGTACCCTCCTGAGAATATAATGAGTGAGGACGGACTCAATATTATTGATATAGGAACAGCCTCTTGGAACACAGAACTCAAATATCAAAACAACTATATTATTGCCACAGATGAATCAACAAACTACTCCGAAAGAGGCCTGGCTTTATGGTTTAGAGAAAATAATATTTGGAGCAAAGTAGATCAAGAGTTAACACCGATAGAATTTTTTATAAATCAAATCTCATGGCAGGGATCAGAAGGACCCACGGCAGTATACTTAGTTAATGGCGAGTATTCTATTGATTACACCCCAGAGACTATGTGTTTCTTTGAAGATAAATTTGACGATAGCGGCAATACAACCTTTCTTGGTTTATTTGCAACAAGCTTTCATAGGGAAGGCCGAGAAATAATAGAAGGAGAAACATATAATCAAAATAATTTTAATGCAAGCCAAGAAGTTAAAGTTTTCCAGATTCAAGACAACAAAATGGTTCAAATAGAAAACCCGTTTGATATCTATGACAACCAAGTTTTTGCAAATTCTCTAGATTGTAGAGATCTTAATAACGACGGCTACACAGATTTTTCAAGAAACGTATTTTCTAGATCCTATGGCTATGAAACACCAAGGCTCAGGGGCGGGACTCCTTTAATAAATATAAATAACGTTGAAGGGCAAATGATTGAATATGAAAATAACAAATCATATGAAATGCCAGGACATGAATTGCTTATGGATGCTGGTCACGGACAGGGGTTTCCAAGAGATGTAAACGGAGATGGCATTGAAGACATAGTGGTTTATGGAGAAACAATGAGAAATGAATTCAATAACTATGATGGCAGCATTCATGTTCATCTTGGATATTATGATTTTGTTCTTGAGTAGACAAAAGACTGGCTAGGATTTCCTATCGCACTATAGTTTAGTCATGATATTCTTCAATCATGAAAGAGTATGTTGGTGGATGTCATTGTGGGGAAGTTAAATTTAAATTTAACTCAGATCAGGCGGTTGAAATTTGGGAATGTAATTGCTCTATATGCAAAATACATGGTTACGAACATCTCTTTATCAAGCATGATGATTTTGAAATAACAGATGGAAAAGACTTAATCTCTGAATATTCTTTTGGAACTAAAAAAGCAAAGCACCTGTTTTGCAAAAAATGTGGAACAAAAAGTTTTTATCAGCCTCGATCTCATCCAGGCTCTTATAGTATTAACCTCAGATGTGTAGATGAGCCACCAGATATTTATAAGGTAGTGCACTTCGATGGGAAGAATGAATTTAAATGAAGCTAAGTATTTAGCAAGGGAGTAATAATGAAATCTATATTAATTCATATTTCTAGAGTTTTACTCGCAATCTATTTTCTAATACCTGGTATAGCAAAATTTACTTCATGGGACACGCATATAGCCTTAATGGAAACCCACAATATGGTCATGATTCCTATTTTGTTGGCCATTGCCGGCATTGCTCAAGTGGGTGGAAGCATCCTTCTTTTACTTAACAAGCAAGTCGTAGTCTGCGCCATTGGGTTTGCAGCAATGATCTTATTGATAAACTTAAACTTGCATGATTTTTGGAACATATATGATGGCGTAGATACGAAACATGAAACCCAAAATTTTTATAAAAACATGGGAATATTTGCAGGCCTACTGTTGCTAGCAGCAGTTAATCTTGATCAAGACAAGTCATAGTATGAAAAAAATTAATTTTAAATCTAAGTTCAAAAAATTCTCTGATAAGTGGTCACCAAAAGTTATAGAAGAAATGAATGATTATCAGTTTAAGCTTGCAAAAATAAAAGATAATTTTACATGGCATAGCCATCCAGAAACGGATGAAACTTTTATTGTTATAGAAGGAGCAATGGGAATAGAATTCGAGAATGAAACCATCGAATTAAGTGAAGGTGAAATGCTAGTTATTCCTAAAGGAACAAGGCACAAACCATTTGCTGAGCATGAGGCAAAGATCATGCTCATAGAGCCTAAAGGAGTTGTGAATACTGGAGATACTATAAATGAATACACGGCTAAAAATGATCAATGGATTTAACTCAAGCTTGATCAAAATAAATTCGTGAAAAAAATAGGCCTAGGCTTCGCCTATCTTTGTATTTATACAACACCTATTCAATTAGGTTTTATCGCATGGCAAATTTTTATAATAACTTCTTCAGAGTATTCAATTCTTAGCATGTCGACTAAAGACTTCTTAGTAGACAATATTAGGCTTCTCCATGATTGGATATATTCATGGTTTTGGAATGATCTTTTAGATTTTGTATATCAATTTCCTGCCTTAATAGTTAGCAGCTTAAAAGCAATAATAAATTATTATTTAGGATATTGGCTTCTTAGAAAACTCAAATGAAAGTATGAATAAACTCAATCATCTAAATTTTTTCCTTATGTGGATTTTTGGTTTCTTTGCATTATTGTCCTTTGATCTCTTTATAGAAGGCTTTGTATTTGAATGGATAGAATGGAATGGAACAGATAAAAATGATTGGTTTTTTGCTCTATGGTGGGGCTTTGTCGTTGTATGGTTTTTGTATGGATCAGTAACTCTCCATCAAAGACTTAAAAAGAAATGAATGCTTATAAAATTCTGGTCAACAAAGGGCTTCTAAATCAAAGCATCTTTATTATCTTTCTGTCAGGTTTTTTGTATTCCGATGATATAGATGAGTTAGATGCTATTTGTTCAATATCTAAAATTCCAATTGTTAATGCTGTCTTTGATTGCAGGCCGCTAACCAATACAGAAATATATTCATTGAATAAATATTGGGATCAGGAATCAAATGGAGATTTATGTCATTATTTTTATTTTCCTATAGCCGATCCAAGAGCATCAGAAAGGCTATTACTAGAAAATTATTTATTAATGGAAGAGAAGATTAAAAAAAGAGGCCTTAATTGTTTTGATGAGTACAGGAATATTTTCTGGTATAGAGGCAAGGGTACGATGAGCATGCTCCAAAAACTAAGAGAGCAATACCCGATACTAAAAGACTATAAGTCCCACTATAATTTTAATGACTAAAAAACAAGAAATTTAAATCATTCTGCTATGCTAGAATTTAAATTGATTATTTCAAGGAGAAAAAATATGAGCAATACTAAATGGGAATATAAAATTGTTGATCACAGCAATTCATCTTCAATGGGGTATTCAAATCCTGAAACCGAAGCATTTAAAGAAGAGCACAAAGACAAAGACTGGAAGCTTGAGATGATGAATATTGAATTAAATAAACTTGGCCAAGAGGGCTGGGAAATGGTTGCTCATAATGGGCCAAATTCAATTTACCTAAAACGCGAACTGTAAGATTAGATTATAGAGCTTGTGGGAATCGATAGATTTATTTGAATCTGCTTGGTTTATTCGTCTTTGTAGTCTTCTTCGAGGATTCCTTTTTCTTTTAGAGTTTTTGTTAGTTTTTCTAAACGAATAAAAGCAACCAATCCAATTACTTCTTCCATAAAATCTCCTTAAAATATTTAATTTATCTAAAAATGTAACGCAAACTTGTCATTTTTCAAATAGGAAGTAAAGGTTACATTGTTAATTTATTTAATATTTTTCTTTGATAACATAGAATGAGCTATATCAATTTTTTTTATGAAACAGACTTTTTTAATTCTTATCTTTGGCTTCCTTGCAGCAAGCTGCAGTGATTCATCAAATTTACATATTCAGCTGAAAGATTTCGTTGATGATGTTTCCGTACAAAAGTTAGGCCAAGAGCTTATTGATCTTCCATATGGGCTAAATGCTCTAGAATCAGGACTATCTGAATCGGAAGAAATTTTAGTTGCTGTTCATGGCAGTAGAAGCCAGGGATATGAGTGGGTATATCCCCTAAAGTCGATTAACTCTTCAAAGAAAGAAATGTATTTCTACAGATGGCCTGATCAAGGATGCTTTGCAGAGCCCGCAGAAAAACTCATTAAAGATATTTCAAACATCCTTTTAGAAAACCCTTCACTTAATAAAGTAATATTAATAGGCCACAGTTATGGTGGAATCTTGGTTAGCGATGTCTTGAAAAAATGGACGAATAAGATTCCTATCGAAACTCATATAATTGCTTCTCCCTTGGCTGGCTCCAAATTATTAGTTAGTACTTGCAATTATTCTCCCATTAAAAAAATTAAAGCAAATACTGCTTTGTTTGAATGGAGAACTCAGCATCAATTAGATAGCGCATTTAAAAACACCTCACCTAACCCTCAGGAAATTTCAATTATAGGTAGCTCAATCACTGTTCTACCTGATACTTATAAAGGCAACCGTCTTGGACACAACTGGTCTATAAGCTGGGTTGCGGACGAGGCATTTGATTAAATTTTTTGGACCTTTGCTTCCTTAAGTTTTAGTGCGTTTGTTAATTTAGTCGAGTCACAATAAACTTAATATATACAGAGGGAACAATGACTGAAGAGCAGGCAATATATTTTACGATAATATTTATGGCCTTCACTTATGCAGCAATAGGCTTTGGTATTAACAAGGCTAATGCTAAATATCTTTTAGCTGGCTATAACACAATGGGTACACAAAAGAGGAGTGAGTTTGATATTGATGCTTACTTAGATTTCTTGAAGCCCTTTTTTAAAAAACTAAGCCTATTCCCAATAGTAAGTTTTATTGCCCTTTCTTTTATTTTGAAAGGTGAAACAAAAATAATGGTTTGGTCTCTGGTACAAATTATTCCTTTCGCATACTTCTTAAGGATGCACTTTAAAAAATTTAAAAATGACTAAAAAAATACTACTCAACTCACTCTTATTTATAGTAATTTTAGTGGCCTCTGCTTTAATGCTCTTGCCTAAGATGCTTGATAAGAGCATGAATCCTGTTTCTGAACATGCGCCTTTTGTTGTTTCTAAAGAAGCTCAAGCACTTCACAACACATTAATAGTTGGGGATTGGCATGCTGATAGCGCATTATGGAATCGGGATTTAAAGAAAACCTATGACTATGGGCACGCAGATATTCCTCGATTACAAGCAGGCAATGTGGCTCTTCAAATGTTCACTACTGTTACTAAGTCGCCTTCTGGTCAAAACTATGACAGCAATGAAACCGGCGCTAATGACAATATAACAGCTTTAGCAATAGTCCAGAGATGGCCAATCAAAACCTGGTCTAGTTTATTTGAAAGGGCCATGTATCAAGCAAATAAAATAAAAGATCTAGAAAAACGCGATCCTGAAAACTTTATGTTAATTGAATCCCAATATGATCTAGGTATTTTTTTACTTAAAAGGGTTAATAATCCAAAAATGGTGGGAGGGCTTATTGGCACTGAGGGATCACACGCTCTCGATGGCAACTTAGATAATGTTGAGCGCTTGTATGAAAATAGTTTTCGCATGATGAGCCTTCAACATTTTTTTGATAATAAGTTAGGTGGCTCTCTTCACGGCACAAGTGGCGCAGGCCTGACAGAGTTTGGTAGGCAGGCAATCGATGAGATGCAACGATTGGATATTATTATTGATGTTTCTCATTCATCTGAAAATGTTGTTAAAGATGTTCTTAGTATTTCTAATCAACCACTTGTTATTAGTCACACAGGTTTCAATGGTTACTGTAAATCACCCAGAAATATAAGTGATAGCTTGATGATAGAGATAGCTGAAAAAGGAGGCCTCATAGGCGTTGGTTTTTGGGACGCAGCTGTTTGCGATAACACCCCTAGGTCAGTAGCTGAAGCAATTATTTACGGCATTGGTCTAATTGGGGCAGAGCATGTTGCTCTAGGCTCAGATTTTGATGGAACCATTACTCCAGGGTTTGACACATCAGAGTTAGTTGCAATAACCCATGAATTATTAGAGCTAGGGCTTGGTAAGGAAGAAATTCGAAAAGTAATGGGTGAAAACATGTTGTCTTTTCTTCAAGACAATCTTCCAAAAACTTAAAACATTTATCTATTTATAAATTCGGGTTAGAGTAATCACATAATTAAATTTAAAGGGGAAAAGTCATGATTAGTTTTATTGTTTGGTCAGTCTACTTATATTTGTTTCAGCTTATGATTCCAAATTTTTTAAAATCAAAAATTGAATATTCAGCTCGAGCCAATAAAGCCTTTAGGAATTTAAGTGAATCTTTTTCTATATTTCTGGCATTAGCAATCTTATCAATTGTTCTTAATGTAGATGCAAATACACAATTAGCAATTAATGTAGATGCAAATACACAATTAGCAATGTACTGGCTGATATCAAGAGTTCTGTTTTTAATAATTTATATTTCAGGAGTTGGAAAAAAGAACAAGGGCACTGAAGGTGATGGAAATGAAGCACAGCCAATTAGATCACTGGTTTGGATGGTTTCGGTGGTTCTTTTAGTTTTAATGGCAAAAAACCTTTTATAGTCATTATCGGAGATAAACATGCAATATAGAAAATTAGGAAATTCTGGTCTTAAATTATCTGAGCTTTCGTTTGGATCTTGGGTAACGTTTAATAAACAAGTTGACTCCAAGCTTGCAGAAGAAATGTTTGGAACCTGCCTAGATGCAGGTGTTAATTTTTTTGATAATGCCGAAGGCTATGAAAGAGGTATGTCTGAGGTTGTTATGGGCAAGGCCTTAAAGAGCTTAAATAAATCTAGAGACTCATACTGTGTGTCGTCAAAGGTATTTTTTGGCTCTCATGGCAATCCAACACCTACTCAAATGGGATTAAGCAGAAAGCATGTCACCGAAGCTTGCCACCAGGCCCTAGAAAGACTTCAGGTTGATTATCTAGATCTTTATTTTTGTCATAGAGCAGATCCAGAAACCCCAATTGGAGAAACAGTTTGGGCAATGCATAACCTAATAACCCAAGGAAAAATACTCTACTGGGGAACGTCTGAGTGGTCAGCAGAAGAAATAGATGAGGCATATAAATTTGCATCCGAAAATAATTTAACACCACCAACTATGGAGCAGCCCCAATACAACCTTTTAGATAGACAAAGGTTTGAAGTTGAGTATGACCCAATATTTACACAATATGGTACAGGTACAACTACCTGGTCACCTTTGGCGTCAGGTGCTCTAACCGGCAAATATTTAAATGGAGTGCCAGCAGGGTCAAGAGCATCTTTAGAAGGATATGAGTGGCTCAAGAAAGGAATGATTGATTCAGACCGGGGGCAAGAAAGAATGAAAAGAGTCGCCTCTTATATCAAGATAGCTGAGGAGCATAATTTAAGCCCTTCCAAGCTTGCTATAGCCTGGTGTTTATTAAATAAAAATGTATCAACTGTAATATTGGGTGCGTCAAGTATAGGACAGCTTCAAGACAACTTAGATTCACTGGATTGCATCGAAGCATTAAAAGATAACAATTTAGTTAACAGCCTAAACAATATTGGTAGATAAATGATAGATACTTTAGATCACCTCATTATTGCAGTAGAAGATCTAGATAAAGCAGAAGCAAATTATACCAAAATCTTTGGAATGCCCCCTGTTTGGCGCGGAGAGCACAAAGAGCTAGGAACGATCAACTCCCTATTCAATTTTAAAAATACTTATTTTGAACTTTTGTCAGCTAGTGGAGAAGGTCTTGGGGCCGCACTTGTTAATCATTATTTAGAAGAAAAGGGCGAGGGCCTAATAGGAGTTGTTTTTGGAACAAAAGATATAGACAAAGCCACAAACTCACTTAAAGAAGGAAACTTTCTTATATCAGATACTACAGATGGAGAGGGTATAAATTCTAAAGACGGCGAGGTTCGAAAATGGAAGAATCTCTTTTTGCCTCCTGAACTCACAAGAGGATTATTTTCATTTATTATTCAACACACAGAAGGAACATTGCCCTCCCTTGGAACATATTCAAATGCATCAATAAATAAACTAGATCATGTTGTTATAAACACCAATGATGCAGATGGGTTTATTAAAATTTATCGGGATATTTTTAATATTAGGCTTGCATTAGATAAGTTTGTAGAAGCTTGGAAAAGTAGAATGCTATTTTTCAGACTAAATAAAACAACCATCGAGGTAATTGAGAAGAAAGACAGCAGCGACTCCTTTGATTCATTATGGGGGCTTTCATGGGAGGTTGAAAATATTGAAGAAGCGCATAAGCGTCTTGAGAAAGAAGGGGTGGAGATAACGGCTATTAAAAAAGGAATAAAAGAGAAGACCCTAGTCGCAACAATAAAATCTCACAATCACAACATACCAACATTATTAATCCAACATTTATAAAAAAAGGAGCTATCGAAATGAAAACAATCTTTAACAAAATTATATTAATGATTCTTATATCATCCATACCAAATTTAAGCGCTCATGATCTTCAGAGCGCAGTAAACAGTGAAGATAGAGATCCAAAAAATGCCGCGAGAGACTCCTCAAGACATCCTATGGAAACACTCAGTTTTTTTGAAATAAAGTCTGATATGACAATCATCGAATTATCTCCAGGCGGCGGCTGGTATACAGAGATACTAGCTAATTTTTTACATGAACCTGGCAACCTTATAGCTGCTCATTTCGATCCTAATTCAGAAAGAGCCTACTTCAAAAGAAGCAGGGCAAACTTTGAGAAAAAGATGAGTGCAAATTCTATGTTTGATAATGTTCAAATGTCAGCCATAAATTCAAACTTAGCAAAACCAAATAGCGTTGATGCAGTTTTAACTTTTCGAAATCTCCATAATTGGCTAGGAGCAGAGATGGATTTAATTTTTTCTAATTCTTATAAGGCTTTAAAGCCTGGAGGTATATTTGGAGTTGTTGAGCATAGAGCCAAGCCTGGAACCTCTATGGATGTAATGAAAAAAAGCGGCTATGTAACAGAAGAGCACGCAATAGAGATTGCCAGGAAACATGGCTTTGAGCTCGTTGCTAAATCTGAAATTAATGCTAATCCAAAAGATACTAAAAATTATCCAGGGGGAGTTTGGACTTTGCCACCAAACCTTAGACTAAAAGATCTCGATAGAGAAAAGTATTTAGAGATAGGAGAGAGCGATAGAATGACACTTCTATTTAAAAAGCCATTAGAAAGCTAAGAGGCAGTTAATTAATGCGAAATGAGCAGCAAGGAAGATGCCAGTGTGAAAAAATATCATACTCTTTTGAGCACTCTAAACTAATCTCGGCCCATCATTGTCATTGTCTAGATTGCCAAAGAGCAACAGGGTCAGGCAAGGCTACAATAATGATTGTGCCTAAAAAACATGTCAGGCTTGATGGAGAGTTAAAATACTTCGAAGTAAAGGGATCTAGTGGTTCACACATTAGAAGAGGATTTTGCGAAAACTGCGGTTCTGGTATTTTAAGTTATGCCAAAGAAGTACCCCACATACTTTACATTAAAGCAGGGACTCTTGATGACTCAAGCTGGCTAAAAATAGATTCAAATTTTTTTACTGACTCATCTCATGACTGGAATGAGCCATCGGAAGCTCCAAAGAGCTTTAAAAGAAATCCAACCGTGAGCTCAAACTTTATAACTCTACTAAAGTCATTTAAATAGATGTTACCTTCACATCTCCTGAGTCAATTAAATTGTTTACGGCATCTTTTGACCACCCAAGCTCTTCTAGAATAGCTCTGCTATGCTCGCCTAATAAGGGGCTAGCTTCAGCTTGAGAGGTTGATTTTCCTTCAAATAAAACAGGTGGTGTTGGTGCGGTTAGCTTGCCCATGGCCTCGGTAACATAAGTCTCAAGGGCCCCAATTGCTTTAATTTGTTCGCTGCTTTCAATATCGTCTCGCTTTACACATGGGGAGCAAGGCACATCAGCTGCTATTAGAATTTCCATAGCTTTTTCAACGCCTATGTCTACACGAGGATTTTTTAAAACCTCTAGAACTTGGTCCATATTAGTCATTCGTGATGCTATTGACGCATACAAGGGAGTTCCAAGTAATTCTGGGTAACCAACCATAGGAAGTAGCGCTTCCCAGTGACTGTCCAAAAGAGGAGCGACTGCAACGCCCCCATCCTTATAATTAATCGTCTGAAAATAATCTGACCCAGGGGACATTTCAAATTTATCATCATCTTTTAATGTCCTATGCATCATTCCATCTGGCCACATAAATGCGAGGCATGCATGCAGCATTGATATATCAATATGCTGCCCTTCATTAGTAGCTACTCTTGCTAAAAGAGCAGCTGTTGCCGCCTGACTAACAGTGTAAGCAGTAACTTTATCGCATATAAATGTCCGAATAAAATCAAAGGAGTTCTCTTCAGATGACTGAAGATCTGTAAATCCAGCTAAACCTTGAATAACATGATCAAATGCAGGCATGTCTGCCATTGGGCCTTCAGTTCCGAAACCACTCACAGCTACATAAATTAATTTTGGGTTTATTTTTCTAAGAACATCTGATCCGAGGCCAATTCGATCCATAACCCCAGGCCGATAATTATGGAGTAGGACGTCAGCTCTTTCGATAAGTTTTTTGACAGCATCGACCCCCGCCTCTGATTTTAAATCTATAGCTAGAGACCTTTTACCTCGATTACAGTTATGAAAGAATCCCGAGACTCCATTCTTTTGAGTACCAAGAGGGCGCATTTTGTCCCCCATCGCAGGCGGCTCAACCTTAATTACTTTTGCCCCTTGAGCTGCCATTGTCATTGCAGCAAGGGAGCAAGTAATCATATTAGATAATTCTATTACCTCTATTCCAGCCAATGGCTGACTTGCAGTTGGTTTAATCATTTCCCCGCCCCTTATTTATATCAAATAATAGTAGCATGATACTTATTCGAAAATGTTAAGATTGAATCCATGAAAACATTAAATGAAATAACTATTTTTGACTGTTCTGCAAATCATCTATGGTCGATCCTGTCTGACATATCACGCTGTGACTGGGTTCCAACAATTGAGAAGATCACCCTAGAAGGCGACTGTAGGGTTTTTGAAATGGAAGGCATGGGTTCTGTAAAAGAGAAAATACTTTTATTAGATAATGAAAATATGAAACTACAATACTCTGCAGTAGAAACAAGAACACCTCTTCAGCATCACCTAGCAACAATGCAAATTACTAGTGCCAGCGAAGAGACTTGCCAGCTTAATTGGACCACAGAGATTGATCCAGAAATTTTTGCAGATGCTATCCACCAAGGAATGCTGATATCTATAGATGGAATAAAGAAAGTTATATAAATGGATTATTTTATATTAGCTTTAGCAATTTTATTTTTTGTTCATTTCATCGAATGCATTTTATATAGAAAACTTATTGCGCAGTCTCCTCGAGGAAAGATCTTTGGCTTTGCTATGACTATGTTTTTAGGCGTTGTTTATTTAAGACGCCTTAAAAAACTAATTAACTAAAATTTTCAGAATGAAAATCTTTAATTGCGCCGTCTACAAGAGCGTCCTTGACCTGTAATTCTTGAAATAAATTTAGTGAATTTAGAGTTTTACATCTGCTTAATGCGACATATGTTTGTCCTGTTGCAAAAGCCCCTTGACCTAAATCTATTGAACAACTCTCAAGTGTTAATCCCTGTGCCTTATGGATAGTAACTGCCCATCCAAGTTTCAATGGGAACTGTTTAAAGGATGAAACGACCTCTTCCTCCATCTCATCATTGTATTCATCATATACATATTTAATCTTATTCCATTCCTCTCTTTTTACTTTGAAGATTTCATCTCCAACTTGAACTCGAAGAAACTTTCTTTTCTTATCAGAACAATTAGTAACAACGCCGACAGTGCCATTCACCCACCTGCCTTCGCTATCGTTTTTTATAAACATAACCTTTGCATCTTTTTTAATACGCAAGGTTCTTGGAGCAGGTAAGTCATTTTCATTTATATCCCCATACTCTTCTGACTGAGCTGCAGTCGCTGGACCTTCAATCAAGTTAAGCATTTCCTCATTGATTTGTTCAGCCCTATACTTTCGCGTGGTAATAATCATAGAAGACTCATTGGTAAATTCTGGGTTATAACAGGCTCGATTAATGCTGTTTATAGAGTCTTCTAAATCATTTCCTAGTCTGATGTTATTTAATAAAGAATAAAACCCCTCATCCTCACTTTGTCTGAATGAGTAGGTAAGTTCAAAGAAGGCTGGGGACTCTATTTCTTTATAACTTTTAGAGCTAAAGAAATATACAGACTCATACTTTTCATCAATCATGTTTACTTCATGATCCTTAACAACTGGCGGGAGTTGAAATAGGTCTCCACAAGCAAGAACATGAATTCCACCAAATGGCTCTTCAGAGTTTCTATGAAGCTTGAGGCTTTCTGATATGGCATCAAGCATGGGAGCTCTGACCATAGAAATTTCATCGATAATTAACAACTCAAGTTTCTTTAAAAGCTTCTTAAACCGAGGGTCATTTGATTCTTGGATAACTGGAAAAGTATCAAAACCAATTCTAAAGGCCGAATTGATTGTGCTTCCACCAATATTTAATGCAGCAACACCAGTCGGAGCAACAACAATTTTTCTTAGGTTGCACTCATCAACAACTCTTTCGATTAAAGTTGTTTTACCTGTCCCGGCAGCCCCTGTTAAATAAATAAACTGCTGGCTTTCAGATTCAAGCAATTCAATAACCTGATCAAGAGTTTGATCAAAAGAATTTTCATCATTTAATATTTTTTTCTTAGGCATTTATTACTTGGAGGGCGTTTAAATTTTATCTAAAGTTAGTATTATTTTTATGGTAGATTATATGACAAAGACAAAAACAATTAATTAATATATGAAAAAAGTTGCCATTATCGGAGCTGGTCCATCTGGAATTACCGCAATTAAGAATTTTGCAGATCAGGGTTTTGAGGTAACGGCTTTCGAAAGATGCGAGGGAGTTGGTGGAAACTGGAGGTTCAATGACCCTTCAGGACACTCAAGTGTTTTTGAAACCACGCATATAATAAGCTCTAAATATACTTCTTTTTATGAAGACTTTCCATTGCCCGAGTCCGCATCTGACTATCCATCACATAAAGAATTATTAAACTATTTCAATGCGTATACAGATCATTTTGATATTAGAAAACTAATTAAATTTGGAACCGAAGTAACTAATTGTATAAAAATTGATGGAGATAGATGGAAGGTTGAGTGGAATAGCTTAGGTTCTGAGCAAAAAAATTTAGGCGAATATGATGCGCTTGTTGTTTGTAATGGCCATCATCATAAACCTAGATATCCTGATTATCCTGGAGAATTTACAGGGGAATTAATCCACTCTCATGAATTCAAATCAGCTAAACCATTTCTAGACAAGCGTGTTTTGGTTATTGGTGGCGGCAACTCTGCTTGTGATGTTGCAGTCGAGACAGCACGAGTATCTAAATCAACCTCTATTAGTTGGAGAAGAGGCTATTACCTTATTCCTAAGTTCATGTATGGCCTGCCAGTTGATATGTATGCATTAAAAAATAGGTGGATGCCGGCTTTTCTTAGAGAGCCATTTACAAAAATGATGTTAGAAATCTTCCAAGGAAAAAATGAAGATATTGGGCTACAGAAACCAGCTCAAAATCTATTTGGAACTCACCCAACAGTAAACTCAGAACTTTACTATGCAGTAAGGCATGGCAAAGTTACTCCTCATGTTGAGATAGAAAGATATGAAGGCAACAAGGTAATATTTAAGGACGGTAAGAGTAATGAATTTGATGTCATCATTGCATGTACTGGTTTTAAAATTAAGCATGACTTTTTTGATAAAAGCCTCATTAATTATGAAGAAGGTAAAGTGCCACTTCTGCATAGAATGATTCCAGCTGATATAAAGAATTTATACTTTATAGGTCTTTTTCAGCCTTTGGGTTGCATTTGGCCTGGAGCAGAGCTTCAATCTAAATTAGCCGCTCAACATCTCTGCGGCAATTGGACGCCAAAAAAATCATTCAAAGAACTAATAGAAAAAGAACTAGCTAATCCAGATGTAAAACAAATCGACACGCCAAGGCATACAATAACTGTTGACGATCATGCTTTTAGAGCTAGATTAAAGAAAGAAATAAATAGATCTATTCCTGCTTAAAAAAATGGATCAGTGCATTGTTTGTGAAAGCAATCTTATTGAAAGTTTTCAAACGTCAGATAATAAAAAACATTGGAAGTGCCTGCGCTGTTTTGCTAAGTTCCTTGATAAAAAACATTATATAAACTCAGACATAGAAAAAGAAAGATACTTAGAGCACGAGAATATAATAGAGGATGAGGGCTATAGAAATTTCTTATCAAGACTCTCTACTCCACTTAAAGATAAATTATTGCAAGGCTCCAAGGGGCTTGACTTTGGGTGTGGGCATGGGCCAGCTTTAGCTGATATTTTAATTAAAGATGGGTTTGATGTAGATCTATATGATCCTTTTTTCTTTCCAGATGAGGATGTTTTTTTAAAGCAATATGACTTTATAACTTGTACAGAAACCGCAGAACATTTTTTTGAACCAGCAAAGGAGTTTAAGATTCTACATAGCCTACTTAAGAAAAATGGCTGGTTGGGAGTAATGACCAATACTCTTACTACAGATGATGCCTTCGATTCTTGGTATTACAGAAGAGACCCAACTCATGTATGTTTTTATTCAGAAGAGACTTTTAAAGTAATCGCGGAACAAAAAAATTGGTTATATGAGCCTATTTCAAAAGACATAGCTTTATTTCAAAAAAAATAATTTCTTTGGTCATTTCATTTATGGTAACTTAAGTCATGAATAAAATTTTATTACTTCTTTTATTAACAGCCATAACCATAGTTGGTTTTATTTATGGTCCCAAGGCTGTTCGACTTTACAATTTGGCAAATCTTTATGATGAAGAATCCATAGCCAGTAATTTTATTAATATCGATAAACTTTTTACAGTATCTGAGCCTATCCCATCATCAGAAAAACCCCATATATTTAATAAAAAACCCTACAAACTTCCAGAAACTTATTTTTTTGAAGGAGAAGAAAGAAATTTCCAAGAGGATCTAGATCATTTTAAAACTGATGGACTTATTGTTTTGCATAATGGAGACATGCTTTATGAGAATTACTGGAACGGTAACTCGGCTAGCTCAAAACATATAGCTTTCTCTGTTTCAAAGTCTTTTTTATCAGCACTCATTGGAATAGCAGTAGGCGATGGTTTAATAGACAGCATCGAAGATCCGGTAACCAAGTACATACCAGACTTTAATGGAACGGGTTATGAAGGAGTGCGCATTAAAGATATTCTTCAAATGTCATCAGGCGTTAAATTCAATGAAGATTATGCTGACCCAAAATCAGATATAAATATATTTGGTAGAGCTGTAGCTAGAGGCTCGTCTTTTAGAGATTTTTCAAAAACTTTAGAAAGAGAAAAAACTCCAGGAACTTACCATCACTATGTCAGCATCGATACTCAGGTTCTTGGCTTCTTGCTTGCAGAAGTAACAGGGGTATCCGTTCAAGATTATTTATATGAAAAGATATGGAACAAAATTGGAATGGAGCAGGGCGCCTATTACATAACAGACAACCTTGGAGTTGAAATGGCTTTAGGCGGATTAAATGCAACCCTAAGAGATTATGCTAAATTTGGTCAGCTATACCTCAATGATGGAAACTGGATGGGTGAACAGGTTGTACCAGCAGAGTGGGTAAAAGCCTCATACAATACAGATGGCCCTCATTTAAAACCAGGAGAGCATGATATGTCTTCTAGTCCATGGGGATATGGTCTTCAATGGTGGGTCCCAGGTTTTCCAGATACAGATTACACAGCATCAGGTGTGTATAACCAATACATTTACATAGACCCACTCACAAATGTCGTGGTAGCCAAAACCTCATCTAATCATAGATATACAGCAGAAAAAGAATACTCAAAAGCTGCAAATGTAGCTATGTTTAGGGCAATAGCAAAAAGTATTCAAAGCTCAGAAAATTAAAGGAGGCTCATCCATTTTGAAATTATTTTTATCTCAAAATATTAAACAATTTTTTTTCTATAAAGCAATTGGACTGTCTTTAATATTAATTAGTTTCTCTTCTCTCTCTAGTGCCAAACTCGATATAAATAGCCCTGTAGATGGAAAAGTTACCTCTTTAATGTTTGTTGGAAACAGTTTTTTTTATTACAACAATAGCCTGCATAATCATCTCGGTAATCTTATCAAGAACGATCCAAATGTAACTTCTATGAAAAGGAGGTCGATAACAATAAATGGGTCTGATCTTCCATGGCATGATATCGAAAGCTATCTTTCAAATGACCAAATTGGCAGCTTTAGAATTGATACAAAAAACAACAATAAGTATGTCCCAAGTTCTAATACTAAGATCGATGCTGTTATATTTATGGGGTGTAGTCTTTGCCCAATACACCCCGACACAAAAGATACCTTTCAAGTTTATGTAAAGAGTTACTCGGAAATTATTAGAGAGAAGAATGCAGAGCCAATGCTTTTTATGTCATGGCCTTATAAAAATAAACCTGAAATGATTGACTCTCTTAGAAATGTTTTTATTGATACCGCTAATAAAAATAACTTATTACTAATTCCAGCTGGCGAGGCTTTTCATCGCTTCAATCTAAACCACCCGGAAATAGATTTATATACTAAAGACCTCAGACATCCTTCTAAAGAGGGAACTTATCTGGCAGCAGCTGTAGTATTTGCAACTCTTTACGGGAAAGCGACCGCAGGTAATTCCGGCATTATGAATTTAGATCCAGAAGTGGCACTTAAAATACAAAGGTCTGTAGATGAAACAGTCTCAGATTTTATGGGCGTCACCCTAAGGTAACTTATATTTACTTCAGATCACTCTTATATATATAATTCATAGACATCAAAATATTCAAGGGGGAGTATTATGAAAAAATTACTAACATTAGTAGCTATGTTTACAGCAGCAAATATGTCAGCAGGACATCATGAGAAGGGTGAGCATTCTCATCACAATATGGGCAATTCAAAAGAATGGGAAATTAAAGCCTATACTTCTGCAGCTCCGAGTTTTATTGGAGATCATGCAACTGTCATTAGTTCGTCTGGCAAGGTTTTAAGAGAGGGAACAAATGGCTGGAGATGTGAGCCTTTTATGCCGGTACCTAAGGGAGGTTTCAAGACGGCGCATGGAGCCGCAGCAGCATGCTCAGATAAAAATGCAGTAGCTTGGGCTAATGCATATAAATCAAATACAAATCCTGAACTTGAATCAGATGGATGGATCTGGATGTTACATGGAGATCTTGGAGTAGACAACTTTAAGCCTTATACCGACGGTCAAAAGGATGCTGGGCATAAACATTTTATTGAGTCCGGTGCGCACCTTATGTTGATGCCAAAAGACCCTTCATCTATGGATAATCAATCAACAGACTATACAACCGGCGGACCTTATGTAATGTTCAAAGGAACACCATATGTTCACATGATGATACCTTTAGATGGTTATTATGATTATCAGCCAGAAGCTGCACCCAAATAGGCTAGAACATGGAAAGATATACAAGTTTTAAAGACTTTTACCCTTATTACCTAAGTGAGCATGATAATAAATACACAAAGCTTCTGCATTTTATAGGTACAACTATAGCCATATATCTATATATTAGATTTTTTATTACTTTTAATTTTATGTTTTTGTTATATTCGCTTTTAGTTGGTTATGGCTTTGCTTGGACTGGTCATTTCTTTGTTGAAAAGAATAAGCCAGCAACTTTTAAGTACCCTTTATGGAGCTTTATTGGCGATCATAAAATGTATTTAGAGATTCTTCAGGGCAAACATAAAATTATTTAAGACTTATGGAAACTTATCAAATAATAATTTTGGCATTATTCTTTGGCCTCGTGGCTTTAGAGATCATATTTACAAATTTTTTTAAAAAGAATAACCAACGCACCAAGGATGGAGTGGTTGAGTTATTTGGTTTCTTCCAATTGAATTTCTTAGCACTTCCACTGGTGTTTGGCTTTGGGTATGGCCTGGCCGAGACCTTGTTTCCTGCCAGTCAAGGTGTGATTTCTAATTGGGGATTTTTTGCTATATTTGGGCTGCTATTAATTTTTGATGATTTAACTCAATACTGGTGGCATAGAACTTGTCATAGCATCCCTATTCTATATAACCTGCATAGAGCTCATCATGATCCTGAATATCTTTCTATTAGAGTGGTGTACAGAAATGCTCTTTTGTATTACTTACTAATGCCAGGTTTGTGGTTCGCGGGCGCGCTTTTTTTTATGGGATCGGGCTGGGTATATGCTGTTTACATCGTAATAAAACAGGCTGTAATCTATGGAGCACATACCGATTTAAGATGGGATAAAAAACTTTATGAAATAAAATGGATGAGTCCTATTATGTGGGTCTTAGAAAGAACAATATCAACCCCATCGACTCATTGGATGCATCATGGCAAACATTTAAGTGATGAGAACACCCACTATAAAGGAAATTATGGGAACCTCTTGTTTCTTTGGGATATTATATTTGGTACTGCAAGAATAACGAGAAAGTACCCTAAAGAGGTTGGTGTAGAAAATTTATCTGAAGTCTCTGCGCTAACTCAATTATTCTGGCCAATATTTAGGTCTCCCGAACCGCAAAAAAAATCAAAATAATTTGAGCAAGGAACAGGATCTATCATTTTGGAATAACCCGCCATGGGGTGATGGAAAGCAAAAATATAAGCTTGGATTAAATCCAATACCTCTGGAAGAATGGCTTAATCGAGAAATTGGCCCTGAGCTTTTAGGTCATAAGAAACAACTATTAGACAATAATTACCATGATGTTGTTGCAGTTACTCCTTCATCTCTAGAGGCGCAGACTATTCTTAATGAACACTTCAAAGTCGATAAAAACAATTATCCCGATCTAATTGCTGATATGAGTTTGCTTATTCAAGATGATCTTTGCCTAATTAGGTCTAATGGTGAGCAAGAACTTTTGGCTGCCAGTGTTTGCTCGCCTAGTTACTGGAATGTTCAATCCAAGATAGGCAAGCCACTGACAGAAATTCATGAACCCGTTACAACCCTTAACGAGAAAATTGGTGACAGAATTTCAACTTTTATAAGACGGGCTCCTGTTATGAGGCCCTTTGCAAGACAAAACTGGTTAATTCATGGAGATACAAATAGGTTTTATTTAAAAGAAGAACAACTCCCTAAAACAGATCCGGCAGAATGGTTTATTAGATCTGAAAAAGAAACTCTTTGTCGATTTGATGAGGAGTACTCACTTTTTACTATCAATGTTTTGTTTCAACCTCTTCATTTGGTGCATAAGTACCCTCAACAGAAACAAAACTTAATGGATAGCTTAGGTAGTTTTGATGATGCAGAGGCTGAATATTTTGGCGGAATAAAAAAGGTACAGCTTTTACTCGATTACCTATCAAGCTAAATAGAGTAAAATAAAGAATCATAAATTAGGGGATAAATATGTTTGGTGGAATTTCTTATATTGGTTGGCTTCATACTATTCTTGGAATTGCAGCTATTGTGATCGGTCTTTATTTATTAATAAAAGATAGATTTATTTTTATGAATACCAATCTTGCTAGGTTTTATCTATTAAGCACGGTAATAACATGCGCATCATCATTTCTTCTATATGGAGCAACAGGCTCGTTTAATACCGCTCACTGGCTTTCAGTTATAACTATTTTGGCTGTCTTATTTGCATTGGGTTTAGAAAGATTTAATATTTTTGGATTCTTAAATGTGTACTTAAAACAACTTGCGCTTACAGGAACTGTTTTCTTTAGTATGCTTCCTACCACTGCAGAGGTTCTCCAAAGACTCCCACCAAGAGATCCATTTGTTGATTCTATTGAAGATCCTTTAGTTCAAAGTTTTTATATGGCCTATGTTGTTATTTTTGGGCTATTTGGAGTCTACCAAGTTATTAAGATATATCGGGGGAATAATATATATGGAATTTAATAATCATGATGAGTTAGTTGCGGCTTCAAAGAATGCTGCTAAAAAATGGAGACTAGTTCCAGCACCCCAAAGGGGTGAGGTTGTTAGGCAATTTGGAAATGAATTAAGAATTCAAAAAGCTGCTCTTGCAAAAGTCATTACTGCAGAGTCAAAAAAAATTGTTACTGAGGCTGAGGGAGAGGTGCAAGAAGCAATTGATATGTGCGACTTTGCCACAGGGCTTAGTAGGCAGCTATATGGTCTTACTATGCCAAGCGAAAGACCAGATCATAGGCTTCAAGAATTGTGGCAGCCTATTGGTGTAGTTGGATGTATCACAGCCTTTAACTTTCCTATGGCAGTATTTGCATGGAATTTTTGTTTAGCTTCTGTTTGTGGGAATAGTATTATTTGGAAACCCAGCCCGCATTCAAACGGTTGTGCAGATGCTCTTAAAAATGCTTGGGATAAAGTTGCTGGCGAGCATAAAGATCTCGTTCTAGTTTTAAAGGGCGGAAATGAAGAAGCCGTTGCTCTTTGCAAAGATAGCAATATACCTCTTATATCTGCAACAGGCAGCACTCAAATGGGTAAAGAGCTCGCGCCCATAGTTTCAGCAAGGCTAGGCAGAACTTTACTAGAGCTTGGTGGAAATAATGCAGCAATAATCTGTCCTACTGCAGACTTAGATCTAACAGTGAAAGGTGTGACTTTTTCAGCTTGTGGTACGACTGGTCAAAGATGTACAACATTAAGAAGGGCTTTTGTTCATGAAGATATCTATGAGGAATTCATGCAAAAGCTACACGCATACTATGCCACTCTTAAAATTGGAGACCCTTCAGATAAGTCATCACAGCTAGGTCCATTGATTTCAAAAAGTAGTTACGAGGATATGCAAAAAGTTTTAGAGTCTCTTGGTGATAAAGATGTGAAAGTTCATGGCGGACAAAGGCTAGATGTTGGAGACCCTCAAGAATTTTATGTAATGCCTGCAATAGTTGAAGTTTTAAAGGTAGAAGATGAAATGTTAAATGAAACTTTTGCACCTATTCTTTATGTAAAGAAATTTACAGAACTTAACAACGCTATTCAAATGCAGAACAATGTTAAGCAAGGCCTCAGTAGTTCAATTTTTACAAATGATATGAGAGAGTCAGAATTATTTTTAAGCTCCGAAGGAAGTGACTGTGGAATAGCTAATGTGAATATTGGAACAAGTGGCGCAGAAATAGGTGGGGCTTTTGGTGGAGAAAAGGATACGGGTGGCGGCAGAGAATCTGGCTCGGATGCCTGGAAAACTTATATGAGAAGAGTAACCGCAACAGTTAATTATGGAAAAGAACTTCCTTTAGCTCAGGGGGTTGAATTTGATGAAAGCTAAAATAGCAATTATTGGGAAAGGCAATATTGGCTGGGCAATAAAGCAGCTCCTTAAGGATGATTATGAAATTAAGCATGGTGATATCACTGAGGGGCTTGATGCTCGTGATATAGAACAAGTTAGAGTATTTTTAAAAGGAATGGATGCTGTAATTTCAGCTGGACCATTTGCGATAAATAAAAATATAGGAACCATTGCTGCAGAAATGGGTATTGGGTATTTTGATTTAACCGAAGATGTTGAGACAACAGAATTCATAAGAAGCATCAATACAGCAAGCGTCATGATGCCTCAGTGCGGCCTTGCTCCTGGTGCAATTAATATTTGTGCCGCTGGAATGATGAGCCAATTTGATAAAGTGAATGAAGTAATGATGAGAGTAGGTGCATTGCCTAGATTCACTAACAACGAAATGAGTTATTACCTAAGCTGGTCTACAAACGGGCTGATTAACGAATACTGTAATGAAGCGGACGCAATTTATGAGGGCAAATCTATCAAAGTTATGCCTTTAGAAGGGGCAGAGAAATTAACAATAGAAGGTGAGGCCTATGAGGCATTTAATACAAGTGGTGGCTGCGCAACTATGTGTGAAACCTATGAGCATAAGGTAGACAATTTGTCCTATAAAACCATTAGATACCCTGGGCATCTAAATCACATGAAGTTCTTATTTAATGACCTCCATCTAAAGAAGAATAAAGATATTTTAGAAAAGCTTTTTGATAAAGAGGTCCCAAGAACGACGAATGATGTAATCGTATTTTTTGTAAAAGTGATTGGCGAAATAGATGGTATTCTCCAAGAAAAAACGTATTTAAAGAAAATATATGGTGACGATAAATTTAGTGCAATTCAAAGAACTACAGCATCAGGAGTTTGCAGTGTGTTGGAGATGTATATTAACGGCAAAATAAAAGAAAAAGGGTTTATAAAACAAGAATCAATATCTTGGGATGACTTTGTAGACAATAAATTTGGAAGTGTTTATACCTAATTAATCTTTGTATATAAAGATCTCGTCAAGCGAGACCTTGAAGAAGCGTGTTAGCTTCATCGCAAGTGTTAAAGATGGATCAAACTTTCCATTCTCAATCGAGTTTATGGTTTGCCTGCTAACAGAAAGAGCCTCTGCCAGGGCGCTTTGGCTGACCTTGCCCTGCATTCGCAATTCTTTTAATTTATTCTCCATCGCTCAAATATTTTTTATCAAACAAATAGCCGCCAACAACTGTTCCAATTGCAAATGCTACAAAATAGCCATAAAACCCAATTGTTAAATCAATGTAAGGATCTATTATTGAAAAGAACATTCCAACAGATATAAAGCCTGCTCCACCAGAGGCCATAGTAGTTAAATAATATCTATGCATTAACTCATCCTGAGTTTTCAAGAATTTTCTTGAATAAATCACCGCTAGAACCCAGCAAATAATAATCAAAGCCCTTATAACTCCAAATGAAATAGAAGTATCTGTATCTATAAATACAGGAGGACCAAAAATTCCATCTACAGTATTTAGATGCAAGCCCCAAAACAGCGCTCCTAATATAAACATTCCTGCCGAGATAAGATAATTTTTTTTATCTTCTTTATTCAGAGAGCCAATTTTGATCCATGAGCCTTTGTTTATAATCTTTGCCATACTTATTTTTTTTATTTAACTAATTTAATATATTACTAACCTATTTACTTGTCAAGTATACTTGACACATAAAAATACAATTGGTTGATGAAAATAACTAAAATTAGTGTAATAATCACTTTATGAAAACACAAAAATTATTCTTAACCTTTTTTATCCTAATACTTTTTTCAGGGTGCGCCATCATTACAGATGAGTATCAAGCAAATCAAAGAAAAGTGATTGCATACCTTCTTGAGGACTTACCTTTGCCTTCAGATGCAGAGATTGTAAAAGCACCAACAGTCTTACTTGGAACTGGAGAGTCAATTTCGGGAAGAATTATAATGACTTCTGGTTATAGCCCTGCAGAGAATCTTATTTTCTATGGCACAGAAACTCTATCAACTGGATGGCAGCTAATTTCATCCAAAGTTGGAGAAGAGGTAACTTTGGTTTATGCAAAAGCAGGGAGATTCGCAACAATCTATATATCACCAAGAAATACAGCTTCAGGATTTTTCTTAGGGGACATTGGAAGTGATATTGATATATCAGTTGTTCACCCAGACGCTATTGGAGTTCAGAATCCTTATGAAGATTTAGACTATGGCTCTTTGCCGGAAAGCCCTTAAACTAAAGTAAATACTTGTTTTAATTTAGGGTTTTTGTGAACGAACTAATTTTATTTAGCTTTTCCCATATTTTTATTGTCTTATTCTGTATTGCGTCTATAGTTTTCATTCCAAAAATTTTTAAGCATTCCTCAGCCTCAACCCATTCCATTTTGATGTATTTTATTATTAGCTTAATTATCATTAATCAAGGGATGGATTTTTATATAGAAGGCTTTTTAGATCAATTGAAGTTAGGCTTACCACTTCATTTATGTGATTTTTCATCATTTTCAATCTTAATTTATTTGCTAACCAAAAAAAGAGACTTTTTTATATTTGCATTTTTCTTTGGAATAGCTGGAGCAGGAATGGCTATTCTTACTCCAGATACGGAGTACGGATTTCCTGCAGTTGCTTATATACAACATCAAATAGGCCATACTGCAATCATCCTGGGCGTATCTTATGCAATAGTTATAGATAATCAGAGGCCATATATTCGAGATGTTTCAAAAGCCCTTTTATATGCAACTTTCTTATTATTTGTTATGTATGGAGTTAATTATTTATTAGGACCTCCAGCAAACTATTGGTTCATAGTTGAGAAGCCTTTTGGACAAAACATTTATGCCTTTATGAGGCCAGAGCCATTCCACGTATTTGATATATGGCTTCTTGCTATAGTTGTCTGCTACCTAATATATTTACCCTATTATCTAAAAGATAGAAAATTAAAATAGTTATGTCAAAAAAATTAAATAAAACTGTTGATAGGAAGCAGATCCCTTTTAAGTACAGAGCTCGTCGTCCAAAAATTATTCAGTGGATTGCTAGATTGTTCTTAAGATCTTTCAGATGGAAGGTGGAGGGTGAAGTGCCGCCAGTAAAAGGTAATGAAAATCTAATAATAATAGCAGGCCCCCATACATCAAACTGGGATGGAGTTTTTGGTTTCGCTGCTATACTGGGGCTAGATGCAAAGATAAGTTTTTTTGGAAAACACAGTCTTTTTGATCAACCAATTCTCGGACGGTTTTTAAAATACATGGGTGGAATACCAGTAGATAAGAGCAAGCCCGGGGCAGGCCTCACTGAGGCGGCAATTAAAAATATTCAAAAACTCAATGGCTCTCTAATCGCTATATCTCCAGAGGGAACTAGAGCAAAAACCGATAAATTTAAGAGCGGCTTCTTAAGAATAGCAAAGGCAGTAGAGGGCAAGATATTTTTAGCTTCATTTGACTTTAATAAAAAGAGAATTTTCTTAGATACTTTTTTTGACCCATCAGGCGACAATGAATTAGATCTCTCTTTCGTAAAAAATTATTTCACCAAGTTTGGTGCAAAACGCCCAGAAAATTATTAGTTAGTTTCTAGAGCTTCTACAATCATTTCATCAACCATTTGCTCCACTATAAATAGTGGCGGATTCCCATTGTCTAAAACTGCTGAATGAAAATCTTTAATATTAAATTTATCACCAAGAGTATTCATTGCTTTCTCTCTTAATTCTAGAATCTTAATCATTCCAACTTTATAGCTAAGAGCTTGACCAGGCCAAACGATATATCTTTCTATTTCTACTCGGCACTCAGTATCAGACATCCCAGTCTTTGCTTTCATGTAAGCAATAGCTTCTTCCCTTGTCCATTTTTTATAATGTATCCCTGTATCTACAACCAATCTAACGGCTCTAAATATTTCACTTTGTAAAATTCCAAGTTCATCATATGGATCTGGAGCTAGACCTGCCTCAAGCGCTAATTGTTCAGAATAAAGAGCCCAACCCTCAGAAAAGGCAGAGGTCCGATAGCCAAACCTCCTATATAAAGTTAACTCATCATTTTCTAGCGAATGTGCAATCTGATGGTGATGTCCTGGGGTTGCCTCGTGATATGCAAGAGTTTTCATGCTGTATTTTGGCGTTTGCTTTATATCATAAAGATTCACATAAAAAGCTCCAGGCCTACTTCCATCTAGCGCTGGAGACTGATACCAGCCACCAGGAGCAGTTTTCTCTGAGTATTCTGGAGCAGCTATAACAGTCACAGGCGCCTTTGGCATGGTATGAAAATATTCTTTGATGCCCTCTGTAGCTTCAGTAACCATATCCATATAATCTTGAACTACAATTTTTTTTCTATCTGGAGTATCTGCATAGAGCATCAAAGGGTCTTCGTTTAGCTCGTTCATTAGAGCCCCAACAGTTTCGTTTGCATCGTAGCCAAGAGAAACGAGAATCTCTTTCATTCTAGATGAAATTCTTGCTACTTCACTAACTCCCAAGTCATGGATTTTTTGAGGGCTATAATCTGTTGTTGTATATGAACGTATTCGTAATTTATAAAACTCATCACCATTTGGCTGAGACCAGATACCATGATGAGGATTGGCATTATCTTTTGTTGAGATCATAAAATCCCTGAGCAAAATAAAACCTGGCGTAACGCTATTTTCTATAGATGATTTTAGATCAGCCTCCAAAATAGTAAGCTCATCACCTGGGATATCTAATAATGCTGTCTTTTTAATAAATTGAGTATAAAGAGGGTGCTCCTCAAGCGAATAGTTTATTAATTCATTAAGCTGTTTGATTAAATGAACATATACAAACTTTGGTGCATATATACCTTCGGCAGCTTGTCTTTCCAGCCAATCTAACTGGCCAGAATATACATCTATCACAAGGTCAGTTCTCTTTATAAAATCTTTTGCTTCTGAAAGGCTTCTAATGGGATGCATATCACTCATAAAGCTAATAACGTTATGATGCGCGCCTCGAACTTGGTTTAATGGATAATCATGATATGGGAATTCTTCTAGTTGTTTGAGGTTATTTTCAGTATCAAAAACGGCTATGCTTTTAGTAATTTTTTGACTTTTGGATAAAGAGCTATCTTTATATTTATTTAATACCTTAAGAGTTTTCTTTGTATCTTTAATATCAGCCTGAAGATCATTAGGATTTGGTATTGAGAGCTTAGAATTATGTTGTGTGGCCCAGTTGAATTGATCAAATATTCCTATATAAGTCATAGATTCAGGTGAGTCGGCGAGGCCCGTCAAAAACTCTTTACCTAAGAAGTGATCAATGGAAGCTGGCTTCATTAAAAATAAATTTGCTAGATACAAAGAGCACAGACTTATACTAAAAATCGCTATTACACCTATTGCTTTAAAAAATCTTTTAATCATTTACTTATCCTCTTTAATATTTTGATTCCATCTATGAGCACTTTGTTTAAATAATTATATATTTTTTTGCTAAACTCTTCTTAATTAATAATTTAGGTTAAAAAATGACAGACTCTATTGCGACACTGACTCAACAAGATGATATTTCTATAATAACTTTAGACGATGGTAAGGCTAATGTTTTTTCAGAAGAAATGACCCGGAGTATTAATTATTGCTTAGATCAAGTTCCAACAAAAAGCGGATCTTTAATAATTACGGGTAGGCCTGGAATGTTTTCGGCTGGATTTGATTTGAAAGTTATTAGCTCAGGTGACGTGCCTAAAATTAAAAGAATGTCACTAAGTGGATTTAAGCTGTTATCAAGGATTTTTTCTTTTCCTAGGCCAATAGTTGCTGCCTGCTCAGGGCATGGCATAGCTTTAGGAACTTTCTTATTATGCTGCTGTGATTTTAGAATAGGAGTAAAGGGTGAGCATCTATTAGGTGCAAATGAGATGAGAACCAATATGGTTATACCAACACCAATTTTAGAATTAATAAAGTTTAGAGTTTCACCATCCCATAAATATAGATCTGTTTTAGGCGCAGAAATGTACCCTCTTGAGAAAGCAATAGATGCAGGCCTTATAGACCAGGTTGTTGACTCAGATAAGCTAATGGAAGTGGCAATGGAAAAAGCTAAAGATTTAGCAACAATGGGGCATCCTAGCTATACTCTAACAAAAGCACTTTTTATTAAAGATATTGCGAAAAGTATTGATAGTGCTATTAAGGACTTAGAAATCCAGTAATTTTTTCTATATCCATGAGCCAACAATCTAATTTAGAGTTAGCAATTTTTAGTGATGTTCCTGAAAATGACAAATTAGAGGCCATCTTTAATTTAAATCAAGAAAATGTACCCGAGGTTGGGATTTTGCCTTCATTAAGCGCTCTTAAAAACCTAATAAAATTAAGTGCATTAAATTTTTATGTTTTAAATGAAGAAGAGATTATTGGTTTTATGATCTGTTTTAGAGAGGGTTCTGAATACCATTCACCAAACTATAAGTTCTTTAGTGATTGCGAAGATAAATTTCTTTATATAGATAGGGTTGCTATAAAAAAAGAATACAGAAGAATGGGAGCAGGGACTCTTTTATACGAACATTTAAGCAAAGTAGTTAATCTTGAAAACTTACCTATCTGTTGTGAGGTCAATACAAATCCTATCAATCAAATATCATTAAACTTTCATTCTAAAAATAAATATATCAAAGTTGGAGAGAGATTTTTCCATGATCATTCGGTGGCCTACCTAAAGAAGAAATAATCCCAGAATTATGTATTATTAATAGTTAGCTAATTTACTTTTTGATTTTAGTTTAATTGCTATGGGCGAATAAATATATGTCAAATAACTAGGACCCTGCGTTTAAATTGGCTTTTACAATTTATCTAGATATGATTAATCTATTGCTTGAAATATTAGAGGCAATTGATAACTAACTATTCAGTAGGAAAAATTATGGCAACTTATAAATGTGAAAAATGTGGGATGTCGGTAAATGCCTCTTGTGGTGAATGCAATGCACCTCTTGTTAATGGCATGCTAGACCTTGATGATGGGAGCCAAGTTCAAGTATCCACGTGTCCAAATGGACATGGCAAAATTAAATCACCGCTATGCTGTGGAAATGATATGAGTTGCGCTATCTAACTAAAAATTTAATTGGTAGCCAATTTTTAAGCTTGTATCGAAAACTTTGCTTGAAAGAACTTCAACGTTAAAAGCGCTCCTATTGTTTATATTAAATAAGACTCCTGCTCCATATTTCTGATCAGTTTCTTCATCAAGAATATATTCAATAACGGCTGTGCAAGCCTCAAAAAGACATGGCTTCTGAATTACCTCAGATTCTTTTGAAAAGTCGACAAAAATCTTACCTTCCCAGCCATTACTATTACCAAATCTAATGCCTGTTATTACATTTGCTTGTGTATCATCTTCTGAGAATGAATCGTAATCTCCTTCTATAGATGTGCTTTTAATTCCAATTTCAGCATAGATATCAAATACATTCTTTATTTTAAGGTTAACGCCCTTTGCTGAAACACTGCTTAATAAATCTCCAATTCCCGAATGGACACCTATTCTTGCTGCATTAATAACTCTATCAAATGATTCGGTTGCTATATCAACACCTTCTGCCTTTCTTTCAAGAGTTATGTATAGTGATCCAGGCAATGAAACAGAAAGATTCATACCTAGTCCAGTATCTTCGGTCTGGATAAGACTCAAGCCTAAGGAGTTATATTTATAGTCATGCGACTCTCTGCCAAGCCTCCCTTCATCAGAAGAGAGAGGGGTGATAAATATAAAGAATAAAAATAGTTGGATATATTTCATAAGTATAACTTTAACAGATTTAAAGAATTGATTTTAATGTTTAGATAGGTCTAAATTTCTTTAGACCTATCTAATCCAAGCGATTATCTTGTAATTGAGTAGCCTTGTTGCTCTAATACAAATCTATCTTCAGTCAGATTTGCAATCCTTGATACTTTTCCTTCATCATTGAATACAAACCTTGTTGCTGTGTATGCGTTTGCTTCGATGCCTGTCGCATCTTCAGTAAATTTAGTCCAACTTAACACCCAAACAACACCATCTTCTGTAGCTGATGTTTCAATTATGTTAAATTCATCTGGGCCCCATCCTTCAGCATCACCTTCTGACATATTTTCAAGAATTTGTGACTTTGAAGACATTTGCCTTACAGCACCTCTTGCAACTGTTATGGCAACTTCCTCACCGTTTCGTAAAACAACAGCATTAATCTCTTCACCTGGCTTGCCTCTAAACCCGAGTCTATTCCTATTGTCATCGGATACTCTCACACCAGCAACTTCAACAAAAGAATCACCTATCTCTAGCGATTTAGACGCAGGGCTCTCAGGAATAATATAAGTTACTGTCATCCCGGCCTCATCTGGATTCCAAATAAAACCCATCCCAACATATCTATTGCCAGCAACAACACCATCTTCTGCCATATTTTTTTCAATCATTTCCATAGCTTCAGCTTTGCCAGTATTGCCAGCTGTAACCCATGCGGTTGCTAGATCCATTCTGTCCTGATAGTTATTTCCAGAATTGTTTTCCATATTACATGCAGCTAAAGCAATTAAAGCAAAGCATGCAAAAAAAGTTTTTAGATTATTCATTTCTCCCTCTTATATAGATTAAATGTTATTTAAGTTTATATTTTTTACAGACCAATGAAAGGCCTAATGATCAAATGATAGATTATATTTAAGTTCTAACTCTACCTTTTTTTCTCATGCGAATAGATTCAGGAGTTACCTCTACAAGCTCATCATCTTCAATGAATTCTAAAGCCTGCTCTAAAGTATGTTTTATATGAGTAACAAGGATAAGATTTTCATCAGTTCCCGCAGCTCTAATATTATTTAGCTGCTTAGCTTTTGTTGGATTTACTGGAAGATCATTCTCCCTTGAATGTAACCCAACTATTTGACCTATATAAACTTCATTGCCGTGACCTAAGAACAGCTTTCCTCTATTTTGAAGATTAAACAAAGCATAAGCTAAAGTTTTACCTGCAGTCATAGAATACATGACCCCATTATTTCTTTTGGCTAGTTCGCCACCCTTTACTGGACCGTAATGATCAAAAACACTAGTCATGATTCCAGATCCGCTAGTGATAGTTAGAAAGTGTGATCTAAACCCTATAATTCCTCTGGATGGAGCTATAAACTCCAATTTAACTCTTCCTTTGCCATCTGATTCCATGCTTTGGAGCTCAGCTTTTCTTGGCCCAAGCTCTTCCATAATTGAACCTTGATGCATTTCTTCAACATCAATAACTATCTGCTCAAAAGGCTCATGGATTTCACCATTTACTTCTTTTTGAATAACTTGAGGCTTAGAGATGCCTAATTCAAAACCTTCTCTTCTCATGGTTTCGATTAGTACAGATAGATGCAATTCTCCTCTACCTGAAACAATAAATTTATCTGGAGATTCACCTTGAACTACCTTCAGCGCTACATTTGATATTAATTCTTTATCCAGTCTCTCTTTAATATTTCTTGAAGTAACAAATTTTCCTTCTTTTCCTGCAAAGGGCGAATCATTAACTTGGAAGGTCATGCTAACCGTAGGTTCATCAACCGAAAGAGCGGGAAGTGCCTCAACATCAGAAGGTGCACAAATAGTATCTGAGATATTTAATTTATCTATTCCTGTAATGCAAACAATTGAACCAGCTTCTGCCTCTGTAACTTCTACTCTGTCTAAGCCCTCATAGCCCATAACTTGAAGCACTTTTCCTTTTCTAGTGTTGCCATCTCTATCAACTACGATGACTTGATCATTTGGCTTTACTACACCTCTTTTAATTCTTCCTATTCCAATAACACCTACATAGCTATTGCTATCTAAGGCACTTATTTGTAACTGCAGAGGCCCATCAACATTTACCTCTGGAGCAGGGACTTTTTCTAATATCATTTGCAATAGAGGAGTCATGTCATCATTCATATTTTCAGGCTCTAGTCCTGCAATTCCTTCAATAGCCGATGCATAAATAACTGGGAAATCTAGCTGCTCGTCAGTTCCACCCAGCCTGTCAAATAAGTCAAAGACTTGATCAAGAACCCAATGAGGTCTCGCATCAGGCCTATCAACCTTATTAATTACAACAATAGGCCTCAAGCCTTTTTCAAAAGCCTTTTGAGTAACAAATCTTGTTTGTGGCATTGGGCCGTCAACAGCATCAACCAACAAGAGAACTGAATCAACCATAGATAGCGCCCTTTCAACCTCACCACCAAAATCAGCATGGCCTGGAGTATCCACAATATTAATTAAATGGTTATTCCAAATAATTGAGGTATTTTTAGCTGTTATGGTTATTCCTCTTTCTTTTTCTTGGTCGTTTGAGTCCATTATTCTCTCAGAACCAATATTTTTTCTATCAAGGGTTCCAGATTGGCCTAAAAGTTTATCTACAAGAGTAGTTTTACCATGATCAACGTGGGCAATAATTGCTATATTTCGAAGGTTATTTATGTCCATGGTATTAGTGTTTTAAAAAAGGGGGGATTATAATCTTAAAATGAATAAATTATTGCTTTTCTTTTGTCTTCTTGTTTCAACATCAGTTTTTTCAGATCTTAAAAGTGATCTTGATAATCAAATTAATCCGTTAATGGATAAGGTCATTGAGTGGCGACATGACATTCATCAGAACCCGGAGTTAAGTAATAGAGAGTTTAGAACTGCCAAAAAAGTAGAAGCTCATCTCCGCTCACTGGGCATAAAAGTGGAAACTAAGATTGCATATACCGGTGTTGTGGGATTGATCGAGGGCGGTCTGCCTGGGCCAACTATAGCCCTGAGAGCAGATATGGATGGGTTACCAGTTATAGAAAAAACAGGATTATCATTTGCGTCAAAAAAAATGACTGAATATCTCGGTCAAAGTGTCGGCGTTATGCATGCATGTGGCCATGATGCTCATGTTGCAATACTCATGGGAGTCGCCGAGTTTTTAGCTAAAAATAAAGATCAGTTAAAGGGCAACGTAATGTTAATTTTCCAACCTGCCGAAGAAGGCCCTCCTGAAGGAGAGAATGGCGGAGCAAAAATGATGTTAGAAGAGGGTATCTTTGAAACATATGATCCTGAGGTTATTTTTGGACTTCATGTTGGCAATGGTCCTCATGGCTATATTGGCATATCATCTGGCCCGGCAATGGCAGCGGCTGGAACTTATAGAATTAAAATAAAGGGAGTTCAAGCTCATGGCTCAAGACCTTGGGACTCAATTGATCCAATAATGGCTAGCGCTGAGCTAATTCAAAACCTTAATACGATTGTAAGCAGGCGAATTAATATCGTAAATAATCCAGCTGTTATATCGGTTGGAATAATAAGATCTGGAACAAGAGGAAATATTATTCCTGAAGATTCAGAAATTCAGGGGACAATAAGGACATTTGACCCGAAGCTAAGAGAAGAAATTTATGATGAAATAAAACAGATAGCTGAAGGTGTTGCACTTGGAACAGGAACAGAAATTTCTGTTGAGTTTGATGTTGGTGGATTCTATCCAGTTACTTTTAACAATACCGATCTTGTTGAAAGATTGACCCCGTCTTTAAAACAGGCAACTAATAATAAAGTTTATGAGATGACGCCTTCAACTGGCGCTGAAGATTTTTCATTTTTCTCAAATGCTATTCCTGGGATGTATTTCTGGTTGGGTGTAAATGCTCCTGGCGTAATGGAAGCTCCTGGCAATCATTCACCTTATTTCGTTGTTGATGATGGAGCCTTGGACGAAGGCTTAAAAGCCTTGGTGTATCTAGTTGAAGATTATTCGAAAGAATAGCACAATAGCAAAAATCTAGAAAAAACTTAAAAAGGAGACTTAAATTGTCAATTCCAAACTATATAAAAGATCATTTATCCATGCCTGTTATAGGCTCGCCACTTTTCTTGGTTTCAGGACCAGAGCTTGTAATAGCACAATGCAAAGCAGGAATAATAGGGTCTTTTCCAGCACTTAATGCTAGGCCTCAACATGTTTTAGGCGAGTGGATTACAAGAATTAAAACTGAACTAGCTGAATACCAAGAGCAAAACCCTGATAAAAAAGTTGCGCCGTTTGCTGTAAACCAAATTTGTCATGGTTCAAATAATAGACTTATGGAAGATATGGCTACTTGTGTTGAACATGAGGTACCAATCATCATTACTTCTTTAAGACCACCGGCTGAGCTAGTTGAAGCAGCTCATAGCTATGGTGGGCTTGTTTATCACGATGTTATTAATGTTAAGCATGCAAAAAAAGCAGCAGACCAAGGTGTTGATGGTTTAATCCTAGTCTGTGCTGGAGCTGGAGGACATGCAGGTGCCTTATCTCCATTTGCATTATTAAGAGAAGTAAAAGAATGGTTTGATGGAACAGTTATTCTTTCTGGAGCAATTGGCGATGGTTATTCAGTAGCTTCAGCTTTAGCTCTTGGAGCTGATTTTGCTTATATGGGAACTCGTTTTATAGCTACTCAAGAAGCTAATGCAGACCAAAGCTATAAACAGATGCTAATTGAAAGTGCTGCAGATGATATAGTGCTTTCAAGTTTGTTCACCGGTGTTTTAGGCAATTATTTAAAACCATCCATTAACAAAGCAGGGCTTGATGCGGACAATCTTCCTGATGCAGATAAATCTTCAATGAACTTTGGGTCGGGTGGAAATACAGAGGCCAAGGCTTGGAAAGATATATGGGGCTCAGGTCAAGGTATTGGTTTAATAGAAGACTCTCCATCTGTTTCAGAGCTAGTTAGCAGAATTAAATCAGAATTTGATACAGCAGTTTCAGAATTACAAGGTAAGATATAATTTTGAACGGAGATAAAGTATGGTTAATAGCTTAATTTTATATTCAATAGGCTTGATATCTGGCATAGCTATCGTAACGCTATTAAATAATTCTAATAAAGGAAGATCAGGCGCTAAAGGTATTACTCAAGAGTATACAAGCAAAGATGGCGTCACAAGAACTGCCAAAAAAGATAGAGAAGAACATATAGTATGAGTGCCAGCTCAGCACTATTCGTCTGTGGGGCCATTACATTTCTTGTTGTATTTAGCTGGTTTAAGGTTGCAGCAATAGAGATCTTTAAGTCAGAATTATTAACTAATTCAACCCCAACCCAAGACTCTTGGAAGAAGTTGTTTAAAGTCTTTTTTGTGGATCTAGCAATATGCATTTTTGGCGCTCTTGCCACAGGTATATTGTTTGTAGTTACCTTTAATTCATTTCATTGATGCCTAAGAGAAATTTAAGAAAATATTTTGAAGATGGCTGGAATAAGATATTTGGCAAGGAAGAGGATAAAAGCAAGCTAAGGACTCAAAGTCTATACAGAGCACAAAAAGGTATTCTAAATGTAGGAACTCCTCATGACTGGGAAGACTATAAAAAATATAAAGAGCAAGAAAATGAACCAGACTAACATTTTCGATGAGCCGATAGATGAGTGTTGTTCTAATCCAATAACAGGATTTTTTAGAGATGGGTTTTGCCATACAGGTAAGCATGATATGGGGCTACATATAGTCTGCTCACTTATAACAAATGATTTTTTAAGTTTTTCAAAAGCCAGAGGAAATGATTTATCAACACCAAAACCAGAGTTTAATTTTCCTGGACTAAAAGAAGGAGATTCATGGTGTGTTTGTGCAGAACGATGGAAAGAAGCATATGAGCACGGGTTTGCCCCAAAGGTTTTTTTAAGAAGAACTCATAAAAAAGCATCTTCTATTATCAACATAGAAATTCTTAAAGAATTTGCAGTAGACTTAAATTAACTATGAATAAAAAAGGTTTTATTGGTTTAGGTGTTATGGGGTACCCCATGGCAGGTCATTTAGCTTCAAATAATTTTGATGTTTGTGTTTTTAATAGAACTCAAGAAAAAGCTTCAAAATGGAAAAATGAGTTTACAGGATCATCTTGCGAATCACCCTTGGAGATAGCATCTCAGTCAGATGTCATTATGATTTGTGTGGGCAAAGATGAGGACGTTAGGGATGTGATTTGTGGTGATAAGGGAATACTAGAATCTGTAAATCCTGGCACGATAATCGTCGACCACTCAACAACCTCTGCAACTCTTGCCAAAGAAATGAGTCAAATTCTTCAAGAAAAAGAGTGTCATTTTTTAGATGCTCCTATTTCTGGTGGTCAGGCTGGTGCAGAGGCAGGAAAACTCTCAGTGATGGTGGGAGGATGTAAAGAATCTTTTAAGGCAGTAAAAAACCTCCTTGATACCTACTCAAAATTTTCAAAACATATGGGAAATAGTGGTTCAGGACAATTAACAAAGATGGTAAACCAAATATGTATTGGTGGTTTGCTTCAGGCTCTTGCAGAAGGTATGAATTTCTCTGAAAAAGCTGGCCTAAAGACCGAAGATGTAATGGAAGTTATTACAAAAGGTGCTGCTCAATCCTGGTATATGGAAAATAGATGGTCAACTATGCTAAAAGATGAATATGACCATGGTTTTGCGGTTGACTGGATGAGAAAAGATTTGGATATTGTTGAAGGTCAAGCTGCAAAAATAGGAGCTAGTATTGAAGCAACAAAACTAATCAATAACTTTTATAAAGAGGTTCAAGATTTAGATGGTGGTCGTTGGGACGCATCAAGCCTTTTAAAGAGAATTAAAGATATTTAGTTTAGAAAACAATTCTGGAAAAAAACACTAATACAGAAGATATAAAAAAAGATCCTGCAACAGTATTCTCAATCAGGTTTTCATCGAGTTTTACAGACTCTTCAACCATTTCATAAAAGTTCTTAGGGTTAGTAACTAACCACGCTATTCCAACAAGGTGCATGAACATCAAAATAGCGACTATCCAGTTTAGTGGCTGCTTAGTAAACACAATTAAAGAAGTAAGAATTAAAAATATTAATTCTACAGATAGATAGGCGTTAATATTTTTTCTTTTGTACATATATCTAAGTAGGCTATATCCAGATTTATAGGAATACATATAAGCAAAAGCATATATGGCATACAAAACTGCCAATAAAGTGATCATCTAATGATGTGGCGGCTTTTCATATTCTATTGGAGGAAATTTTGGCTTATCTAGATTTTTTTTGTATCTTTCATATGCAGAATTAACATCAGCACAATCGTCAGCCGCAGATGGTAGGTCTTCTTTTGATAATTTATCTTTTTCTTTCATTGGAATCTAAGCTATAAAGCTTCATTTAAAATAAGTTACAAGTCACCTTCTTTTCTTACTTCACTTCGCTCAACTTCAAACTTTTCCCCATATCTAGCTTCAAGTTTTTTTTGATTCTCGCTAATAACTTCAAAAGGATCTAGACCCAAAGAAGCACAGGCAGTGGTCCAATACCACATGATGTCACCTAACTCTCTTTTCATATGAAAAATATTGTCATCTGATGCAGGCTTACCCTGAAGAACCATTTTTTTAACTATTTCTACAAACTCGCCTGTTTCGCTTCCCAGCCCTAAAGCTGCAGTAAGAAGTCTAGGCACTTCGATGCTCGAATTATTATTAATATCATCCAAGCTGTTTTTTAGCGCATCCATTTCTAAACTAGGCTCACTAGTTACCTTTGTTACAAAATCGCTGTATGTTGAAAAAAAGTCTTTTACTTCATTGCTCATTTATTATTCTCCAAATTTAAAAATTTTATTTATTATATCTTTTAATGTTAATTTTGATTTTATAGGTTCTTCATCCCATTCTAGAGTATCAAGAAACTCTGATGTTATGGCTTTTTTCATATCAATTATTTTTTCATTCTGTAGATCTATTCCTGATAAATATTTAAAGTCTTCAAGGCTCCTTTTCTTGCCTAGACCGTAAGTTCCTTTAAGGCTCTTATCAACTATTGATATGAGTCGATTAATACTTTTTTTTTCTCTATCGACCCATTTAATCTCTCTTTCTTTTTCTTCATCCTCATCCCAATGTAGTTTTCTTTTTAAGTCTCCAACCACATGATAAAGATGATAGACAGGAACATTAGATGTATGAAACACACTAAAGCCTCTTGTAAACGCTCTCAACAATATCGCCAACTCTTCCCCATAAAAATATAATTTATCGTCGTATGGTATTTCTTTTACAAACTCCTTTGTTGTAAATAAACACCCTGCGGCAATTAAATATCCATGTGAAATTTCATTTTCAGTTATGCCCGCAATTTGGTTTGAAAAGCATCTCTTTATAAAAATACTATCTTCCTTAAGAACAAGGGTTAAGGCTCTTTTTTCTTGAGAGTCTAGTTCAAATATTTCTTTATCCGCATCAATTACCTCAAAAGCCCTGGGATAACAGGTAATAATTGGTTTTTGGTGATATTCAGTTCCCACACTTTTAATTTTTTGTATGTAGCCGATAAAATATGAATCCCAACCTTGCTCAAATTGCATATGAGAATCAATTTGAAAATAGTAATCTTCATTATTATAAAAACGCTGAACTCTTTTTCTTGCCCAACAGGGACCTTCTGAAATATTAGGATCAATATGCTCACACTTTATCTGATTACTAAATGTGAAAGATTCGGTATCTAGAGGCTCATTTGATTGATTGCAAATACCAAAAATCAAATTTTCAGGGTAATCTGCCTTATTAAAGGCGCAATTTATAGTAGCCTTCAGCAAAGGATCTTGGTATGAAGCTATCGATATAAAAATTTTCACAATTTATTTTTAATTAGAAATCTAGTTAACAAATAGTATAATTTCTTTATGTTAACAGAGCCAAAGAAAATAGCGTCTAACGTAACCTTATATTCAACTGATCCAATAATATATGTTGTATCAAATTTTCTATCCGACGAGGAATGCCAGAGTTTCATTGATTTAGGTTTGGGTAATATGAAAAGAGCAACAGTAGCTGGCAACACTGATGAGGTGGTTGAAAATAGAACTAATGACTTTTTTTGGCTAGAACATAACGCAAGTGACATTGTTCACGAGGTCAGCAAGCGATTTTCGGTTTTAGTTAAAATGCCCATCAATAATGCAGAACAATTTCAGTTGGTCTACTACGGTCCAGAGAAAGAATATAAGCCACATTTTGATTCTTTTGATAAAGATACAGATGCAGGCAAGAAAAATATGGAAGTAGGTGGCCAAAGAATAACTACGGCATTGGCATATTTAAATGATGTTGAGTCTGGTGGAGCAACAGACTTTCCAGAGATAGGCGTTTCTATTAAGCCCAATAAAGGCGATGTGGTTATATTTAATAACTGCATAGAAGGCACGACAGAGATACATCCAAAATCACTTCATGCCGGGTCACCTGTAATATCTGGAGAGAAATGGGCCGTCAACCTATGGTTTAGAGAGAACGCAATATATTGAGCTATTTAATTTTTAATGATCTTTGACTATCAACAATATTGTATAAATGCTCTTGAGCTTCAGGCTTTAACTGTGCCACTCCCATGGTGATGACATCTATTATTGCTGAATAAGCTATTCTTGAAGTTAGAGGCTTATTAATCCTAAAATTATCGCCAACATTAATTTCAATTGGGTAATCGCAAATATTTGCTAAAGGGGAATTGCCTGGCATGATTCCTATAACTTTCACTCCAGACTTTCTTACTATTTTTACGCTATCAATCAAAGCTGAGGTTGTTCCAGACTGAGAAATAGCCACCACCACATCATTTTTTGAAAGCGAATTTGCTGACATCAGCTGGATATGAGGATCAGAAATAAAAGAAGATGAAATTTTTAGTCTAAAGAATTTATGTTGTGCGTCCATTGCAACTGGGGCAGAGCCCCCAAATGCATAAACCTCAACTCTACCAGCATTCGCAAGAGCCTCGATTGCCGACTCAAGTGTGTTCTGGTCTATTTGAGATCTAACGTTTAAGATCTCACTAATAGCAGTATCAAAAACTTTTTCACAAAGCTCATTAATACTATCGTCCTCATCAATTTCATACATCACAAAATAATCATCAGCCGCAAGTTGTTGAGAGAGATTAATTTTAAATTCTTGATAGCCTGAAAAACCTAAAGCCTTGCAGAACCTTATTAGTGTTGGTTCACTTATTCCCATAGCGCTCGATGCTTCAGCTGTCTTCATAGTAATAACAGACTTTGGATCATTTAAAACGAAATCAGCAACCAGTTTTTCAGATTTTCGCAATTCAGGTATGGTATTTCTAATTTGTCGCAATAATTTTGTTGGCATAAGGTTAGAATATCCCTCTTAAGCAAAAAAATGAATCCCTAAATGGACGTTTCGCACATATTAGACCATCTCAACGATCAACAACGAGAAGCGGTTACGTCAGAAAAAAGACATTTAATGGTTCTTGCTGGAGCTGGATCTGGTAAAACTAGAGTCCTAGTTCATAAAATAGCATGGGAGGTTGAGGCTCTTAATAGAAACCCTGGATCTATCATGGCTGTTACTTTTACCAATAAAGCCGCTCTTGAAATGAGATCAAGAATTGAAGAATTATTACAAGCGCCAATGTTAGACGGTTGGGTTGGTACTTTTCATGGCCTTTCACACAAAATGCTTAAACGCTTCCATAAAGAGGCAAGTCTTAGTAGCGGGTTCACAATTTTAGACTCAGATGACCAACTAAGAATAATTAAAAGAATCTCTAAAGAGCTTGACCTTGATGAGGTCACATGGCCATCAAGACAAAGCCAATGGCAGATAAATTCATGGAAGGATGAGGGATTCAGAAATGACTTCGTAGATGACAAGGGCGATTTTGCAAGAGAAACCATTAAAAAAATATACAAAGAATATGAGGCCACCTGCTTAAGAGATAACCTAGTAGATTTTGGTGAGTTATTGCTTAGATCTTATGAAATCGTCAGAGATAATGCTTCTGTAAAAGCTTTTTTCCATTCAAGATTTAGATCAATATTGGTTGATGAATTCCAAGATACAAATACCATTCAATATAATTGGTTGCTAGAAATTGCTTCTTCAGAGGCCTCCATAACTGCAGTTGGAGATGATGATCAATCTATATATGGATGGAGAGGGGCCAAAGTTGAAAATGTAGATTCTTTTACAAAAACATTTGATGACACAGAAATTATTAGGCTTGAACAAAATTATAGATCTACAAATATAATTTTAGGTGCTGCAAACGCGCTTATTGAAAACAATACAGATAGGCTAGGAAAAAATCTTTGGACAGAAAAGCTCGAAGGAGAGCAGATAGTTTTATACCAAGCATATAACGAACAAGACGAGGCTAGATTTGTTGCGGATGTTCTTAAGGACTGGATGAATAAGGGCGAAATGTATGAGGATGCTGCTGTTCTTTACAGATCAAATGCCCAATCAAGAGCTCTTGAGGAGGCTCTCTTAAGATCTAGCATTCCATATAGAATTTATGGTGGGCAGAGGTTCTATGAAAGATTAGAAATTAAAAATGCTATTGCGTATTTAAAAATAATTTTTAATCACTCTGATAACCCAGCATTTGAAAGATCAATCTCAAATCCAACAAGAGGTGTTGGGGAAAAAACATTAGCAAAAATTAGAGGAGCTGCAAAGCAACATAACATTTCATACATCAAAGCGTCAGCAAAGCTTGTTGATGAGGGCTCAATTTCTGGCAGAGGTGGCGCTGGGCTATCTTCATATTTGCAGTTCATATTAAGGTGCAAAGAATTCATAGAGGAAAATCCACTGTCAGATCTTATGGAAGAGATTATTAAAACATCTGGATTAGTCGCATATCACGCTAAAGAGCCAGGAGAAAAAGGAAAAACAAGAGTAGAAAACTTAGAAGAGCTTGTTTCTGCAACCGCTTACTTTGAGCAAAGCATTAAAGAAGATAAGCCTAATAAAGAAATTGCAGAACAATACCTAGATATGATTTCCTTAGACTCTGGAGATAGACAAGCATCAGAGCATGATGATGCAGCCCAACTTATGACTCTCCATTCAGCAAAAGGGTTAGAGTTCAAACTTGTTCTTATAACTGGACTTGAGGAAAGTTTATTTCCTCATGGCAGATCAATGGAAAATCCATCACAACTTCAGGAAGAGAGAAGACTTTGTTATGTCGGTATTACAAGAGCAATGGAAAAACTATATATAACCCATGCCGAATCAAGAAGACTGCACGGCTCTGATACATTTAATCCTCCATCTCGATTTTTGAGAGAAATACCCAAAGGCCTAATTAATGAGATCAGGCCGAGAGCGCAAACCAATATCCCTTATAATAGAAAGGATTTTAAAGAAACAAAGTTTGAATTCGAGGATGAAATAGGAATTTCATTAGGCCAAAGAGTTTTACATAAAACATTTGGAGAGGGAGTGGTTCTTAATTATGAGGGCTCAGGAGATGCAGCTAGAGTTCAAATCAATTTCAATAAAGCAGGAACAAAATGGCTTGTGATGGCTTATGCAAAACTAGAAAAATTATGATGATAAAAAAATATTCTTACCTATTAACAATTTTATTAATTATTGGGTGTTCAGATAACAAGGAGGCCAGCAGCGAGCCTTCAATAGATTCTCAAAAAACTTATAACTGGAGACTGGTAACAGCATGGCCAAAAAACTACCCTGGCTTAGGAATGGCTCCTGAGAGAATTGCTGAGTTGGTTGAAGAAATGAGTAACGGTCAAATGAAGATCACTGTATATGGCGCTGGCGAACAAGTCCCAGCCTTTGGAGTTTTTGACGCTGTTTCAAGTGGAGCACATCAGATGGGCCACAGTGGAGGATATTTCTGGAAAGGCAAAGCCCCAGCTGCACAATTTTTTACAGGCGTTCCTTTTGGTCTTACTGCTGATGAGATCAATGCATGGACTAATCGCGGAGGAGGCATTGAGCTCTGGAGAGAAGTTTATGAACCATTTAATATTTACCCAATTCCTGCAGGCAATACAGGCACCCAAATGTTTGGGTGGTTTAAAAAAGAGATAAATTCTCTAGATGATATCAAGGGACTAAAAATGAGAATTCCCGGGATAGGCGGAGAAGTTTTAGAAAGAGCTGGTGGCATTCCAGTAACTCTTCCAGGGGGAGAACTATTTACCGCTCTTCAAACTGGTGTCATTGATGCAACTGAATGGGTTGGCCCATACAATGATTTGACTTTTGGATTTCATCAAGCTGCAAAGTATTACTATTATCCGGGATGGCATGAGCCTGGATCAATGCTTGAACTTTTGATAAACAAAGATGAATGGGAGGCTTTACCAAAACATCTTCAAGTTATTATTGATACTGCTTCCAAAGCTGTTAACCAAGATATTTTAGATGAATATACTGCAAGAAATAACAGAGCCCTTAGGGAATTAGTGGATGTCCATGGAGTTGAATTAAGAAAACTTCCAGATGACGTAATAGCAGAATTTAAAATAATAGCGACTGAAATTTTGGAAGAGAATGCTTCCGAGGATGAAATGGTTAATAAGGTCTACCAGTCTTACAAGCAATTTAAAGAAGAGGTTACTGCGTACCATAAGGTATCTGAAGATGCTTTTGTAAAGGCAAGAAATAATTAGTGTCAGACGAACTTACTTTTAAATCACTAGGAACTGCAAATTATCTAGAAACATTGGATGGCATGAAAGCTCATCTCATGTCTGATAACTTTCAGAATGAAATATGGATGCTAGAACATCCTCCTGTTTTTACTCTTGGGACTGCTGCAGATAATAAACATGTATTAGATGCCAGAGATATTCCAGTTATTCAATCTGACAGAGGCGGCGAAGTAACTTATCACGGTCCGGGGCAGCTAGTAATTTATTTTATGATTGATGTAAAAAGAAATAAACTTGGACCGAAAAGCCTAGTTAAGACTCTCCAAGAATTTACTAAATCTCTACTAGCTAACTATTCAATAGAATCTAATTTTATAGAAGGCGCGCCTGGAGTGTATGTAAATGGAAAAAAAATTGCTTCCATTGGCTTGAGAATTTCTAAGGGCAAGACTTACCACGGAATAAGTATCAATGTTGACATGGATTTAACACCATTTTCCTATATAAATCCCTGTGGATACCAAGGATTAGAGGTTGCCCAAATAAAAGATTATAAAAAAGATATAACACTTAAAGAAGTAGAATACCTTGCAATTAAACTTTTAGAACCTATATTTTAGATATGGAAATTATTCCGACACAAAAAATTGTCAATAGAGACGGGGTAAAAGCTGTTAAGAATGGCCAAAAGGGAAATCAGTACTCTGACATCCCCAATCTAAAAAAACCAGACTGGCTTCGAGTCAAAGCACAGTTCAATCCAAACTTTCATAAAATAAAAGATCAGGTAGCAGAAAAAAAACTTAATACTGTTTGTGAAGAGGCGCATTGCCCTAACATTTCTGAATGCTGGTCGGCTGGAACCGCCACTTTTATGTTGATGGGCTCGGTTTGTACAAGAGCATGTAAGTTTTGCTCAGTAGATACCGGAAACCCTAAGGGTTGGCTAGATCATGATGAGCCAATGAATACAGCAAAAGCAGTTGAAATAATGAAATTAAAGTATGTCGTCCTTACCTCTGTGAATAGGGATGATTTACCAGATGGTGGTGCAAAGCATTTTGCAGACACAGTAAAGCTTATTAAGGATCTAAATCCTGGAACTGCTGTAGAAGCCTTAACACCAGACTTTAAGGGCTTGTCGTCTTCAATCGATACTATCGTTAATTGCGGACTGGAGGTTTTTGCTCAAAATATAGAAACGGTTGAAAGACTTACCCACCCAGTTCGAGATGTCAGAGCAGGTTATCAACAAACTCTAGATGTTTTGGCTGAATCAAAAAAAATAAATCCAAAAGTACTCACAAAGACAAGTCTTATTCTGGGTCTTGGAGAAACGGATGAGGAAATTGAGAAGACAATGGATGATTTGATTGAGAAGAAAGTTGATATTCTTACAATTGGACAGTATTTGCGGCCAACCCTTAACCATCTGCCTATTGAAAGATGGGTTAGGCCTGAAGAATTTGAGACATATAGAGAGATTGGTTTAAAAAAAGGGTTTCTTGAAGTGGTATCTGGACCAATGGTCAGATCAAGCTATAGAGCTGAAAGAGCTCTTGAAAAAAATAATGCCGGATTAAGTGCCTAATTTAAAAGTAGAAAAAATTGATTATAATTTATTTATGATTATTATATTTATATAGTTACATAACATTAAAAATAATATGGATTTTTCACAAAGCATAAAAAATTACTTTCACAAATGGATTGATTTTAGAACTAGAATTTCTAGATCAGAGTACTGGTTTGGCTATTTGGGAGTGATACTGATTTCGTTTGGTTTTGGTTTTCTAATAGGATTTATAGGTGCTGCTTTAGGTGCCTCTCCTGAGGTTATTAACTTACTGATTCTGCCTTGGCAAATTTTTACAATGGTAGCATCAACTGCTCTTGCAGCAAGAAGACTTCATGATTTAAATATGTCTGGTTGGTGGCAGCTCATTATTATAACGATTATAGGCTTAATACCTTTATTAATTTGGTTGTGTTCCAAAGGTACAGATGAAAGCAATAGGTTTGGCCCAAACCCATTAACTTCTGATATTGAGTCTATGGGTGTCTAATGTTAACACTTGCAGCCTCTTTTAGACTGTAAAAAAAATAGCATTCTACATATTATTTTATTAATATGATCCTATGTTTAATTTTTTTATAAAAGATTGAATGACCACTTAAAAGAAGTAAATAAAAGTTACTTTCAACACCTGTATCATGCCTGGAGCATGGCATTTGCTTTAATCATTCATGGTTTATTTCCAAGCGTCCTTAAGGATTATGCTAGTGATAAGATGTGTGAGCATCAAGATGAAACCTAACTTTAGTATTTTATAAAACGATAAAAGGAAATACCAAGACTAATGTCAGTATAGCCAATTGAATTAAGATAAATGGTATCACCCCTGTATAAATCTCAGATGTCTTGATGCTTTGGTCAGCCACACCTCTTAGGTAAAAAAGAGAAAATCCAAATGGAGGTGTTAAAAATGATGTTTGCAAATTAATTGCTAAAAGGATTGCTAGCCAAACAGGATCAAACCCCATCATGAGCAACGGTGGTGCTACCAGGGGAACTATTACGTAGCATATCTCTATAAAATCCAAGATGAACCCAAGCAAAAATACAAAAAGCAAAACAAAAATAAGAGCTGTATAAGGGCCACCTGGTAAAGAGCCAAAAACAAGATCAATTAACTCGTCTCCTCCAACTCCTCTAAATATTAGTGAGAATATAGAAGCACCAATTAATATTGTAAAAATCATAGTTGTAACAATTGCAGTTTTTTGGCTAGCGTCTTGAATAAAAGCTAAATTGAATTTGCCATTTATCATCACGATAATCAATGCTCCCATAGCGCCAATAGCAGATGCCTCAGTTGGGGTAGCGATTCCTCCAATAATGGACCCTAACACTAGAATTATTAGAATAAGAGGAAGAGCAAGTGTTTTAAGGATTTCTGATAGTGGAGCATTCCATGCATTTGGCTCAAACAAAATATCTGGATTTTTATGATTTTTATAAAGGGTATAAAACAGATAACCAAGACAAATCATTATGCCTGGAACGATAGCCCCAACAAAAAGATCACCAACAGTTACCGTCTTTTGAGAAAAAATTCCCATATTATTCTGTGCTCTCTGGTAAGCATTAGACATAACATCTCCAAGCAGCACAAGAGCTATCGAGGGAGGGATAATTTGACCAAGAGTTCCTGTTGAAGCAACAAGTCCTGATGAGAAATCTTTTTTATATCCTTGTTGAATGAGAACTGGCAATGACATGAGCCCCATAGTTACAACTGTTGCACCAACAATACCGGTACTTGCAGCAAGAAGAGCTCCCACGACAATTATGGAAATGCTTAAGCCACCCCTAATATCTTTAAATGCTAAGGCCATGTTTGCTAACATTTTTGCAGCAATTCCAGATCTTTCAAGAATGGTTCCCATAAAGATAAAGAGAGGCACAGCAAGAAGAGTAACGTTATTCATAATCCCGAATATTCTTAATGGAATACTTTTTAAGATTGATTCATCAAATATCCCTAAAGGTATGCAGATCAGTGCAAACAAGATTGAAACTCCAGACAGAGTAAATGCTACTGGATATCCAAGCAGCAGCGCAGAGCAAATGAGCACCAATAACAATAAAGGAACTATTTCCATTTTATTTTTATTAATTGATTGATCAGGCTGGCTATCAACGTTAAGGGAAACAAAAGCATAAATGATTTTTGGATATATACGTAATCAAGTCCGCCAGATTCAGTTGAGACTTCTTGCATGCTCCATGATGCAGAAATGACTTCTAAAGAATAAATAAATATTACAGCCATAACGGGAAGTAAAAATATAATACCGAAAATGCTGTTTATTAGATTCTTATACTTAGTAGACGACTCTCTGTAAAAAATATCTACACGAACATGCTCATCCTCATTAAATACATATCCGGCGCAACCAAGAAAAACTAAAGCATGAAAATACATAGTCAATTCTTGAAGATCTGTTCTTCCGATACCAAAGAAATACCTACTCACAATAACTATAATCATAAGCAGAACCATTATTGGTATAAGGTATGAAATTTTTTTCCCTATAAAATTTATATACTTTTCCATAATTTTAATTAGAAGTATTTTCTTTATTTGGTTAGAATTATAAGCATGATAATAGTTCTATCCCCAGCAAAAACACTTGATTATAGCGTTGACCCTAAAAGCAATCATACTGCACCGCAGTTTTTAAGCCAATCTTCTAGTCTTATTAAGACTTTAAAAGAGAAAGAGCCTAAAGATATAGCTAGCCTAATGGGGTTAAGTGATAAATTAGCTACTCTAAATTTTGATAGGTATCAGTCATGGAAAGCAGCTAAAACTGTCTCCAAAGATTCAAAGCCTTCAATGCTAGTCTTTAAGGGAGACGTGTATCAGGGACTAGATGCAGAAAATTTTAATAATAAACAGCTAAAATTTGCTCAGAAACATCTTAGGATTTTATCTGGGCTATATGGAATTCTTCGTCCCATGGATGTCATTAAGCCTTATAGACTGGAAATGGGAACCAAGTTAAAAACATCGAAAGGCAAAAATTTATATGAGTTTTGGGCCAAGAAAGTTCAATTAAATGTTCTAGAAGACCTGGCTTCAAAAAAATCTGATTTATTGATAAATCTTGCTTCAAAGGAATATTTTAGCGTTCTAGGGGAAATGCCTGATTATATTAATGTTGTTTCACCAGTCTTTAAAGATTTTAAAAATGGCAAACATAAAATTATTAGTTTTTATGCAAAAAGAGCTAGAGGCTTAATGGCTAAATGGATTATCGAAAATAATATTAAAGACTTCGAGCAGTTATCTCAATTCAATCTAGATGGCTATTACTTTTCAAAAGCAGAGTCTTCTGTAACAGAGCCAGTTTTCTTAAGGGACTAGCTTAAGCTAGATCAAACCTTCTTTTTCCCAGAAAGATTTCTTGGGCTCAAGGTCATCGTAATCCCCATTCGTCTTATTTACATAAGCCGTCATAGCTTCTTCCATATCTTTGCCACTTATAAGACTAGCATTCCAAGTAGCATGGAACTCTAACGAATCCCTTACGGAGTGATCTCTAGCATAGTTAATTTGTTTTTTGATTACTCTTGTTACTAATGGAGATTTACTGGCTATATTTTGGGCTATTTTTTGAACCTCCTTAGAAAGCATTTCTTCAGATTCAAAAACCTCATTCACAAAGCCTAGTGATTTTGCTTCAGCAGAATCAAACTTTCTTCCGGTAAATGCAAGCTCTCTTAATTTAGCTAATGGAATTAAAGATGGAAGCCTTTGAAGGGTGCCAACATCAGCTGCTATACCAATATCTACCTCTGCGATTTTAAAAAAAGCATTTTCTGAGCAATATCTCATATCACACGCAGCAGTCATATCTATTGCACCACCAACACAAGCTCCTTGAATGGAGGCTATCGTTGGCATTCTACATTCTTCTAGTGCAGTGAATGCATCTTGAAGTTCAAGAACTTCGTGATAAAAAACCTCTCTCTTCCTGGCAGGATCTACTTCAACCTCAGATTTTTTTGGTGGTACAAAAGTTGCAAGATCCATTCCAGCACTAAAATGCTTTCCTTGGCCAGATAGGACGATAACCCTTGCTTCAGAATTTTTATCTAACTCTTTAATGATATCAGGCAGCTCTTTCCAAAAAACTCTTATCATTGAGTTCATCTTATCAGGCCTATTCATTGAGATATGGGCAATACCTCCATCTATAGTCACATCAAAACAAGTTGTCTTATTCATTTTCAGCCAACTTGATTGAGTCATCAACAATTGCACGCATTTTTTCAACATGCTCAAATGTTTTATGGTGAGACATAACTACTTTTCTTTCTTCACTCAAAAGAATAAACATTTTTTTTAATTGATTTAAATTTTCTAATAGCTCATTACTCATATTCTTATTCTCTAAATTATTTATTAGCATTATAATGCTCTTAATCTATGAAATCATTAAATCAACTACATTTATGTAAAGCCTTAAGCGTTTTTTTATTTGCGCTTTCAGTTAACTCAAAAGAAACAAATATAGATCGGTCCATGCAAGAGCAAACCATGCTTTCTGTATTGTATGCACAGTCATCGACTGAGTATGTTGCAAATTGTATTCAAACATATACTAGCGCCTCATTTCTTCTTGATGAAGCAATTGCTGATAAGGAATGGACAGCATCTCTCGAACAGTCTGGAAATTATTCCAATAAACCTATGGCAATAATCTTAGATGTTGATGAAACGGTTTTAGACAATGTTAGGTTCCAAGCAAGAGCTATATTATCTGGACTCTCATACCCCAATGGATGGATAGAATGGGGGCTTGAGGCATCTGCTGAGCCGGTACCTGGCGTATCTGGTTTTCTTAAAAACGCATCCAACAAGGACATAAAAATTTTCTATGTAACTAATAGAGTTGCAGAACTAGAAGAGGCTACAAGAAAAAATATTAAGAGCCTAGGCCTTCCTTTTGATGATGATAGAGATGTTTTACTAATGAGAGATGAGAATGGATGGGGCTCTGATAAAGTCTCAAGAAGAGCTCTTGTTGCAAAAGATTATAGAATTTTAATGTTAGTTGGTGACCAGTTAACAGATTTTATTTCTTTAGAAGAAGCTGCTACAGATATAGACTCACGAAGAAAATTAGCAGAAAAATATTCTGATATGTGGGGAAGAAAATGGTTCATGCTCACCAATCCAATGTATGGCAAATGGGAAGGAGCCATATACGGTAATAAGTATCCTGATACCAAAGAAGAAATGATGGAAATGAGACTAGACGCTCTAAAGCCATAACCTAAGGAATGAAAAAACTCCTCTTCTTAATCTTCGTCTCTTTTTCAATAATCACATATTTAATATTTTTTAATCAAAATAGCTTAAAAGTTGAATATATTCCTATTGGCAACCAGAAAACCAAGAATATTCCAATAGCTTCATTTGATGCTGCCACGAAGCCAAAAAACATTATTCTAATTATTGGGGATGGAACAGGATTTAATCAAATCACCTTATCAAGGATTGCAGCTGGTGGAGCAGATTATAGGCTGGCAATAGATCAGATACCTTTCTTAGGAAACTCTCTTACCCATTCTTACGATAATATTTACACGGATTCGGCTGCCTCAGCCACCGCCATGGCTACTGGTATTAAAACAAAGAATAAATTTCTTGCAGTAACGCCTGAGAAAGAGGCTGTTCCTACTATCCCAGAAATGATATCGAATAAGGGTTACATATCTGGCTTAGTTGCTACTTCATCTATTACCCATGCCACACCTGCTGCCTTCTATGCTCACATAGATTCAAGATATAAGGAAAAAGAAATTGCAAGCCAGCTTTTAGAGTCTCCAATACAGCTATCTCTTGGAGGGGGGTTGGAATTTTTTGATATTGTAAAAGCTCAAGAATCTAATTTGTTAATAACAGATATGAATGATCTTGATGGGGATGAATTCTTAAAAGCAAACCAAGTACTTGGATTATTCGATGAAGATGGGATTAATAGATCATCTAGCAAGCCAGCACAATTACAAATGACAAAAGCAGCGCTCAATTGGCTTTCTTTAAAAACTAACCTAAATTCGTGTAATGGATTTTTTCTTATGAGCGAAGGTAGTCAGATTGATTGGGCATCTCATGACAATGATGCTGCAACAATGGTTGTCGAATTTAAAGATTTTGATCAAACGATCGCTATGGCAATGGACTTTGTTACTGCCAACAAAGAGACATTATTAATTGTAACCGCGGATCATGAGACTGGAGGGCTGCAAATCTTAAGTCAGAAAGATGATATGGTTAAAGTTCAATGGGGAACTGGGAGCCACACCTCGATCCCAGTTGGGGTTTATGCCTATGGTCCAGGAGCTCATGTATTTACTGGGCTAATAGACAATACAGATATTCATTACATGATACTAGATGCAATTAATGCATCAGACCTAAAGCCTTCAGTCTGCACTAATTAAATCAGCTAATCTGCTTATTTGCATCCTTGCATTTGATTCATAAATTATAGAGTTATTATTTGTTGGCTCTGTAACGTGGACTGCTTTTTTAATTCCATATCTAGCTGCTGAATTGACAATGTTTATATTGTCATCAAAAAAAATAGATTTAGATGGCTGTATGTTAAGTTTTTCTAGAGCTATTTTCCAAAAATCTTGATCTTCTTTAACCACACCAATATCCACACTAGAAATCCAGCCATCTGCATAATCAAGCAAGGGCACTTGAGAAGATTTAATTTTTAATAATCTAGAGTCACAATTAGTAAGAAAAAAAATTTTTTTATCTAAAGAAGTCATCAACTTAAGAGATTCCTCAGCGCCATCAATGAACATTGCATAAGATTTATTTCTCTCTGCAACAGCAAGAAGGTCTACCTTGTATTTATCTTCCCAAAACTTAAGTTCATACCAAGGAAGCGTTCCGTATAACTCCTTTGAGGTTTTATAAATATCTTCTTTTGCAACATTTAGCGAAATATCGTGACTAGAAGCAACAGCCTCGGGCACCCACTCCATCCAAAAAAGGTTATCAAAATTTTGATCTAAGATAACACCATCTATATCAAGTAAAATATAAGATGATTCTGTTAGAATATTTTTATGGAAATTACTCATAAGCTTTTACAAGATATTTTAAACCCTATCGAAGAAACTGTCAGGAAAGCATCGGATGCAATAATGGAAGTTTATAAAAAGGATACATTTGAGAAAGAAATTAAATCAGATGGATCGCCAGTAACTGAAGCAGACAAAGCTGCTAATAAAATTATTCTAGACTCTTTAGAGCTTATAACTCCTAATATTCCTGTGATTTCAGAGGAGACTTTTAATAAACATGAGCAAAACCCAGATGTGCCTTATTGGCTTGTAGATCCCCTTGATGGAACCAGAGAGTTCATAAATAAGTCTGAGGAATTCACAGTAAACATTGCGTTAATACAAAATGGCTCAGCTATATTTGGCATTGTTGGTGCCCCTGCGACTTCGGAAATATGGCATGGGTCAATATTTGATGAATCCAAGGCATTATCCACAGAGCCAGATGGCGGGAATAAGAAATTAAGGGTAGTAATGAGCAAAAGCCATCAAACTGAAGCAGATAAAAACCTATTAAAGCTATTAAATAATAAGAATATTGACTATCAGGTAGTTGAAAAGGGTAGCTCACTTAAGCTTTGTGCTTTAGCTGATGATCAAGCAGATATTTATCCAAGATTTGGCCCCACATCAGAATGGGATATAGCCGCAGGAAACGCAGTTTTAGTAGGATCTGGAGGCTCTGTGAGCTTGTTAGATTCAGGGATGCCCCTTCCGTATAACAAGCAAGATACAATACTAAATAGTCCATTTGTTGCTTGCCGTAACCAAGAAATCAAAGATAGATATTTCTCAATTCTGAGCGAATATTTCAAAAAATTGGTATAATTCACTGCTATACATTAATTTATAATATAATGTATTATATAAAAAACTTATAATAATATGGGAACACAACTTCAGCCTTCACAGCTTAATAGTCCAGGAAAGGATATAGAGTCCTACTTGGCCTCTGTGCACTCAATTCCTATTCTTACAAAAGAGCAAGAACAAGAACTGGCATTGAAGCTTTATGAAGAAGATGATTTAGATGCTGCTAGACAGTTAGTTATCCATCATCTTCGTTTTGTAGTTCATATTGCTAGATCTTATCAAGGCTATGGCCTGCCTTTAGCTGATATTATCCAGGAAGGGAATGTCGGCCTGATGAAAGCTGTTGATAAATATGATCCTCATAGAGGGGTTAAGGTTGTCTCTTTTGCAGTTCATTGGATTAAAGCTGAAATTCATGAATATATTTTAAAGAATTGGAGATTGGTTAAAATTGCAACAACCAAAGCACAAAGAAAATTATTCTTTAATCTACGAAGCAAAAAGAAGACACTAGAGTGGCTCACTAAAGAAGAGGCTGAAAAAATTGCAGCAGATCTAAATGTAGAAGTTAAAGATGTCTTACATATGGAAAATAGGCTTTCGTCTAATGATGCATCCTTTGATGCCCCATCATCAACAGATGACGATGACGAAATAATGTCTCCCTCTCAATATCTTGAAGATAAAAGATATGATCCAGAGTTAATAGTAGCGAACTCAGAAGCAGAGCAACTTAACCATAATGATTTGTTAGAAGCTCTCAAAATGCTTGATGACAGAAGTAAAGACATCCTTCAAAGAAGATATCTGTCCGATCAAAAAGCAACATTGCATGAATTGGCAGATGAGTATGATGTTTCAGCTGAAAGAATACGCCAAATTGAAAATGGTGCTCTTAAAAAGCTTAAAGCATCCATGGTGTCTGCTGCCTAAATCTATCAATAGATAGAAAACCAATGCGCCTCAAGTACCTACCTTCATTTGTAAAAAGAAGAGGCAGAATTACTAAAAGCCAAGAAGAGAATTTAAATCATCTCAGTTCATATGAGATTAGCGCCTATTCAGAAATCCTACAGGCTAAAAAAAATTTTTCAAAAATAGTTTTGGAGGTTGGCTTTGGTAATGGTGAAAATACCCTATCTCTTGCAAGGCAAAATCCCGATACTCTTTATATAGCATCAGAAGTATATCTTGCTGGCATAGGTTTATTACTTGGCGAGGTGGTTGATGGAGCAATCCCAAATATTTTAATAACATCTGGAGATATAAGGCTTTTGATAGATGATATAAAAGAACCAGTATTTGATGACGTAATTGTTATTTGCCCAGATCCTTGGCCAAAACTTAAGCATCACAAAAGAAGAATGTTAACTAATGAATTTTTTGAATTAATACACCCAACTATTCATGATGGAGGTGAACTTTTTATGTCTACGGATGTTGAAAACTATGCTGAATCCATTAAAGAACAATTAGATATATCAGTTGGTTATGAGAGAAACAATAATTCTTCTTATGAAAAATCAGCACTAACTAAGTTTCAAAGAAGAGCTATGGATGAGGGCAGAAAGATATATCCTTTTTCGTTTAAAAAAATTAGCTAAAGAGATTTACCGTATCATTTAAAAATTTATAACCAATATCAGTAGCTTTAATATCACTTTTCTCTAAAAGGTTACTCTCAATACCTTTTTCTAATTTTTTTATAAAAGTTTCTGTAAGATATATTTTTCTTTTCTTAAGTTCATTAAAGCTAACCCCATTTTTTAATCGCAATAAATTCATTGCCAGATCTATATCATAACCATCGATAGAAACTTCTTGCTCAGTAACTTGAGATGGACTTTTTATATAAGAGCCCACTTTTTTTAATTTAACCATTCTTTTTATTGAATTTTCAAATGTTATCTTGCTGTGGGCTCCAGGACCTAACCCAAGAAAATCTCCATACATCCAATAGTTCATATTATGCCGACTAAAAGAATTATCCTTAGCCCAAGCTGAAACCTCGTATTGATAAAAACTATTTTCATTTAATAAATTTTTAGCAATGAGTTCCATTTCTTCTATTTGAGTATCTTTTGGAATCTTAAGCTCTTTTTTATAAAAGATAGTATTTGGTTCAATTGTTAATTGATACATTGATAGGTGGGAAATGTTTTGTGAACAAAAAACCTTAATATCATTTTCAAAAGAAAGAGGGGTCTGATTCATTACTCCATATATCAAATCTATAGAGGTTTTTATTGACCTCACACCAGCAATAATATCCAAGGCCTTTAGGGCATCTTGTGCATCATGATTTCGCTCTAAACTTTTTAATGTATTTTCATCAAAGCTCTGTATGCCAATAGAGGCTCTATTAACTCCTATATCTGAAAGAGTAGAAACATAATCTAAATTGACTTCCCTTGGGTTAAATTCAAAACTTATCTCGCAGTCATTTTCAAGCATCTCATTTTTAATTAATGTAAGAAGTATTTTTTCAATATTTTTTGCTTTAACCAAAGATGGGGTCCCACCCCCAAAGTACACGGATATAAATTTTCTATCCAATATATATTTTTTTGATGCATCTAAATCATTCAAAATTGCTTTGATAAGTGACTCTTCTTCTCCATCTTTCTTGTTAGTAGCTATATTGAAATCACAATAGGGGCATTGCTTTTCGCACCAAGGAAGATGAATGTATAAAGAAAGTGGAGTTTCCTCAGGATTAAATCTTTTCAAGTTCTATCAAAAATGAACGAGCAGCAATAGCTCTGTGACTTATAGTATTTTTAAGCTCTGAGCTAATTGAGGCCATTGAGATTTCTGGGTTATCTATATAAAAAATTTTATCGTAACCAAACCCACCATCTCCCTGACTTTCAACACTCACTTTTCCATGAATTTTCCCTGATGCGTATATTGGCATAGGGTCATCATAGGAATGAACTCCCACCAAAACACATACATAATAAGCAGGCAGAGACACTAGATTCCTTTTTTTCAGCTCGTCAATAATCTTATTTCGATTATCTAGATCCGAGGCATCTTCACCTGCATATCTTGCTGAATAAATTCCAGGTTCAAAATTTAATCCTGGAACAACCAAGCCCGAATCATCTGCAATAGTAAAAAGCTTTGATTCCTTGGCGCCATGACGTGCCTTTTTCAAAGCATTCTCAAAGAAAGTCAGTCCATCTTCTATTGCATCCTCGATTCCAAGTTCAGCCTGTAAAATGAAATTAAAATTTGTAAAAAGTTTTTTGAATTCCTTGAGTTTGCCTTGATTCGAAGTGCCAAGTAAAATTTTTTTATTCTCTTCCAAGTAAATATACTCCCTCTGAAGCAAATAAATTAGGTGATCTAGACGCTAAGAAGCTTTGATCTCTATTGGGGTTTAAAAATATTTTTTTATTGATAATAAAGCCTTCATCATCACAAAGTTTTTCAAAATCATTGATAGTACAAAGATGAAGATTGTCTGTCTCATACCAACTTGATGGAAGATTTGGGGTGACAGGCATTTTTCCTAAAACTAAGTCTGCACGGCACCTCCAGTAGCCAAGATTTGGCAGTGTTACCACACATTTATTAGATAGCTTTAACATTCTTCTCAAGGCTAGATGAGGATCTTTTAGACATTGGATGGAACTAGCCATTATTGAAATATCAAAATTAGAAGACTCAAATTCCTCAAAACCGTCATCAATATCTTGTTGAATAACTGAAAGGCCCTTTGCTATGCATTCTTTAATTTTCTTGGTATCTATTTCTACCCCATATCCATGTATTTTTTTTGTATCAATAAGTTCTTTAAGCAACGAGCCATCGCCACAACCAAAATCAATAACTTTACTTTGATCAGGGACCCAGTCGTTAATTATATTTATTAAGGAGGTGCTCATTAGGACTCTATAAAAGTATTAATAATTCCATCATATTCTTCTGAAGCAAATAAAAAACTGTCATGACCTTGCTCACCAGGCAGAATAACATTTGTGCAATTCACATTAGCCCTCATGCCTGCAAGTTGAATATCTTTACTTCTTTGGGGCGGGTAAAGCCAGTCGCTATCAAACCCAATAATTAAAAGATGGCATTTGATAGCAGACATTGCTTTATCAAGATTCCCATCAGAGTTTATGGAAGCATCATAGCCATCCATAGCTTTCGTCATTAATATATAAGAGTTGGCATCAAAACTATCAGAAAATTTTTCTCCTTTATATTGGAGATAGTTCTCTACTTCATAATCAACATTTCCAGATACTTTAGAATCTGTATTTTGAAATTTTCTTCCAAACTTTACATCCATATGTTTTTCAGAAAGGTAGGTTATATGTCCAAGCATTCGCGCTGCCTTAAGGCCATTTTTTGGCTTAGTATTATGCTCGATATAATTACCATCAAAGAAATTTACATCCTTTCTAATCGATTCTCGAGATACTTCATTCATGGCAATATTTTGTGTGCTTGATTTTGCAGCAGCAGCAAAAACTCCACATTTTAATAAATTGTCAGGAAAAGATATGGCCCATTGAAGAGCCTGCATTCCACCCAAGCTTCCGCCAGCAACAAGATGCCATTTTTTAATTTGTAAAAAATCAGACAGAATTTTTTGTGAATTTACCCAATCCGTAACAGATATAGCAGGAAAATCCTTCCCATATACTTTTCCTGTATCAGGATTTACCGATGTAGGGCCTGAAGATCCAGAGCAACCTCCTAGATTATTTGAGCAGACAACAAAATACTTGTTAGTGTCAATAGCTTTGTTAGGACCAATAATTTGACCCCACCAACCTGATTGACCAGTCTCAGAATCCTCACCTGCTGCATGATGATCACCAGAAAAAGCATGACAAACTAAAATAGCATTAGACTTATTACCATTTAATTCTCCATAAGTCTCCACCATCAAATCAAAAGAATCTAGTTTTAAGCCAGACTCCAATAAAAGGCCTTCATTAAAGTGGAAGAGTTTTTTAACTATATTCATACTATCAATATAATAATATTCTGAAGAAAGTTACTAATCACATTAATAGCAATAAATATAAAAATTGGAGAAAAATCTAAGCCACCCATTGAAGGTATTACTTTTTTTATAGGATTTAGTGTTTTGTTGGATATTTCATCTATCAACTCAAGAACAGGATGGGAATTATTAGGCGATACCCAGCTTAAAATAACCGAGCCAATTACAGAATAAAAGATAATATTTAAGGCAAATATTATAGTCCCAATAAATGCAATAACCCCAGAAATCTCAATACTCACATTGTTTGGTGAAAACCTTATGCCTGCAATTGTAAAGATTTCATAAGGAAAAAGTTGAAAGCTAGCAAACTTCAAACAAACCGCTATCAATGCAATGATAAATAATCTATAAGAAAAAATAGATAACTTTGAGATGGGCTTATATGCTGTTACAAATGCCTTCACGATAGGGTTAAAATAATTCACTTTGAGTAAGTTAAAAATAAACAGTAATACAAAACTATAACAAAGCATTGAAATGATTAGGTTTGCCAGTTCTGCTATATTAGGACTCATTTGCAATCTCCTTTGATCTGTTTACTGCCGCTGAAATTCCTTTATTAAACGAGCTCAGTAGTTTGTTTTTTTTAAAACTTTTTAGCCCTGCTTCAGTAGTTCCTTTTTTAGATGCAACTTTTTCGATTAGATCATCTATGCTGCTTCCATCTTCAAGAGACAGGGCAACCCCCTCAAGCAAACCACTCATTACTTTTACTGTTAAAGCTGAATCATTATTACAAAGCCTTATTAATCTTTTTTCATATGCTTTTAATAGATAAAAAAAGTATGCAGGACCACTCCCAATAAGACCAGTAAATGTATCCATTTCATGTTCTTTTTTTAACTCGATGACCATGCCCACTTTATTAAACATTTTTTTAGCTTTGTTATATGTTGATAGAGTTGATGAGATATTTAATGATGCAGTTATACCTTTATTAAATTTAGAAGAAGTGGTTGGTATAGCCCTAATAAGTTCCACATTAGTTGACTTAGAAAAATATTTTTTGGATCTGACTCCAGCAACCAAAGATATAACTTTAGGTTTTTTATGAGAATTACAGATTTCTTCATAAGCCACTAAGGCATCTTTTGGTTTTACCGCAAGAAAAAATAAATCTATTTTATCTTTGTGGTTACTTGTATATTCTTTAATGCCGAGTTTTTTAAGAACATTTTGATTTTTTCTATTTCTATCTATAAATAAAATATTTTCTTTATTATGCCCAGAAGAAATAAGGCCTAAGATAATAGATTGTGCAATATTACCCGCTCCAAAAAAAACTATTTTTTTCATGTTCGTTTTCCAAATATGAGCTCACCAACTCTAATCATATTTGAGCCATTCGTTATTGCGCATTCAAAATCAGAAGTAGTGCCCATGGACAGATAGCTAGCATGAGGGAATTTATTCACTAGTGTTGTATGTAATTTTTTTGCTTTAATCATTTCTTCTTCTTTTTCTTTTATATTTCCATTAATTCTTGGGAGGACCATTATGCCTTTTAAGTTAACATTAGTTTGTGAGTTAACGTATTCAGCAAATTCTATAAGGTCATCCGGACTTATGCCACTTTTTGTGTCTTCACCTGAAATATTTATTTGTATTAAAGCATTAATATATCTTTTAGCCTGCAGACATTCTATATTAAGCTTCTCTACAACTTTAGATCTATCCAAGGAATGAATCCAACTTGCATGCTTTGCAATTAGTTTTATTTTATTACTTTGAATGGGGCCAATGAAATGCCATACAATTCTTTGATCTTTAAAAAAATCTGATTTTTTTGCAAGCTCTTGAGCATAATTTTCTCCAAAGTCTTTTACTCCAAAATCAAATGCTTCCTTAATAACGTCTTCACCCTTCTTTTTTGAAACGGCTATAAGCAAAACGCTGCTAGGGTTTAATCCTATTTTTTTTGCAGTGTTATCAATACTATTTTTAACCAGCTTTAAATTTCTTTCTATTTCTTTTTGCATAATGTTCTAAGTTGAGGTTCAAAGCCTTTTTTTGTTATTTTTTCTTTAGCATTATTGGCAGCAGATCTATTCTCAAAGGGCCCACTAAGAACGCTATGAAGAAGCCTACCAGGATCAGATGAGCTATAAATATCGTTAATAGTTATAAATTTGATCTCATCTAAAATCTCAACTGCCTCATAGGCATACTTTTTGTTGCCATAAGCTCCAATCTGAACAAAATACTCACATTCTAAAGTGTTGCTAAAATCATTTGTTTCTATTAGTACTGAATTTTCCATTAGCGATGTTGGAAAATTTATTGTTACTGTATTTTCTATATTGCGCTGATCAATGGTTTTAATGTCAGTACCAAAATAGAATACAGAGATACAGGTTAGAAGAACAGCATACGCCGCAAGACCAAATAGAAATGTTGATGGAACGGTCTCAATATTTTTTCTCTTTGATTTATATACAGTTTTCTTTGTTTTTCCTTGGCTTTTGCCTATAGAATTTCTATTAGCATAATCTTTCATCTCATTTACATTTTTTCCATAGGTTCAATCCCAAGAAGCTCCAGCCCATTTGAAATAACAGACTTAACAGCATCTAAACATAAAATTATTGAATTAAGATTCTCCTGTGACTCGGTTAATACTGGATTATCATTATAAAAACTATGAAAAGTATGAGCTAAATCTTTTAGGTAAAATATTATCAAGTGAGGATGCAGGGAGGTTGATGCTCTTCTTACTACACTAGGATATCTGCTAATTTCATGAATCAACTTGTCACACTGACGATATGAGCCATTGCTGATGGAATCTGCTGAAGAGGGCATATGATTGTTATTAGCTTTATATTTATTAAGTAAAGAAAATATTCTTGCGTGAGCATACTGAATGTAATAAAACATATTCTCTTTGCTATCAGATGTGGCTAAGTCTAGATCAAAATCTAAGTGCTGATCAGCCTGTTTAGAAAGATAATAAAATCTTGCAGCGTCAGTCCCTATATCCTGAATTAAATCTTTTAGAGAATAAAAATCTCCGGATCTGGTAGACATTTTGACCTTTTTCCCTTCTTTAAAAAGATTTGCAAACTGAACAAGCTGAACATCTAACCTATTCTTATCAAACCCCAGTCCATTCATTGAGGCTTCAATTCTTTTTATGTAACCGTGATGATCAGCCCCCCAAACATTAATCAACTTATCAAACCCCCTGTCTATTTTATTTTTATGATATGCAACATCTGAGGCAAAATAGGTCGGCCTTCCGTCATCTCTTATAAGCACTCTATTTTTATCATCGCCACTATCTGAAGTGTCCAGCCATATTGCTCCATTCTCTTCAAATGCTAATTTTTTATCTTTAAGGGTTTGAATGGCCAAAGAGATTTTAGAGCCACTATCTGCTAAGTTTCCAAGAGATGATTCATAAAACCAATGATCAAAACCAACATTGAATAAACTAAGATCCTCTTTGATAGAATCAAGAACAGAATTTAAAGCAAAATCTTTTACTTCAAACCATTGAGAGCTATCAAGTTCTTTCATCCTTACAATTAATTCATCTATCTCCTTCTCCTCATCAGATGGCAAATCCTTTATATATAAAGATGCATCTTTAAGAGTAGAAGGAGTATTTTTTTGCTTAAAAGCTTGGGCAATATCTTCTATATAGGAGCCTTTGTAAGCATTTTTAGGAAAGAATTCCATGAATGCATCTGAGTTAAGTTTTACATAGACGCTTGCAGTTAGAATATCAATTTGTCTGCCTGCATCATTAATATAGTACTCTTTTTCTACCTTATAGCCTGAAGATGTAAGTATTCTTCCTATTGCATCTCCATATGCTGCACCTCTACCATGACCTACATGCAATGGTCCGGTTGGATTAGCTGAAACGAATTCAATTTGAATTGATTTATTTTTACCATGCTTAGCGGTACCAAAATCTTTAGGGTTGAGATTTATATAATTGATTATTGATACAAAATCTTCACGTTTAAAAGTTACATTAATAAAACCAGGCCCAGCAGACTCAACTTTTTCAAATGCATTAGAATCTTTAAGATTCGAAACTAATTCTTCGGCCAAATCGCGTGGACTTCTTTTTAATATACTCGCAGCAATCATACATACATTAGATGTGGCATGACCTTTTTTTAAATCATCAGTTACAGTTGTTGCACATTTTTCTTTTATGAACTCAACTTGATCATCGCTTACGTTAGGTAATGAAATTAAGAAATCATTAATTTGTTCATTAATAATAGGAATCATTATTTTGCTCTACCAACATAACTCTCGTCCCTTGTATCAACCTTAATAGTTTCACCTTCATTAACAAACAGAGGCACCTGGACTGACACACCTGTCTCTAGTTCTGCTGGCTTTGTAGCTCCTGAGACCGTATCCCCCTTAACCCCAGGTTCTGATGATGTAATTTTTAATTCAACTATGACAGGTGGGTCAACTAATATAGGTCTTTCATCCCAAAGAATAATTTCGCAGGTTTCCTGACCAACAAGCCATTTTTTAGCACTACCCATTTCATTGGTACCAATTTCAATTTGCTCATATGTAGTTGTATCCATAAAGTGCCACGACTCTCCATCACAATAAAGAAATTCCATATCCTTATGATTAACATCTGCAGTTTCAACAGATTCACCTGACTTAAATGTTTTATCGTTTGTATTGCCTGTGAGCAAGTTCTTATACTTGACTCGCATAACTGCTTGTCCCTTTCCTGGTTTATGAAACTCATGCTCTATTATTGAGCAAGGCGCATTATCTATCAGGAGCTTAGTTCCATTCTTGAATTGATTCGTTGATATTTTCATTTTTTATATATATTTTTTATGTTATTTTGGTTAATCGAGGAAACACTTATGAAAAAAATATTCACATTAATTGTCATATGTGCAATTGTAACTTCTTGCGGGCAAACTGGCGAACAATCTAAGTCTTTAGATGATTTGGATTTATTCTTAGCTTCTGTTGAGGAAGATAACTTAACCGAAGGACCGATTGTTAACTCTGCATATTGGATTGGTTCAAATTTTATAACCTATGACTCTCAAAAAGTATTATCTGATTATTCCAAAAGATATACTTTAAAAGCTTTAGAATTATCGAGAGAAGCAGCCTTATTTAACAATCTGGATACATCAGACTCAAACAGAAGACAATTAGAGCTTTTGAAAAGCTCTTTTGTTATGCCGCCTCCATTTAATGAAGCTCTAGCGGGGGAGCTCTCCACAATATCAACCCAACTTGATGCAATGTATGGAAGTGGTAAGCATTGTTATGAAGACGGAACATGTTATGAGTTAGGCGATTTCGAACAAATTTTAGATAATTCACGAGATCCTAGCGAATTACTTAAAGCCTGGACTGGCTGGCATGAAATAGGTAAACCTATGAAGCCGATGTATATGCGTATGGTTGAAATTGGAAATCAAGGATCAAAAGATCTTGGTTTTGAAGGTCTAAGTGATTTATGGTTCAGTAAATACGACATGCCAGCAGAAGAATTTTTACAAGAAACAGACAGAGTTTGGGAAGAAGTAAAACCTCTATATGAGGCATTGCATTGTCATGTTAGAAGTGAACTTAATTCCAAGTATGGAGATGAAGAAGTTCCTCTTGATGGGCCATTGCCTGTCCATCTCTTGGGAAACATGTGGGGACAGTCATGGTCAAATATTTATGATCTTGTATACAAAGCAGAAGAAACGAATCCTATTGATGTTACTCAAATAATTAAAGATAGGAATATCAATGAAAAGCAGATGGTTGAATATGCTGAAAATTTCTTTTTATCTATGGGATTTAATTCCCTTCCTGAAACATTTTGGGAGCGATCACTATTTATAAAACCTGCAGATAGATCAGTTCAATGCCACGCATCTGCATGGAACTTAGACTCTGCAAACAATGACTTAAGAATAAAGATGTGTATTGAAAAAAATGAAGAAGACTTCAGTACCATTCATCATGAATTAGGACATATTTTTTATTATCAAGCTTATAACCATTTACCTACTTTGTTTCAAGGTGGAGCCAACGATGGTTTCCATGAAGCTTTCGGTGATCTACTAACTCTATCTATTACACCAGGTTATCTTAATGATATTGGTTTTATATCAGCAGAAGAAGCAGAAGCTGCAAAAAAAGATGAAATAGGCTTGCTCATGAAACAAGCTCTAGAGGGTGTCGTAGTTATACCTTGGGCATTGATGTTAGACAAATGGAGATCAGGAATTTTTAATGGCGAGATTGATGAATCTAATTTAAATCAATCTTGGTGGGATATGAGAGAGTCATATCAAGGAATAACATCTCCAGTTGCCAGAACAGAGGATTACTTTGACCCTGGTGCTAAGTATCATATTCCTGGAAATACTCCTTATACAAGATACTATCTTGCTAGAATCATGCAATACCAATTCCATGAATCATTATGTAATGAAATGAATTTTCAGGGAGCACTCCATGAATGTTCTATTTATGGAAATTCAGAAGTTGGTGAAAAAATTATCTCTACTATGGCAATGGGGCAGAGCCTTCCATGGCAAGATGCATTTGAAAATATCACTGGCTCAAGAAAACTAAGTGGAAGTTCTGTGATGAATTATTACAAGCCATTAAAGGATTGGCTGGACAAACAAAATGAAAATAGAATGTGTGGGTGGGAGTAATTTATGAATAAAGTAATTAATATTGTAATTTCAGCAGTGGCATTTCTTGTTGCAGCTCTGTTGGCAAACGCTACTGGTATCGATTTAGTTTTAAAGGTTGTCTTTATTGCTTTTGCTCTTCAGTGGATAGCTTTTATTCCAGCATATGTTTTTCAAACAGAAAAGTTTTATGACTTAATGGGGAGCATCACATATCTTTCTGTAATGTGGTTTTCATTGGCCTCAACTTCAGAACAATTTACTACTTTAAACGGAGCTAATATTGCTATTGTTTTATTAATTACATTATGGGCTCTGAGGCTTGGGACCTTTCTATTTATGAGAGTACATAAAGATGGAGAAGATAAAAGGTTCCGTTCTATAAAACCATCTGCTACACAATTTTTTATGACCTGGACCCTTCAAGGCCTTTGGGTTTCAATGTGTTCTATGTGTGCCTTAACAGCCATATCTTCTGAAACCGGCGTGGTAATGAATGCACTTTTTTATATTGGGCTTGGGTTATTTGTTTATGGTTTTTGTACTGAAATCATTGCCGATAATCAAAAATCTAAATTTAGATCAGTACCTGAAAATAGAGATAAATTTATAACCACTGGTCTTTGGGCCAAATCAAGACATCCAAACTTTTTTGGTGAAATAGTTTTATGGGCAGGTGTGGCTGTTATGTCATTCTCTTCTCTTAATGGACTTCAGTACTTAACTTTAATCTCGCCAGTATTTACATACTTACTTCTTGTTTATGTAAGTGGAGTGCGGATGTTAGAGGCTAGAGCTGATAAGAAATGGGGACAAGATGAGGAATACATTAAATATAAATCTGAAACACCAGTGTTGATGATAAAATATTGATACAGTTTTCTTTACAATAATTCTTATAAAAAGTTTTATTATTATTGAATTGACTGTTAATATGAGCAATCTTTTAGGGAGATTAATATGAATAAAAATTTTAATTTAGTGCACTTGTGTGTGCTTATTTCTATGTCGAGCTTTGTTTCGTCATCAGATATGGAAAGCGTTCTTGAGGTTGGAAGAGAAAATCAAGAGTTATCAGCAACTTCACAAGAAAATATCGATGCAACTGAAAAAAAGACCGACAAAATCGTAAATGAGTGGAAAGCTACTGCGAAACAAGTTGAAGGACTAAAGCTTTATAACGAGCAAAAAAGAATCCAGATAGAAGCCCAGCTTGACTTAATGGACAAGCTAGATGACCAGTTGGTTCAGGTAGTAGTCATGCAAAGACAAATACCACCTTTAGCCCAAAGAATGCTTGAGAGCCTTGAGTCTTTCATTAATCTTGATACTCCCTTTAGGATTGAAGAAAGACAAAATAGAGTTGATCTAGTTAGATCGTCTCTTGCTAAGCCAAAAGTAACTGCTTCAGAGCAGGTAAGACAGGTATTAGAGGCTTATAACATTGAAGCTGAATATGGAAGAAAAATCGATACATACGAGAGCGCCTTACAAGATGGTACTGTAGTAAATATCCTTGTCATTGGAAGAATTGGAATGTTTTATCAAACAAAAGACGAACGATCTAGTGGCAGATGGAATAACGAAACAAATTCTTGGGATGAGTTAGATGGAAGTTACAGAAAACCAATCAGAAACGGCATAAGAATGGCTAAGAAATTAGCCCCAACAGATATGTTACTAATGCCAGTAATTAAAGGAGAAGTGTAATGAGTCGTTTATATCTATTACCATTTTTACTAGTAATATCTTTTGCAAGCTCATTGTTCGCTCAAGATGCAAACGAAGAAGTTGTTGAAATTTCAACCGTTGAAGCTCTTTTAGCACTTGTTAAAGAGGGTAAAACCCAAGAGCAAGCAGCAAATGATGAAAGAGAAAATTCATTCTTAGCAAATAAAAATAAACAAGCTTCAATTCTAGCGGCTGAAAAAAGAGAGTTAGTTCGTCAAGAAAAGATTGCTGATACTTTGGAAGCTGAATACAAAAAGAATGAAGAAATTCTGAGAGTTAAAGAAGATGCCTATAAGAAAGAACTAGGCTCATTGGTTGAATTATTTGGTCACTTACAAAGCTCTGCTGGAGAAGCTGCCGTTCAATTTTCTGGATCACTTACTGGGGCTGAGTATGGTCAAGATAGAGTTAAATTTTTAAATGATTTAACTGGAAAAATGTCAGAAACAACTGAACTTCCAACTATTAGAGAGATAGAAGGGTTATGGTATGAATTAACAAGAGAGCTTGCAGCAAGTGCTCAAGTTGTTTCATTTACTACAGATGTTATTGATGTTGATGGTGTTACTTCTGAATGTAGCGTTACTAGAGTTGGATTATTTAACGCAGTTTGTGATGGAAAGTATTTAGAATATGCCTCTTCGAAAGGTCAATATGCATTTCTTCCAAGACAGCCTGCAGGCAGATATACCAAAACAGCAAAAGCTATAGGTAATGCTGATATTGGTGATCAAGTTAAATTTGGAGTTGATCCTACAGGACCAACTGGTGGAAGTTTACTTGCTAACTTAATACAGACTCCATCATTAATGGAAAGAGCTCAACAAGGTAGAGAGGTTGGTTATGCAATTATTGCTGTTGGTTTGATAGCTGTTTTGTTTGCTTTCTACAAGCTATATAGCTTGTATATGATCGGAACTGCTGTAAGAAGACAGGCTAATCAGGAGGCTGCTGATATTTCTAATCCTTTAGGAAGAGTATTAAAAGTGGGTAAAGAGAATTTTGAAAAAGATATTGATACTCTTGAGCTAAAACTAGCTGAAGCCATCATGGCAGAAAGACCAGCAATTGATAAGGGCATCGGGTTTATCAAAATAATTTCTGTCATTGCTCCTTTAGCTGGTCTTTTAGGAACAGTTACTGGAATGATCGTAACTTTCCAAATGATTACTCTTTACGGAACAGGTGATCCTAAATTAATGGCTGGTGGTATTTCACAGGCTCTTGTTACAACAGTTCTAGGACTACTTGTAGCTATTCCAACTAGTTTACTGCACTCATTTACTCAGTCTTCTGCAAGAGGAATTATTAGTATTCTTGAAGAGCAAAGTACCGGTATTCTTGCCGAGAGAGCAGAAAGTAAATAGGTTTTTACTATGGATATAGTATTTGCAATAACTGAGGCCTTCTCTTCTATAAGAGACTTTATGGAGCAAGGCGGAAGCGTGCTTTGGTTGATTGCTATTCTTGTATTTTTTATGTGGGGTATGATTTTTGAAAGAATATGGTATCTGTCCCACGCCCATAATGAGTATGTTTCAAAGCTAGCTAAAAAATGGGATTCTAGGTCTGATAAGAAGTCATGGTATGCGCTTCAAATTAGAGAAAAAATGATGTCTCAGGCCAAGATAGAAATTAATAAAAACATAAGTATTATCCAAACTTGTATAGTCTTAGCTCCCTTGCTGGGCCTTTTAGGGACAGTTACAGGGATGATTGAAGTATTTCAGGTCATGGCCTTCAATGGCGGGGGAGATGCTAGAGCAATGGCTGGTGGAGTCTCAAAAGCAACACTTCCAACTATGGCAGGAATGGTAGCTGCCTTATCAGGTTCATTTGCTGCAATTTATCTAACGAGCAAAAGTAAAAGACATGAAGAAGAACTAAATGACATTATCAAAAGAGAATTATAGATAGAGGAATATTATGAGAAGAAATGCAATAACTAGTGCGGTACAAGAGGAAAATGATGAAATTAATCTGACTCCCATGCTTGATGTGGTGTTCATTATGCTTATTTTCTTTATTGTTACAGCAAACTTTATTAAAGAGCCTGGTTTAGAAATTAATAGACCTGATTCTGATACTGCTGAGACTCAAGAAAATGCAGCTATTCTTATTGCTGTAGGGCCAACTGGTGAAGTATGGATGGATGGAAGGAGAATAGATGTTCGTCAAGTTAAAGCTAACGTAGTTAAACTTCTTGCTGATAATCCAAAAGGGTCAGTAGTTATCCAGGCAGATGAGAAGGCAATGGCGGACACTATCATCCAAGTAATGGACGGTGCCAGAGAAGCCGGTGTTAATGCTATTTCTTTAGCCTCAGAACCAAAATAATATGAACCAGGCTAGTGAATTATTAAATAAAATATTTAGCCCACTTAGGACTTTATATAATAAAGCTTTTGATGCTAATAAATATGCTGCAGGCCTAGGCCTTTCTGTATTAATTACATCTGGTTTGTTTTTTATTATGGTTATTCTTATTTCATTAGGCGATAGTGGAGTGAAAGAAGATAAATCAATAAAATTAGCTGATGTTGTAATGCCTGAAAGGCAAATAGATACATTTATGACCGAAGTTGATAAGCCCGAAAAGCCTGAAGAGCAACCAGAAGATATTGCTCAGCCAGAGCTCGACCTTCAACCATTAACAGGAATAGACGTTTCAATGGCTAAACCAAAGGCTAATTTCAAAGCAAGTGGAAACTTCTTTAGAGATGGTGAATATATTCCACTATTTAAAGTCCAGCCCATTTATCCAAGAAGAGCCCAAGAAAGAGGTACAGAAGGGTTTGCTATTACATCTTTTACAATCACTGAAACTGGAACGGTTGAAGATGCTGTTGCCTTAGAGGGTTATTGTGGAGATCCAGAAGATCCTAACGTACAAATGAGAGAATGTTCAATTTTCAACAGTGCATCAGTAAGAGCTTCATTAAAATTAAAATATAAACCAAAAATAGTTGATGGCAAGCCAACAGCTGTAGAGGCAGTTAAACATAGATTTACTTTTAAAATGGAGAAAAATGATTAAAGTTTTTAAAAGATCAAAATTAGTATATGCATTCGCCATATTGGCTTTTTCTTTTTCTTTCACATCAAGTTATGTAGAAGCCCAGGAATCTTCAAAGCCTAAAAAGCAAATTAAGTATAAAAAAGCTAGAGCCCTTCAAACCTCAACTGCAAAAAAAATGGCTAAGGTATATGAAGCTTTAGAAGTAGTTAATGAAAAAGGCGAACCTGCTCCAGATATGGAAGTTGTTTTAGAAATATTAACAGCTCTGAGAGATGATCAAGAAAATTTAAAAAGTTATGATAGATCAGTTATGTGGAATACATGGGGATATGTTTATTTTTCAGATGGCAAGTATGATCAAGCAATCCAAGCCTATGAAAAGCTTTTGGCTGAGCCTGAGGTAACAATTCCATTAAGGACATCTGGCTTGCTTACGTTAGCTCAATTAAATTTAGTAAAAGAAAAATATCAAAGAGGTGTTGATTTAATTTTAATTTGGATGGATGAAGTTGAAACAGTAACGGCTCAATCATGGTCACTTCTTGGCCAGGCCTATTTTCAGCTGGGCGATTTTAGAAAATCTAGGTCATCTATGGAAACAGCAATCAATATGGCTGAAGAAGAAGGTTATAAACCAAAAGAGAATTGGTACGTTATTGTTGCAGCTTGTATCAATGAGCTAAAAAAAGAAATTGGTGAAAACAAAGCCCTGCTACTCCAACTAGATATTTATGAAATTCTAGTAAACTTGTATCCAAAAAAACTTTACTTTATTCAACTAGGTGGAACATATGGTCAACTAGGTAGAGAAAGAGATTACATGATTACGCTTAAGGCTGCTCATGCCAAGGATTTTCTCGACAAAGAATCTGAATACTTAGCTCTTACTCAGTTACTTCTTCTTAATCAAAATCCATATTGGGCTGCTCAAGTCCTAACTTCTGGCCAAAAGAAAATCGTAACCACAACAGAAACTGTTATTGATAAGGTTACTAAAATTGAAACTAAAGTAGAAAAGTCTGGGCCAGTTGTTCGGAGTAATGAGAAGAATCTAAAACTTTTAGCTGATTCATGGAGAATGGCTCAAGAAATAGACAAAGCTATCCCAGCTTTAGAAAAAGCTGCAAAGATGTCTAAAGATGGTAAGTCCTATGTGCTACTTGGTAATTTATATTTATCTGAAGATAAAATAGAGCAAGCTGTTGATGCAATTAAAAAAGGTCTTGATAAAGGTAAACTTACAAAGATATCTCAGGTGCATTTAACACTTGGACAGGCCTATTATGAGTTGCAAGAATTTGATAATGCTAAGAAGCAATTTAGGATTGCTGCTAGAGATAAAGATAAGAAAATTAAGAAGCAGGCAAATAATTGGATTAAATATACTGAGAATGAAGAAATTAGAGTTAAAAATTTAGCTTTGAGAAGAGAGTACATTCAAAGCCAATCATAATTTAGAGTATTCCTCTATCTTAAAATTATAGTCATTATCTTCATCTTTTTTAAAAGACTCTTTGCTATGAAGTTTCCATTCTGTTAGATCTAGATCTGGATAATATATATCTCCTTCAATGTCACAGTCAACCCTTGTAATTAATAGCTTATTTACTGTCTCAATAGTATCTCTAAATAAATAGCCCCCACCAATAATGACTATTTCATTCTTTTTGCATTCAAGTTTATTAATTTCTTCTGCACTTTTAATGGCCATCTCTATGCTCCCAAAAATTTGAGCGCCTGGAATTTCTTTCAGCGTCCTTGATATAACAAAGTTAGTTCTATTTGGTAATGGTCGCCCTATAGACTCAAAAGTCTTTCTTCCCATTATGATAGTTTTATTAAGGGTATATTTTTTAAAATGGGCTAAATCTGTTTTCAAGTTCCAAGGAAGATCATTATCAATACCAATAACCATGTTATTTGATACAGCAACAAGATGAGAAATTATTTTCATTTATACCGCCATTTTTGCTTTAATTGCAGGGTGATGCTCATAGTTTTCTAGTTTAAATTCATCTATAGAATATTTATGAATATCTTCAAATGATTTTATATCGGGAAGGTTTAACGCTGGTAATGGCAATGGCACACGAGCAATTTGCTCTTTTACTTGATCAATTGAATTCTTATATATGTGAGCATCACCAAAAGAATGAACAAAGCGTTTTGGTTTTAGATTAAGAACTTTTCCAAAGATACAAAGCAGCAAAGAGTAGCTAGCAATATTAAAAGGAACTCCTAGAAACATGTCAGCACTTCTTTGATACATATGACAGCTAATAGTCCCTTTACTTATATAAAATTGAGACATCACATGGCATGGAGGAAGAGCCATTTCATTAATCTTGCCTACATTCCATGCAGAAAGAATATGTCTTCTGCCATTTGGGTTTTTCTGAATATTTTTAAGTAATTCTTTTATTTGATCTATCCCACCCCAATCTCGCCATTGCACCCCATATACGGGACCAAGTTCCTTTTTTAAATCATTATTCTCATACCCCAAGGCAACACCTTGGTTATCTGCATTATCTGTCCATATGGTTGAATATTTAGTTAGATCCGTTAGTTGATCTCGATTTTTGCCAAACCTTATTTCAGCAAGTCTTCTCTCGTCACTTGATCCTTCAAGAAACCAAAGTAGCTCTGAGACAACACCTTTCCATGCGAGTGATTTTGTTGTTACAGCTGGAAACCCTTCTTCTAGATCAAAAGTTAACTGATGTCCGAACGATGAAATAGTGCCTGTATTGGTTCTATCATCCTTTTCGTCACCACTTTCTAAAATATATTGAAGAAGATCTAGGTATGCTTTCATGCATTACTCCTTGAATAGGAAAGCAAAATGAAACCAATTATTACCATTGGAATGCAAAGGAGCTGACCCATGCTTAAAAATTCTAATGCCACGTAGCCAATATGAACATCAGGTTGTCTAAAAAATTCAATTATAAATCTAATCGATCCATATAGTATAAGGAATGATGAACAAACAATACCATGTGTTTTATAAATTTTACTTATAATATACAACATCAAAAATAATACCAAACCTTCCCCAAAACTTTCATATAATTGAGAAGGGTGTCTTGGGTCTCCATAAGGATCGGTCGGAAAAATAAAACCCCATTCACCATTTGTTCGCTTACCATACAGCTCACCATTTAAAAAATTTCCTATTCTGACAAGACCAAGACCAATTGGCATAGAAAGGGCTACAGCATCCATCAATCTTAAAAATTTTATTTTATATTTTTTACAAAATAATACGATACTAAGCACAACACCCAGTAACCCTCCGTGGAAGCTCAATCCTCCCTGCCATACGTAAAAAAGAGAGACAGGATTACTAACCAATTGATCAGTTCCATAAAAGAGCATATAGCCAACTCTGCCTCCACACATTGCTCCAAAGAAAAGGCCATATAGAAACACCAAGTCATTAACCCTTTCCTCTGACAAGCCAACCTCAGCAATAATTTTATTATATTTTAGAAATAAATATATTAAGTAAGCTGACAACAACCAAGAGACTGCATAATACTGAATTTTTATTGGTCCCATTTCTATGAGACTAGGGTTATTAAAAAAGCTTGATAGTTCAATAATCATAAAACTATCATATATATTGCTATTAAAAGCATCAAAGAAATAAGTAATTTTTTAAGAATATTTTCTGAAACAAAATGAGCTATTTTTGCTCCATAACTGGCAGTAAAAATGCTAGTAAAAGATATACCTAGGACCGCTGGAAGATAAATGTATCCCAGACTCATATTGGGTAATAATGAATTGTTTAGACCCATTAAGACATACCCAAAAGATGCAAATATTGCTATTGGTATTCCACAAGCTGCAGATGTTCCTATACTTGATGTAAGACTCATTCCCGAACTCTTAAAGTAGGGAACTGAAAAAATTCCACCACCTATACCCAAAACCGATGATAGAAAGCCAATAAATGAGCCTACCAAATATGATTTATTCCCATTATTTGTATTTTTATTTCTTGATAATTCAATATTAAAAATCATTTGAATTGCCACAAATAGTGCAAACAAACCTATTATTATTTTCAGAAAGGGTCCTGCTATTTGAATTGCAAACACAGCACCCAGAAATGATCCAAAAATTATTCCAATCACAACAGGTCGCATAACTTGAAAATCAATTGCATTTTTTTTCATATGGGCATTTGCAGATGCCACTCCAGTAAAAAAAATACTTGCCATAGATGTGCCGATAGCCATATGAACAACGATTGCATCCTCAAAACCTAGACCAATAAAACAGGTCACTAAAATAGGAACTATTAATGTACCCCCGCCAATACCAAACATTCCTGCGATTAATCCAGAAAAAATACCCAATGAAATAAAAATTAATACCTCTTCAATCATTTGTAATCTCATTACAGTAGAGCTGTTTCATCTCACTTAAGATACTTCTATAAACCTCTTTCTTGAAGGAAACTATCATAAATAAAGGGTACCAATAGGATACCCATTTATATTCATCAAATTCATTATCAGGGTCATTGATAAAGCTAATTTCTACTTTTTTAGTAAGTTTAAGCATAAACCATTTCTGAGTTTGGCCTATTATTTTCTTTTTTATGAAATGTTTTTTTCTTTGATTCAATGGGATATCATATTTAATCCAATTTTTAGTTGCCCCAATAAACTTAACCGAGCTGGAAGATATTCCTACCTCTTCAAATAATTCTCTCTTTGCAGCCTTTTTAGGAGTCTCTCCATCATCAATACCTCCTTGAGGAAATTGCCAATTAGTAGTTTTTTTTCTTTTGCATAGTAGTAGTTTGCCTTTATCATTAATAATAATAAGGCCAACGTTTAATCTGTATCCTGGTTCATTGATCATTGTAATAGTTGATATTTTATGAAAAAAAAATTAGTAATATTTGATTTAGATAATACCATTCTTAAAGGAGATTCTGATTATTCATGGATTAATTTTTTAATAGAAGAGGGTCATGTCGACCAGAAAGAATATGAATCAAGAAATAAGTATTTTTATGATCAATACTATGAAGGAAAACTTGATTATGATGAATGGGCCGAGTTTGCCCTCTCAACAATAAAAGGAAAAACATCCAATCAAATAACAGATCTCTTATATAAATTTTTAAATACCGTTATAGAACCAATGATAAATATTTATGCTCTTAGACTTTTGCATAATCACAATCATGATAATGATATTATGCTTTTAGCCTCTGCTACTAATTCTGTCATAGTGGAGCCAATTGCAAAAAGATTAGGTTTTAAAAATGTTGTTGCAACCGATGTAGAGATTACTGATGGAGTTTATACTGGAAAAGTTTTAGGAAGACCTGCGTTGGGAGAAGGAAAGCTTATCAAAGTGAAAGAATGGGCTGCCTCAAATGGCATTACTAATTTTGAAGATACTATATTTTATTCCGACTCTATTAATGACTTGCCTTTGCTAAGCAAAGTGCACGAGCCTATAGCAGTGAACCCAGATGATCAATTAAGAAAATTAAGTGAACAAAATAACTGGGAAATTATAGATTTACCTTAGGATGCTGCCTCTATCTTGGCTACAACCTGATTTGCAGTTTCTGCACTTAATGTCCAGCCAAGATGGCCATGACCTGCATGATAAAAGACTCCTTTCATCCTACTTTCAGAAGTTATTGGCATCATATTGGGAGTCATTGGCCTTAGACCTGCCCAAGGGGTATAAGTTTCTGTACTAACATTGGGAAAATATTTTTCAACCCAATCTAACAGTGGCCTAATTCTATTCTGACGTATATCTGTATTTATACCTGCAAGTTCAGCAGTACCAGCAACCCTAAATCTGTCGCCAAGACGACTTGCAACTATTTTTACAGGCTGATCAATAAGCGATACCGAAGGAGCACAGCTTTTTGAAAGTTCGTCTTTTAAATCTATTGTGATGCTATATCCTTTTACAGGATAGATATTCATTTTATCTCCAAGTCTACTTGCGAAGCTTTGTGTAGCCAACCCCTGCACAAATAACCACATTATCAAATGAATCATTCATAATTTCATTTTCTTTTCGCATGGTCAGAACGAGCTCGCCTTTCTGTCTAGATATATATTCGACAGTAGTATTAAGCCGAAGGTTTGCAGAATACTTTTCAACCAATACTCTTTCTAGGTTGGTGCAGAATTTATGAATATCACCACTAGCATCTGACTTTGTATATATCCCTCCAACAATTTTTTCATAGTTGGCATTATTTTTAAAAGCAGGCTCAAGCTCTTTTACTTCTTCTGTTGTAAGGGTGTTCCACTCCATTCCCTCTTGATCTAGCCATGATTTTTTTGCCTGATCGAGCTTAAATTCTTTTTCTGAATCATAGAATCTTAAAATACCTTTTTTTAAAAGTTCGAATTCTATCCCTTCATCTTCAGCAATTTTAAAATAGGTCTCCCTTGCTTTTTTAGCCATATCAATAGTTTCAAGAGTACTCTTTTTATGCTCTCCCTTAAGAGTTGCCCATAAAAAACCCATCATCCATTTATATTTTTGAATTTCAGGAGAAGGATTAAATAGCAAGGGTGCATCTGGTTTAAACATCCACTTAATGCCATTCATTACGTTTTTAGGCGTATTCCATGTTTCTGCATTACTTGCACTTAACTGACCGCCATTAGCATAGCTTGTTGCCATTGCTGGATAGCGTCTAGAATCGATAATAGTGACTTTGTAGCCTTTTTTTAGAAGAGCATATGCGGTTGTTGTGCCAGCAATGCCTGCTCCAATGACTGCTACTTTTTTCATTGCCCATTGTCTCAACTAATCTTCTAAAAGCCTATAGCTAATCAATAAATAATGGGCTTCAAATTTATTCAAAAGTTAGCTACAATTTAAATAAGAATCATTCTCATCTAGAAATATATACGAGGTCATACAATATGAGTGAATTTATAATTACATTTAGAGAGGTGCTAGAGGCATCTTTGGTGGTGGGTATTATTTATTTGATTCTTGAAAAATCAAATCAGATAAGTCATCTTTATAAATTGTGGGCTGGAGTAGCTGCGGCTATTGTAGCTAGCGCTCTGGTTGGGTATTTGGTGTTAATTGCTAAAAACTCCCTTGGCAACGATTCTACCGCTGCGCTTTTTGAAGCAATTTTCTTATATTTAACTGCTATCCTAATTTGGTATGTTATTTTTTGGCTATCAAAACATGTCAGTGACAGAAAAGAACTTGAAGGGAAAACACTTGGCGCTATAGAACTATCTTCGTGGGGTGTTTTCTTTGTAGTCTTTTTTGCAATTTTGAGAGAGGGTTTTGAGACAGCGGTATTTTTAATCTCTAGCTTCACAATAACAGGATCATTTTCTTACGTTGGCTTTTTGGCAGGTGCTGTCCTTGCTATTTTAATTGGATATTTAATCGTCCTTCAGGGAAGAAGAATTAACTTAAAAAATGTATTTAAATACACAACTTTGTTACTAGTATTTTTAGCAGCCGGGATGATTGCTTATGGAACCCATGAATTTGAAGAGTATCTAGTTAAATCTGAAAAAATAGAAGAATCAGAAGTATATAGACCTTGGAATATTTTAGAGCCCCAGAAAACAGAAGAGGGCACAAAAATCTATCACCCACTTCACGACAAGGGTTCTATTGGAGTTTTTGCAAAAGGATTTTTTGGCTATAACAGTAATCCAAATATACCTGAAGTACTTTTATGGATAGCTGCTTTATTTTTTGGTTTCAATATGTGGCGAAGGTTTTACCACTAAGAATCTAGCTGATCCATATTCTTAATTGCCTTGCCCATCTGGCGCTCCCTTGTGGCATGCTCATTGACAGACTTTAGCATTGCATCTGCCTTTTTTAATAGATCATCTGTTGAGCTACTAAATTTTTCAAATTCTTTTTTTAGTTTTCCAAACTCTTCCATGATCTCACCAGCTCTTTCATTTAAAGCCAAGGTCCTAAAACCCATATGTACGCTTATTAGATATGCAGCAAGAGAATTAGGGCCCATGATCAACACTCTTGAGTCTCTAAAAATTTGCTCTCGTAGGTTATCAATAGAATCTATCAACTGCATCAGTGACTCACTAGGTATATACATAACACCCAGATCTATTGTTATACCAGTTTGAACATATTTTTCTTTTATATCTATCGCATCTTTTATTACATGCCTTCTAATGTCATCAATTGATTTTTTTACAGACCTCTCATCGCTTTGCTGAATAGAAGCTAAATAATTGTCATACAACCCAGATGGAAATTTAGCATCTATTGGCAACAGCAAACCCTTCAGGCATTTTTAAGACAATTTCTACTCTTTTACCCGAACCAGTTATTACCTCTGCATTCTTTTCAAATTGACTGGGCGGAAAAATATCTTGCACTATGGCCTCAAGAGACCACTCTCCAAATTTTCCAGCAAGAGTTCCTCCAGATAGGTACCTTTTCAGTTTATCTAATGGGTCGTGGAAGGATTGAATATCTTTTGTTAGGTCAGATATATTTATTTCTTGCCTTTCCATGGCCTTGTCAATATCTTTTAAAGACTCCTCATTAGATGATTTTGAAGGATCTTCTTTAAGATTTAAAAAGATAATTGATATTAACAGCAGAATGACTATTACTAATAAAATCGATACAACCCAAAGTCCACTCATACAAAAAACCTTTAATAAGAATTAAAACTATATATATTTAACCTATTCTTTATAACTTATATTACATATACAACTCTAAGTTATATCCTATAAAATAAGAAATATATGTCTAACATTCTAACTCATTTTGAAGAAATCAAAGCCAAAGGCTTATCAATTGATATCACCAGAGGTAAGCCGCATGCATCCCAGTTAGATCTTTCAAATGAGCTTCTATCCATGGAAGTAGAACCTTACGAAGGGTCGATTGACTTAAGGAACTACGGAGAGCCTCTAGGTATAGAGGGTGCTAGAAAGCTTGGTTCTGAGCTTCTCTCTGCGCCTTATGAGAACATAATAACGGGCGAGCAGTCCAGCCTCTTACTAACTTACCAAACAATTTTAGCTAACTATCTTTTTGCTGAACCAATTGCATGGAAGGATATGGAGAGTCCAAAGGTAATTTGTCCAGTGCCTGGCTTTGATAGACATTTTAGAATGCTGGAAGACTTTGGTATTGAAATGCTAACAGTTCCACTTACAAATGATGGGCCCGATATAGAATCGTTAAAACTTTTAATGAAAACAAACAAGAATATTGTGGGTATGCTTTGCGTCCCAAGGCATTCCAACCCATCTGGAGAGGTTTATTCAGATAGTAATTTAAGAGATATTTTTAATATTGGGATATCTTATTCTAAAGACTTCCTATTCATTTTTGATAACGCTTATCTCGTTCATGATTTTATGCCAACCAAATCTCAAAAACCAATATGGGAAATAGCCACAGAAGAGAGTGCATCTGCACAAGTGGTTGAAGTTACATCTTTTTCAAAAGTAACATTTGGTGGAGGAGGTCTATCGTTCATGGCTGCTTCAGGAAAAAATCTTTCTCTCATAAAAAAAATGAGGGAATCGATGGTAATTTGCCCTGATAAAATCAATCAAAAAAGACATATACAGTTTTTTAAGAGCGTCAGATGATATAAAAAAACACATGGTCAAGCATGCCGAATTAGTAAAGCCAAAGTTTGAAATTGCTTATCAAGCATTAGAAGTCATAGGATCTGATATAGGATCATATTCAAAACCTACAGGCGGTTACTTTATTACATTTACATCTCAAAAACCCATTGCATCCAGAATAGTGGAATTATGTAAAGAAGCTGGAGTATTGATAACTCCTGCTGGTGCAACTTTTCCTCATGGAATTGATCCCAAAGATAATACGCTTAGATTGGCTCCAACATTTGTAGACTTAGATGAGCTTAAAGACGCTATGGACGTGTTTGTCACTGCAATTCAGGTTGCAGATCTTGAAGCTTAAAACTAATTCTTAGATCTCATGTGGGGAGAGTAATTCTTACCATCGTATTTAGAAAACATTTTTTTTATATCAGGATGATTGCATGGGATTCCAGACTCATCAATTAATAAATTTTGTTCAGAAACATAAGCGATATAAAAAATGTCCTCATTCTCAGCAAATAAATGATAAAAAGGCTGATTTTTTTTAGGTCTTATCTTTTCTGGTATGGAGTTATACCACTCTTCAGAGTTATTAAATTCAGGATCAAGATCAAAAATAACTCCTCTAAAGTCTAGGTATTTATGTTTAACTATATTTCCTATGGAAAACTTTGCTTCTATTAACTTCTGCATTATATTGATAACTTAAATCATTTTTAATTATATTACATGGAAAATAATAGAAACTTTATTATAAACGATGAACTGATAGTTGTTTCTTCAAACGATATAGCTGGTGTGGAAATTAAGCAGCATATTGGAATTGTTCAAGGCAGTACAGTGAGGTCGCGCAATGTTGGATCCGATATATTTGCTGGTCTTAAGAATATTATTGGAGGAGAACTTGTTGGTTACTCAAAACTATTGGCATCATCTAGAGAGCAGGCTTACTCTAGAATGTTAGAAGATGCCAAAGCAAAAGGAGCAAATGCCATAGTATGTTTTAGGTTTCAAACTTCAACGATTACACAGGGGGCATCAGAAATACTTGCGTATGGTACTGGTGTAAAAATATAAAAGGAAAAAATTATGAATAAGACAGAAAAAGTTGCATTTAGAGAGGCTGTAATTGTTGTGTTAATGGGCGCAGTAATTAATTTTCCTCTTCAAACCTTTTTATTATGGTTAACCATTGATAATTGGAGCTGGTCAAACCCAATTACTATTTCTATCTTCACCCAATCAATCTTAACTTTCGTAGCTCTAATAAGGGTTTACTCTATAAGAATGCGTTTTCAAAGAGGCAAGTTTTAGTTAATCATCCTTATCTTTCCCATCCTTATTATTTATTTGATTTTTAGTCTTTATTTTCATATTTTTTATTTTATGATGGGCTAAGTCTTTACACCAGACATCATAAATATTCGAGTAGTTTGAGGTTAGACTAGATAAAGCTATGACTTCAGCCCACTTCTCCTTGTCCTCAGGGTTTTTTTTGATTTCTCTCCATACCCCATCACTCATTGATAAAATTCCTGCAACCACATCCTTTACTTTTTTACATTCTTTTTGATTCATCAGGTAGTTTGGATTATTCATCATTCTTTCTTTAACTTTGCCAGGCTTTTCCATATCCTCATCAAGCCTGATTTCAATAGTATCTACATCAGATATTTCCATATTCTCATCAAGTTTCATTTCGGTAGTATCTGCATCAGATATTTCCATATTCTCATCAAGTTTCATTTCGGTAGTATCTGCATCAGAAACAGTTTTGTTAGAGAAGTGATCTGCCGCAACCCAGGTGAGAGAAATCATAAGGATTAAAGCTAGTATTATTTTCATGTTATACACTCCATATTAGTAATAATTATAAGATTAGATCATTTTACAAAAAGTTCAAATTTTTTCTTTACTTTATAAAAAATATATTCATAATGCTTCGATATTTATACTTATAGGCACAATCCCTTGTGTTTATCAGTATGACTATCTTTGAAATAATTCAAATAACTAGTGTTTTTTTCGGTACTTTGGTGGCCGCACCCCTTATTGCTTCAAAAAAATATAATAAAAGACTTTTAGGTTTTTATGCTATATCTGCAGGAAGTATATTGGCCATGATCGTTCAACTTAATGCTGGCTTATATTATTTCTTTTTTGCATCTGTATTCTGGTTTCTTAATTCAACATATGCAATCAGAAAAATGGTTCGCTCCAATAAGCATTTGTATTAGGCATTAATCAGTTCGTTGTACCTCAGCCTGACAATTTTATCAGTTGGTTTATTCATATGTTTAACCATAGATCTTGCAACTAAAGATGCCTCAATAAATTTTAAATTTTCTAATGGACCAATCATTAGTGGTTTTAGTATTCTTGCTCCAAACTCCATTATTGGTACCTCAGGTCTGATTTTTTTTAAAGGCCTTTGTCCCAATAAATGCCCAGGTTCGGCGAAAATTGTTTTGCTATAACAAATTGAAATTACCTTTTCTTCCATCTCACCTTTTGTTTTTAGATAAAGATTTTTAGAGCTCTTATTAGCCCCCACTGCAGATACTATAGAAATAGATTCTGCTCCGTTTTCATGTGCCATTTTAGCTAATTTTGTAACGTACTCATAATCAACCTTTCTAAATCCCTCTCTCTTAGATTTTTTTATATATATAAGCTCTGAAGTATCTAATTCTGTTCCAAGAGCAATATATACATGGTTCACTTCAGGTATATCTGAAGACTGGAGATTATCAAAATCAATAATAATTTCTTTGGTATGTTGATTTTTTGATTTGAGCTTTTTTCTTGAAAGAGTAACTATATCTTGGCCCATATTCTCAGTAGTTTTTAGAATTTCTCCACCAACAAGCCCACTTGCACCAATTATTAAAACTTTAGGTTTATTCATTTTAGAATTTTGAAATTATTTTTATCAGTTGATCAATCGAAAGACTACCATCAACCGTTTTATCTGCCCATTTATTATAGAGGGGTTCTCTCTCATAGAAAACATCTTCAATGCTCATTCCATCCGGAACGGCAAATCCTCTTTCTTGTCCATCACCTATTCTTTTTTTAATAATATTCAACGGAGTTAAAATGTATATTACTTTTGTAAAAGATTTAAGGTGACTCATAGCGGCGTTAGAATAAATAGCACTTCCACCAGTGGAGACTATTCTAAAATCCTTATTTAAATTAAGGATTGTTCTTTCCTCTTCCATTCTTATAAATTTATATCCTTTACTTCGCTTAATATTTTCAAGCGATTCATTATATTTACTTTCAATTAATAGATCCGTATCAGCATAAGATATAGAAAGCTCAATAGATAAAGCTTTACCAATAGTAGACTTCCCACAACCAGCCATGCCTACAAATGAAATATTTTTAAACATTCAAACCAAATAAATCTGTTGCTTTAATTAATTCATGTGTAATCTCTTTTTCAAAAGCAGTGTGACCAGAGGAGGGTGCAACAACAAGTTTTGCCTCAGGCCAATTTTGTGACAGCTCCCATGCGGTAGTCATAGGGCATACCATGTCATATCTTCCTTGAACAATGATCGTAGGAATTGAACGGATAATATTTATCCCAGATTCTATTAATTGATTTTCATGGTTAAGGAATCCCTTGTTAACAAAGTAGTGGTTTTCAATAAGAGCAAATGCAAGAGCAAATTTAGGATCCGAAAAGCTATCTGCGATTTCAGGATTATAAGCCAGGCTACTTGTGGAGCCTTCCCATCTTGACCATGCTATAGCTGCTTCTAATTTTTTATTCTCATCAATGCCATTAAAAATTTTATGATATGCAGATATTAGATCTCCTCGATCTTCTTCCTTAATAGGCTCTAGAAAATATTGCCATGCTTCAGGATAGATACTACTAGCACCATGTTGGTAGAACCAGCTAAGCTCTTTTTCTCTAAGCATAAATATTCCTCTAAGAACCATTTCACTCACAGAGTCTGGGTAAGTCTGCGAATATGCAAGGGATAAGGTGCTACCCCAGGAACCTCCAAATACTAGCCATTTATCAATTTTTAGCATTTTTTTAAGCTCTTCAATATCTTCAACCAAATCCCAGGTTGTATTGTTATCAAGGAGTCCGTGAGGAGTGCTCCTTCCACAACCTCTTTGATCAAAAATTACTATGCGATATATTTCAGGATTAAAGAATCTTCTTACTTGAGTGCTGCCTCCACCACCAGGACCACCATGAAGAAAAACTGCTGGTTTGCCATCAGGAATGCCACATTGTTCGAAGTATATTTGATGGCCATCTCTTTCAATGAACCCATGATCAAATGGTTCACATATTGGGTATAAAGTTAAAGTTTGATTCATAAGAATTAGCTATATTTCTTTTTAAGTGATTTTATCTCATTGGAAAGTAAAACTTTTTTGGTTTCAAAGAACAATTCATGATTTCTTTCAACAGTAGCAAGATCATATAAATAGTTGACCATTATGCCATCTGATTGATTTAAGCCTTTATTTGAAAGGTCAGCATTAAGATTAATTTGTTTTAGTATCGCGCCATTACCGAGATGAAATCTTGCTACTGGATCATTTGGCAATCCATCATCTCTACTAGACTCTGTAAGATAGTTAATAGTTTTATGAGTAAGCTCATCATTCTCAACTATCTTATCTTTGCACTTTTCATAAGTTAATGGAGCATTATTTTCTAGCCACCTCATTAGGCCAGGAACTGGCGATAGAGTCACAAAATTATCCAATCCTGTAATTTCTTGTTTAAGTTTATGAGCAACCTTTTTTATTAAGAAATTTCCAAAGGAGATTCCAGATAGGCCTTTCTGGCAGTTAGAGATGGAATAAAATACAGCTGTATTAATTTGATCAAACTCAATTTCATCTCTTTCAATCTTTATTACCTCTTCTATTGATTCAGGTATTCTGTTAGTTAATGCAACTTCAACAAAAATAAGAGGATCTTCTGGTATTAAGGGGTGAAAGAAAGCATAACAGTATCTATCACTGGGAGCTAATCTGGCCCTTAGGTCATCCCAAGAGTTGATTTCATGAACAGCTTCATATTCTATAATTTTTTCAAGAACGTTTGCAGGAGTTGACCAGTCTATCTTTTCCAATACCAAAAAAGATGGATTAAACCAGTATTTAAAAAGCTTAAGTAAGCCCTTATCTAAAGATTCTAGCTCTGAATTACCTTCAGCCAGAAGATCTTTAATCTTTTCTCTCAATTTGATAAGTTTGTGAGTTCCAGCAGGAGTAGCATTTAGCCTCCTAAATAACTCAATCCACTTTGGTTCTGATGAGCTTGATATTAAAGTTAAGTTATTTTGATTTCTTTCAGACTGATATGCTTGAACATTTTTTAACAAAGATTCTGTGTCTATATCATATTCTTTTAAAAGATAATTCAAGAAAATAAGTAGCTCTTCGTCAGCTTGTTCACTTATTAGTTCAAGAAGATGTTCAGCAAAAACGATTGATGAGACCTCACCGGTTGTAGACATAACTGAATCAGCTGCCTTATTTATATCTTTATGAAGAGTGCCAAAGTCCTGAGTACGAAGCCTACTCAAGCTAAGAACATTCTTCATAATTGAAGAAATCATATTTTGGAAAAAGTTCATACTTAAACTATACTTCATCACCTTAAATCATTGAATATAAAAAAGTGCTATTAATAAAGACAAAAAATGATAAAAAATGATAAAAAATGATAAAAAATGATAAAAAATGATAAAAAATGACTCTAACAGCAAATATTATATTCATCCCGAGGGGTGGAAATTTGCATTCATTTTTTTTATTGCATCATGCTTAATATATTTTATTCTTCCACTCATGGCGATACTTGGTCTCTTTTTAACTATTTTTACTTTATGTTTTTTTAGAAACCCAAAGAGAAAGAACCCTAAAATTCCTAATTCAATTATTAGCTCTGCAGATGGAAAAGTTTGTTTAATTGATAGGGCATGCCCCCCTGAAGAGACAGGACTAGACTCTAATGAAATGCTTCGTATATGTGTTTTTATGAATGTTTTTAATGTTCATATTAATAGAACCCCAATATCAGGAGTAATTAAAAATATTGTTTATAAAGAAGGTAGTTTCTTTAATGCTAGCCTAGATAAAGCTAGTGAAAAAAATGAAAGAAGCAGCATTATTATTTCCAGTGAAAAAGGCACTGAGGTGGTGGTGGTTCAGATTGCTGGTTTAATTGCTAGAAGAATTCTCAGCTTTGTATCAAAAAATCAAGATCTTCATCAGGGTGAAAGGTATGGGTTAATTAGGTTTGGATCAAGAGTAGATATTTACTTACCCAAGAATTCCATAGTAAATTGCAAGGTTGGCGATAAAGTTGTGGCAGGAGAGAGCCTCTTGGCAACTTTAGCTGAAAATATATGAAGAGGTTGAATCTTAAAGCTTTAATACCAAATTTAATTACCTTATCAGGATTAAGTTTTGGGCTCAGTTCTATAAGGTTTGCAATTGAGGGTGATTACAACTTTGCAGTAATTTGTATTTTAATTGCTGGAGTATGCGATGCTCTTGATGGAATGCTTGCAAGGCACCTTGAAAGCGAATCAGATCTTGGCTTTCAACTTGATTCACTCTCAGACTTTCTGAGCTTTGGGGTGGCGCCTGGCATTATAATCTACATGGCTATTTTTTATTATGAAAATAGTAGTATTGGAGTTTTTGCTACTTTAATTTTTATTATTTTTTCTTGTCTAAGGCTGGCGCTCTTCAATGTTCTGCATGAGAAATCAAAGAATAGTGAAGTCGAAAGAATGGATTTTTTTATTGGAATTCCTACTCCTGCAGGGGCCATATTAATCTTGCTTCCACTGACTCATACTTTTATTGGTTACGAATGGGCTTACGAGAATATAAATATTGTTGCTGGCTACGTGATTTTAATAAGTGGTTTATTGATTAGTAAGATTCCAACGTTTTCAATTAAAGGTAGAAATTTTTTAATAAAATCAAAGCTTGGTTTTTTATTTATATTTTTAATTATTATTTTAACTATGATTAACTTGCCTTGGCATACGCTAAATATTTTGGCATTAATATACATATGTACAATACCTTTTTCAATATTCTCTTGGAAGAAGGATTTGCAAGACTAACCAGGAATTACTGAGATAGCATAACCTCCGTTTTATCCCATAACTTATCAGCTTCATCAGTATCAATTGCCCAATCTGCAACTCCAAAATAACGCAACATTGATTCATCTAGGTTTGCTTTTCTTTCTGCAACGTTGCAATTCTCACAAAACACTCCATCAATCTCATTCAGCATTGGACTAGTTGCACACCATAGCGAGGTTGACGCTCCTTGTGTTGGAGTCTTAAAGTGTTTTTGTGCAAAATCAGATAGGCTTCCATCTTCGTTCGTCCACCCAAATGCAACCATTTCTTCATTCTGAAGATGACGTTGCAGTGGTGTAATTATCCCGCCAGGATGGACTGCAAAACCTTTGCCGCCATGATCTTTCATACGTCTATTAAATTCAATTGCTAATAGGGAGGACGCTGTTTTGGATTGCCCATAAGCTACCCACTTATCATACGGATTACTCTTAAAATGTATATCATCCCAAATTATTCCAGAAATAGAATGCGCAGAGGAAGAAAGGCTCACCAGTCGAGAATCCTCAGATTTTTTCATAGAATCCATTAATCCATTTGTTAGTAGGAAATGGCCAATTTGGTTGATCGCAAATTGACTCTCCCAAATTTGATTAATTCTTGTTTCAGGACAGGCCATAATACCTGCATTATTTATGAGAATGTCGAGAGTAATATTCTGCTCATTAAAAGAATCTACAAATTTCTGAACTGAGTTTAGATCGCCTAAATCCATTTCAGCTATATCTTTTTTATCTACAATGCCATCAAGCTGATTTATTGCGACATCAACTCTTTTAGCAGGAATAATAACTCGCGCTCCAGCATTTTTTAGCGCCCTTGTTGTTTCTAAACCTATACCTGAATAGCCACCTGTAACAATAATAGTTTTACCATCCAAGCTTATTCCTCTGAGTATTTCGCTAGGTTCAGTTTTTTGTCCAAAACCTGAAGCTATTGGTTTTTGTAAATCAGAAATCATAATGAGTACCTTTTAAATAGTTTTATTCTTTAATAAAAGATTAAAGCTTTGAATATAAAGAATCAATCAACAAATTAGCTGTTTTATATAAATCTTTTGATGCATGCATTTCGTTACAAATAAAAGAGAAACCTATTTTTTTATCAACATCACCAAATGCTACAGCTCCGCCCATCCCTGCATGACCAAACATTGAGCCCATAAATCTCGGAGCAAAATTCACTTTAAGTAATTTTTTACTTGCAAGCTCAAAACCAAGACCAAAAGTTATATCTGAACCAAAGAGAACTGAATCAGGTCCACTTGAGTGTGGCTGAAAAGCATTATGCAATGTATCTGGTGACATTAATGAATAACCGTTTCGCTCACACCCCATACTAAGAATTCCATAAAATTTTGCTAGCCCTTCAGATGTACCATGTCCATTTGCAGAGGGTATTTGAGCTTTTCTCCAATCAGCTGAGTTTACGTAATTTTTAGTTTCTCCCTCTCTTCTCTGAAAGGCAATATTGAAATTACCAGCTATTAGAAATTTTTTAAAGTTTATAAACTGCTTTGGGAGAAGGAGATCTGGAATATATTTAATTTTAGAGAAGGGCAGTCCTTTGATTCTGTCATCCTCAAGAAGAATCATATCTGCACAATTAATCATATCCTCATCTGATAAACCAATTTTAAAATTAATATTAAGTGGGGCTGAGATCTCTTCTTTAAAAAATGTTCCAACATCTCTTCCATCAACTCTTTTAATAATTTCACCTACAAGCCACCCATATGTAACTGCGTGATATCCTTGAGAAGACCCTGGTTCTCCAAATGGTTCTTGTTCAGCTAGCGCTTGAGTGAAAACATCCCAGTTCTGCCAACTGCCCATAGGTATTCCATCCCTAAAACCAAAGTTATTTGATCTGTGGCATAAAAAATCTACAACTTTTGTATTCTCTTTGCCATTACACCCGTATTCTGGCCAATAGTCAGATACTTTAGAGTGAATATCCAATTTTCCTTGATCAACAAGCATTGCAACGCAAGCAGCTGTAACTCCTTTTGTAACTGAAAAAACATTTACAAGAGTATCTTTTTCCCAAGGGATATCTTTTGCAGCATTTTTGTAGCCACCATAAAGATCAACAATCATTTCGCCTTTATGCTCAATGGCAATAGAAGCGCCTGTTTCATGACCAGATGTGATTGAATCAGAAAATATATTCTGTATTTCAATAAAATCAGGCCGACAATATCCTTTTACATCATTCATCTTATTTTTTGTTAATAAATTTCTTAGATCTCTCAAATAGATTAATACAGACTTTTATAATATAAAACAATTAGGTGTCAAAAAGAGTAGAATAAAATATGACCAAAAATTTTAATCTTTCATCTAAAATAATTAATAACAGAATTAATGGCCCTGCTTTCGAAAAAAGTTTTACACACAAGCCGTCTGGATTTCTTAATGATTTAGACCTTTTTACAAAAGGTCAGCCCTTTGATTTATACAAAGAGCTAAGAGAAAATGCTCCCGTTTTCTTTCACCCTCCTATGTTGGGCGACCCCGAGCCAGGGTATTGGGTTCTTACAAGGCACGAAGATATAAAAAAGGTTTCAATGAATCCACAAATTTTTTCTTCCCAGTATTCGACTGGCACCTTATTAACATTAGGGTCTGAGGAGAACAGGCATCCTAAATTATTTAAATCAACTATAGATCATATGTTGAACCTTGATGGAGAAATGCATTTAAATTTAAGAAAAGAGCATATGCCTTTTTTTAAACCAAATTTTGTAAGTGAGCTGCAAAGTAAGGTTTCTATAAAAGTTACTCAGCTTTTAGATAACGCTGAAAAGCTAAATGAATTTAATTTAGTTAAGGAGCTTTCCCAACAATTACCCATATATACACTTTCTGAAATTCTTGGAATTCCTGAAGCAGATAGACAGAAATTAGTTGAATGGATGGAATTTCTAGAATTGGCTCAGTATTTTACTTTAGAACAGATTAAACAAAATAAAGGAGGGGTTACCGATACCACTCCCGATCCGGCACTTATTGATATGTTTAATAATATGATTGAAGAAATGTTTGATTATGGTAGATATATTCTCAACCAAAAAAGAGAAAATCCAAAAAATGATTTACTTAGCGCTATCGCCAATGCCCAAATAGAAGGAGAGGAATTATCACCAGAGTTTCTCGATGGTTCTTGGCTCTTAATTATATTTGCAGGAAACGATACAACTAGAAATACGATGAGTGGCGGCATTAAATTGCTTAATGATAACCCTTATCAAAAGAAGTTAGTTCTAGAGGATTCTGAAAATATCATAGGCTTAATAAATGAGACCGTTCGTTACGTATCCCCAGTAATTCATATGAGAAGAACATCTTTAGTGGAGACAGAGATTGGCGGGCAAAAAATTGGGCCCTATGAAAAGATTGCCCTTTGGTACGGAGCAGCTAATAGAGATCCTGATATTTTTGACCGTCCAGATGATTTTAATATTTTAAGAAGTAATGCAGATAGGCATCTTGCTTTTGGAATTGGTAGGCATACATGTTTAGGCAAGCCAGTGGCATTAATGCAGCTAAGAGAATTTTTCTCACAATTTTTATCTAGGTTTCCAGGTTACAAAGTAACAGGTGATTGGAAGGTTGCACCAAACAATTTTGTCCATGCAATACAAGAAATACCTATAAAGCTTCGGTAGCGAGCTCTGAATTAGGTTTAAAAATTAATTGAAATATAATCAAATATTTGTTTATATACGAATATGATGAAATTTATATTATTATTAAGCTCACTCTTTTTTCTTCAAGCATGCAGCCAAGACCCAACAATAGAAAGGATTAAAGGCGGCACATTCAATGAGTGTGGTAAGGCAACTATTGGCGATCTAGTAGATAATTTCTTTTCATCTCCTTCATGGGAAGCAATAGATGCAACTGATGGTAAAAACTATGTCAACCTTACTGGTGGAATGACATACGATGAACGCCCAGTGGATGCCCTCGTTCAATTTACTGCACCCATGTATGATAATGCAGGTTTTGAGATAAATGCTTTTGAAATGAATAACCTTCCTCAAAATGCGTTTATGGTTGGTTCTCTTGTAACGGCAATGTGCGACGAATATTGAAAAATTAATAAGACTTAGTTAATTTTTCTCTTTTGGTAAAAAAGCTTACTATTATAAAAATAATTATTCTGTAAAAAAACTTAAATGGTGGCCTGAGGTAGAATCGAACTACCGACACAAGGATTTTCAATCCTTTGCTCTACCGACTGAGCTATCAGGCCTTTGTGAAATTGGATTATAGAAAAGATTTCACCCAATGTCATTAAGATTAAATTTTTAATTAATTAAGTTCGCACCTTCGCATTAGTTGGATCATAAAGTGATCCCTTGCCAACGATCTTCACTGTAATGGGGTACAAGCCGTCGCCATCCTCATTAAAGTATTCTATTAAAAGCTTTTTGCCTTCTTGAGCAATCTCTTTAGGCAAATAACCCATGACTACGAATTCTTTTATAGAAGGACAATACGACATCCCTGTTGTGTATGACCTTCTCCCTTTGCTATCTAAAGGCACGTCACCGGTATCTGGATTAATAATTGGTGCAATACCAACAGGATATCTAGTCTCACCTGAAACACTTAAATTATCTACAGTCATGGTGCACAGAAGGGCACAAGGTTCTTCCTCTCTGTGTTTAAGGTATGCAGCTTTGCCATGAAAATCAGCTTCTTTTACTAAAGGTCTTTGAATTGCTGCTTCACAAGCATTGTATTCCGTTTCAAGATCTGCGCCTTGGAGCCTAAAGCTTTTTTCAAGACGCCTGCTATTAGCATAGGTTTCTATACCAACAGGAATCACACCCACCTCAAGTAGAGAGTCATAAAGAGCTAAACCTTCCTCGCTATTATTGTTTAAATAAATCTCCCAGCCATTTTCTCCAACATAAGATATTCGAGCTGCCCAGACTTCAATTTCTTTACCTCCAGCTAAGCTTAAAATTAAATTTTTTGCAGTAACAAAAGGGAAATTTTCTAAAGTAATTTCATTTGGATCAATAAAATTACCCAAAGCAGCCTCTGCTTGAGGCCCCCATAATCCGAGTGTTGCAACTTCATGAGTACGTATCTTGATATCTGCATTTAAGCCATTGTCATCGCGGTAGTTTCTTAATAGAACCCAGTCTCTGTTCCCATCAGCACCGCCAGTTACTATTCTGTATTTATTATCTCCAATACGTGAAATTGTTAAATCGGCATGAACGCCGCCATCTTCATCAAGAAAGTTTGTGTAAACTACTTTTCCAACAGGAGTATTTCCACCAACTTTAGCAACTGATAGATACTCTAGCATTTGCTCTGCGTCTGGGCCTTCGATATCCATAATGGGGAAATGAGATAGATTAATCATTCCCACTGAATCACTCATGGCTAAATGCTCTGCATTAGCAAGTTCATAAGGCACATGGCGTCGATCCCATTCATTTTCTCTGATAGGAATATCTGTTAAATATTTTTCAAGTTTATCTCTATTGCTTTCATATGCTACTGCACGCTCCCATCTTGCCACTTCATTATCAAAGTGACCACCAAGCTCTTTCTCTCTTTCATAAAATGGGCTGACAAATTTTTCCCTTTCACTTATATAGGGCTCTCTTGGATGTACGGCAGGCGTATAAACAGTTTGTGAATTTTCAAACACTCTGCTCTTAATAAAATCTTTTTCTTTTTGCTCAGGATAGAATCTTGCGATATCAAATGCGTGCATATCCACTTGAGTCTTACCAAGGACCATTGATTCAGCGCACAGCCTTGCACAGCCAGGGCCATCTTTAACCCATACAGCCTCACATAACCAAAAACCTCTGACTTCTGGGCTTTCGCCTATTAAAGATCCAGCATCCGGAGTGACTGATAGAAGTCCGTTAAAAGAACTTTTCTCATCCCATCCAAGCTCATTCAGAATAGGTGTCGTTTCAAAAGCCTTTTCTAAAGGCTCTGCAACTTCCTCAAGATCAAGATAGCGCATAGAGTCTGAGCCCATTGTTTTTTCTGGATTACCAATATCCTCTGGATCAACCAGTCTTGGATTTTTGTCTTCATAAAAACCCCACTCAAGCATTCCGCCATGTAATCTTCCAGTATCCCTTACATATGCAGAATTTCCTTGATCTCTTAAAAGTGGATAAACTAGGAAATCTTCAGCACCTTGTGCTTCAGGTAATGGTCCAAAAAATAATAATGGATGTTCTAGTGGCATTAGCGGAACAGGAACCCCAGCTTTTTTACCCATTAGCGGTCCCCATATTCCTGAAGCAATTACTACTTTTTTAGTTTTAATTGTTCCTTTATCTGTTACAACACCAACAACTTTTCCATTTTCAATTTCAAAGTCAATCGCAGGTGTATCAGTAAATGTTTTAAGAACGCCTTTATCCTTTGCTGTTTCCACCGCAAAACTAACTACATCTTGAGAACGGGGCGTTACTAGACCAGCATCCGGATCCCACATAGCACCCCTAATAGATTCCTCTTCAAGTAATGGAAATTTTTCTTTAGCTTCTGATGCAGAGATCAGTCTTACATTAGTTCCAAAAGCCTTGCCTGAGGCCACTTTTCTTTTCAATTCTTCCCAACGAGCATCATCATCCCTTCTGCATATTTCCAACCCGCCTTTTTTTAAGAAAAATCCATTGTCCTCATAAAATTTTCTACTGAATTTTGTTGTCCAGCACCCCAACTTGTCATGGGTTGTGTTGTATACAAAATCAGATGCATGAGCAGTGGATGCGATGTCAGAGGGGATAACAGAAGATTTTTCTAAGCCAACAATATTTGTTTCGCCGAGATCAGCTAGCCAATAAGCAAGCATTGAGCCAACTATGCCACCCACACCAACAATCACCACATCAGCTTCTGAGGGAAATTTAGAGTTTATTTTATCATTCAATATACGTACCTGTTAAAAGTGTAATTAAATAAATTAGACTCCATTTTTTTTATTTTGTAAATTAAAAAAATAGCTTTCTATTGGTTCTTATAAAGAAGTGTTGACTTGATTAATTCTGCTAGAAAAAATTTCTAATCCAAGGCTTTAAAGCCAGAGGCCTTTTCATAATCTTCGTTATTAAAGTACTTATCCATTTGGCTCATTAGCCACTGCCTACTATCAACATTAGACATATCTAATCTCTTTTCATTGATGAGGGTCGTTTGATGTGACTTCCATTCATCCCATGCTTTTTGGGATACTGATGATAGAAGATCTTGCCCTTTTTGCCCTGGCATAGGAGGCAATTTAAGTGCAGGAAGCTCCTTCTTAAATTTTTTGCAAAAAACTTTATCTGTCATATTTCTAAAATTATTTTTTTAATCGGTGCTGGCATACCCACGTTGTTAATATCGATTTTATTTACCCAGCGATATTGACCATTTGATCTAACATCAAAAGATTTATTATATCTTAATAGTGTAATACTCATATTTAAATCTAAATGAGTTAATTTATGTTTTCTGCTTAAATGAATTTGACTTGAAGATTCTTTTTTTAAAATTTTATGCATTTTTGGTTGTTCAGAGGGAAGCCATAAACCATCCCAAAATGTCTTTTCATTTCTTTTAAAGAGCAGATATTCATTATCTGTATGAGCAAGGGTAAAGTTAATATCTATTTGCGGCTTATTCTTTTTTGTTTTTTCTTTTTTCGAGCTTTTAGTAACTATCTTAAATGCAGAATCACAGATCGAAGCTATAGGGCACTGTGAACAAAGTGGATCTTTTGGCTTACAAACAATCGAACCAAGATCCATTATGCCTTGGGTATAGTCAAATATATTACTTGTTGGAGTTTCATTCCTTGATATCTCCCATAAAATCTTATTTTTTTTTGAAGCAGATTCTTCAGTTACATTTAAGTATCTAATGAGAACTCTTTTTACATTAGCATCTAGGATTGGATATGATTTTTTATAAGCAATAGACATTATTGCACCGGCAGTTGATTCACCAATCCCAGGAAGGGACATTAAATCGTCGAAGCTATCAGGAAATTCTTTATTGAATGAATTCTTTATCTGCTCTTTTGCTCTATAAATATTTTTCGCTCTTCTATAGAAACCCAGTCCAGACCAAAGAGCTATTATCTGGTCCTCACTAGCTAAAACTAATGAGTTGAAAGTAGGGTATGTTTTTATAAACCTTAAGAAGTAGGGAATTACAGTTTTAACTTGAGTTTGTTGAAGCATAATTTCAGAAATCCAAATCTTATATGGAGTAATATTCTTTCTCCAAGGTAGTTCTGCTCTTCCATGAGATCTATACCACTCAATTATAAGATCAGATAACTGGTCTTTATCTTCTAGAATTTTACTCATTCATAGAGATTTTCTTTCTTAACAATAGAGCCATTATCATCAAATAAGAAATGAATTGGAGCTCCTGTTGGTATTTCAAGCTTTACGATATCTTCTTGTGATATATCATCTAGTTGCATTATTAAAGCTCTTAATGAGTTTCCATGAGCTGCTATTAATATATTATTTCCATCTATAATTTTAGGCATAATTTGCTGATTAAAGTATGGCAAAACTCTTTCAGCAGTATTTTTTAGACTCTCTCCATCAGGTGGGGGTATATCAAATGACCTTCTCCATACATGAACTTGTTCTTCCCCCCATTTTTCTCTAGCATCATCCTTATTTAAACCCGCTAAACTTCCATAATTCCTTTCATTTAATGCCTCATTTTTAGTTATTGCTATATTATTTTGAGCCAATACATCTAAAATTATTGAGCCTGTTTTTTGAGCTCTACCTAAATTAGAAGTAAACATTTCGTCAAATACAATTTCAGTTTTTTTGATTAGGACTCCTGCATTATTTGCTTCGTCTACCCCAAGGTCTGTTAAATCAGGATTTTTCCAGCCAGTAAATAAATTTTTTTCATTCCATTCACTCTGCCCATGTCTTACGAGTATAAGATTTCTTTTTTTCATTTTTATATTTTTTTGAACTATTTTGTTTTATTTTAATAGATAATACCTCAATGACTAATATTACTTTATTTCTAATTGATAATTATTATCTTTCTGTACCATTATTTGTATTCATAATTTTATTAATTAGAGCTAACTCACAGAAGGGTGGAAAAAGGATTTCATGCCAAGAATTAATAGCCCTCGCTAATGCAGATGATATCCTCTTAGTCGATTTGAGACCCTCTGATGACTTTGATAAAGGTCACATTACTGGTGCCATTAATATTCCCTTTAATACTTTAGAAAATAGTACCTACAAACTTCAGAATTCTGACAAGTCGATTGTTCTTGCATGCGAAATGGGAAGTCAATCAGGCAATGCTGGAGAAATTCTTAATAAAGATGGGCTTGATGACATCTTAATACTTAAAGGCGGTATTGGAGAATGGAGACAGTCTAATCTTCCTTTGGTTTAGATCCCAAGATCTTTTATTTTTTTTGTAAGAGTATTTCTTCCTAGTCCAAGTAAAATGGCTGCTTCATTTTTTCTTCCATTAGTTTTCTCTAGAGCAGCTCTAATAATAATTTTGTCTAATTTTTTATTCGTAATCCCCATTAAATCTTTGTCTACAGATGACGCAATATTTTTAACCCATGAGTTAAAACTTTCTTCCCAAGAGTCAGAAACAGTCTCCTCAGCTTCATAATCTTTTATTTCTGATGGGAGATCTTGGACTTTTACATTTTGAGTTGGAGTCATAAGCGCAAGCCAATAACAAGTATTTTCAAGCTGCCTTACATTTCCTGGCCAATCGTAGCCAGCAATAATACCCACAACCTCTGGAGAAAGAACCCTTAACTCCTCATCCAATGAATCAGAATGATTCTTTAAAAAATATTTGGTGAGAGCCCCAATATCTTCCTTCCTGTCCCTCAGAGGAGGCACATCTATCTTAATTACATTTAACCTATAAAAAAGATCTTCCCTAAAAGACTTTTGTGAAACTAGGTTATTTAAATTTTGGTGAGTTGCAGCAATTATTCTTACATCAACCTTAATTGGTTTATCACCACCGACTCTATAGAATTCCTTATTTGATAAAACCCTTAAAAGTCTTGTTTGCGAATCTAGCGGCATATCTCCAATTTCATCTAAAAATAAAGTTCCACCATTGGCTTGTTCAAACCTACCAATTCTTTTATCAACAGCACCAGTAAAAGCTCCTTTTTCATGACCAAACAACTCTGATTCAACCAGCTCTTTGGGGATATCTGCCATATTTAATGCTATAAAAGGCATATCATTCCTAGGGCTATTTTTATGAAGAGACTTAGCTATTAATTCTTTTCCTGTTCCTGACTCTCCTTGAACCAAAACAGTTGCATTTGTATTCGAGAGCTTGCCAATTGCCCTAAAAACATTCTGCATTGAAGCAGACTCACCTATGATGTCGGTAGTTGGTTTTGTTTTTAGCCCCTTGGTGGCTGGTTTTTTTTCTAAAGCCCTATTTATAATTTGGGTAGCTTCATCAAGATCAAAGGGTTTAGGAATATATTCAAAAGCTCCGCCTCCATAAGAATCTATAGCGGCTTGCATATCAGTAAACGCAGTCATAATAATTACAGGAATATTCTCATGATTATCATTTATATGCTTAAGAAGATCATAGCCCAGCATTCCTGGCATTTGCACATCAGTTAATATTAAATCAGGCTCCTCGATTTTTAATTGTGTAACCACATCATCACCAGTAGAAAATGTTTTTACATCAAACCCAGAAGAAGAAAGACTTTCATCTAGAATAATTCTAATCGCATTGTCATCATCAGCAACCCATACTTTATGCACTTTGAGCCCCTGAATTTAGTTTAATTGGAATTTGTATTGAAAAAGTAGTTTCTCCAGACTTGGTTTTAAAAGAAATTGCTCCCCCATGAATCCTAATAATATCTTGAGAAATTGAAAGCCCCAACCCTGATCCATCTTCTTTAGATGAAACCATGGGAAAAAAAACCTGTTCTTGAATATCAGTTGGTATGCCTGGCCCATTATCTATGATACTTACATCACAAATAGTTGAATGAAGGTTTCCGTTGATTGGCTGACTGTATGAAACTCTTGATTTGATTGTTATAGCTGGATTATTTGTTAGAGATAAAGCTTGTTGAGCATTCTTCACGATATTTAATATCGCTTGAATAAATAAATCCTCGTCACCATATATTTCCGGAATACTTGGATCATAGTCTCTCTTCAAGGTTAACCCATCATCTTTATCAACCTGAGACAATGCAAATACCTTTTCTAATGCAGAATGAATATTAAAAAGTTCTAACTTAGGTTTTTTTGGAGGTGTTAATATTTTTGTAACTATATTATTCAACCTTTCAGTTTCATCTATTATTATTTTTAAGAATTTTTTTGAAAAGTCATCATTTAACTTTGATGAGAGTATCTGTGCGCTTCCTTTAATCCCAGAAAGAGGATTCTTAACTTCATGAGCTAGAGTTCTTGCAAGATTTGCCGCTATCTTTTGGGTAGAAAAAATTTTTGATGAGTCAATAATCTTGTTTAGGTTATCAATGCATAACAATTCCATTATCAAGACATTGTCATTTCCAGACCAGCTTACTGTAAGATCAACTATTCTATTTTTTTCTGATGATTTTGATAGCTTAAACCCTCTTTTGGTTACAGAGGCCCCTGTGGAGATACAGTCTACGAGTAGTTTTGTTAATTCTTTAGAAGTCTCATCACTAAGTTGTTCAGTAATTATGCTCGCTTTAACACTGTTAAATATCCAACCATTGCTTGTAGCTGAATCATTCATCCAAACTATATTTAAATCCTTATCTAAAACAATAATTTCAGAAGCAAGCTGATTTAAGAGAGAGTTTTTTATAGTATTGATGTCAGCCATTTAAAGCCTAACCCCTCTTTCAAGGAGTTAGGTTGTATAAATTATTTTGTTAATGTTCCAACAATATGCGATAGGATTTTGTATGGATCAGCATTAGATGCAGGCCTTCTATCTTCTAAGTAACCATTCCAGTTATGTTCAACGGTATAAACAGGTATTCTTATACTAGCCCCTCTATCGCTCACTCCATATGAAAACTGGTCTATGCTTTGCGTTTCATGTAGCCCAGTCAATCTCATATCATTATCAGATCCATAAGCATCAATACCTTCTTTATGCACTGCGCCAAGCTTGTCACACATAGAATTAAATAATTCTTCACTGCCATTTGTTCTCATATCTTCATTTGAGAAGTTTGTATGCATGCCTGAACCATTCCAATCACCAGTTTTTGGTTTTGGATGAATATTGACGCCAACACCAAATTCTTCGGCAATTTTATATAGAAGATACCTACTTACCCATAGATCATCAGCAGCTTTAATACCTTTCCCTAGACATTGGTATTCCCATTGACCAAGGGCCACCTCAGCATTAGTTCCAGTGAGTGTTATTCCTAAATCTAGGCAAGCCTGTAAATGAATATCTGAAATTTCTCTTCCAACAACATTGCCAGCACCAACTCCACAATAGTAATCACCTTGAGCTTTTGGTTCGCCTTTTTCCCATCCTAGAGGATCTCCTGTTTCAGGATCTGTAAAAAAGAATTCTTGTTCAAAACCAAACCACCACTCATCAGTAACCACTGCTTCTGCTGCAGCTCTAAAGTTTGACGGGTGAGTTGTATGATCAGCTGATTGGACTTGTGTCATTACAATATCGTGACCGTTCTCATTTGCATAAGTTTGAACAGGTATCAATAGACAATCAGAGCTTCCGCCTTCAGCTTGCTGTGTAGATGATCCATCAAAAGACCAGTCAGGTGGAGTGTCTGCATCTGTTGCTTTAACTTTGCTTCTCATTGATGACTCGGGTTTGTAACCATCAAGCCATATATATTCGTATGTTTTATAGTTTATTGACATTGTTTCTCCTAAAATTTTTAAACCTACACAATTCATAAAGCAATTATCATGCCATTATTAAATTGATATTTGCACAATAAAAGAGACTATTATGCACTATTTTAGAACATTAGAGCATTAAATGCACTTATAAAGCGCAATTAAGTCATAGATAAGAATTTTTTAATCTTTGTAAACTTATTTGATAATGATTGATAGGAGTGATCTCCACCAAATGTAATATCAATATGGACGCCATTAAAATATGAAATTGCTTTATCAAACGCTAAGATTTCATCTCCAGATTCAACCAGAACCATTATATTGGAATGGTTAGATAGTTTTTTGTAACTTAGATTTTTAAGAAAGGAAATATCCTCCTCACTTATTATAAATTTATTGCCAGTAGAGTAATTTTCATTCTCACCAAGGTTCTTATCAAAACCGATCAATGGAGGAATTGCAGGATTTATTAGAACAGCCTTGGTTGAAAGAAGCTGAGAATAATACAATGCATAATATCCTCCTAAGGAACTTCCCATAAAAACAATATCTGTTTCGCAGCTTTTAATTAAGTCATTTATCTGGGTATTAGCATCCTGAAACTTATCACTTAGATCAGGAATAATTATGGAAGTATTTTTAGTATCAGTTTTAATAAATTGTTTTAGATTATCAGCTTTTTTTGAATCCGATGAAGATTTAAACCCATGAAAATAAATAATGGTTTTACTCATTATCAATAATTTTTTGCAAACTCTCTTTAGAAGCAATGCCAGATATAAAGATGCTTTCTAGCCATTCTGTTAAAAATCTATTTTGTTGTGCTTTTTCATCCAATGAGTGCGTCTTTGATGCTTTGTAATAAAATGGAAGTGATTTTTCTCCCTGATACTCTAGAACTTCAGCTAATTGCGCATCAATACTAATCTGTATTTTTAAGATAAAGGTATTGATTTCCTCAGGGTCGGCAGGATTCTGCTTGGCTTCAACTAAGAGAGTGTGCTTAGTTCTATTAAGCACTTCAAAACTAATTGCCGAAGATGAAAGATCAGGATTTATAGCTTCAAACTCATATCGGCTTTCCTTGAATTCATTTAAAAGCTTTTTTAAACGTAAAAAGTTCCCCTCACAAATTGCCAGATGATGTGATGTTATAGGAAGTGTTTTGATCATTACTAAATTCTATATTCTTTTTTTATAGGTGTATATTCTTGACAGGCTTGTAAGTAATTTTCAATAGATTTCCCTTCTTCATAGCAAAACTTTTTTATAGCATCCCTAAAATCTTTTTTAAGAATAAAGTGATAAGAGTCACAGGCTCGTGGTTCAAAGCCACGTCTTATCTTGTGCTCACCTTGAACACCTGGATCAAAAAACTCAATATTATTCTTGATACAGTAATCTATTCCTTGATAGTAACAACATTCAAAATGAAGATTATCTATATTTTCGAATGAGCCCCAGTGCCTGCCATATAGTGTATTTTCACCTTGAAAACAGAGCGAACCTGCAATCTTTTTATTATCATATTCAGCAAAAAAAATTACTGGTTTTAAGGTATCTTTATCTTTATGAATGACCCTAAAGAAATCATTATTTAAATATGGAGCTTGCATCCTTTCTGTATATGTATTTTTATAAAAAAGATAAAACTCATCCCAATCCTTTTCAGTAATTGAATTAGAGTCTTTTGTAATGAAATTGATACCAAGTTCATTGATCTTTTTTCTTTCAGTTTTTATATTTTTTCTTTGCTTGGATGTAAATATATTTAGATAGTCATCAAATTCATCATATTTTTTGTTATTCCAAACAAACCTATAACCATTTCTTTTTATAAAACCATGAGAAAGCAAGTGCTCTCCAAAATCCTGATCAGGAAAAAGAATATGCCAGGTTTCAATATTTTTTTCTTTCATCAAATCTTTGGTTATATCAATACAGTGGTCTTGATTGCTAGCATGCTTTGTTATAATTTTTTTAGTCTCGCAGGGCGTAAAGGGAATCGCGCTTAAAAGTTTAGGGTAATAGTTCCTATTTGTTCTATTAAGAGCGTAAGACCACTGGTGGTCAAAAATAAATTCGCCTTGACTGTTATTTTTAAGATACAAGGGCATAAAGCTGTTCAATTTGTCTTCATTAAAAGAGGCAAAATGAAAAGGTTGCCATCCAGTTGAGGCATTCACTGAGCCACTTCTTTCTAGCGCATCTAAAAATTCATATGACATGAATGGAGACCTATACCCATTTAAGTTTTCTTTGAAATCACTAATGAGTATGTCAGAGATACTATTTAAAAATTTATTTTTAATGCCCATTGCCTATATTAAAAATATTTCTGTAGCAAAGCCAAGAACTGCAACCAAACCAATGTAGTTATTTATCTTAAAAGCATTCAGATATAGTTCTTTCTTTGCTAACTGATTTTGGGAGTAAAGAAGAAGTGATAATATTCCTATGGTGAATAAAAAGAAAATAGAAAACTCATTTAAATAAGCAATTAATAAAAGTGATGCATAAAAAATAAGATGCAAAATATTAGCAATAAATATTGTTTTATCCCCCCAAAGGATTGGAGTTGAGTTTATGCCAATTTTCTTATCATCATTAATGTCTTCTAGCGCATAGAAGCTATCAAAGCTAACAATCCAGGCTACAAGACCAAAATATAAAATAATAATTGATAACGAAAAAATTTCAGATTGAAGTGAATATGAAATCACTGATCCTGACCCGAATGTTATGCCTAATATAAGTTGTGGAGCTTTTAAGAATCTTTTAGAAAGAGGATACAAGACAATCAAAAGCGAAACACATAGTGCAATTTTTATTGTTAGCAGCGGTGTTGCTAATAGCAAGCTAAATGAAGCTATAGATAATATAATAAAAAATATCCAGGCTTCTCCAAGTGAAATATTCCCTGATGCAAGCGGTCTCTCTTTTGTTCTTTCAACTGCTTTATCAAAATCACGATCACTTATATCGTTAATTACACACCCGCATGATCTTACTAAAATTGAACCAACTACAACAATAAGTATATTTTCAAAATCAATAGACCCATTTGAGATTGCCCCAAGAAGAAGGCCAAGCAAAGAAGGCCAAAGTAATAAATAAATACCTATTGGCTTATCGAGTCTAGCTAAATGGGCGTAATTTAATATCTTAGATTTCATTCTAAAAAAGGAAGACCTCCATCACAGAGAAAGGCTGCTCATTAACTGAATATCTTATTTTTCTTCCCCAGAAAGTATCTTGTTGTAATTTAAATGATGCATAGACTGACTTTTCTTTCTTGAATATTTTTTTTTCAAATAAAATATCTCCAAGCGGCCTTGTACCAAGTTTGCCAAGTTCAGCAAATCCTTTTTCAATTGTTAGTAAAGGGATAATAGTCCTAGCAAAAACTAATGGTATCTGATCTCCATGAAGTACAACCTCTCTTACTTTAAATTCTTTAGCCAATGAACCAATAAATTGCTGATCCTGAACTTCTACTTCTCCAATATCATCTCTTAGTAACTCAAGACTAAAGCTCTTTTCTTTACTAATTCTTTTGGTAATTGGCCCCAGTTCAAGCAGCCATGATTTCATAAAATCATTTTTTACATCTTCATGAATAGTTTCATAATTCTTCCAAGATGATATTTGATTGAGCTGCATAGTTATGTTTTCTAAATCTGATATTATACTCGGAAGTTTTTATTAATATTTATAACATTTATTAAATTATGGAATTAAAAAAGTGGGAATGTATAGTGTGCGGGCTAATTTATGATGAGGAGCTTGGCTGGCCAGATGATGGTATTGAGCCTGGAACTAAATGGGAAGATGTGCCCGATGATTGGTTATGCCCAGAATGTGGTGTTGGAAAGGAAGACTTTGATATGATAGAAATATAATGATTGATGCGCCAAAAAATCTAACCAGAAACATCCTCCTTGGAATGCTGGCTGGTTTTGTTCTTGGCGCCATTCTTTATTATTCTAATTTTCTTCCATTAAGTCTGAAGGATTTCATTGATATTTATGTTTTTAATCTAGGTAGCTCTGTTTTTGTTAATCTATTGAAGTTGCTTATCGTGCCTTTAGTTTTCTTTTCTCTTGTTTCTGGGATTTCATCTCTTACAAACATGACAAGCCTGGGAAACATAACTTTAAAAACAGTGTCATTATATCTATCAACAACAGCCATTGCGGTTACTCTGTCTTTAATTGTTGGTTCTATTTTTAAACCAGGCTCTGGATACTCATCTAGTATTTCTCCTCCGGACAAGCTTCCACAAGGCCAAGGTATTTATGAAACTATTTTAGACATTTTCCCTTCAAATATTATTGAAGCTATGGCAAACAATCAAATGTTAGCAGTTGTATTTTTTAGTATTTTATTTGGACTGGCTTTAAATAAGACTAACCATTTAACTAATAACTTTAGTGAATCTTTTGAAAAACTTAATACTGTATTTATGCAGCTTGTGATTATGATTATCTCATTTGCTCCAATAGGTGTATTTTGTTTAATTGGAAAATTTGTTATAGCTGATGGGCTTGATATTTTTCAAGAAGCCTTTAAATATGTAACTTTACTGATATTAGTTTTATTTATTCATGCATTTGTTACTTATTCTTTGATACTCAAAATGTTTACCAATCTAAGTTTATTAACCTTCTTCAAGAAAATGAGGGAGGTGGCAATCTTCGCATTCTCAACCTCATCTAGCGCAGCAACTATCCCTGTAACTTTAAAAACAGTTCAAGATAGCCTTGGCGTCAATAAGAATGTTGCATCTTTTGTAATTCCTGTTGGGGCAACAATAAATATGGATGGGACCGCAATCATGCAAGGGATGGCAACAGTATTTATTGCACAAATGTCTGGCATTGATTTATCTCTTATTCAGTATATCCAAGTTGTTATTTTGGCAGTTGTAACCTCAATTGGTACAGCGGCAGTGCCCTCTGCTGGAACTATAACCTTAGTAATAATTCTCCAACAGTTTGGTCTACCTTTGGAAGCAATCGGTATTATATTAGCAGTAGATAGAATTCTTGATATGTTAAGAACATCCGTAAATGTAACTGGCGATGCCGCGGTTGCCTGTATCGTTGCAAATTCTGAAGGGTTGCTAGATAAAAATATTTACAATAAATAGTATTTAAATACGTCTTTTTTATAATAATTTGATAGAATGCCCTTTTTAAAAAGGGGTTCCATATGAATGAGTTATTAATTCCACCATTACTTGGTCTAGTTGGCATGGTTGCTGCACTTATAGTGTACAGACTTGTAATGAAATATCCTGATGGCCAAGACAAAGTAAAAAAGATTGGTGATCAAATACATAATGGCGCGCTAGCTTTTATGAAAACCGAGTATAAATATTTACTAGCCTTTATGAGTGTTCTAGTTGTATTGGTCTATTTTGCTCCAGGGCTAGGAATTCATACTGCTATTGCAGTTATTACTGGTGCAGCCGCTTCATCTCTTGCCGGTTTTATTGGGATGTATGCAGCTACTAAAGCAAATGTAAGAACAGCAACTGCTGCTCAGCAGGATGGCGCTGCAGCTGCCTTATCAGTATCTTTTTATGGAGGTTCAGTAATGGGCCTATGTGTAGCATCTCTTGGGCTTATTGGTCTAGGTGGGCTGTATTACTTTTTTAGTGATGGTCATGTTCATGCATTAGAAGGCTTTGGAATGGGCGCTTCTGTTGTTGCATTATTTTCAAGAGTTGGTGGCGGTATTTTTACAAAAAGTGCTGATGTTGGTGCTGATTTAGTTGGTAAAATTGAAGCTGGTATACCTGAAGACGATCCAAGAAACCCTGGTGTGATTGCTGACAATGTAGGTGACAACGTTGGAGACGTAGCTGGAATGGGATCTGATATTTTTGAATCATATTGCGGTTCTATGATTGCATCTATTGCAATTGCTTATGCTATGTTTCAGTCTGGTCAAACAGATTCAAAGGATATGATGACGCTTCCTTTGCTACTTGCTTCCGTTGGGCTAATTGCTTCAATTATTGGAATAATAATAGTGAAACTTCAATCATCAAAAGCTCCTGCAAGTGCTTTAAGGTCAGGTACCTTATTAGCACCAGTTATATTCGTTGGCTTCGCATGGCTTTTAATAAACGCTCTTCCTGGTGTATCAACTGCTGTTTGGTGGTGTGTTATTGCTGGTGCTGTTGGCGGAGTTTTAATAGGCTTAATAACTGAATACTATACAGATTCTGAACAGAAGCCTGTTAGAAGCATTGCAGAATCAGGAGAGACTGGACCAGCTACAGTAATGATATCTGGTTTAGCTGTTGGAATGGAATCTGTTGTTATTCCGATTATCATTCTTGCCTCAATAATTTTTGTTTCTACAGGTCTTTCAGGTGTTTATGGTGTTGGTATAGCAGCCGTTGGCATGCTATCAACCGTAGGTATTACTATGGCAATCGATGCATATGGTCCAGTTGCAGATAATGCCGGTGGTATTGCAGAAATGTCAGGAATGGGTAAAGAGGTCAGAGACATCACTGATTCATTAGACGAGCTTGGTAATACTACTGCAGCGATTGGAAAAGGTTTTGCTATTGGAGCTGCTGCTTTAGCTGCTCTTGCAATTATTTCAGCTTTTTCTGCAGTTGTAACTTTAAACAACCCTGAGTTTTCTTTAGCGCTTACTAAGCCAATTGTGTTGGTAGGAATGTTTATTGGTGGGTGCATACCATTTGCTATTGCATCTATAACTATGAAAGCTGTTGGTGACGCTGCTTTTGAGATGATTAATGAAATCAGAAGACAGTTTAAAGAAATCAGTGGCTTGATGGAAGGAACAGCCGATCCAGATTCTGAAAAATGTGTTGAAATAGCAACCCAAGCTTCTCTAAAGAAAATGTTATTACCAGGTATTATTGCTGTTGGCATGCCTGCGTTGGTTGGTTTTGGTCTTGGAGCAGAAGCCTTAGGCGGAATGCTAGCTGGCGGATTACTAGGTTGTGTTTCTTTGGCACTAATGATGGCTAATGCTGGTGGAGCATGGGATAACGCTAAGAAGTATGTTGAAAAGGGAAATCTTGGTGGTAAAGGCTCAGATACTCATTCAGCTGTTGTTGTTGGTGACACTGTTGGAGATCCATTCAAGGATACTTCAGGTCCAGCAATGAACATTCTGATTAATGTTATGGCTATTGTTAGTTTAGTTATAGCTCCTCTTTTAAGTATATAAAAGTACTTTCAAATCTTTATGATCCAGGGTGTTAACTTTGGATCATATGTTAAATTAAATCGTGAAAAAAAATATCCTAATAATAGGCTATGGAGATATTGGCCACAGATTAAAAATCTTTAGCAACAAACAATATAATTTATATGCCTTAAGTAGATCTCCTGTTATGGAAGAGGGTATTACACATTTTTCTTGGGACTGGCTTTCAGGAGAAGCTATGCCATTTCACAACCTATCATTTGAAGCCATTATATTTATACCCAAACCAAGTGAGATGACTGAAGAGGGCTATATAGAAGGGTTTCTAAACTCACTAAAAAATATTCAAAAATCACTTTCATCTTTAGAATTCAAAAAATTCATTGCCATATCTTCAACCAGAGTATTTGGATCTGACCAAAAGGGTGAATTAACAGAAGATGATACTCCAATCCCTAATGATTACAGGGGGAGCATCATAAAAGAATATGAGTTAATGCTCATAGATTATTATCAAGACAAATTAAATATTCTTCGATTTTCTGGGTTATATGATAAAACTACAGACAGGCTGCCATTTAATAGACTTCATAGAAATAGTGCTGCAAAAATAATAGATTTTTTTATAAGTAAGCCATTTAGTGGCTCCAATAATATCATCCATTGCTCTGAAGACAGAGGGATAGATGAGTCTAATAAATGCATATCAAACATAAAATTAAAAGAATTAGGCTTTGCTTTTGATGATTAAACCTAGAACTAAAACCTTAAGAGAAATACAATAATATTATGACTAAAAGCATGACAGGCTTCGGCTCTTCAAGATATCTAGATACAAAAATTGAAATTTATTGTGAAATTAAGACTGTAAACCATAGGTTTCTTGAAATTTCTACAAAACCCAACGATCTTCATAGTGAGCTTGATGTTTATGTGAGAGATATCACATCAAAAAAATTAAGACGTGGAAGTGTTGATATTAGATTTAAGTTAAAGTTTCCTACTGAGAATAAGTTTACAGTTAATGATTCTTCCCTAAACAACTTAATAAGAACAATAAAAAATATAAAGCAGATTAAATTAGAAAATCTTAGTTTTACCGATGTAAAAGACATACCTGGAATAATCAATGTTGAGCAAGTCACCAGCATCAAGTTAAATTTAGTCAAAAGGGTCTTTCAAGAGTCTTTAAAAATGCTACTGGATGATAGAGCATCAGAAGGTGCAAAAATTGAAAAATTATTTCTTCAAAAAATTAATAAAATAGAGAAGAACGCTATAAAACTATCAACTTCTAATAAAAAGTTAACAAAGAAACGATATGAGAATTTAAATAATAAGATTTCAAATTTATCATTAACCCTTGATCAAAGCCGCATAGAACAGGAGATTGCTTTACTTGTTTTAAAGCATGATGTTGCAGAAGAGATAGAAAGAATAATCTTCCATGCAAAGTCTTTAAAACAAGAGCTGGGGTCAACAACAGCTAGTGGAAAAAAAAATTGATTTTGTACTTCAAGAGTTATTTAGGGAGACTAGCACTCTGTCTGTAAAGCTCGATGAACCTTCGTATAAACAAATAGCATTAGAGATGAAACTCTCGGTTGAAGAGATGCGCGAACAGGCACAAAACATTGAGTAATAAAAAAGGTAAATTAATTGTAATTTCTGCGCCATCTGGAGCAGGCAAGTCTTCACTTATAAAGGCTATTATTAATAATAATAGCAATATTGAGCTCTCTATTTCTGCAACAACAAGAATGCCTAGGGAGGGTGAGGGTAATGCTAAAGATTATTTTTTTATTTCTGATGAAGAATTCAATGAATTAAAATTAAAAGATGAATTTGTTGAGTGTGCATTGGTTCATAATTATCAATACGGTACTTTAAAGTCATATATTAATGAAAGAATTGATATGGGTATTAATGTTATTCTTGATATTGATGTTCAAGGTTTTGAGCAGATACAAAATGCAAACATTAACAATACATCGGTTTTTATTATTCCTCCAAGTATTGAAGAGCTTAGAAATAGGCTAAATATAAGGGGACTAGATTCTCAAGACGTTATAGAAACTAGGCTTGAAAATGCAATACATGAATTGAAATATGCAAATGATTTTGATTTTAGAATTCTTAATGATGCATTCGATGACGCGCTTAAAAGTCTTGTATCTATTATCTTTGATGATGATTGTAAGGATATTGATACTAAAAAAAGTACAAAGATCTTGCAAGAATTACTGTCTTAATGAGCAAATAACAATTAGAATAGCTGACCCAGGAGAAATTATATGGCTAGAATTACAGTAGAGGATTGTTTACAAATAATACCAAGTAGGTTTGATCTAATAATCATGGCTTCAAAAAGAGCTCGTCAGTTAGCTACTACTAGCAGAGATCCTCTTGTTGAGTGGGATAATGACAAGCCAACTCTTGTAGCACTTAGAGAAATTGAAGCTGGTCTTTTAGATAAAGAAACTTTAGACAGAACTTTAGAGGAAGATGTTCTACTTGATGAGTTTTCAACACCAGGGAATGAAGAAACACAAACTACTGGCTAAATAATTTGGAGGGCTAATTTGACTGAAACAGCTCTACCGAATAACGCATTACTAAATTTTAAAGATACAGAGGTTTTAAGACTTCCTGTATCTTTTTATAAAGAGGCCAAATCTTATTTGTCTTACAAAGACATAAAAAAAATTCAAAAAGCTTATACATTTGCTTTTTATGCCCACCAGGGACAAAAAAGAAAAGATGGCTCAGATTATATAACTCACCCAGTTGCAGTAACTCAGATTATGCTTGGACTCAAAGTAGGCCCAGATTCAATATGTGCGGCTTTAATGCATGATGTACTGGAAGACTGCAACGTTCAAAAAAATAACTTATCTAAATATTTTGGAGAAGATGTAGCCAACATTATCGATGGTGTTAGCAAGCTTGGTAAGCTTGATATGCAGAACAAAGCAGAAACTAATGCCAATAACTTACAAAAAATGGCTTTAGCAATGGCTAATGATGTAAGGGTCATACTTGTTAAACTGTGCGATCGTCTGCATAACATGAGAACAATAGAGCACATGCCAAGGTTCAAGCAGATTCAAAAATCAAAAGAAACTTTGGAAGTTTATGGTCCTTTGGCATTGAGAATTGGCATGCAAGATCTAAGAGCAGAGCTTGAAGACTTATCTTTTAAGTGTATGCATCCGATGAGAGCTCAGATGCTAGAAAATGCTATAGATAGCTCAAGCGGAGGCAGGAAAAAAATTGTAGAAAAAATTAGAAAAGAGTTAAAAAGTCATCTAAAAACAAACAGTATAGAAAATGCAGCGGTAAAGGGCAGAGAAAAAAATATTTATAGCATCTACAATAAAATTAAGAAAAAACACAAGCCATTTTCTGAAATTTTGGATGTTTATGGATTCCGAATATTAGTCGATAACGTTGATGATTGTTACAGGGCCCTTGGGATAATTCATAATTATTTTGCACCTATTGAGAATAAGTTTAAGGACTACATAGCTATACCTAAAACCAATGGCTACCAGGCACTCCATACAAGCTTATTAGCTTTAAATGCTTTTCCCATTGAAGTGCAGATACAAACAAGAAGTATGTGGGCTACTGCCAATATGGGTATTGCCGCTCACTGGAGCTATAAGACAAATGATGGTGGAAGAGGTCCAGAATTGCGAGCAAGCAAATGGCTATCAGGCTTAATAGATCTTCAAAAAAAATCTACAAGCTCAATTGAGTTTGCAGAAGCTATTAAAAAAGATTTAGAGCCAAATGAGGTATATTTATTTTCACCAAAAGGTCATGTGTATTCTATTAAAACGGGCGCAACACCTATTGATTTTGCATATGAGGTTCATACTGGCCTTGGAAATAGCATTATCGGATGCAAAGTTAACAGGAGAGAAGCACCTCTTAATGTTGAACTTGAGAGCGGTCAAACAGTAGAAATAATAACATCTGACTATCCAGTAGATGCAGATCCCGCATGGTTAAATTTTGTTGTAACTAGCAAAGCAAGAAGCGGAATTAGATCTAGGCTAAGAAATCAAAAAAACTCTTCTGCTAGAAAGGCAGGAAAGTTAATGCTTGAATCAGAATTAAAAAGATCTGGAACATCATTGGAGGATTATAGGGGGAGTACTCTTAAAAGAGTTCTAGATTCAATCGGAGTCACCACCCTAAATAAACTACTAACAGATCTTGGTTCGGGCAAAAGAACTGGAAATATTGTTGCTGAAAGATTCTATTCGGGGCTGCAAATTAGAAAAGAAAAACAAATTACTGATAATAGGATGGTTCCAATCATTGATAACCATATTGAGGGTGTTTCAGTAGTATTTGCTAAATGCTGTCATCCTATTCAGGGAGATCCAGTCATAGCACACTCAGATACAGAAAGAGGAATTGTTGTGCACCATCAAAGATGTAAACAAGTAGCTCCATATATTAATAAAGATCCTAGGTATTTCTCTGCTTATTGGGAAGATTCAAGAAAATCTCATCTGTACCTAGCAATGCTTAAAATTACTACTGAAAATAAAGTAGGGGTTTTATCAGACATTGTTTCTATATTTGCAAAGGCAGGAATTAATATCGAGCAAGTTAATACCAAGGCGGTTGATCAAAAATTTTCTGAGTTCTCATTGGAAGTAAATATTGAGAGCCTTGATGAGCTCAAAAGAATTATGTCCAAGGTAAGATCAAAAAAATTCACGGCTAGCTGCGTAAGAATTATTAATGATAAATAATAGAACGAAACTATTTTTTATTATGTACAATTCATTACTTAAATAATAGCAACCAACTTACCTAAGAGAGAAAGATATTATGACTAAAGAGATAATTTTTACAGAAGATGCTCCAAAGGCTATTGGGCCATATTCTCAAGCTGTAAAATCAGGTGGTTTTTTATTTGTTTCAGGTCAAATACCTCTCAATCCTGTTAGCGGCGACCTTATGAACTCTTCAATAGAAGACCAGGCTGAACAAGTAATTACAAACCTTTCTGCAATATGCAAAGCTGCAAATACCAACCTTTCTAATATTGTTAAATTAACTATCTATATCACAGACATGAATGACTTTTCTATTGTGAACCAAGCTATGGAGAATCACTTTGAAGCTCCTTATCCAGCAAGGGCAACCATAGAAGTTTCAGCACTTCCTTTAGGAGTAAATGTAGAAATGGATGCAATAGTAAATCTAGATGAATAAAAGCCTACTATCTATAAATGACTTATCTAAACAAGAAATACTCGATCTTATAGAGTTTGCTAGAAACTTTAAAAATGATGATGGCTCTTTCAAGAAAGAGACTCTTTTTCCAGATAAAACAGTTGCAAGTATTTTCTGTGAGCCGAGCACAAGGACTAAATCGTCATTTGAAATTGCCGCAAAAAATCTAGGATGCAGTGTGGTTGGCTTCGATGCCTCAAGCTCTTCAATAGAAAAAGGTGAATCAATATATGAAACCGTTGATGCGCTGGGCTTAATGGGAGTTGATCTTTGCGTCCTTAGACATCCAGACTCAGTTATACGTGAGTTAGATGAATACATGCCCGAAATGGTTTTTATTAATGGTGGAGAGGGGTCGATATCCCACCCCACACAAGCCTTAATTGATTTGATGACCATTATTGATAGCAAGGGCTCTATAGATGATTTAAATATTGTGATTGTTGGTGATCTTGACCACTCGCGAGTTACATCATCTTTCGTAGAAGGCATCTCTAATTTTTCTTTTAATTCATTAACATTCTGCGGTCATCCAAGCATGAGTTCAAAATATTTAGATCCTGCTTTAGGAAGGTATGAGCCAGATCTTGATTTGGCTGTCCAAGATGCAGATGTAATTATCACATTAAGAATTCAACATGAAAGGTTCGAAGAAGAGCTTAATCTTGATCTTGATGATTATAAGCATGCCTATGAATTAACTTTAGAAAGAGTTGAGCAAGCAAGGGGTGATGTAATAGTCATGCACCCTGGCCCAGTTAATTATATTGAAATATCTGAAAGCGTTTATCAGTCAGATAATTCAGTAATAAGGAATCAGGTTGCAAATGGTGTGGCTATAAGAATGGCTGTATTAGCTAGATATTTGAGCAGCTAGGGTTTTCTTAACAGTATTCACTACTATGATTGTGTTTTGATCTATCTCGATATTAACTTGATCACCTTTTGAGAGTTGGTCCAAATTAGTTATATTTAGTGTTTCAGGTATCAAGTGAATATAAAAGTTAGTTTTAGTAACTTTACCAATAGTTAAACTGCAGCCATTAATACCTATATAGCCCTTTTCCATAACGTAGTCTGAATATTTTTTTACTAATGATATTTGTATATCCTTAGTATTTTTTTTATCAATAATTTTTATGATATTGGCTGTGAAATGAACATGTCCTGACATCAAATGTCCTCCAATCTCAGTTGAAGCTTTTATGGACCTTTCAAGATTAACTGTATCGCCTTTGCTAATATTCTGTAAATTAGTCTTGCTAATAGTTTCTTCTATTACATCAAATTTAAGTGTTTTAGAGCCGTTATCTTTTGAGGTAAGACAAACGCCATTAACAGAAATACTGGCACCTCTCTTCAAATTTTTATCAAAACCCTTTGGAGTAGATATCTCTAAAGACAGATAGTCTTCATATTTTTTAACTTTGGAAACCTTGCTTTTAACTGAAACAATTCCTGAAAACATTTTATGCTCCCCAGTTGTCTCTGTAGCTAGTTAGTTCTTCTAAATACTTGCTATAGTCAGAATTATTTTCAGTAAACGATATAAGCGTATCAAGATTAACTATAGATTTAATAGTTATACCAAAATCATTTTTGAGCTCTTGTGATGCAGATATTTCAGCAGTGCCTTTTTCTTGCCTATCAAGACCCACAACAAATATTTTTGGCATAGCTCCAATTTTATTAATAAGCTCAATTGATTGTCGTGCAGCTGTTCCTGCAGAAAGCACATCATCAATTATCAATACATTACCAGCAGGATTATTCCCAATAATATTTCCACCTTCGCCATGATCTTTGATCTCTTTCCTATCAAATGACAGAGGATAGCTTTTTCCATTTTGACTTAGAAGTAAAGCAACAATAGATCCTAGAAATATACCTTTATATGCAGGACCATAAATACAGTCATATTCCAGTTTAGTTTCATTGATTGCTTGAACATAGCAATTAGCTAGTTCTGATAGGTTGCCAGACAGCATTTTGGCTGCATTGAAAAAGTAGGGGCTTTTCCTGCCCGATTTAAGAGTGAAATTACCAAACTCTAATGCTTTTGCATCTAATGCAAGATTTAAAAATATTCTCTGGTAATCTTTCACTTATTTTAAGCAGGCCTTTTGTTTTTGAATGATATCTGCAATAGCAGCACTTCCAATATTAAGCATATCATCAAGCTGCTCTCTATTGAATGGAGCCTCTTCGCCAGTGCCTTGAATTTCAATTATTTCAGAACTGTCAGTCATAACTAAATTTAAATCAACCTCAGCACTACTATCCTCTTTGTAGTCCAAATCAAGAGCAACTTGACCATCTAGGACTCCAAGAGAAACTGCAGCAACATGAGATTTAATTGCTCTATGGTCGTCGTGATGGTTTTGAAGAGCTAGAAATAATGCAACACATCCACCTGTGATCGAAGCAGTCCTTGTTCCGCCGTCTGCTTGAATAACATCACAGTCAATATTAATAGTTTTACCTTTTATATATTTTAAATTAACTGCTTGTCTCAATGATCTTCCTATTAGTCTTTGAATTTCTTGAGTTCTTCCACTTTGTTTTCCTCTTGCAGCCTCTCTTCCCATTCTTTCATTTGTTGATCGAGGAAGCATCCCGTATTCAGCAGTTACCCAGCCCTCATCACTTCCTCTCATCCATCTTGGGACATTAGTATCTATAGAGGCAGTACAAATTACCTTTGTATTTCCAAACGAGACAAGAACAGAGCCTTCAGCATGAACATTAATATTTGGTTCAATTTTAATTTCTCTAAGCTCGTTAGGCTTTCTGTTGTTGCTTCTTTCCATATTTTTTTCCTATAGGACACGATGATCCCGTAACTATATTTAGCTTAATTGCTCTTTGACAATTTTACTTACAACACCCATATCTGCAGTTCCTGCTGCAACAGATGTTTTAAGAATCCCCATAACCTTGCCAATATCTTGCATAGAGGTAGCCCCAGCTTCAGCAATTGCTGCTGTAACCTTGGAGCTTATCTCTGATTCACTAAGTTGAGTAGGCTTATACTTAGAAAGAACTTCAACTTCTGACTGCTCTTTTTCAGCTAGATCCGCTCTGCCTCCACTAGTGAACTGGGCAATAGAATCTTTTCTTTGCTTAATCATTTTATTAATAATTTGCAAAGCTTTAGCGTCATCAACAGTTTCTTTGTTGTCTATTTCAAATTTTTGAACTTCTGATTTGAACATACGTAAGGTATCACGAATTAACTCGTTTTTATCAAGCATTGCTTGTTTGAGGTCTGACTGAATTTCTGAAAGAAGGGTCAAGATTATCTGTAGGATCTTTGTCTTGGGAAAGAGTACTTTCTATTAGATTTTCTTGCGCGTTTAACGGCAGCTGCCATTAAGCGTTTTCTTTTTTCAGTTGGCTTTTCATAAAATTCTCTTGCTCTTATTTCAGGAACAATTGCTGCTTTTTCGCAGGCACGCTTGAACTTTCTTAAACCAATGTCAAAATGTTCTGTTTCTTTTATTATAATTGAAGGCATAATTAGTCGCGTAGTGTAGGCTGTAATTACAATTTTTGCAAAACATTTTTATGAAAACTTTAGGAATAGAAACATCGTGTGACGAAACAGCAATAGCTGTTTATGATTCAGAACATGGCATTATCGGAGAATCTGTATTTAGCCAGATAAAGATGCATGCTGAGTACGGAGGGGTGGTTCCTGAATTGGCCTCTAGAGATCATTGTGTAAAAATAATATCAGTCTTAAAAGAAGCTATAAATCAAATTGATTTGCAATCTATCGATCAGGTTGCATATACCTCAGGACCAGGCTTGTTAGGAGCTTTATTAATAGGAGAAAGCTTTGCTCAAGGAGTCTCAAGTGCTCTGAATGTCCCTCTAATACCAATTAATCACTTAGAAGGCCATTTAATGTCTCCAGTTATGGAGTTTCCAGAAATCCGGGTTCCTTACATCTGCCTATTGGTCAGTGGTGGTCACAGCATGATAGTAGATGTAAAAGATAGGGGTGATTATAAGATACTTGGCCAATCTCAAGATGACGCAGTTGGTGAGGCGTTTGATAAAGTTGGCAAGCTGCTTGGTCTTCCTTATCCAGGTGGCCCACACATAGAGAAATTAGCTTTACAAGGATGCCCCAAAGCTTATGAGTTTCCAAGACCTATGATGTATAGCGATAATCTTGATTTAAGTTTTAGCGGTCTAAAGACATCTGTTTTGTACACTGTGAGAGATATAGATAACTTAACAGATCAGATTAAAGCAGATATAGCAGCATCATTTCAGCAAGCAGTCATAGATGTGCTAACTAAGAAAATAAAAAAGGCAGTAGAGCTTTCAGGAAGATCAGAGGTGATTATAGCTGGTGGTGTAGCAGCCAATAAAGCTCTCAGGGCTTCAATTAAAGATTTAGAAAATACTATTAATATTAAAGTTTATTATCCTTCACTTAAGTATTGTGGAGATAATGCTGCAATGATTGCCTTTGTTGGCTCACTAAGATCTTCTGATAAAATTAATATTAACGGATCATCTGTAAGAGCTAGATGGCCATTAAGCGAGCTAACAAAATGAAAGATATTATTTACATAAAAGATTTACGAGTTGAAACCATAATAGGAATCTTTGATT
>CALSQM010000003.1 GCA_943788515.1 uncultured SAR86 cluster bacterium
ATTGGTAAAAGAGGTGAGGAAATTGATAACCTGAAAAAAGCAGTTCAAAAAATTGTTAAAAAACCAGCACAAATAAATATTAAAGAGGTTAGAAAGCCTGATTTAGATGCACAGATTTTAGCCGAGGGTGTCGCTCAGCAATTAGAAAGAAGGGTTATGTTTAGAAGAGCTATGAAAAGAACTGTTCAAAGCGCTCTTAGACAAAGTGCTAAAGGTGTAAGGGTTGAGGTATCAGGAAGATTAAATGGTGCTGAGATTGCAAGAACCGAATGGTACAGAGAAGGAAGAGTTCCTTTGCACACACTTAGAGCAGATATCGATTACGGTACTGCCGAAGCATTAACAACATATGGAATTATTGGTGTAAAAGTCTGGGTATTTAAAGGTGAAATCACTGAAGACCCATACAAAGTAGATATAGGGGCTAATTAATAATTATGTTACAACCAAAACAAACTAAGTTTAGAAAGATGCACAAAGGCCGTAATAGAGGTCTTGCACAAAATGGTAATACAGTTGCCTTTGGTAGGTTTGGATTAGTTGCATCTGATAGAGGGCGTATAACTGCTCGACAAATCGAAGCAGCTAGACGAGCAATGACAAGACATATTAAAAGGGGTGGAAATATTTGGATTAGAATTTTTCCAGACAAACCAATTACTAAAAAGCCTTTAGAAGTCCGTATGGGTAAAGGTAAAGGTAATGTAGAGTACTGGGTTGCTCTTGTTCAGCCTGGAAAAGTCATGTTTGAAATGGCTGGTGTTGAAGAAGAACTAGCTAGAGAGGCTTTTAAATTAGCCGCTGCAAAACTTCCAGTTAAAACTCACTTTATAAGAAAGGATGTATAAATGAGCAAAGAAATTTTAGATCTAAGAAAAAAGAATTTAGAGCAACTAGATGCTGAATTAGCAACTAGTAGAGAGTCTCAATTTAATTTAAGAATTAAGCATAAAACTGGACAACTTAACGAAACCAACCAACTGACTTTAGTAAGAAAGAGAATTGCAAAAATAAAAACATTAATGAATGAATTAAAAATTAAGGATAGCAAATAATGAACTCAACTAATCCAAGAATTCTTTCAGGAGTTGTAATTAGCGACAAAGCTGATAAAACGATAACTGTAAAAATTGAAAGAAAAGTCAAGCATCCTCTATATGGGAAAGTCATGAAAAGAGCAACGAAAGTTCATGCTCATGATGAAAACAATAGCGCTGCAATTGGTGACCAAGTAACTGTTAAAGAATGCAGACCATTCTCTAAGAGCAAAACTTGGATTCTGGTTGAAGGCGATATCCAAAATCTATCAGAGAAAGCTGAAGTTACTGGGGAGAATGAATAATGATTCAAATGCAATCACTTTTAAAAATTGCTGATAATAGCGGTGCTAGAAGCGTCATGTGTATTAAAGTCCTTGGCGGATCAAAAAGAAGGTATGCCAATATTGGTGACATAATCAAAGTAGCAATTCGTGAGGCTATTCCTACTGGGAAAGTAAAGAAAGGACAAGTTGTTGACGCCCTTATTGTTAGAACAAGAAAAGGTGTAAGAAGAAAAGATGGCTCACTAATTAAATTTGATGAGAATGCCGCAGTCCTAATTAATAATCAAAAAGCTCCAATTGGCACTAGGGTTTTTGGACCAGTTACTAGAGAGCTTAGAGATGGGAAGCATATGAAAATTCTATCATTGGCTCCTGAGGTTATATAAAAATGAATATTGTTCCAACAAAATTAAAAACAGGTGATGAAGTTGTAGTAGTCACTGGGAAAGATAAGGGCAAAAAAGGTACCTTAAGAAAAATACTTAAAGCAAAAAATAAAGGATTTGTTACTGGTATTAACATGGTAAAAAAACACACTAAACCAAATCCAGAAATGGGCATTACTGGTGGTGTTGTAGAGCAAGAGGCAGCTATTGAGTTATCTAATATTGCTATATGGAATCCTTCAAAAAAATCAAAAGATAAGATTTCCTATTCAAAAGATAGTGATGGAAAAAAAATACGATTATTTAAATCAGACAAAAAAGAGATTAAGTAAATGGCAAATTTAAGAGAAAGATATAACACAGAACTAAAGGCTGTCCTTCAAGAGAAGTTAGGTATGAATAATGTCATGGCTGTTCCAAAGCTTACTAAAGTAGTTATTAACATGGGTGTTGGTGAAGCTGCAAATGACAAAAAACATTTAGAATCTGCTGTTCAAAATATGACAGCAATAGCTGGGCAAAAGCCTGTTGTTACTAAAGCTAGACAATCTGTTGCAAGTTTTAAAATAAGAGAAGGTTGGCCGATTGGTTGCAAAGTTACTCTTAGAGGAAACAAGATGTATGAGTTTATGGAAAGGTTGATTGATATTGCTATTCCAAGGGAAAGAGACTTCAGAGGGCTTAATCCTAAATCTTTTGATGGCCAGGGAAATTATAATTTTGGTATTAAAGAGCAAATTATTTTCCCAGAAATTAAATTCGATAATGTAGACACAATTAGAGGTATGGATATTTGTATCAATACGTCGGCAACAAACAAAGAAGATGCTAAAGCTTTATTAGAAGTTTTAGAATTTCCATTTAAAAAGTAGGTATTAGAAATGGCAAAAAAATCAATGATCGCTAGAGAAGTTAAGAGAATTAAAACAGTTGCTAAGTTTGCTGAAAAAAGAGCAAGCCTGAAAGCAATTGTTAACGATACTAACGCTTCGAGTGAGGAAAGGTATGAGGCTTCTATCAAGCTTCAAAAGCTTCCAAGAAACTCTAGTCCTTCAAGAGTTGTAAGAAGATGTCAAATTACAGGCAGACCTCATGCTGTATATAGAAAATTTGGCCTAAGTAGAATCAAACTGAGAGAAGCCGCAATGAGAGGCGATATCCCAGGTTTAGTTAAATCAAGTTGGTAATAATATGAGTTTTCAAGATCCTATAGCAGATTGTTTAACAAGAATTCGTAATGGCTTAATGCGCGGCAAAGTCAATGTGATGGTTCCTCACTCTAAATTAAAACATGAGCTAATCAATGTTTTAATCTCAGAGGGTTATATTAAAGGAGTAGAAAGAGTAGAAGAAGATGGCAAGCCGTCTCTTAAAGTCGCTCTTAAATACCATAATTCAGCACCAGCAATTAAAACTATTAAAAGAATAAGTAAGCCAAGTCTAAGAAACTACTCAGCTTCAACTGATTTAGATACAGTTAAAAATGGTTTGGGCGCTTTTATAGTATCCACCAACCAAGGCTTAATGACTGATTCAGAAGCAAGATCCAAGAATGTTGGTGGCGAAATTCTTTGCGAGGTATTTTAATATGTCCAGAGTAGCAAAAAGCCCAATAAATATAGTAGATGGCGTTAATGTCAATGTTACTAATGAATCTATTGAGGTTAAGGGAAAAATTGGCGAAATGAGCTTTGATCTTCCTGAAACAATTTCTTTAGAAGTTATTGAAAATCTAATTCATGTTAAGTATGACGAAACAAAACAGCAGTCTATTGCATTAGCAGGCACAACAAGAGCTCTAGTTAATAATATGATAGTGGGCGTCTCTCAAGGTTTTGAGAAGAAACTTGAATTGAAAGGTGTTGGTTATAGGGCTAAGGCATCAGGAAAATTATTAGAACTTACTTTAGGTTTTTCACATCCAGTTAAGTATCAACTTCCAGATGAAGTTGAAGTAGAAACTCCATCACAAACAGAAGTAGTGTTGAAAAGTTATAACAAGCAGATTCTAGGTCAAGCAGCAGCTGAAATCAGAGCATTTAGACCACCTGAGCCATATAAAGGTAAAGGCGTTAGATATTCTGATGAAAATGTAAGAAGAAAAGAAGCTAAAAAAGCAGCTGGAGCATAAGAAATGAGCGATAAAAATATATCTAGATTAAGAAGAGCAAAGAAAACTAGAATGAAAATCAAGGATCAGGATTCTCCAAGACTTTCAGTTTATAGATCTTCAAAAAACTTTTATGCACAAATTTTTGATAATTTAGGCACGAAAGTAATCGCATCAGCCTCTACAGTTGAAAAAGACTTAGAAAATAGATCTAACAATACAGAAAGTGCTGAAGCGGTTGGTAAAAGAGTCGCTGAAAGAGCTATTGAAAATGGAATTAAGAAAGTTGTATTTGATAGATCTGGTTATAAATATCACGGAAGAATAAAAGCATTAGCTGATTCAGCTAGAAAAGCTGGACTGGAGTTTTAATTAAATTATGAAAGAAAATAATGTAGCAAACAATCAACAAGTTGACGCTTTAGAAGAAAAGTTAGTCCAAGTTAACAGAGTTGCAAAAGTTGTAAAAGGTGGACGTATATTTGGTTTTACCGCCTTGACTGTTGTAGGTGATGGTAATGGAAGGGTTGGTTTTGGAAGAGGTAAAGCAAAAGAAGTGCCAATCGCAATTCAAAAAGCTATGGAAAATGCAAGAAGAAGCATGGTTGAGGTTGAGTTAAACAATACAACTTTATGGTATCCAGTTAAAGCTAAGCATGGTTCTGCAAATGTATATATGCAACCAGCATCAGAAGGTACTGGAATCATTGCTGGTGGTGCAATGAGGGCTGTTCTTGAGTTAGCTGGAGTTCAAAATGTTTTGGCTAAATGTTATGGGTCTACTAATCCTGTAAATGTTGTAAGAGCTACTATTAATGCTTTAAGCGCAATGGAGTCTCCAGATACCGTTGCAGCAAGAAGAGGAAAAAAAGTTGAGAAAGCATCATGAGTAAAGACAAAACAATGACAATAAAATTAGTAAAAAGTGGAATAGGTCGAATGAAAAGACACAAACTTTGCATTAAAGGACTTGGTTTTAAAAGACTAAACCAAACAGTAACAGTAGTTGACACTCCTAGTAATAGAGGACTTGTTAATAAAATATCTGACATGATAGAGATTCAGGAAAGCTAAAATGAGTGAAAACGAAACAAATAATATGACGCTAAACAGTTTGTCTAATAAAGGGACATCTCAAAATAGAAAGAGAGTTGGTCGCGGAATGGGCTCTGGAACAGGAAAAACAGCTGGTAGAGGTCACAAAGGTCAAAAATCTAGAACTGGTGGAGGTGTAAGAGCTGGTTTTGAGGGTGGGCAAATGCCACTTCAAATGAGGTTACCTAAATTTGGTTTCACTTCTAGAACAAATAACCATTTAAAAGAAGTAAATGTAAAAAACCTTAATGGGCTGGATGTTATTACTATCGAGACTTTAAAAGAAAATAAAATTATTTCTAAGTCTGTAAAAAAAGTAAAAATATTTGGTACTTTTGATCTTGAATCAAAATTAAAAGTTCAAGGCATTAAAGTTACTAAGGGCGCAAAAGAGTCTATAGAAAAAGCTGGTGGAAGTGTTGCTGATGTTATCGCTCCAGTAATACGACCAAAAGGCGTGAAAAAAACTGATAGGACTTCAGGATAATATATGACTGATCAAGGTACAGGAATGAGCGATCTTTGGAAAAGACTTCGTTTCGTATTTATTGCCATTCTTGTATATAGAATAGGCACACATATTCCTATACCTGGAATTGATCCCGATGCATTGTCATCAATGTTTGATAGAAATCAAGGAACTATTATAGAAATGTTCAACTTATTTTCTGGTGGAGCTCTAGAAAGAATGAGTATCTTTGCCCTCAATGTTGTGCCATACATTTCATCTGCAATTATTATGCAATTATTTTCTAATTCAATACCTTATTTGCAAGATTTGAAAAAAGATGGTCAAGCTGGACGAAATAAAATTACTCAATATACAAGGTATGGAACTGCTGTATTAGCTTTCATTCAAGCATCAGCATTAGCAGTTACTTTATCTGCTAGCGATCTTGCATATACTCCAGGTCCATCATTTTTAGTATCTGCAGTATTTTCAGTAGTAGCCGGAACAATGTTTTTAATGTGGTTAGGTGAGCAAGTTTCAGAAAGAGGAATTGGTAATGGAATCTCCATTATTATTGCTACAAGTATTCTTACTGGAATACCTGGGGCTATTGGTCAATCATTAGAACAAACAATATCACGAGAAATCAGTCCTCTTTTATTAGTTGCCATTGGGCTTTTAACAATGGCAGTCATAGCTGTTGTTGTATTTATTGAAAGGGGACAAAGAAGAATTACAGTTAATTATGCACAAAGGCAACAAGGTAGAAAGCTTATGCAGGCTCAGACTAGCCATCTACCATTTAAAGTAAATATGGCTGGTGTTATACCAGCAATTTTTGCAAGTACCTTTTTACTTTTTCCAGCATCACTATCAACATGGTTTGGAGAAAGTGATTCATCAGGTTTCTTGCAAAGCTTTTCACTAGCCTTAAACCCAGGACAGCCATTATATGTCCTTGTATTTGCTGGATTAATTATAAGTTTCTGTTTTATATGGCTGGCATTAACATTTAATACTAGAGAAGTTTCAGATAATTTAAAGCGTTCAGGTGCTTATATCGCTGGAATAAGACCAGGCGAGCAAACTTCAAATTATATAGACGCGGTATTGGCTAGATTAACAGTGTTTGGAGCAATATATTTAACATTAATCTGCCTACTTCCTTTAGCCCTAATTAATTTTGCTGGAATATCACCATCAATATCTGTTGGTGGCACTTCAGTTTTAATTATTGTTGTTGTGTTAATGGATTTTATGTCTCAAGTGCAATCACACATGATGTCAAATCAATATTCATCACTAATGAAGAAAGCTAATTTAAAAAAATATAAAAGGTAATATGAAAGTTAAAGCATCAGTAAAGAAAATCTGCAGAAATTGCAAAATTGTAAGACGAAATGGAGTCTTATTTGTAATCTGTAAAACAGACCAAAAACATAAACAAAGGCAAGGTTAAGATATGGCAAGGATAGCAGGAGTAAATATTCCAGAAAATAAACATGTTGAGATTTCATTAACTCACATATTTGGAATTGGCAGAAAAACAGCACAAGATATTTGTAAAGAGTTAAAGATTGATTACACAAGAAAGATTTCTGACTTAACAGAAGATGAAATTGAAAACTTAAGAACTGCTATTGGCAAGTTTGTTGTTGAGGGTGATCTAAGAAGAAATATAAGTACAAATATTAAGAGACTTATGGATCTAGGTAGTTACCGTGGAATTAGACATAGAAGAAAATTACCTACTAGAGGTCAAAATACTAAGAATAATGCAAGAACAAGAAAAGGCGCTAAGAAACCTATGAGAGGATCATAAGATGGCAGTAAAAGGAAAGAAAGGTAAAAAAATTGTTACTGATGGTGTTGCACACATTCACTCATCATTTAACAATACGATTGTAACTATAACTGATAAGCAGGGTAACACAGTATGTTGGGCTACATCAGGTGGATCTGGTTTTAAGGGATCAAGAAAAAGTACACCATTTGCTGCTCAGATAGCTGCTGATAAAGCTGGAAATGCTGCAAAAGAATTTGGCATGATAAATTTAGACGTTAAGGTTAAAGGGCCTGGTGGTGGAAGAGAATCTGCAATCAGATCTTTAAATGCGTGTGGATTAAAAATTAAAAGTATTACAGATGTTACGCCACTACCTCACAATGGTTGTCGTCCATCTAAGAAAAGAAGAGTTTAAGGGAGTATTAAATGGCAAGATATACAGGACCAACACTAAGGCTTTCAAGACGAGAAGGAACAGACCTTTATTTGAAAAGTGGTGTAAGAGCAATTGAATCAAAATGTAATATGGATTCTCCTCCAGGTGTTGCGGCTGGCGCAAGAAGAGGTAGACTTTCAGATTATGGTCTTCAGCTTAGAGAAAAGCAAAAAGTAAGACGTATGTATGGCGTTTTAGAAAAGCAATTTAGAAATTACTATAAAAAAGCTGCATCTACTAAAGGTAATACAGGTGAAAACTTATTGTCATTATTAGAAAAGAGAATGGATAACGTTGTCTATAGAATGGGTTTTGGTTCAACAAGAGCTGAAGCAAGACAAATGGTTTCTCATAAGGCCTTTAAAGTTAATGGCGAAGTTGTAAATATACCTTCTTATCAAATGAAAGCCGGAGATGAAGTTCAGGTAAGAGATAACAAGAAAGGTCACTTAAGAATTGCTGCTGCATTAAAAATAGCAGCCACGAGAGAAGATTGTGATTGGCTTGAAGTTGATGAAGCAAACTTAAAGGGAGTATTCAAATCAGTTCCTGATAGAACAGATTTAAGTACAGAAATTAACGAAAATCTTATTATTGAGCTTTACTCAAAATAAAAAATTAAAGACGGAGAAAATTATGCAAATATCAGTAATAGATCTTTTAGTCCCAACTGAGATACAAGTTGACGACATAACACCAAATCTATCAAAAATTACACTAGAACCATTAGAAAGAGGTTTTGGTCATACTCTAGGGAATGCTTTAAGAAGAATTCTTCTTTCTTCAATGCCTGGTGCGGCTGTAACAGATGTTGTTATTGATGGTATATCCCATGAGTACAGCACTATTGAAGGTGTTAGAGAGGATGTAATAGACATTCTTCTTAACATCAAAGATATGCCTGTGAACATCATTGAAGGTAATACTACTGAAATTACTCTTGATGTAACCGGACCTTGCGATGTTTTAGCATCATCTTTTGATGTTCCTGGAAATGTAGAACTTGTAAATCAAGATTTTCACATTGCAACAATTGTAGATAAAGTAAATCTAAAAATGACACTTACAGTGCAGACTGGAAGAGGTTATGAGCCAGCTGATACTAGAGATGATGAAGATAGAGTAGTTGGTGCTTTAAAGGTAGATGCATCATATAGTCCTGTAAGAAGAGTTTCATATACAGTTGATAATGCAAGATTTGAAAAAAGAACTGACCTTGATAAATTAGTTATTGAGCTTGAAACTGATGGCACGCTAGACCCAAAAATGGCTATTGAGCATTCAGCTACTATCCTTCAACAACAACTTAGTTCTTTTGTCGATTTAGATGCTATTGCTGAACAAGAGGCCAAGAAAGATCAAAATGACTTTGATCCTTTCCTCTTAAGATCAATTGAAGAGCTAGAATTAACAGTTAGATCAACCAACTGTCTAAAAGCTGAAAGCATTTTCTTAATTGGAGATCTTATTCATAGGTCTGAGTTTGATTTATTAAAAACTCCAAATTTAGGAAAGAAATCACTTAACGAGATTAAAGATGTTCTTGCTTCTAAGAGAGCTATCTTTAGGAATGAATGTGGATAATTGGCCACCAGTAGGATAATAAAATGAGACATAGAAAAGCAGGAAGAAAACTTAATAGAAATTCATCTCACAGGAAGGCTCTGCTTAAAAATTTAGCAATCGCTTTAATTGAGCAGGATATTATTAGAACTACTCTTCCTAAGGCAAAAGAGCTAAGAAAAGTTATTGAGCCACTTATTACTTTAGGCAAGGAAGATACTGTTGCAAACAGACGTCTTGCATTTAGTAGATTGAGATCAGATGCTGCAGTTGCAAAATTGTTCACTGAGATTTCAGTTAATTCAAAAGATAGAAAGGGCGGATATACAAGAATAATAAAAGCTGGCTTTAGACCTGGCGATAAAGCTGATATGGCCTACATTGAGCTTGTCGACAGAAATGGCTGGAGATGACAGCTTCTTCAGAAGCTCCTGAGCTAAAAGAAGAAACAGCCGCATAAGCTATAACATTTTTTCAAGAAATTGACCTGTGAAGGAGTTGCTAATCTTAGCAACATCTTCAGGGGTTCCTGTAGCTACAATATTCCCTCCATCACTTCCACCTTCGGGGCCTAAGTCAATGACCCAATCGGCGGTCTTGATCACATCAAGGTTATGCTCTATTACTACGATAGTATTTCCTTGATTTTTTAAGCCTATCTAATACTCTTAGCAATAACTCTATATCTGCAAAATGAAGGCCTGTTGTTGGCTCATCTAGTATAAATAAAGTTTTACCAGTGCTTCTTTTTGACAATTCTTTAGCAAGCTTGATTCTCTGCGCCTCGCCCCCAGAAAGAGTTGTTGCTGATTGCCCCAAGGTTATGTACCCTAATCCAACATCATCCAAGGTTACCAACTTTTTCTTCAGCGCAGGAAGGGCATCAAAAAATACTAGTGCTTCTTCGACAGTCATATTTAAAATATCGCTGATATTTTTGTCTTTATACTTAACTTCTAAAGTTTGTTCGTTATATCTATCTCCTTCACAAACATCGCACCTAACGTACACATCAGCAAGAAAATGCATTTCAACTTTTGTCATACCATCGCCCTGGCATGCCTCACACCTTCCACCTTTTACATTAAAGCTAAACCTTCCTGGTTTATACCCTCTTGATTTTGCCTCTATGGTTTGAGATAGAAGATCTCTTATATATGAGAATAAGCCTGTATAAGTTGCCGGATTAGATCTAGGTGTTCTTCCTATAGGAGACTGGTCTATATTTATAACTTTATCTAAGTGTTCAAGACCTTCTATTTTATCGCACTTAATTTCCTTATTTAGCTTTGCCTTATTAAGCATAAACGAACTTATTGGCAGCAATGTTTGGTTAATTAGTGATGATTTTCCAGAACCTGACACCCCGGTTATGCATGTGAAAATACCAATTGGTATTTCAGCTGAAATATTTTGAAGATTATTTTCTGAAGAATTAATAATTTTGATCATCTTTTCATTTGGAATCATTCTTTTTAATGGAATTTTTATTTGTTTTTTACCTGAAAGGTATTTCGCAGTTATGGAGTTCTTATTGCTTAAAATAGCTTCAAGATCGCCTTCAGCGCATATTTCACCTCCATGCTTTCCAGCTCCTGGACCTATATCAATAATGTGATCAGCACACCTGATAGCTTCCTCGTCATGCTCAACGACTATTACAGTATTTCCAAGGTTCTTAAGATTGTTTAAAGTTTTAATTAATTTTTCATTATCTCTCTGATGCAGCCCTATTGATGGCTCATCAAGAACATAGGTAACACCAACCAGGCCGGATCCAATTTGACTTGCAAGTCTAATTCTCTGCGCCTCGCCACCAGATAAAGTATCAGCACTTCTTTCAAGGGTTAGATAATTAAGCCCAACATCTTCTAAAAATGTAAGCCTCTCAGAAATTTCTTTTAGAATTTTTTCAGCTATCTTTTCTTTAGCACCCTCAAGCTTCATATTTTTAATAAAACTGGATGCTTCATTAATTCTCATACCTGTTATTGAATGTATTTGAGTTTTGTTTATAAAAACATTTCTTGATTGTGTGTTTAATCTTGATCCTTCACACTCATCACAAGAGCTCTTAGACATTAGTTTTGATAGCTCGTCTCTGATAAAATCTGAATCTGTTTCTTTAAATCTTCTTTCAGTACTTGGTATGATTCCTTCAAACTTATGCTTTCTCACGATTTTGCTACCACTTCTGAATCTATGTGAAAAATCAATTTTTTCTTTTGAGCCCCAAAGAATGATATCTTTTATATCTTGAGGATAATCTTTCCACTTTGCAGTTAAGCTAAAATCAAAATGAGCGCTTAAACATTTAAGTTGATAGAAATAAAATCTATTCCTTCTAGTCCACCCTTTGATTGCACCATTTGATATAGACACCTCATCGTCTTGGATTAATCTATTCTCATTAAAATATTGGATAACTCCAAGACCATCGCATCTCGTGCAAGCACCATAAGGATTATTAAATGAAAACATGCGAGGCTCAAGCTCTGCAATTGCATACCCGCATTGAGTACATGAAAAATTAGATGAGTATAGTGTTAATAGTTTGTTATCAATATTTTCTATCTGCACTAGTCCGCTAGAAAGGTTTAAAGAAGTTTCAATTGATTCAGCCAGCCTCGATCTATCCTCTTCATTATTTTTAATTACGAGCCTGTCAATTACTGCAGAAATATCATGTTTTTTATTTTTCTCTAACTCAGGAAATTCTTCAATTGGATATACAACATCATTTACCTTCACCCGAACATATCCGCTCTTTCTTAAGTCCTCATAAACTGCTAAATGCTCTCCTTTCTTACCTCTTACAATTGGAGATAAGATCATTATCTTGGTTCCATCTTTAATTTTTAGAACTTCATCACAAATCTCAGAAACAGTCTTAGCCCTCAGCTCCTCGCCATGATCAGGGCATATCGGAGAGCCAATTCTTGCATATAAAAGTCTAAGGTAGTCATATATTTCAGTAACAGTCCCTACAGTTGATCTTGGGTTATGTGAAGTGGATTTCTGCTCTATAGATATTGCAGGAGAAAGCCCTTCAATCTGATCAACGTCTGGCTTCTCCATCATTGATAAAAATTGACGTGCATATGTAGAAAGTGATTCAACATATCTTCTTTGGCCCTCTGCATATAAGGTATCAAATGCAAGTGACGATTTACCAGACCCTGAGAGGCCAGTTATCACAATAATCTTATTTCTTGGAATTTCTAAGCTAATATTCTTAAGATTATGTGTACGTGCGCCTTTTATAAAAATACTGTCCATAAGATTCAAAATATCCGTGATGAAAAAATTAATTTAGGTTAAACTTCTATGATTATTATAAGAGGTAAATATGAGCAGAGGCGTAAATAAAGTAATTTTAGTTGGTAACTTAGGTCAAAAACCTGAAATGAGATATACAGCAACTCAATCAGCAGTAGCTAATATATCAATAGCTACAACGGAGTCCTGGAAAGACAAAGAGAGTGGCGAAATGAGAGATAAAACTGAATGGCACAGAGTTGTTTATTTTGGAAAACTAGCTGAAATTGTTGAAAAATATTTAGATAAAGGTTCAAGCGTATATATTGAAGGTAAACTACAAACTAGAAAGTGGCAAGACAAGTCTGGCTCAGACAGATGGACTACAGAAATAGTTGGAAGCGAACTAACCATGTTAGGTTCAAGAGCTTCTAATTCTAATCCATCTCAATCACCTGTTAGTGAAACAGAATCCCCTTTTCCTCAGGATGACTCAGGCCCTGGCTTAACAGACGACGATATTCCATTCTAAATAGAACTGATTTGATTTCAGATTTTAAGACAGTTCTTTTTAAAGAAGATCAGAATATTGGGTTTATAACATTAAATAGGCCTCATAAGCTCAATGCATTTAACCAACAAATGCTAAAAGATCTTTTAAGCATATTTGATTACATAGATAGTAATGACAGCATTAGAGCGGTTATTTTAACTGCTTCTGGAAAGGCTTTTTGTGCAGGTGCTGACTTATCAGCAGGCAAAGATACATTTAATTCAGAGTTTGATAATTCATCAGAATATAAAGAAGATTTTAATAGAGACTCTGGAGGTATCCTTGCATTAAGAATGTATAGATGCCTTAAACCAATTCTAATAGCCTGTAACGGGGTATCTGTTGGCGTTGGAGCAACTTTACAGCTTGCTGCAGACATTAGAGTTGCATCATCATCAAGTAAGTTCTCATTTCCATTCACTAAGAGAGGCATTGCTCCAGATGCATGCTCAAGTTGGTTTTTACCTAGACTTGTTGGTATATCTAAAAGTTTAGAATGGTGTTTCTCAGGTGAAATGATCGATGCAGATACTGCGCTTTCTAGTGGACTAATCTCATATAAAGTTGAACCAGATGAGTTAATAAATAAATCTATTGAGATTGCTAAGAAAATCATTAAAGAGTCTTCTCCTGTATCTGTAGCACTAACAAGACAAATGATTTGGGGCCTTTCTCAAAAAGATTCTCCTGAATATGCACACAAAGTAGATAGTAAAGTAATTGAATCAAGGGGAAAATCTAAAGATGCTGCTGAAGGCGTAATGTCATTTTTAGAAAAAAGAGAAGCAGTCTTTGAAAACAAAGTAAGTAAAGATATGCCTGATTTTTTCCCATTTGAAAATGACAATTTTAAAGATTAATAAGGAATAAATTATGTTATTTGAACCATATAAGTTAAAAAATACTATTTTAAGAAATAGAGTTGTGATGGCTCCAATGACAAGAAATCAGTCTCCTGGTGGTATTCCAACTAATGATGTGGTTGAGTACTACAAAAGAAGAGCTGAGGCAGAAGTTGGGCTAATTATTACTGAAGGTGTGGAGGTTAGCCATGAGGCATCCAGTGCATACCCTAATGTTCCGAGACTTGATTCAGTTGAAGCAAAAGAGGGGTGGAAAAAAGTTGTAGAAGGAATAAAAGAACATGATGGTCATGTTATCGCTCAATTATGGCATTGTGGTGGCTTTCGTAAATTGGGAATGGGGCCAAATCCTGAAATTCCTGGACATACCGCTTCTGGTTTAGTTAGACCTGGAAAAAGAGTTGCGCATGCAATGACATCTTCTGATATTGAAGAGACTGTAGAAGCATATGCAAATGATGCAAAAATCTGTGAGGAGCTTGGTTTTGATGGTATTGAAATTCATGGAGCGCATGGATACTTGATAGATAATTTTTTCTGGAATGGAACCAATGATAGGGATGATGATTTTGGCGGATCAATTGAATCAAGATCTTTTTTGGCAACATCAATTACAAAAGCAATTAGAGATAATGTTTCTAATGATTTTATTGTTGGTCTAAGGTTTTCTCAATGGAAGCAGCAAGACTATACAGCTAAACTGGCAAAAAGCCCTGATGATCTTTTAGAGGTGCTTTCAGGCCCATGTAATGCTGGTCTCGACTTTCTTCATTCAAGCATGAGAAGGTTTTGGGAAAGTGAGTTTGAGGGGTCTGATGAAAACCTTGCTTATTGGACTAAAAAACTTATGAATATTCCTACAATCAGCGTAGGGAGTGTTGGTCTTGATGGAGATTTTACAGACATGATGGCTTCTGCAAGGACTGCAAGTATCGATAAGGCTGTTCAAGATATCAATGAAGAAAAATATGATATGGTTGCAGTTGGAAGAGCTCTCTTATCAGATCATGAATGGGTCATTAAAATGAAAGAAGGGCGTCTAGAAGACATCAATCCATATACTAAAGATGTACTCTTGAAAATGTATTAGTATTTGGTAAGAATCAAACTTGCGTTGGTTCCACCAAAACCAAAAGAATTACTCATAGCTGAATTTATTTCAGATGATGTTGTCTCTGTATTTAATCTTAAGCCTTTAGCCTCATCGCAAAGGTCTTCTATATTTATGGATGGTGCTATGAATTTGTCACGTAGCATCATTATTGAATATATAGCTTCCTGAGCTCCAGTAGCCCCCAACGAGTGACCTGTCATAGACTTAGTAGAACTTATAACAGGTGAGTTATCTCCAAACAATTCATTAATAGCATTTAATTCTGCTATATCTCCAACTGGTGTACTTGTACCATGAGTGTTTATGTAATCTACATCAGAGCCATAGCTTTTAAGAGCCCCTTCCATACATCTTAGAGCTCCCTCTCCAGAAGGAGCCACCATGTCGTAACCATCAGAGGTTGCATAATACCCTGATAGCTTTGCTAGTACATTTGCATTTCTTTTTTTAGCATGCTCTTCCTCTTCAAGAATTAAAATTCCTGCACCACCTGATATTACAAAACCGTCTCTATTTTTATCATAAGGCCTTGAGGCAATTGATGGATCATCATTAAAGTTTGAGGATAGGGCGCCCATTGCATCAAATAGACTCGAAGAGCTCCAGTGCTCGTCTTCACCACCTCCAGCAATAACAATGTCTTGCTGACCAGATTTAATTAAGTCAGCGCCATGACCAATACAATGAGCACTAGTGGCACAAGCTGACGAAATTGAATAATTAACACCCTTGATTTTGAATGCAGTACCTAATATTGCAGAAATTGAACTACCCATAGATTTAGTTACTGCATATGGACCTATTCTTTTTGGCCCTTTTTCCCTTGCTATATCTGCAGTTGTAACCATAACTCTGGTTGATGCGCCACCTGACCCAGCTACTATGCCAACTCTTGGAGAATCTAATTGCTCTTCAGAAAGTGATGCCATACCAATAGCGTCTTGGGCAGCAAGATATGAGTATGCTGCCGACTCGCCCATAAAACGTAACAACTTTCTATCAATTAATTTTGAAAAATCAATATCCATAGACCCAGAGACCTGACTGCGGAACCCCATTTCTGCATATGAGCTATTTGAAACTATCCCTGACTTTCCAAGCTTAAGACTCTCAAGAACATCTTCATAGGTATTGCCTATGCACGATTTAATTCCAACACCTGTTATGACTACATTTTTCATTAGAAGCTACTCGGATCTTTAAATAAACCAACTTTTAGTTTTTCTGCATTATAAATTTCTTTATCGTCAACGTACATTCTGCCATTAGCAACACCAAGAACAGCACCTCTATTTATAACCCTTTTAATATCAAGTTCATATCTTACGGTATCTGCTGATGGAAGAACTTGTCCAAAAAATTTTATATTTTCTGCTCCCAAAGCTCTGCCTATTCCTGGCAGTCCTGACCAAAGCAAGTAAAAGCCTAGCAATTGCCACATTGCATCAAGACCTAAGCATCCAGGCATAACAGGGTCTTCTTTAAAATGGCATTTAAAAAACCATAAGTCAGGATTTATTTTTAGATTAGCTACAACCATACCTTTTTCAAATTTACCACCAAAGTCATTGATAGTTGTAATTTCATCAAACATCAACATATCATCAGAGGGCAATCTCCCATCACCACTTTTAGTAAAGAGTGTGCCATTGCTACATTCTATCAATTCTTTTTTAGAGTATTTTGCTTGAGCTGAAAAAGTCATTTGATCCTATTTATCGAAGTGTCTAGTAATTTTAACATTTCTTGCTGTATACCGTTATCTAATTTACAAGCAGAGACTCTACATTTATTTATATACTTCAATGCAAGATTTTCTGTTTCTTTTATTCCATTCAATTTATTAATTATATTGGATACTTTTGCATGTGAAACTTTTTTATTACCAAGCATAGTATCAAGTATTTTTTTTTCATTAGAGTTAGCATTTTTATATGCAAAATAAAATGGATAAGTTACTTTTCCCTCTTTGATATCTTGAAATGCTGGCTTGCCAAGTTCTACTTCGTTTCCTAAATAATCTAAGAGGTCATCTTTTATTTGAAAAACTATACCAAGGTTTTTTGCACAATTAGAAATATTATTAGTGTATTTCTTTCTTGAATTACATAAGAGCGCACCGCACCTGGCTGAAGCCTCAAACAACCTTCCTGTTTTAAAGTAACTTATATCTTCGAGCCTAGATAAAGTAATACTAGTATTACCAATCGCATCAAGCTGAATTAACTCACCCATAGAGATTTCATTACTTGCGCTGGACAGCTCTTCTGCAATTTTTTCACTTCCAAGCTCAACCATTAGCACAAATGCTTTGGAATAAATATAATCCCCAATCAAAACTCCATGAGCATTAGTCCATATATTGTTAACTGATTTTACTCCTCTTCTTGTCGGCGACTCATCTACAACATCGTCATGAATAAGTGTTGCATTGTGAAGAAGCTCAATTATCGCAGCTAATTTAAATCTCTTTTTACCTTGCCTCTTGTCTCTAGAGGATGAAATTAGGCTTAACCTAGCCCTTAATTGCTTCCCATTTTTATTGAAAATATATGTGTAAAGATCAGCAATGGACTTTTCTGTGCTAATATTTTGCCTTAAAAGCTTATTGACTTCTTTGAGGTCTTTATTTAATGAGTTTTTATATGCCATGATTACAATTTTATTTAAAGCAAATTATACATAAGTATTGATAAATTCTTCATTAAAGCGTATATTTTGCACCCTTTTAGGATATAAATATGTACGCAGTAATAGAATCAGGTGGAAAACAACACAAAATTGAGAAAGGCATGACTTTGCCTGTTGATTTATTAAAGGATGAACCTGGTTCAAAGATAATTTTTGAGAATGTTTTGCTTTATGTTGATGATAAGAATGTTGAGATTGGTCAACCTTATTTATCTAATGTTAAGGTTACAGCTGAAGTTGTTGATGTTGTTAAATCAGATAAAATTTCTATTCTTCGCTTTAGAAGAAGAAAGCATAGTATGACAAAAACTGGTCATAGAGCTAGGCATTCAAAAGTAGAAATCAAAGATATTAAATTAGAGAGTAAATAATGGCACATAAGAAAGCAGGTGGTTCCAGTAAGAACGGTAGAGATTCCAACGCCAAGAGACTTGGCGTAAAAAGATATGGCGGACAAGTTGTAAAAGCTGGTGAAATTCTTATTCGTCAAAGAGGTACCAATACTCATCCGGGCATTAATGTCGGAATAGGTAAAGATGATACATTATTTGCTAAGGCAGCTGGTGTTGTTGAATTTACTTATAAAGGCCCTAAAAGCAGAAAAACAGCGAACGTTATTACTCAATAACGTTTCTTAAATCATGAATTTCATTGACGAGGCCTTTCTCGAAGTTAGGGCAGGGAATGGTGGTGCCGGCGCTTCTAGTTTCCGTAGAGAAAAATATATTCCTTTTGGCGGGCCTGATGGTGGTGATGGTGGAAAAGGAGCCGACGTAGTTTTTAGAGTTAATCTAAATAAAAACACACTTATTGATTTTCAAAATAAAAGAGTTTTTATTGCAAAAAATGGTAGACCTGGCTCAGGAAAAAATAAAACCGGCTCTGCAGCTGAGGATCTTGTAATAGATATTCCAAAGGGAACTGTTATTTATGATGATATTTCTGGTGATGAGCTACTAGATTGTTGTGATGATGATATTGAGTATGTTCTAGCCAAGGGCGGCGATGGAGGCCAAGGAAATGCCAGATTTAAATCGAGTACAAACCAGGCTCCAAGAAAATTTACATTGGGTTTTGAGGGCGAAGTTCGGTTTATTAGGCTCGAACTAAAGTCATTAGCTGATGTTGGTTTGGTTGGGTTTCCTAATGCAGGCAAGTCAACCTTCCTTAATAAAGTTTCATCTGCAAAACCTAAGATAGGAAGCTATCCATTTACTACACTGAGACCTCACCTTGGAGCAATAGAAGGATCGAACTCAAGTTTTGTTATTGCCGATATTCCAGGTTTAATCGAGGGTGCTTCAGAAGGAGCGGGGCTTGGTATTAAATTCTTACAACACATTTCGAGAACAGGTTTATTGTTAATATTTGTTGACTTGTACTCAACAGATAATCTTGACCCCATAGAGCAAATCAAACTCCTTAAGAATGAGTTAAGTGCATACAAAGATGATTTAACTCAAAAAATATCATGGATAGTTTGTAATAAAATTGATTTGATAAATAATGATGATCTTGAAATTCACTCAAGACACATTCAAGAGGAGTTAGATATAGCAGAAGAAGACATTTTCTTTATATCTGCAGCCACAGGAGAGGGCACACAGAAGCTCCTTCAGTCTCTTGAAGAAGTTATATCACAAAGTAAATTAGATTTAACCTAGGGCTTTAACAGCTTTTGAAAGCCTACTCTTAGTTCTAGCAGCGGCATTTTTATGAATCACTTTCTTTGAAGCAGAAGAGTCTAGGACTTTTTCAGCTTTTGTTAGTGCTTCCTTAGCCTTTACGGAGTCATTCTCATCAATGCTTGCACGAACAGCTTTAACAGCAGTTCTTACCATTGATCTTTGAGCGTGTCTGAGCTTATATGTCTCAGCGTTTTGTTTTGCTCTTTTAAGTGATTGTTTTGAGTTAGCCATATTTATATTTCGTTAAAGAGTGCGTAGTTTAATGAGCAAAGCTCATAATGTCCATATTTTTTAGCATAAAAAAAAAGGCAGCTTTATAGGCTGCCTTTTAATTAAATATCTAAATAAATTACTTAGATACTTTTATACCAAGAAATACCATCTGACCTCTAGGATCATGATGTTTAGGATCGTAACTAAAGTTAGCTGCGTCATAAACAATTGGTGCCGCTTCATCAGTAGCATTGTTTATTCCTGCAGATAGTTTTACATCGTAACCAGACACTTCCATATCATAAGAATATCTTAGGTCTAAAGTAGTAAAGCTATCAACATCTTGGCTAAATCCTCTTGAGGTAGCAAGCGCATCAAGTGCTCTTGTAGTCTCATACTCAGAAATCATTCTGATATAAGCTGCAAAATTATGATCGCCATTAGATAACTTAGCTGATATTACTGATTTAGTTTCAGGCATAGATCTTGCAAAGTTGTCATGGTTGAATAGACCAACAACATCTCTCATTCCACCTGAACCATTTGGAATTTCATAACTTAGAATACGTGCAGTGTTGAATCCAACTGTAGCTTGACCCCATACAGTATCAAAGTTGTATGAACCCTCAATATCAAGACCTGTTGCTTCTACATTTTCAGCATTCTGATATTCAGTTGTAACTCCTGCTAGAACTCCATTAAGTCTTTTGATATCTGGATCTGTTGGATCAGCAACGATCTTACCTTGAGCATTTTCAATGGTAATAACGTTTTCATAATCAATACCCCAATAATCAACTGACAAAGAAGTTTGATCATTTGGTGTCCAAATTGCTCCAAAGTTAGTATTTTCTGAAGTTTCTGGTTCTAGGTCAGGGTTATGTGCAACAGCAACTCTAATAAAAGCTGTTGAACCTTTAGCAGTTCCATCTGGATTAAAATCCTGAAGACCTTGAAGTGAAACTAAAGAAGTTGATAACTGAGATAATGAAGCCTCTCTGAATGAAGTACTGTAAGAACCTCTTAAGACAAGATTATCATTCATCTGATATCTCATTGAAACCTTAGGATCAAATGTTGATTCTGAAGTAAGTTGCTCATATCTAGCAGCACCAATAACTTGCAGCTTGTCGCTTACATCTTTTGAGGCTTCAGCGAATATTGCTGTTGAGTTTCTACTATCTTTATTCTCTAAACCACCGCCTAAGAATATAAGGTCAGACTGCTGAGTGATACTTCCATCAGGACCAAAAACAGCCTTTGATGCGTCATTTCTTTCTACATTGTAGCCTTCTTTTTTCATTTGAAGTCCAGTAGCAAAATCAACACCACCATCGGTAGTTCCAGTTACTAGGAAATCTAAAACCATTAAGTCAGCAACTGTTTTTCTTCTCTCTCCAGAAGAAATATAAGCAATCAATTCAGCAGAGTTTGCTGAAGAATCAAATAGATTCCATGATTCTGTTCCACTAGCACCACCAACTCCATTAATAGCAGCATCAAATCTTGATGTACTTGTATCAGGCTGGAAGTAAGAGTGAACTTGTTCACTGTCTGTAAAATGAACTTCCCATGAATTTCCATTCATCATTGTTCCATTAAGACCAAATGAAATTCTTTCATTTGTATTTTGTCTTGGAGCATTAGGTGAAGGGAATGCTGAGCCTAAAGCTCTTCCTAACCATAAGATAGGATATGAAAAAGGACTTCCTGCAACACCAGGCATAATTGGCTTACCTAAATAAGATAGCGCTGGGTATGAAGGTGATTGAGGATTATCAAGCACATCAATATCAGTTGCCATATAGTCAAATTCAAAATTTACACCATTATCGAATGACGTCTTTGAAGAAAGATAAACACTTGAATGTTCTTCGGTGTTAACTAAGTTGAATCTATCTCCATAATAAAATCCACACCTTGTTCCGCCACTAAGACCAGGAGCTGGCGCAGCTTGAGGTAATAAAATACCTTTAGTAGCAACACAACTCGCATCAGGAATTGATTCGTAAATATTATATGTTCCTGCATAAGGCCCACTATCAACTGTTGTGAAAGGACTTGCTCCAGGTATTGGTAAAATCAAAAAGCTGTTACCAAGTCCACTGACCGCTAATTCAGAGTAATCTGATAGCTCTGTTCCAGCTAAAGGAGATCTATCTAATTGGCTGTATGCCATTACAACATTAGTATTTCCAGTTTGAGTTCCCCAGATAACGCCCATACTGTCATCAGTCTGGTCGCCCATATCTGTATTTTGTTGTGATAAATTAAATTCAATACCTTCGAAGTCTCTTCTTAAAATAAAGTTAACAACACCTGCAACAGCATCTGAGCCATATATAGAAGCAGCACCTTCTTTAAGAATTTCAACTCTTTCAGTTGCAATCATTGGGATCATATTTGTATCAACAAATACAGCACCATCATTAGATGTACCAGCTGCAATAGTTTGCCTTCGACCGTCAACCAACACTAATGTTGATGAAAGGCCAAGACCTCTAAGGTTTACATTAGATGTTCCTTGAGTAGAACCAGCTGTAAATGAATCTGGGTTATTTTCAGACCCTGAGTCAACAGCTATATTTCTTATAATATCTGCAGCAGTTGATGCTCCTAGGTCTTCAATCGTGTCTCTGCCAATTACTTCGACAGCACTTGCTCCATCTTTAGCACTACTCTTCAGATATGAACCGGTAACAACAACTTCTTCAACAGAAGATGAGTCTTGAGCAATAAGCCCTATAGGTGTTAATAAGAAAGCAAATACGACTAGTGAAGAAAAAATACTAGTTAATTTATTCATAAAAATATCCCCCTGATATTTTGATTGTTTTAGTAAAAATATTATACACAATAAGTATATATATCATTTATGCACAGCTAATATGCATATATTCTGATATGAAAGTAACAGTATTTTAAATCAATGTACACAGTAAAAAATAATATTTACCAATGGTATTGCAAATGAAATTTATTCTGCTAAGGCTTATTAAATAAGCTTTTTAACTTTTTTGGCGCAATCTTCTGCTGGACTCCAAAACCAACCATTTGGTTCATACCCACCTGAGTCCCATATTCTGCCGTGAGTCATGTTTATACATTCAACATAGGCTACTTTGGCATTAATATCTAGACCCAGCCTATCCAATGAAACAGCCTTTGTCCAAAGCGCCATAGAAACATCATTCATCTGATAGTTTTTTTGAATAGCCTTTTTTTGTTCGGGGCTAACCTTACCAACTGCAGGCGCAGGCACTTTATCATCATGCATTTCTTTTTGAATTTTTTTTGCCTCAGGCCCCCAAATATCAAAACATAGATCAACAACTGCCACAGCATCCTCATATTTTTTTTGAGCAAACAGTTCTATTGCTGTTATAGACCAATATGCAGAATCACCAAGTTTATCGTTGCTTGAAAAACATGCAGGATTTGCAAATAAGTTAGATGAATAAAAAGAAAATAACAAAGTTAGTAATATATTTTTTCTCATATAGTTACTTATCCTATTAGATATTAAAAATGGTGGAGGCGGCGGGAATTGAACCCGCGTCCGCTAATCCTTCAGCCTAACTTCTACATGCATAGCTCACCCAATTGGCTTTTTAACTTTCGTGACCCGAGGAGCAGGGTACAAAAGCGAGCTTGATTAGTTTTAACCAAACTGTGTCCAAGCAACACAGCTTGGCTAGACTATGATATTTGCCGATACTTCAAACCATAGTCAATTCTGGTATCGGTTAGCATTAAGCTGCTAAAGCGTAGTTGTCGTTATTTGCAACTAAATTTTTTGTAGTATGTTTTACAAGAATTACCACAATCTTGGCATGCGCTTCGGAGTCCAGTAGAAACGTCGAACCCTGTTCGCCCCCATAGGGATGATGATTATACAGTATTACTTAAAATTTTTAGTAGGATGGTTATTGTTTTTTGGCATTCTTAAGAATTCTACCCTGGTCACGTTCCCAATCTCTCTTCTTAATATCTTGCCTTTGATCTCTTACTTTCTTTCCTTTACCAGTAGCAATATCACATTTAATATGATTATCCTTCCAATACATTGAAGTCATAATTACTGTTAGGCCCTTTTCATTTTTTAGTTTTTGGAGCTCTGATATCTCCTTTTTTTTCAATAAAAGTTTTCTTGTTCTAAGCGGATCAACATTGAAATCTTTTAAAGAAGCCGGCGGATCTATTTTTATACCAAATAACCATGCCTCATCTTTTTTGAAAGTGACGTAGCTGTTTTTTACATCAATCTTTCCATTTCTAAGAGATTTAACTTCCCATCCCTCTAAAACAAGTCCAGCCTGAAATGTATCACCAAGTACATAGTTTCTTGATGCAGTTTTATTCTTTACAATTAGTGCAGGTTTATCTTTAGACATACCTTTATTATGTCCTTAGATAGTTACAGTGCAACAAAAAAATTAAATTTAAAATGAATATTGATTATTTAAAAGCAACATTTGGATATATTGGATTTATACCATTCGCTATTTTAGCGATTACTCCATGGATCTTTGATGGAGCTATTGCACACATTGCAATAATCTTTCAAATTGGTTATGGAGCAATTATTCTTACTTTTTTAGGTGGGATGGCATGGGGTTGGAGAGACGATCAAAAAAATCAAAAGATAAATCTTGCTATAGGTATAGCTTATAGTTTGATAGGCTGCATGTTATTACTTCTAATGTATTTGGAGTTTATATTGAGCGCTTTATTAATTTCAGTTATAAGTTTTCAATCTTTTTATTATTTTGAAAGATCAACTGAGGATTTTGTTAAAAGAAGTGAAGATTATATGCACTTTAGAAAAATGTTGTCTCTGTTAGTCTCTATTAGTTTTCTGATATCATCTGCTTACTGGATCAACCCTTATAGTAACCCTTTAAATTTTTAAAAAATTATGGAAATACAAAAACAACTTAAATCACATGGCGCATGGGTCGGTAAATGGACCTTTATTCTTGCTGCTACTGGTTCTGCAGTTGGGTTAGGTAACATATGGGGATTCCCATATAAAGCAGGAACAAATGGTGGTGGTGCCTTTGTTCTCATTTATTTGGGTTGCATTTTAGCTATCGGATTGCCAATCATGGTTAGTGAAATTGTTATTGGTAGAAGAGCGGGTAACAGTCCTGTTAATGCGATGAGGAGAGTTGCTGTTGATTCTAATACAACTCCATTATGGCGATTTGTTGGATGGAGCGGGATATTTGCTGGAGTTCTTATTCTTTCCTTTTATAGTGTCATAGCTGGCATATGCTTAAATTATATTTTTATTTCTGCAACTTCTTCCGGAGCATTAAGTGCTACTGATCAATTCTCAAATGTTATCTCATCGCCTCTTAATTTGCTTTTTTGGCATACAGTCTTCATGACTTTAACTGCTTTAATCGTTTCGGCTGGTATCAAAGATGGCATTGGTAGAATGGTTAAAATATTAATGCCCATGCTAGGGATCTTAATGATCTTTATGGTTATTTACGCGATCATTAACGGCGATTTTAATAAAGCAATGACATTTTTATTTGCTCCTGATTTTTCTAATGTTACTGCGAACACCTTATTGCAGGCTATGGGGCAAGCATTTTTTAGTCTAGGTCTTGGAATGGGTTCGATCATGGCATATGGAGCTTATATGCCTAAAGATCAAAGCATAGTCAGCAATTCATTTACAGTTGCATCACTGGACACACTTGTTGCAATCGTAGCTGGCATAGCTATTTTTCCAATTATTTTCGCTTTTAGTTTAGAGCCTAATAGCGGTCCTGGTTTGGTTTTTATTTCAATGCTATCTGCTTTTAATCAAATGCAATTTGGCCAATTTATTGGTCCACTCTTTTTCGTATTACTTTCAGTAGCGGCACTGAGCTCATCAATATCTTTGCTAGAGCCTGGTGTTGCTTATTTATCAGAAGAGGGAATTTTACCTAGAAAAAGGTCTGCTGAAATTATTGCATTTATTGCTTGGGTTCTTGGAATAGGTTCTGCCTTGAGCTTTAATTTATGGTCTGGCTTCGATCTGATTGGCAATAGAGATTTCCTTGAATCAATGGAGTTCATTACCAATCAAATATTGCTTCCATTAGGTGGTATGTTTATTGCAATATTTGTTGGATGGTTCATGAAAAAATCACTAATAACTGATGAAATTGGTGAGATGAATTCAGTTTTATATTTGCTATGGAGGTTCTTTGTAAAATTCATAGCTCCTTTATCCGTTGCTTATATTTTTTATAGTCAATTTCAAGAGATGATTGTCGAGTTTTTCACTAGAATTCATACTGCCTTTTTATCAATCTTCTAATAGATAATTTTTTTATGCCTCAATAATGAAAAGAAAAATCCATTTTAAAAAAGAGTTAGATGTTAATAGGCAAAAAGCTTTCGATGTTGTTTCAAAGTTTGATGAGTATTCTGAGTTTTTACCAGGCTGTACAGGATCCTCTCTTATAAAAAGAGATTTCCCTACGGAAATAGGGCGGCTTGAATGTAATATTTTAGGAAAGGAATATTTTATTATTTCTGAAAATACCATTTCTGAAGATTCAATTACAATCAACCAGATCGAAGGTCCTTTTAATTATTTTGAAGGTAAGTGGACGGTTGAGGCAAAAAGTGACGATTCATGTATTATATATTTTGAAGGCGAATTAGAGCTTCCATTTTTACTAAATGCTATGGCCTCTCAAACCCTAATTGATAAATTTTCATCTGCTGTTATTGAGGCATTTATTAATAGAGTTTCATGAAAATATTCTTTTCTTATCAGGGGATAGTAGAGAGTCACTTTTTATCATTTAATGTTTCTTCAAGCATAACTGTTGCTGAATTCATAGAGTTTAAAGAAATAAAGAAAATTATATCTTTAATTGACCATGAGTGTATTTTTGCCGTTAATAGCGAACTTTTGGATGGAAATTTTAAACCCTTGCCTAATAAATACAGGTTACGAGAGGGAGAAAGGGTTGAGATACTTAGGCCTCTTTTCCAGGACCCAAAAGAGAGAAGATTAAGTAAGGTTTAGTCCTCTTCCGGGCTATTAACAGTTATCCAGTTTTTTACTAATCCATTTTCATCAAAAAAAATAGTCAGTCTTTTTTCTGTAACCACTTCATCACCAATTTGAACAAAGTTTATATAATCCCATCTAGATTCATGAAAGGGATCTTTAATTACTGCTGTTCCTAATATGAATTGAACCTGGTCCTGTGTTTGACCAATCGCAAGCTTATCTAAATCCTCATCTTCAATAATATTGCCTTGAAGAACAGGAACCTTGTAAGGACTAAATGAAGAGCATGAGCTGATAATCAACACTACAGAAAAAATATAGAATGTGAGAGTGAGTTGTTTCATAATTAATTTGGATTATACTTTGTTATATCTGTAAAGTCTTTTCACTATAAGCAATACGACAATAAAAAATAATTAAAGTTTAAAAAATGGGCAATCAAACTGAAGAACTAAAAAAAGCTGGGTTAAAGGCCACTTTACCTCGAATTAAAATAATGGAAGTTTTGGCATCAACTGCACTTCAAGAAGAAGCTCATTTTAGCGCTGAGGATATATATAGAGAGCTAATTTCACAAAATGAAGATATTGGACTAGCAACCATTTACAGAGTTTTAACTCAATTTGAGGCCGCTGGAATGGTAACAAAACATCATTTTGAGAACAGTAAAGCTGTTTATGAAATTAACTCAGATGAACATCATGACCATATGGTAGATGTAGATACTGGAAAGGTTCTCGAATTTCATGACGAGGAATTAGAGCAGCTTCAACACGACATTGCTAAAAGAAAAGGTTATGAGTTAGTTGATCACAGCATGGTTCTGCATGTAAGAAAAATAGAATCTTAAATTTAGTTCAGCCCTTGAACTGAAAATTTAAATCCCAATATATTATTTAAACGGGATTTAATTATGGCAAAACAAAAAAAATCAAAAGCTACGGATGTAGATTCTGATAATATAGTAAATGAAGAAGTTGAAGTTGAAGTTGAAGTAAAAGACAGTGAATCAACTGATGACATTGGAACTCTTTCATATGAAGAACTTCTTGATAAGAAAGAAGAATTAGAGAAATCTATACTTCGCGCTAATGCAGATTTAGATAATGCGCTTAAGAGAACTTTATCTGAAGTCGAAAAAGCTCATAAGTATGGTGTAGAAAAATTACTTGTTGAGTTATTGCCTGTAATAGATAGTTTAGAACATGCCTTAAATAACCTTTCAGCTGAAGCGCCAGAGGAAAAAGAAGGCATTGAACTTACATTAAAGTCTTTTGAATTTGCCCTTGATAAATTTGGAATGATACCCATCTATCCTGTTAATGAAGAATTTAATCCAGAAAAACACGAAGCAGTCACCATGGAGCAAGACAAAGATAAAGGGAATGGTTTAATTGGAAGCGTATTTCAGAGAGGTTGGGAGCTACATTCAAGAGTAGTAAGACCAGCCAGAGTTACAGTTATTAAAAACTAGAGGAAAGATAAATGTCAAAAATAATAGGAATTGATTTAGGAACAACAAACAGCTGCGTAGCTGTTATTGAAGCTCAACAACAAAAAGTTATAGAGAATGCAGAAGGCGGCAGAACAACGCCATCTGTTATCGCTTATACAGATAATGATGAGGTGCTTGTTGGAATGCCAGCTAAAAGGCAGGCTGTAACTAACCCAGAAAATACTCTTTATGCAATTAAAAGATTAATTGGTAGGACTTTCGACGACAAAGTGGTTAGTAAAGATGCTGACATGGTCCCTTATAAAATTATAAAAGCTGATAATGGTGACGCATGGGTTGAGGCTGCAAATAAAAAACTAGCTCCACCTCAGGTAGCTGCAGAAATTCTTAAGAAAATGAAAAAAACTGCGGAAGACTATTTAGGACATGAAGTAAAAGAGGCTGTAATAACAGTACCTGCTTATTTTAATGATTCTCAAAGGCAAGCCACCAAAGATGCTGGAAAAATTGCAGGCCTTGATGTTAAAAGAATTATAAATGAGCCTACAGCAGCTGCATTAGCATATGGTTTAGACAAACATAAGGGAGACTCAACCATTGCGGTGTATGATTTAGGTGGAGGTACTTTTGATATTTCAATAATCGAAATTTCTGATGTTGATGGTGAGCATCAATTTGAGGTGTTATCTACAAATGGAGATACTTTCCTAGGAGGAGAGGATTTTGATTTAAGACTTATAGATTATTTTGTGGAGCAGTTTAAAGACGAATCTGGTTTTGATTTAAAAAGCGATCCTCTTGCACTGCAAAGGCTAAAAGAGGCGGCAGAAAAAGCTAAAATTGAGCTATCCTCATCAGAACAAACTGAAGTCAATTTGCCATATATTACAGCTGATAGTTCTGGACCAAAGCATTTTGTTCATAAAATAACCAGAGCAAAACTAGAGTCTTTAGTTGAAGATTTAGTTGATAAAAGTTTGGAGCCTCTGAAGTTGGCATTAAAAGATGCAAAACTGACAAATTCAGATATCTCAGAAATTTTATTAGTTGGAGGGCAGACAAGAATGCCTTTAGTCCAAAAGAAAGTGTCTGATTTTTTTGGAAAAGAGCCTAGAAAAGATTTAAATCCAGACGAAGCAGTTGCTGTTGGAGCAGCAATTCAAGGTTCAGTTTTATCAGGAGATACAACTGATGTCTTATTGCTCGATGTCACACCTCTAACACTAGGAATTGAAACTCTTGGCGGGGTCTCAACTCCTGTTATAGAAAAAAATACAACTATTCCAACTCAGAAATCACAAGTTTTCTCAACTGCTGAAGACAACCAGACAGCTGTTACTGTTCATGTAATTCAAGGAGAAAGAACTCAAGCATCTCAGAATAAATCACTTGGACAATTTAACCTAACTGATATTCCACCAGCTGGAAGAGGAACTCCTCAAATTGAAGTTTCTTTTGATTTAGATGCTAATGGTATTTTAAATGTTTCAGCAAAAGATAAAAATACTGGAAAAGAACAGTCTATTGTTATTAAAGCATCAAGCGGACTTTCTGATGAAGATATAGAAAATATGGTCAAAGATGCAGAAGCTAACGCAGAAGATGATAAAAAATTTGAAGAACTAGTTAAAACAAAAAATAATGCAGACATGTTAGTACACGCAACACGCAAAACAATTGAAGAGTCAGGAGATAAATTGTCTGATGAAGAAAAATCACAGATCGAAGCCTCTGTAGTGACTTTAGAGGAAGCCATAACTTCAGAAAATACTGAGTCGATAGAATCTGCGACTAAGAATCTTAATGATGTTCTTACACCACTTACTCAAAAACTTTATGCACAAGATGCCAACTCCGCAGAAGGTGGTGAAGAGGGTAATAGCGCTCAAGAAGAAACTGATCAAAATACAGTTGATGCTGAGTATGAAGAAGTAAAAGAAGAAGATAAGTAAAAAGACTCATGTCAAAGAGAGACTATTATGAAATACTAGATGTCTCTCGTGACGCTTCTGCGGCCGAGCTAAAAAAAGCCTTCAAAAAGAAGGCTATGAAATTTCATCCTGATAGAAACCCAGACGACCCTCAGGCTGATGCTAAATTTAAAGAAGCAGCTGAAGCCTATGAAGTTCTAAATGACCCTCAAAAAAAATCTGCGTATGATCAGTTTGGTCATTCAGGTGTTGAGGGAATGGGCGGCGGCCAGGGCTTCAATGATGTTAATATTAATGACATTTTTGGCGATATATTTGGAGATGTTTTTGGTACAAGATCATCATCCAGGAGATCAAGACGAGGTTCTGATCTTCAATATAATTTAGACCTTAGTCTTAAAGAGGCAGTTCTTGGTGCTCAGAAAAAAATAAAAATACCTTCACATAAACTATGTTCAGATTGCAATGGAAGTGGCGCAGCAAGTGGCTCAAGCCCAAGCGTATGCTCAAATTGCAATGGAGCAGGTCAAGTAAGGTTACAGCAAGGATTTTTTTCTGTTCAGCAGACATGCTCAGTATGTTCAGGATCAGGACAGATAATAAAAGACCCATGCAAGCCATGTAGAGGCCTTGGTGCCACCAAGGAAAATAAGACGTTATCGGTGAACATTCCATCAGGTGTTGATAATGGGGACAAAGTTAGGTTAACTGGGGAAGGGGAATGGGAGAAGGGTGGTCAGTCAGGTGACTTATATGTCGCAATAAGAATAATTGATAATCCTATTTTTGAACGTGAGGGCAAAGACTTATACCTGGAGGCTCCTATTCCATTTGAGATATCTGTAATTGGGGGAGCCATAAAAATACCAACCCTAGAAGGTTCCTTATCATTAAAGATACCTCCTCAAACACAAACTGGAAAAATTTTTAGACTTAAAGGCAAGGGTGCAGCAGTTGTCAGAAACTCTAGAAGGGGTGACTTGTTATGCAGGGTCATTGTTGAAACTCCGTCGAGCCTTGATAGAAAACAGTCGAAGCTATTAAAAGAATTCACAGATTCGTTAAGTCAGTCTAAAAACTATCCCGGAACTGAGTCATTTCTTAAAGCATCAGATAAATTCAAAGAATAAAATGCTTCATATTTTTATCAATGGCGCATCTGGCAAAATGGGTAATGCAATACTTGAACTGTCTCAAAAAGATAATGCAATTTCAGTTGTTACCGATAAATCTTCTAAAGAAATAGATGTAGTTATCGATTTTTCAAGACCGGAATCTTTAATAAACAATTTACAAGAATTTAAAACATCAAATACTCCTTTTGTTATTGGAACCACTGGTTTTACTGATGAGCAGATAAAATTGATTGAAGATGAATCCCTCTCAAGGCCAATACTTCTTTCATTTAATATGAGCAAAGGAATCTTTACTCTAAAGAATTCTATTAAGAAATTTCTCCAGGATAATATGCATAAATTGGAATGTAATATTGAAGAGATTCATCATATATCAAAAGTAGACGCTCCATCAGGAACTGCGATTGAGATAAAGAATCTTATAAAAAAGTATGATTCTTGCTAAAAATATTTTATCTATAAATATTGACTCAAAAAGACTAGGAGATGTTTTTGGTATACATAAAGTTTCTTTTAAAAATGATATCTAATGAGTTGAATTTAAACATGAAGCTCTTTCAAGAGATGTGTTTGCTGAAGGCGCTATCGAAATAGCCAAAAAAATATTAAAAAAAGATCCAGGTTTGTATCAATTAGAAGATTTTTTTGAAAACAAATAGCTTTTAAAAGCGTTAAATCTTCTATAGAATACAACAACTTTTAACACGAAGGTCCTAGATTTTAAAGTTGGGGTGCTCACTTGAGTCAGCTTTATTGGGATTGGAGAAATAACCCCAGGAGAATAAAATGAGTATAGTTTCAGTAAAAGACCTGTTACACGCAGGCGTTCATTTCGGTCATCAAAAAAGGTTTTGGAATCCAAAGATGGAGCAATATATTTTTGATACAAGAAAACAAATTAGTATTATCAATCTTGACCTTACCCAAGAACATCTTAAGTGCTGCTGCCTCTAAAGTAGAGGATGTATGCTCAAAAGGTAACAAAGTTCTTTTTGTTGGTACAAAAAGATCTGCAAGCAAAACAATCAAAGACGAGGCATCCGCATTAGGATTACCTTATGTTAATAAAAGATGGTTAGGTGGAACTCTAACTAACTGGAAAACAATTAGAGGTTCAATAAGAAGACTTCAGGATATAGAGGAAATGATTTCTTCTGGAAGAATTGAAAAGCTTATTAAGAAAGAAGCTGTTGAAATGCAAAAAGAATATACAAAGCTAGAAGCAAGTGTTGGTGGTATAAAAGACATGAAAGGTCTTCCGGATGCTATTTTTGTAATCGATGTGAAGTATGAAAAAATAGCAGTTCTAGAAGCAAAAAAAATGGGAATACCTGTTATAGCGTTAGTTGACACTAACTCAGATCCTGATGGAATCGATATGGTAATACCAGGAAATGATGATGCTATAAGATCAATTAGACTAATTACTAAAATTATTGCAGATTCTTGTGCTAGAGGTTTAGAGTCATCTAAAGGGTACTCACCTATTTCTGATAAAGAATCACCAGTTATTCAGACTATAAAAAAAGAAGCACCTGTTGTTGAGGCTGTAGCTGAAGAAGCACCTGTTGTTGAGGCTGTAGCTGAAGAAGCTGTAGTTGAAGAAGCACCTGTTGTTGAGGCTGTAGCTGAAGAAGCTTAGTTGAAGAAGCACCTGTTGTTGAGGCTGAAGTTGAAGAAGCACCTGTTGTTGAAGAAGTTGAAAATACTGAAAAGAAAGAGGAAGTTAAATAATAATGGAAATCAAAGCAGCTCAAGTTAAAGAATTAAGAGATATGTCAGGCGTAGCAATGATGGAATGCAAAAAAGCATTAGTGGATTGTGATGGTGATATTCAAAAAGCATTAGATTTATTAAGATCAAATAGTGCTTTGAAAGCAGAAAAAAAAGCATCTAGAGTAGCTGCAGATGGAATTCTTAGAGCATTTTCTGGAGACAGCTATTCAACTTTAATCGAAATAAATTCTGAAACTGACTTTGCAGCCAAAGATTCAAGCTTTATAGGATTTGCAGATGATGTTGAAGAATTTATCTCAAAAAATAAATTACTTGATATTACAGAAATACAAGAATCTGATATCGAAGAGAAAAGAAAAGCTTTAATTCAGGGGATTGGAGAAAATATTCAACTTAGAAGGCTAAATACTGTTGAATATGATGACGGCATGAATGCAGGAGTATATATGCATTCTGACTCAAAACTTGCGTCTGTAGTTGTTGTCTCAGGTGGCGATGAGTCTTTAGCTAAAGATATAGCTATGCATGTCGCAGCTTTTAATCCACTGTGTTTATCTAAAGACGATCTTGACTCAGAAGTTTTAGAAAGAGAAAAAGCTATTTATATGGTTCAGGCTGAAGAGTCTGGAAAGCCTAAGGAAATAATGGAAAAAATGATTGAAGGTAAGCTTAATAGATATTTATCTGAAGTTTCTTTATTATCTCAATCCTTTGTAAAAGATCCTGATCTTTCAATACAAGATCTCCTTGATAAGAATAGTGCATCTATTCATTCATTCTCTAGATTAAAAGTTGGTGAGGGTATCGAGGTTGAAACAAAGAATTTTGCCGATGAGGTTGCTGAGCAGTTAAAATAGTTTTATGACCAATCTTATCCATAAAAGAATCCTTGTTAAATTTAGTGGGGAATCTGTTGCTGGTGATGATGAGCACGGTATCGATCCAAAAATTCTTGATCAAATGGCTTCTTCTGTAAGCGCCTGCAAAGAGCTTGGTGCTCAAATAGGTATTGTCATTGGTGGTGGCAATCTTTTTAGGGGTGAAAAACTAAACAAAGCAGGAATGGATAGAGTAGCTGGCGATCATATGGGTATGCTTGCTACTGTAATGAATGGAATTGCTTTAAGAGATTCTTTAGAAAGAGCTGGAATAAAAACAAGAGTAATGTCTGCGATATCAATGTCTGGAATGGTTGAGCATTATGATAGGAGACTAGCTATTCAGTTATTAAGTGATGGTTATGTTGTTATATTTACTGCTGGAACTGGAAATCCCTTTTTTACTACTGACACAGCTGGTTGTCTAAGAGCTATTGAGACTCAATCTGATTTAATGTTGAAAGCAACAAGAGTTGATGGTGTTTATGATTCGGATCCTGAGGTAAATGAGAATGCAGAATTTTTCTCAGAATTATCTTTTGACGATGCAATTTCTAAAAACTTAAAAGTAATGGATGCAACAGCATTAACATTAGCAAGAGATCATAAGCTGCCTATAAAAGTCTTTAATGTGAATACGCCTGATGCTCTTAAAAATATTATTTGCGGTGAAAAGATAGGTACATTAATATCTTAATATGAATGAAATAATAAATGCCGCTAGCGAAAGAATGGATAAGTCCATCTCTTCTTTAAATCAAGCTTTTAATAAAATTAGAACAGGTCGTGCTAATCCATCTATTCTAGATGGTAGTAAAAGTAGACTACTATGGAACTCCTACTGTGCTTAATCAAGCTGCAAGTATTAGTGTTGAAGATGGAAGATCTCTAGTTATCTCACCATGGGATAAATCACTTATTCCTGAGATTGAGAAAGCTATCATGAATTCAAATTTAGGATTAAATCCAAGTACTTCATCAGATCTCATAAGAATTTCAATGCCATCTTTAACAGAAGAGACTAGGCAAGACTATATTAAACAGGCACGATCAGAGGCTGAAAATGCTAGAGTTTCAGTAAGAAATATAAGAAGAGACTCTAATCAATCTATTAAAGATAATCAGTCATCTGGGGACATTTCTGAGGATGATCAAAGACGCCTAGAAGACTTAATACAAAAAGAAACAGACAAATATATAGCTCTTGTTGACTCAGAACTTAAGAAAAAAGAAGCTGATCTACTAGAAATCTAAAAAGCCATCATGGCTAAGAATACTCAAACCATTATCAAAAAATAATTTGAACGTTGCTGTCATAATGGATGGAAATGGAAGATGGGCTTTATCTAATTCATTGAATATAAGTAAAGGGCATCAAAAGGGAGTTCAGGTTGTTAAAGATATAGTCCAAGAATCTGTTCAACAAAAAATATCATCATTAACTCTTTATGCTTTTAGCTCAGAAAACTGGTCACGCCCTAAAGCAGAGATAGAGGCTATTAAAAAATTAGTTCTAACCGCCATAGAGGAGCAGGTTCCAGAACTAATTGAGCAGAAAGTTAAACTTACATTTTTTGGAAGACATGATGATTTCGGAAAAAAAATATCAAAAAAAATTAAGGAAGCTGAGTTTAATACTAATACTTCTGAGCCATCACTAAATTTAAATGTTGCTTTGGGATATGGTGGTAGACAGGATATAGTTGATTTAACAAAAAATATCTCTTCGAGAGTTCTCGCTAAGGAAATTAATATAGATGATATAAATGAAGAAATGGTGAGTAATTCCTCATGTGTACCTGAAGATAAAATTGATTTATTAATCAGAACAGGCGGAGATAAAAGGATCAGCAATTTTCTCTTATACCAAATAGCCTATGCTGAAATATTTTTTATAGACAAATTTTGGCCTGATTTTGAAAAAGATGATTTTATAAGCTGTATCAATAAATTTAATAAAGTGAGTAGAAGGTTTGGCGCAAGAATTTAAACAAAATTTTATAACAAGATCCTTAACTGGACTAGGCATAACTTTGCCGGTCTTTTTATTATTTTTCTTGAAAATGATTATGTATTTGTAGCATTCCTTTCATTGATAACAGGGCTAAGTATTTTTGAATGGTTTAAAAACTCCTAACAATAAAGCTTTATAGCTGACAGTATTATTATTTCATCTGTTTGTAATATTAACTGCGTTATATTCTGATAAATTTTTTCTCTACATTATATTTTTACATCAGTCTTTTGGCTTTTGTTCTGCTATTTCACTTGCAACAAAATCATATATAAAACTTAGCTTTATTTCATTTGAAAATATTTATCTAAGAACACTTATTCCAATTGGTTTTTTTGGAAGTGGGGTATTTTTAATTAGTCAAGATAGCTTCCTATCATTTTCTAATTACTACTTAATGTTGATAATTATTTTTAACTCGGCGATATCAGATAGTTCTGCCTACCTTGGTTGGCTCTTTTTTTGGAAAAAACTCATTACTCAAAGAAATTAGCCCAAATAAAACATTGGAAGGGTTTCTTGGTGGAATCAGCTGGTTCGGCTATTTTTGGATTTTTATTAGTATATTTTTTTGAATCTAACCCGCTTTTGATACTAATTCTTATTATTGGATCTATATTTGCCTTTACGGGTGACTATTTCTTTAGTTTTCTGAAAAGGCAAAGCGGAATAAAGGATACTGGTTCCATGCTGCCTGGTCATGGAGGCATATTAGATAGAATGGATTCACACTTTTCTGCAACACCGGCAATCACGCTACTAATAATTATTCTTCTGTAAATGAAAAATATACTCTTACTTGGAGCTACTGGCAGTATTGGTGATAGTGTTCTTTCTGTAATTAAGCAAAATCAACAATCTTTGAATTTATATGCAATAACTTGATACTAATACATCTAAAGCTAGAAGATATTGCTCAGAGCTTTTTCTACCAGAATACATTCATATTAATAATGAAAAATCTTTCAACAAAATCAAAGAAGATCTCTAGAACTAATAGCTAAGTTTCTAAATGGAAGTTCTGACCTTAATGCTTTAATTAAAGATGATAATATAGATATTATTGTATCTGCTATTACTGGATTTGCAGGTCTTGAAGCAACTGCGATTGCATCAAAAACAGGAAAACAATTTTATTAGCCAATAAAGAGAGTATTGTAGCTGCTGGAGAATTAATTTTGCTATCAGCAGAATCTTCTGGCACAACTATTATTCCAATAGACAGCGAACATAATGCTATTTTTCAATGCTTAGCAGGAGAAAAAAATACTGATGATGTTTCTAAAATAATAATTACTGCATCTGGAGGGCCTTTTTTAAATAAGAGTCTCTCTAGCATAAAGGGTGTAACTAAAGAACAGGCATTAAAACATCCTAACTGGAGTATGGGATCAAAAATATCTATTGATTCAGCCACTCTTGTTAATAAATGTCTTGAATTAATAGAGGCCAAGTACTTATTTGGCTTAGATGAGCATTTCTTTGAGTTAGTTATACATCCTCAAAGCATTGTGCACTCTATTGTTTCATATAGAGATGGATCAAGTATTTGTCAGATGAGCAATCCAGACATGACAGTACCAATAGCACATGCTTTATCTGATTATAGGAGGTTAAAAAACAATTTTGATGCAATTAACTTTCTCTTCTTTAAATCTTACCTTTGATGAATTTCCAGAAGATAGGAAAGGCTTAGAAAATATTGCTAGAGAGGTATGTAAAAATGGTAATAGTTCTGGAATTGTTTTCAATGCTGCCAATGAGGTTGCTGTAAAGAGCTTTCTTGAAGATGAAATACCATTCAATCAGATTTATGATGTTATATATAGAACTTTTGACACAACTCCCATGTCTAATATTACTGACATTGAATCAATTTATGAAAAAGATATAGAATCACGCATGGAGGCTAAGAAGGTGGTAAAATCCATCTCTTAAAAAATAAGAAATTATGATTACATTTAGTATTTACCTTTTATCATTTATGGCTGCTTCTTGGTGTTCTTGTTACTATTCATGAATATGGCCATTTTATAGTTGCAAGGCTTTGCAAAGTTCATGTTCAAAGGTTTTCACTTGGCATGGGTCCAGTGTTTATACCAAAATGGATAAACATGGCACTGAGTTTGCTCTATCGCTTCTTCCATTGGGTGGATATGTCTCTATGATCACTAATAAATTGATCGAAGTAGAGCCAGAAATAAGAAACACTCTTTCTGAAGAGCAAATAAAGAATACTTTTGATTCAAAACCTAAGTGGCAAAGGGCTTCCATTATGTTTGCTGGGCCTCTAGCTAATTTTCTTCTTTCAATCTTTATTTTTTCTATAATCTTTTTTGAACACCCCTGATCCTCAAGCAGTTTCAGTTATAAAAGAGCAAAGCTCTTCTATTGTTTTCAAAGATGCAAATGAATTTATAGTGTCTGGAGATCAAATTAAATCAATTAATTCTGTTGAAATTAATGACCCCAAGGATATTAACTTAGAGCTGCTTTCATATGCTGGTTATTCTGGATATATAGATTTAGGACTTCATAAGAAATGATATTAGCGAGCTTGTAAATGTAAGTATTAAAGTAAATGACTATTTGCCCACATCAGAATCTCAGGCTAATCCACTAGGATATCTTGGTCTTACCGTGGAAAATAAAATGAGGCCTATTGTTGGACAGGTTCTTTCGGGTGGGGCAGCTGAATTATCAGGACTTAAGCCAAATGACATAGTTACAAAAATTGATAATAAGAAAATATTATTTGCTGAGTGATATTAGAGAAGTAGTATCTGCAATCCCAAACTCTACTGCATTATTTAGCATCCAAAGGAATAATGAATTAATACAAATCCCTGTAAAGGTTGGGTCTTTAAAAAATGAAGAGGTCTTGAATATGGCGTTCTGGGAATAGCATTTGGAACAAGTAGAACCTTTTATACAATCGATATCCAAAGGTATTTTTGAAACTTATAACTTAAGCAAGAAAACATTACAATTCATTGGAAAAATGTTAACTGGAAATATGGGCACTGAAAATCTAAGTGGGCCTATTGGCATTGCTGAGATGGCAGGAAATACTGCGCAGGCAGGCCTCCTTCCATTTATGTATCTCATGGCTTTATTAAGTATCAGTCTTGCTGTTTTAAACCTTCTACCAATACCAGTGCTCGATGGTGGACAGCTTACACTGCTTGGTATTGAGGCATTGAGAGGAAAGCCTTTATCAGAAAAAGTAGAAAATTATATTTACAGCGGCGGCGCAAGTTCTTGTTGGTATGTTAATGATATTTGCAGTATTTAACGACGTTTCAAGATTTTTTTAGGAAGTTAATTGAAAACATTTAAAATTTATATTCTTGGTCTAATGTTATCAGCTCAGCTTTTTGCCTTTGATGACTTTCTTGTAAGCGATATTAGAATTATAGGACTGCAAAGAGTCTCTACTGGAAGTATTTTTAATGTTATCCCAATAAGCGTTGGCGACAATATAGATCAAAGAAAATCAGCCGATATCACAAGATCACTTTTTGCCACAGAACAATTTGATGACATTCAAATAGCTAAAGATGGCAATACATTAATCATTATCGTCCAAGAGAGACCATCTATTTCAGCTATAGATATTTCTGGAAACAAGGCGTTAAAAACAGAACAATTGCTAGAAAGTTTAGATGGTGTAGGGATTAAGGAGGGTGAGGTCTACAAAAGATCAACAGTTGAAAAGGTAAAATCTGAGCTAGTTAGGTCTTATGCATCAAATGGAAGATATGGAGCAGGGGTTGATATTGAAGAAATTAAGAAACCTAGAAACAGAATAGAGCTTAATATTGAAGTTGATGAAGGTAAAAGTGCAACAATTGAAAGCATTAACATTATTGGTAATGAGCTCTTCTCAAATGAAGATTTATTAGATGGCTTTGAGTTGTCATCTGGTTCTATTTTCTCTTTCCTTTCAAATGATAATGCGTACTCAAGAGAAAAATTAAAAGGTGATATTGAAAGTTTAGAATCATTTTATCTAAACAGGGGATATCTTAAATTCTCTATAGAATCTTCAGAAATAAGCCTATCTAAAGATAAAAAATCTATTTTTATAAACTTTAATATTTTTGAAGGTGAGCAATACACCATCAATGATGTTGAGGTTGTTGGGGATTTACCTTTTGAAGACGAGGTTTATGAAGAGATCACTGATTCTTTAAAGGATAAAATTTATTCTCAGGCTCAAATAACTGGCATAGAAGAGTTTTTTACAAATGTTTTGGGTAACCAAGGTTATGCTTTTGCTGAGGTAAGTGGCAATCCAGTTATTGATGATAATTCACAAGATGTAAAGATTACGTTTTCTGTAATGCCGGGAAAAAGAACGTATACAAGAAAAATTTTATTTACTGGTAACAACCTTACTCAAGATTATGTATTGCGAAGAGAGATGAGACAGTTTGAAGGGGCTTGGTCCTCTGATAATAGTATTGAATCTGGAAAAGTTAGGCTAGAAAGACTGGGTTATTTTAAAGAAGTAAATGTCGAGACTGTTCCTGTGGTAGGAACAGATGACCAAATAGATGTCATGTATAGTGTTGAAGAAGAAAATACTGGGTCTATTGGAGGTAATCTTGGTTATAGTGATTTTGGTCTTATGGTGGGATTCAATCTTCAGGAACAGAATTTTTTAGGAACTGGAAATACTGTAGCAGTTGGCATTAATAAGAATGTTTATAGTGAGCAATATAATCTCTCATTCCTTGATCCTTTTGCCACAAAAGATGGGGTTAGTTTGGGCTATAACGCTTATTTTAGAGAAACAGATTATGGTGAATATAATGTTGCCAACTACCTTACAAATTCAAATGGTATTGGTCTTCAATATGGCTGGCCTATATCAGACACACAAAGGTTAAATCTAAGTCTTACTTATGACAAAACAGATATCAGTGTAGGGACACAGCCTGCAAGAGAGATATGGGACTTTGTAAATGCTGAGGGAAATATATACGAAACTTTAAACCTTCAGACACAATGGCAAAGAGTAACTTTAAATAGAGGTATGTATCCTACTGATGGTGCATCTACTGCTATTAGTCTTTCAGCAACAGTTCCAGGAAGTGATTTAAATTATTATAGAATTAACTTAAGACAAAAATTCTATCAGCCTCTTGGAAGAGGTCTTGTTTTTGGTTTAATGGCGAAATAGGATATCTATCCACCTTTGGCGATACAAAAGAAACACCTTTCTTTCAAAATTTCTTTGCAGGTGGTCCAAGATCTCTTAGAGGTTTTGAATCAAATACATTAGGACCAAGAAGTACAGAAGCACCCTGTTATGAGTTCAATTATGCTGAGGGCACATGTCCTAATCTAATAGATTCCGATGGAGATGAAATACCAGATAAACCTTACTACAATCCATATGCCAATTCTGAATATAATAAAAGAGTTTCAATTGGTGGGAATGTAAAAGTTGAAGGTAGTTTGCAGTTAATCTTCAGACTTCCATTTATTGAAGACCAGAGATCAATGAGATCTGCTTTTTTCTTTGATTTTGGCAATGTATTTTCAGATAACTGTAAAGAGTATCAATTTAATTGTTATAAACCATCAATTGATGATTTAAGATATTCTTATGGTGTTGGTATAACATTTGTAACTGGTTTTGGGCCAATGAGTTTTGCAATATCAAAACCAACCAATGCTGGTCAGTATGAAGAGACAAAGCAATTTCAATTCACTGTAGGAAATGTATTCTAATTAATATAAAATGGTCACACCAATTAAGGGGTTATTATGAAAAACGTATTTAAATTTAATTTATTTTTAGTTCTGATCTTATCAGTACCAGTATTTGCTGTTGATGGAATGGCTGTAATAGATATGAGAACGGCTGTATTATCTACTCAAGCAGCTGCAGATGCATTTAAGGCACTCGAAGAAGATGCTGACTATGCTTCTAATCTTGAGGAAGCACAGTCTCTTCAAGCAGAAAGACAAAGTATTGCTGAAAATCTACAGAAAGATTTAGAAACTTTATCTCAAGCAGAAATTGCCCAAATGCAAAAAGATATTCAAGACAAAGGCAAAGATCTAGAATTCTTAGCAGGCAAAATTCAACAAGCTCAAGAAGAAACAGCTCAGCAGGTCTTCTCTGCTAATGGCCAAGCAATGCAAAAAATTATTGGTGAGCTAATTCAGGCAAAACAAATAAAAGTCCTTTTACAAAAAAATGACAATATTTTATTTAGTGACCCTGCTTTAGATCTAACTGATGATGTTACATCTATGCTTGATGTTGCTGCATCAGAGGCTAATACTCAATCAGAGTAGTGTCCGAAGAGAAGAATTTTACACTAGCTGAACTAGCAGAATATTCGAATTCTAAGGTTGTTGGCAATGGAAATGCCGTTGTCAACAATCTAGCTTCTATACAAAAATCTAACTCCAATTCAATAACATTTCTCACTAACTTAAAATATAAAAGCTTTTTAAAAACCACTAAAGCAATTGCGATAGTTGTTGATGAAGATTTTGAAATAGAAGAGGGATTGAATTATTTAAAATCAGATAATCCTTATGCAGTTTTTGCAAAACTGACCTCACTTTTTAAAAAGCCCTCATATGATTTAGATAATCATATAATTCACCCATCTGCAGTAATTTCTTCTTCATCTAAAATTGGAACCAATGTAACAATTGGAGCAAATGTTTTAATAGGACCTGGTTGTATTATTGAAGACGATGTTGTCATTAAGTCAAATAGTTCTCTTGTTCAAGATGTATATGTAGGTAAAAATTCAATCATTCACAATAATTCAATTCTTGGTTCTGATGGTTTTGGTTACGCTCCATCAAAAGATGGCTATATTAAAATAGAGCAATTAGGCGGCTTAATTATAAAATCTAATGTTGAAATTGGAGCAGGCTGTACTATTGATAGAGGGGCTTTAGGTGATACCGAAATTCATGATGGAGTTAAGTTAGATAACCAAGTACATATTGCGCACAATGTAATTTTAGGAGCAAACTCTGCTATTGCAGCTTGTTGTGCTATTGCAGGCTCAACAACAATAGGAATGAATCTTCAAATGGGAGGTCTTTCGGGGATTTTAGGCCATCTCTCAATATGCGATAATGTTTCAGTTGGAGCTCACACACTCATAACAAAAAATATTAAAAAATCTGGTAACTATATAGGTATAATGCCTGCTCAAAATCAAAAAGACTGGGCTAAATCCTCAATCTTTATTAAAAATAGAGGCTAAAATGCTTGATTTCCATGATGAAATATCCACATTTCTTCCCCATAGGGAACCATTTTTATTTATTGATGAAATAAAAAGTATTGATATTGGTAAATCTATTCATTGCGTAAAACACAACTCACCTGAAGAGGATTATTTTAGAGGCCATTTTCCCAATAACCCGATTATGCCCGGTGTGCTAATTCTTGAAGCACTAGCGCAAGCTTCTGGTATTTTAGGCTTCAAGACTTTAGAGAAGACTCCAGAAAGCGGATCTTTATATGTTTTTGCTGGAATAGATAAGGCAAGGTTTAGAAAAAGAGTAGGCCCAAATGATTCCATCGATCTTTTTAGTGCAGTTGTTAATGAAAAAAGGGGCATATGGAAGTTTGAAACTAGAGCTGAGGTTGATGGTGAGTTAGCTTGCTCAGCAACAATCATGTGTGCGGATAGGAAGGTTTAATGAGTATTCATCCTTCATCAGTAATTAGTGATTCTGCCAAAATCGACCCTTCTGTAGAGATTGGTCCATTTTGTATTATTGGAGATGATGTTGAGATTGGGAGCGGATCATCTTGTCCTCAGTCATTCTGTTTTAAAAGGCCCTACAAAAATAGGTAAAAATAATATTATTTATCAGTTTTCATCAATAGGTGAAGATACTCCTGATAAAAAATATAAAGGTGAAAAAAGTGAACTTATCATTGGTGATAACAATATTTTTAGAGAAGGTGTTACGGTTCATCGAGGGACCAGCCACGATAAAGGGTTTACAAAAATTGGAAATGATAATTTATTTATGGCTTATGCTCATGTTGCTCATGATTGCATAGTTGGGGATAGTAATGTTTTTGCAAATAGCGCTGGTATTGCTGGGCATGTTGAAGTTGGAAGTTTTGTAACTATTGGTGGTTTTTCTGCCGTTCATCAATTTTGCATTTTGGGTGACTACTCTTTTGTTGGAATGAATTCATCTATCACCATGGATGTTCCTGCTTATGTAAAAGTAGCATCTAACCCTGCTAGAGTGATTGGTCTAAACTCTGTTGGCATGTCAAGAAATGAATATTTCTTCAGAGTCTATCAGTCTCATTAAAAAAGCTTATAAATTAGTTTATAAAAAGGGGTACAGGTTAGAAGATGCTATAAATAAGCTTGTTCTGCTATCTGAAGAAAGCGATGATAAGTTCTTAGATATATTTATTAAATCAATTCAATCCTCTTCCAGAGGCATTTTAAGATAAGTGCAAACAAAAAAAACTCTTAGAGTAGGCATCGTTGTTGGTGAGCACTCAGGAGATCTCCTAGGCTCAGAGCTAATTAAATCTTTAAAAAATGAAAATGATACGGATATTGAACTCTTCGGTATTGGTGGTCCAAAATTATCTGAATTAGGTCTTAAATCAGAATTTGATTTTAAAAAAATTAATGTAATGGGGTTAGTTGAGCCTCTTAAAAACTTTAGAGAGTTAAATAAGTTAAGAAAAAAACTTATAACTTTATTTGAAGATAAAAAGATTGATTATTTTATTGGAGTTGATTCACCTGATTTTAATATAACTATTCATAAACAGCTAAAGAAAAAAGGTCTTACAAAAAATATCCAATTAGTTAGTCCATCTGTTTGGGTGTGGAGGCAGGGCAGGCTCAAACACATTAGAAATTTTATAGACATAACTATATGTCTATTTAATTTTGAACATGAATTTTATCAAAAAGAAAATTTAAAAAGTATTCACCTTGGGCATCCTTTCAGCCATCTTGAAAAAGGAAATAAACAGGCTATTTACAATAAATATAATCTTGCTGCTGATAAGCATTATGTATCTATTCTTCCAGGTAGTAGAAAATCTGAAATCAATAACTTACTTCCGACTTATATAGGTTTTATTAAAGAGCATTCAGAAAAATATAGTGATTATGAATATCTCATTCCAGCTGTAGATAATTCATCCATGAAAGATATTAAGAACATGGTACCTCCATCACTCCCTGTTCATGTTCATAAAAATTGCTCAAACGAATTTTTATCAGTGTCTGACTATTCAATTGTTACATCAGGAACGGCTACTTTAGAGGCATCTGTTCTAAGTTGTAACCCAATAATTTGTTATAAAACAAGCTTTATTAATTATGCGATTATTTCAAGAATGCTTAAGATAGATAATGTAGGCCTTCCAAATCTATTATTGGAATCAAGAATTTTTCCTGAGTTAATCCAATCAGATTGTAATAAACAAAATTTAATGAAAGAAGCTGAAAAGATGCAACAGGGTTTCTGCTTTGATGATTATGCATTGAAACTTCAAAACTTGCTTCTTGGTGAGGGTTTTCAAGAAACTGCTAAAACAATTAGACGACTTTGACTGAATTAATTGCTGGAGTGGATGAAGTGGGAAGAGGATCTCTAGCAGGTCCAGTAATTGCTGCTGCTGTTGTTTTAAAGAATAAAATTGAAGGTCTAGATGATTCAAAAAAACTTTCCAAGACTAAAAGAGAGCAATTAAATCAAAAAATTATTGAGAATTCTTTTTTTGCATATGGCTCTGCTTCTGTTGAGGAAATAGATGATATAAATATTCTACAAGCTTCTTTATTGGCAATGAAAAGAGCTATACTTAACTTACCAATTAGGCCTAACAAGGCACTTGTCGATGGAACTCACAAGCCTGAAATTGACATATTAGTTGAAACTATTATTGGTGGAGATTCTTTGATTGCGGAAATAAGTGCTGCATCAATAATTGCTAAAGTTTATAGAGACGATCTAATGATGAAACAAGATATTATTTACCCAAATTATGGCTTCGGGCAGCATAAAGGCTATGGCACTAAAGCCCATATTGAAAATATAAAAACTCATGGCAGTTGCTTACTCCATAGAAAATCATTTAAAGGTACATCTTGAGTATGAGGAACTCGTTTTCACATTTAAGAGTTTCTTCAGAATTTAGTATTACTCAGGGGCTTTTAACTATAAATCAAATTATCGATAGTGCTGTTAAGCACAATATTCCATCAGTAGCCCTAACTGATAAATCAAATATGTTTGGCCTTGTTAAATTTTTTAATAAATGTGAAGCCGCTGGTATTAAACCAATATCGGGATCATCTATAAGAGTAGCTTTCGAAGAGGATGATCAGTCTCATGAACTTCTTTGTCTGGCAAAAACAAATCAAGGGCACAAGAACTTAATGAGAATAATTTCTTTAGCTCACAATAATTATAATTTCCAAACTCCAATCATTGATTTTGCAAGCTTAACTGAATTAAAAGACGACATAGTGGTTATATCTGGAGGCAAGGATAGTCATATCTTTAATCTACTTAAAAGAAATAAGACTGAAGATGCTGAAAAACGTATAGACCAATTTCTAAATGCTTTTGATGATGATTTTGTCTTAGAGGTACAAAGGACTAATAGGCTTGATGAAAATGAATATTTTGCCAATCTACTTCCTTTGTCATCTAAAAAAGGTATTCCATTGATTGCAACAAATGATGTCTTATTTTCTAAAGAAGAAGACTTTGATATTCATGAAACAAAAGTATGTATAAATACTGGAAAGACTTTAAATGATCCCAACAGAGAAAAGCTTTTTTCTAAAGAGCAGTACTTTAAATCCTCAGCAGAAATGGAAGATTTATTTGATGGTTTTGATGAACTTATTTCAAATACTATTGAAATTTCTAAGAAATGTAATGTGTCTATCCATACTAAGAATTATTTCTTACCGGAATATCCAGTCCCTAAAGAACATGATTTTGATTCTTTCTTGGTAGATTTATCTAGCAAGAGACTGGATGTACATATTGACAAATTCGATGATACTAAGATAAAAATCTATTTAGATAGGTTGAGATATGAGCTAGACCAAATAAAGACAATGGGGTTTTCTAGTTATTTTTTAATTGTTTATGACTTTATTCAGTGGTCTAAAGATAATGATGTTCCTGTGGGACCTGGAAGAGGTTCTGGCGCCGGATCTTTGGTTGCATTTGCATTGGGAATCACAACCCTTGATCCACTTGAGCATGGACTTCTTTTTGAAAGATTTCTAAATCCAGAAAGAATATCGATGCCAGATTTTGATATTGATTTCTGTATGGAAAAAAGAGATAAGGTCATAGATTATGTAAGTAATAAGTATGGTTCTGATGCAGTATCACAGATAGCGACATTTGGGACTATGGCCGCAAGAGCAGTTGTAAGAGATGTTGCAAGAGCTCTTGGTAAACCATATGCAGTTGGTGATAGGATTTCTAAAATGATCCCATTTGCACCTGGAATGACTTTGGACAGAGCTAAGGAGGAGCAGCCAATTTTTGCTCAAGCCTCTAAAAATGATCCAGAAGTAAAAGAAATTGTTGAGCTTGCGTATAAGTTAGAAGGCATAGCTAGAAATGTTGGAAAACATGCTGGTGGTGTTGTTATCGCCCCAGGAAGTATTTCAGACTTCTGTCCTATTTATAATGATAGGCAATCCTCATCCGTGATGACTCAATATGATAAAGATGATGTTGAAAAGATAGGCCTTGTAAAGTTTGACTTTCTTGGTTTAAGAACATTAACAGTAATTGATCGAGCCGTTAAATCAATAAATGCAACTAAAAATGATAAAGATTTATTAGATTTAGATAAAATTCCTCTTAATGATCCAAAGGTATTTGAATTACTATCCTCTGGAAAGACTATGGCTGTTTTTCAATTAGAGTCTTCAGGAATGAGAGCTCTTATAAAAAGTTTGAAGCCAACAAAATTTGAAGAAATTACAGCTTTATTGGCTTTGTATAGACCTGGTCCCCTTAATTCTGGAATGCATACTACTTTTGTAGATAGAAAGCATGGAAAAAGTCCCGTAGTTTATCCTCATGAGCTACTTGAGCCTGTATTGTCTGAGACATATGGAGTAATTGTTTATCAGGAACAGGTTATGGAGGCTGCAAGAGTTCTGGCTGGTTACTCAATGGGCGAAGCAGATATATTAAGACGTGTAATGGGCAAAAAGAAAATTGAAGAAATGGAAGAACAAAGAGAAATTTTTATTAAGGGTTGTGAAGAAAAGTCTATTCCAAAAAATAAAGCTGAAAAAATATTTGAGTTAATAGAGCAATTTGCAGAATATGGTTTTAATAAATCTCATTCGGCTGCATATGCTGTGATTTCTTATCAGACTGCTTATCTAAAGACCTATTATCCTGAGCATTTCATGTCTGCTGTTTTATCAACTGAATTAGGTAATACAGATAAGATTCATGCTTTGATACAAGAATGTAAACGAATGGGTATCAATGTTCTTAACCCAAATATTCTATCAAGTGATAAGCGTTTTTTAGTCAATGACAGCCAGGACATAGAGTATGGATTGGGGGCTATAAAAGGAGTAGCAGATTCTTTTATAAAGCACGTATGTCAGAAAAGAAAAACAGATGTTTTTAAGGATCTCTGGGATTTCTCAAATAAAACTGATATTAAGCTCGGTGGGAAAAAGTCATTAGAGGCGCTTTCTCAGTCTGGAGCATTTGATAGTATTGCTCCGTCTCGAACAATAGCAATTGCTTGTGTAGAGGATATGCTTAAAGGAAGTGCAAATGGCTCATCTGCAGAAGTTGCCCAAAATGGCGATTTATTTGCAACCATAAATCATGAATTCGATCCTTATGAAAAATACAAAAACACCTCAGACATGCCTTTAAGCGAGCTTTTGGCCTTAGAAAAGAAATCACTTGGATATTATTTATCTGGGCATCCGGTAAATGCGATTGAGGGCTCTATTAAGCCAATACGATCAAAGAAAATTTCTGATATTAGTCATGACACCAAAAGAGCTTCACTAGTTTGCTTAATTAATAGTGTGAGGCAAATAAAAGATAGAAAAGGCAAGCCATTAACTTTTATAAACTTTGACGATGGCACAGGCGTTATGGATGGTGTTGTTGCAGGAGAAGCGTTAGAAAATTGTCATAATATCCTAAAAGAAGGCCAAATATTAGTTCTAAAAGGTGCTGTCGAAATTGATGACTTTAGATCTAAAGATCTTGGTGATGCAATGTATAGAATGAGAGTTAAAGAAGTCCACATGTTAGACTCTGAATTACCAAAAAAGGTTTTAAAGGTTATTGTAAATATAGAGAAATCAGAATTATTATCCTTGGATAAGTTTTCAGAGAAATTAGATGAAATAGATGCTAGTTTTTGGAAAGAGGGAGTGTGTCAGCTTCATATAAGAGTCTCAACAGATGAGTCTGAGGCTATAATTAATATTGGAGACAATTTTAAGTTTCTACCAACTTTATCAAATATTAGTTATTTAAAAGAACTATTTGGTAGTGAAGCTTTGGAGATATAATTAAATCTTTTAAAAAAAGATTACATATAAAAATTTATGACAGACAAAAAAAGCAAATTATCTGAATATATCCCTCAAAAAGAAAATACTGAGGATCGTAAATTTCTTGAGTTTGAAAAATCAATTCAGGAAGTTTCTGAAAAAATATCTGCGCTTAAAAATGCAGATATAGATAGCCCTGAATTAAATACTCAAATCTTGGCTCTGCAGAAAAAAAGAGATCAACTTACTAAAAAGATCTATTCCAAGTTATCTATATGGCAGACTGTTCAGGTAGCAAGGCACCCGCAAAGACCTCACACATTAGATTTTATTAAAAGAATTTTTTCAGATTTTGACGAATTGCATGGCGATAGACAGTTTGGAGATGATGCAGCAATTGTAGGTGGAATGGCATATTTAGAAAACACACCAGTTATGATTATCGGACATGAAAAGGGAAGAGAGACAGAGGAAAAGGTTAGAAGAAATTTTGGCATGCCTCAACCAGAAGGCTATAGAAAGGCAAAAAGATTAATGCATTTAGCTGAGCAATTTTCTTTACCCGTAATCACATTTATTGATACTGCAGGTGCATATCCAGGAGTAGAGGGCGAAGAAAGAGGTCAGAGCGAGGCAATAGCTAGAAATTTAGCTGTCATGTCAGAATTAAAAACACCAATAATAGTTGTTATTACCGGCGAGGGCGGCTCAGGAGGGGCATTGGCAATAAGTGTTGGCGATCATTTATCAATGCTTGAATATGCAACTTACTCAGTGGCATCACCTGAGGCATGTGCGTCCATAATTTGGAGAACTGCTGAAAAAGCTTCTGATGCAGCAGATGCTATGAAAGTTTCATCAGGAGAGTTGAAAAAAATTAATATAATTGATGAAATTATTTTAGAGCCATTGGGCGGAGCTCACAGAGACTATGATCTTATTTCACAAAGTATTAAAAGCTCAATAGTAAATAATTTATCTAAACTAAGTTCATTATCACCCGATGATTTAGTTAAAAGAAGGTATGAAAGACTCTTAAGAATTGGTTCTTAGGTTGTGCTGAAAATTAATCTAGAAAATCACTTAAATCTTGATAACAAAATTTATATTGCTTTTAGTGGAGGCAGTGATTCATCCGCTCTGCTTTTCTTAATCTCTGATCTTAGAGATAGACATGAGCTTAATTTGGAAGCAATCCATATTAATCACAACTTATCAGATGATAGTAAAAAATGGGAAGAGCATTGCAAGTCGATTTGTGAAACATTAAATTTGCCTATTAGAATCAGATCTATTCAGATTGAAACTTCAGGTGATGGACTAGAATCTGCTGCAAGAAAAAAAAGGTATAAAGAATTTGAAAATATTCTAGAAGAAGGCGATCAACTGTTAATGGCTCATCATGCTGATGATGTTGCTGAAACTTTTTTGTTAAGACTTTTTAGAGGTACAGGATCCGATGGTCTTGGTGGGCCGCAATTAAAAAGATCTGTTGGAAAGGGCACTTTGGTAAGACCACTCTTGGATTGTTCTAAGAAAGAGCTATTAGATTTTATTAAGCTAAGGGACATTAAATTTATTGAAGACCTCTCTAATTTTGAAGTCAATCAAGATAGAAACTTTGTTAGAAATAGTCTTATTCCTCTAATTGGTGAGAGATGGAATAATGTCTCATCAAGGATATCTAATACTTCCAAATTACTACAAGAAAGAAATAAAATATTTTCTCAACTATTCTTTTCAAAATACAAACACTTGATAGGAACAAAAATTTCAATCAAGGAACTAAAGAAGCTAGACTCATCAACGGCAATAGACATAATTAGACATTCCATTAAAGAAGAAGGGATTGCTTACCCAAACAAGAAGGTTTCTGAAGAAATTATAAAAGTATTTCTTTTATCAAGTCCTGGGCCTAACGCAGAAGTTAGCTGGTCAAGAACAGATATGGATCAGCCAGGTGGCAGGCTATGCAAAAAAGATGGCCATATTGTTATTTTAAAAAAGTAGCTTATATAATATAAAAGGAGACATGATATGAAATTTGAAACATTAGATTTAGTAAAACAAGACAAAATAGCAACAATTACATTTAACAGGCCAGAACTTTTAAATGCTGTTAATGAACAATTTATATGGGACTTTCAAAAAGCTACCAGTGATGTAAAAGATGATGATAATATAAAAGTACTAATCATAAATGCCTCAGGTAGAGGGTTTTGTGCTGGAGCAGACTTAAGTGAAAGAGAATCATCTTGGGAAGGCTCTCAGGACGCTCTTATGAGAGGCTTCAAGCCATTTTTTGAGAATATTATCTCTATGCCTAAGCCGGTTATTGCAGCTGTTCAAGGCCCAGCAGCAGGTGTTGGAGCTTCAATTGCAATGTCATGCGATTTGCGAGTGATGTCTGAAAATGGGTATATTTTGTCTGTCTTTAGCAATATTGCATTAGTGCCTGATGGAGGTCTATCATGGTTTTTGCCAAGATTTATGGGATATTCAAAAGCTTACGAGTACGCTATCGAAGCAAAGAAAATAATGGCTGATGAATGTTTGCATTTTGGAATGGTTAATAAAGTTGTGCCTGAAGAAGAGTTAATGAAATCCACAATGGATTGGGCACTAAGGCTTGCAAAAAGACCATCACAATCCTTAGCACATACAAAAAAACTCATGAGAGATTCTCTTCACAATGACTATTGGAAAACTTTTTCACATGAAGCAGAGATTCAAAACGGCCTCACAAGAAGCCCACAAAACTATGAAGCAGTATCAGCTTTTTTTGAAAAAAGAGAGCCTAATTTTGATTAGCTATTTAATTTACTAAGACCAACAATAATGGCTTCGAAGGAAGCTATTGTGGTATTTGGATTAATGCCTACTCCCCAGCTAGTTTTTCCATCACGCTCTAGTTCAATATATGCAGCCGCCTTAGCATCTGAGCCTGATGATATTGCTGATTGATGATAATCAGAAACTTTTATTTCAGTACCAGTCTTCTTTGAAAGCCCGTTCATTAAAGAGTCAATAGGGCCATTTCCTGAACCATTAATAGTAACTTCATTGCCATTTATGTTTAGACTTAAATCTAAATGATGAATACCATTTTCTGATGAGGATTTATGATTCAAGTAAGAAAACCCTTCTTTTGGAATTAAAAAGTTAGTTTCAAATATTTCCCAAATCTGTGAAGTGTTTATTTCTTTTCCAGATTCATCAGCCAATCTTTGTATTTTTTGGCTTATGCTTATTTGAAGTCTTCTAGGTAGAGATACTCCATGATCTTTTTCAAGTAAAAAAGCTACCCCACCCTTACCAGATTGAGAGTTTATTCGAACCACAGCCTCATAACTTCTTCCAAGATCAGCAGGGTCAATTGGAAGGTATGGAACTTCCCATTTAGGGTCATTAGATTCTCTCATCCCTTGAAAACCTTTCTTGATAGCATCTTGATGGGAACCTGAGAAGGCTGTAAAAACAAGATCACCCGCATACGGGTGCCTTGGATGGACAGGAAGTTGATTGCAGTATTCAACCTCACGCATAACTTTATTTATATTTGAGAAATCTAGGTTAGAGTCTGTCCCTTGCGTGAACATATTTAATGCCAATGTAACGATATCAACATTTCCTGTTCTCTCTCCATTACCAAAAAGAGTACCCTCAACTCTATCCGCACCAGCCATTAATCCAAATTCAGAAGCTGCTACAGCAGTTCCTCTATCATTATGAGGGTGGAGGCTTAGACATATATCATTTCTATTTTTAAGATTCTCATTCATCCATTCTATTTGATCGCCATAAATATTAGGCGTGGACATTTCAACTGTTGCTGGCAAATTAATTATTATTTTGTGATCAGAAACCTCTTTTAGAATATCTACAACTGCATCACAAACCTCAGCCGCATACTCAAGCTCAGTACCTGTAAAACTTTCTGGAGAGTACTCAAACCGCCAGTCTGTGCTGGGATTTTGCAATGCTAGGTCTTTTATTTTTTTGGCTCCATTAATTGCGATATCTTTTATTCCAGCTTTATCTTGCTTGAAGACAACTTTTCTTTGTAGAGTAGATGTCGAATTATAAAAATGAACTATTGCTTGAGGAATTCCTTTAAGAGATTCAAAGGTTCTATTAATTAGTTCATCTCTTGATTGAGTTAAAACCTGGATAGTAACATCAGATGGTATTTTTTTTGATTCTATAAGGTCTCTTACAAAATCAAAGTCAGTTTGAGAGGCAGAAGGGAAGCCAACCTCTATTTCTTTAAAACCAAGATCACAAAGAAGAGAAAACATTCTATCTTTTCTTTCAGCACCCATAGGTTCTATAAGAGCTTGATTGCCATCCCTAAGATCGACCGAGCACCATAAAGGCGGTTTATTTATAACTTTTGTAGGCCACTTTCTATTTTCAAGTTTAATCGGTTCAAAAGGCTTATATTTGTTTACTAGATTATCCATTTTGTATTAAGTAAATGTTAATATTTTATTTCTATGATAACTTCATCTATAAAAACTAACCTTATCTTAAAAGAGATTGGGGTTACAAGGTATTCTTTGCGCCCTAATAAAGAAAAAACCATCGATAAAGAAATTCATTTTTATCAAAAAGGAAATATTCTAACATTACTTGATATTGGTTTTGATGATTTGCCTAAAGATGAGGCAGTCCTTCTTAAAGCAATTGTTGGCGCCATCAATCCTAATGAGTCTAATGAATTGATTGAAACTATAAAATTTGATTCAAGCAACCATGTTCAAGAAATGATTACATCAAAGAAAGCATTAGCTGGCGTCATTACCTTTACTAAAGAAAATTTAGAAATACAAATGCCTTTACCAATAATAAGATCAAAGACCTTGGGTGAGATAATAAGAAATCCTAGCCTCAAGAAGCCCCTTTGGGAAAATATTAAAAAAGATATCATTAAATAATGTATAAAATCTCATTGCTAGATATTAATGATCTAGAAGAAGCATATGAGATTGAGTTTTTAACTAACCCATCTCCATGGTCAATTGATAATTTTAAATCCTCTTTTGAGGTTGGTCATCATGGCTTAGTCTGCAAAGAAGATAACAAGATGCTAGGTTTTCTAATTTTTTCTCCAATTAAGCCCGAGGCTCATCTTTTAAGTATTGCAGTTAAAGAGACTGAGCAATATAAAGGGATAGGCTCATTATTACTAAAATCTATGATTAGTCAGTGCAAGGCGATGGGTATTAATCAAGTTTTTCTCGAAGTGCGCGCAAGCAACAAGAAGGCCATAGGGTTTTATCAAAAATATGGATTTAAAAAAGATGCCATAAGAGAAAACTATTATTCTGGTGATATTCCTGAAGATGCCCTGTTGATGTCTTTAGAGCTTTAAGTATTAGAGTAATTTAATGATGTCTGATTCAATAGATTCTGGCTTAGTTGTAGGGCCATAACGCTTTATAACTTCTCCATTTTTATTAACTAAGAATTTTGAGAAGTTCCACTTAATATTTTTTGTTCCCATTATTCCTGGTCGCTCATTTTTAAGAAAATTATAAAATGGATCAGCATCCTTGCCATTTACATCAATCTTATTAAAAACATTAAATGAAACATCATATTTCTCAGTACAAAAAAATTGTATTTCTTCATTTGTTCCTGACTCTTGACCTTTAAACTGGTTACAAGGGAATCCAAGTACCTCTAATCCATTTTCAGCATATTTGCTATACAAATTTTGAAGCCCTTCATATTGGTAAGTGAAGCCGCATTCGCTAGCTACATTAACTACTAATAAAACTTTGTTTTTAAACGAGCCAATTGATATCTCATTCATATTGGCATCTTTTACAACGTGATCATAAATATTTTTAGACATTTAGAAGCTCCTCTATATCTTTTTTCATTTCTTCAGGCTCAGTTTTTGGTCCAAATCTTATAATTGTTTCACCATTTTTGCTAATTAAGAATTTGGTAAAATTCCATTCAATATCATTTGACCCTGATTCTGCAGGATTGTCTTTTTTTAAGAATTGATAAATTGGAGCGGCATTATCGCCATTGACATCAATTTTATCAAACAAGCCAAAACTCACATCATATTTCTCAGTACAAAAAAATTGTATTTCCTCATTTGTTCCAGGCTCTTGAGCTCCAAACTGGTTACAAGGGAATCCAAGAATTTCCAAACCACTTTCTTTGTATTTATTATGAAGACTCTGAAGCCCTTCATACTGATATGTAAGCCCACATGCACTAGCCACGTTAACAATTAACAAAACTTTATTTTTGAATTCTTCTAGAGTGGTGTCTGTCATGTCAGATTTTTTAACAACTTGTTTATAAATATTTGACATAATTTCTTCCTTTTTTTGTTTGAGTTAAAAGAGTTTACAGAACTCACAACTGGATGAGTCATTATTATATAATTATTTACAGTCAACAGTTGATGTAAATTTGAAAAATTTAAAAAAAATAAACTATATTTGGAAAGAATTCTGCGAACTAGCGAGTGATGAATTGTATGCATTGATACATTTAAGACAAAAGGTTTTTATTGTTGAGCAAGATTGCCCATATGTAGATGCAGATTTTTTAGATCAAGATGCATTTCATTTGCTTGGCTATGATGATGATAGCCTTGTTTCTTATTTAAGAGCTTTTCCTCCTGGGATTAAATATGAAGGAGCTTCTCTTGGCAGGATCGTTGTTGATATTTCAAGAAGAGGTGAGCAGCTAGGACAAGATCTAACAGAAGAGGGTATCTCATTTCTAACTCAGCATTATCCTAATATTGAAATTGTTATTTCAGCTCAACATAGGCTAGAAGGTTTTTATAATGAGCTAGGCTTTAGTGCTAGAGGCGATGTTTATTTAGAAGATGATATCGACCACATACAAATGTTTCTTTTGAAAAATTGAAACTACTCAATAATTTGAGATTTAAATAGTAATGAATGTATTTCCTCAGTTATAAAGGGAGCGAATGGGTGCATCATTACTAATATTTCTTTTAGCATAGGCCTTAAGTTATCAGTTTTACCAGACTTCTTACATTCTTCAATATATACATCACAGAACTTACTCCAGAAGAACTCATAGACTTCATTAATAGCAAAATCAAGCCTGTAATCTTCAATATTTTTTTGTATTTTATTTTTTGTTTTTTGAAATTCATTCATTATTAATTGATCAGAATCAGTTTTAGGATCAAAAATCTCATTACCCGCCGGGTAGCCGTTAATAAATCTTGCAGCATTCCATATTTTTGTGCAAAAGTTTCTATAGCCCTTTAATCTACCGAATTCAAAGCTAATGTCCTTGGTATGTGTTGCCAAAGAGTAAAACGTCATCCTAAGTGAATCTGTTCCATATGATTCAATACCTTTAGGGAATTGATTTCTTGTTTTGCGTTCAATTTTTTGTGCAATTTTTTCTTGCATAAGATTAGAGGTTCTTTTTTCTACTAATGCATCTTGAGATATACCATAAATAAGGTCCAATGGATCAATCACATTCCCTTTTGATTTTGACATTTTCTGACCATTCTCATCTCTAATTAAACCAGTCACATATACATCTTTAAATGGAATTTGATCTGTAAATTCTAGACTCATCATCATCATTCTGGCCACCCAGAAAAAAATGATATCAAAACCAGTTACAAGCAATGAGGTTGGAAAGTGTTTTTTAAAGTCATCAGTTTCATGAGGCCATCCCATTGATGCAAAAGGCCATAAACTCGAAGAAAACCATGTATCGAGAACATCATCATCTTGTTTCAGCTCTCTAGTATCTAAGTTATATTGAGTTCTGATTTCCTCTTCATTATGACCAACATAAACATTACCCTCAGTGTCATACCAAGCAGGTATTCTATGACCCCACCATATCTGCCTACTAATACACCAGTCTTGTATGTTATCCATCCAGTTAAAATATGTCTTATCCCAGTTTTGAGGATGAAATTTAATGTCACCGTTATTTACAGCCTCATTAGCCCTAGCTGCCATTTCAGATGTTTTTACATACCATTGATGACTTAACTTAGGCTCTATAACAACATTGGATCTCTCCCCGCGAGGGACGCTGATATGATATTTTTCTTCTTTTTCTAGAAGAGATAGCTCACTCAATTTTTCTATAACAAGTTTTCTTACTTTAAACCGATCAAGATTATTAAAAGGTGCGGGCACATTATCATTTGACCAAGCATCATCATTGAATATATTTATAGGTTCAAAATCGCTGTCAGTTTCAGAAGTTTCAACTTGGTCATTTACTTCATGTAATGAATATTTTTTGCCAATTTCATAATCATTAAAGTCATGTCCAGGCGTTATTTTTAGACAACCAGTTCCAAATTCCATATCCACATAATCGTCAGCTAGTATAGGAATTTTTCTTCCCACAAAAGGTAAAACAATGTTCTTGCCAATTAACTCTTTGTATCTTTCATCATCAGGGTTAACTGCAATTGCCATATCGCCAAACATTGTCTCAGGTCTTGTAGTGGCAACTGTAACAAAGTCATCAGTTCCTTCAATTGGATACTTGATATGCCACAATAAGCCATCCTTTTCTTGCCTAACTACCTCTAAATCAGAAACAGCTGTTTTTAAAGATGGATCCCAATTAACAAGCCTATATCCTCTATAAATTTTTCCTTTTCTATGTAGCTCTACAAATGCCTTAATAACAGCTTCATTAAAACCATCATCGAGTGTAAAGCGATATTTATCCCAATCTACAGTACTTCCTAGTCTTTTAATTTGTGAGGTTATTTTTTCTTCTGAGTAATTTTTCCAATCCCAAACTTCTTCAAGAAATTTTTCCCTACCAAGATCTTTTCTTGTAATCTCTTTCTTCGCTAGGTTATTTTCAACAAGCATCTGCGTTGCAATTCCAGCATGATCACTTCCTACTTGCCAATAGGCATCTTTTCCTGCCATATGGTTATACCTTGTATAGAAATCCATAATAGCGTACTGAAAACTATGTCCCATATGCAGGGTGCCAGTAACATTTGGAGGAGGAATGACTTGAGAGAAAGACTCGCTAGATTCTGTATTAGCTACCTTTCTCTCAGACCAAATTTTTACCCACTTTTCTTCTATATCTGTAGGGAAGTACTGTTTATCCATATTTTTGGAATAGCTTTATTTTAATTTTTTGCTTAGAAGTAGTTCACTTAATAATGGAACAGGTCTTCCAGTTCCAGCTTTTATAGGCGAGCTATGCGATGCAGTTGCAGCAATATCTATGTGAGCCCATTTATAATCATTAGTAAACTTAGATAAAAAAGCTGCAGCATGAATTGTGCCTGCTTCTCTGCCTCCGCCAATATTAGCTAAATCAGCATATCTTGTTTTAGTGCATGATTGATGCTCATCCCATAAAGGAAGTTGCCATGCTCTGTCACCAGATTCTTCTCCAGCGTCTATAATCATGTCAGCAAGATGCTGATCATTTGCCATGACACCACTAGCATGTCTTCCTAGAGCAACTACTACAGCCCCAGTAAGGGTTGCCATATCAATAACATGAGAAGGTTTATATTTGCCTACATAAGTTAAAGCATCAGCAAGAATTAACCTGCCTTCAGCATCTGTATTAAGGATTTCAATAGTTTGACCAGACATTGATGTCACAACGTCTCCAGGTTTGGTTGCTGTTGATGAGCACATATTTTCAGCACATGCCATGACACCGACCACATTAACATTTGCATTTACTCTAGCTAAGGTAGACATTACACCAAAAACTGTTGCAGCCCCGCACATATCCCATTTCATTTCATCCATAGCAGGACTTGGCTTAATAGAAACTCCACCTGTATCGAATGTCACACCTTTACCTACAAGTGCTACAGGCTTCTCAGAATGTTTGCCACCCTTGTATTCTATTACCATCATTCTAGCAGGCTCTGCACTTCCTCTTGAAACACTTAAAAAAGAACCCATGCCCATTTTTTCAAGATCTTTTTCATTAAATGATTTAACTTTAAGCTTAGGAAAGTCCTTTGTCATTGCTTTAACTTTTCTTTCGATAATTCTTGGTGTGCAGTGATTAGCAGGGAGGTCTCCTAAGTATTTAGCTGTATTCACGCCTTCACCAATTGCATAACCTTTTTTTGCAGCTGCCTTTGCTTTCGTTAGATCAGCTCCTTTAAGCCCAGTTGTAACGATAGTAAGTTTTTTAACACTTGGCTTCTTTGCAGTTTTATTTTTTGTTTCTGAGAAAATATAAACATTAGACTCTACAGTTTTAGCAATCATCTCAATTAGCCATAACTCATCTTTTCCTGATGGAGATACTGCTCCACTCATGATCGAAAGGTCTTTTACATTAATGCTGTTAGCTTTCTTTGCAATAGACTGATACGAGCTTATCCATTTATGCATAGGCGCATTGGCATCAAGTCCCTTTACTAGCATTATATTTTCTGCTTCTATTCCATCAATTTTTGGTAAATGAATACTGCTTCCAGAATCTTTTAAGTGCGAGGCAATTGTCTTAGATATATAATTTTTTGAAACTTTATTTAGATCTTTAAATGCAGGGTCTTTATTTGTCTCCTTGTTTATTACAATAACAAGTAAACCTGTTTTTAATGATGTTAATGCATTTGTTGATGTGTCTATTAATCCAATATTATTTAAAACTTTATATGCCATGTAAGCTCTCCTATTTATAGTTTTCTAGTGATAAGATATTTATTGTAATGCATCATAGTTCTCAAGGCATGTATAAAAAAAATATTCTTTCAAAAAGTTTGAATATGGAGGTACTAAAAACTTCTGGCAGTATTCTTATGATCCTTTTCCTTCTTGTTGTAGGATCTAGGTTTGTTGGTTATTTTGAAAAAGCTGCTGAGGGTTTAATGGATCCAAGCATCATTTTTAGTGTTATTTTTTTAAGATTTCCTGACTTTATTACTGTACTAATACCCTTATCTTTTTTTCTAGGAATATTAATCAGTATTAGCAGGCTCTATGCAGAGCGAGAAATATATGGCTATATATCTGTGGGCCTTTCGCAATTAGACTTAGTTAAATTCCTGGCGCCTCAAGCATTTATATATTTTTCTATAACTTTAATGCTGAGTCTTTATGTAGCTCCCTATACTAAAGCCTTATCGCAAGAAATTGTGGTGATAGATTCCTTTGAAGAGCAAATCGAATCAATGAAGCCAGATAAAATATACTCTTTTGAAGATGGAAGGGCATTTATTTATGCAAAAGGTATTAATGCTAATGTACTAGAAGGTGTAAGGATGTTTAGAGCTGATAATAATGGCTCAAACCTAATAATGGCAGAACAACTTAGTGTTAATAAAGGTAATAAACAACTCGAATTAGATTTTATGAATGGTGTGTTTTATAAAGGAATCTTTTCTGATCAAAGGCAAGTAACCTCATCTTTTGAGAAGTTTATCTCTCCAATTGAGAAAGATGTCGAAAGAGTTTCAGGATTAAGTATGTCTAAAATTTTTGATTACTCTGCTGAATCAGAAAAAGCTAATCTTCAATGGAATATTTCAATTCCAGCTACCTTGATTATCTTATTATTTTTAGGGGTATATATGGGTTCAGTTAAACCTAGGCAGGGAAGATTTTCAGTAATTCTTCCTGGTATGCTGATATATATTGCCTACTTAAGCCTGTTAATCTTGGGAAGAGAGTCATTATCTTCAAATCCAACCTCAGGAATTGGATTATGGTGGATTCACTTAATTTTTGGGCTCTTTGCAATGCTATATATTTTTAAAGATAACCTTCAAATAGCAAACTCAAGAATACTTATCATCAGAGAACATCAATATTTTAGATATATGGTTGGAACTGCGTTGTTATTCATTTTTATTTGGATTATCTTTTAATGAAAATATTTAATAAGTACTTGGTAAAAAGGTCATTTCTAATCTCAATATTTATTTTCATTATTTTTGCTATCCTTGATACAGCATTCAATTTTATTTCTGAATTAGAAAATCTATCAATCGATTACACTTTTTTCTATGCATTAAAGCATGCGTTTATTTCCATGCCACACAGATCTATTGAATTTCTTGAAGGTGCTTGCCTTCTGGGCTTTATGGTAGCTCTTGGAATCTCTCATCAAGAGGGGAACCTTAATGTTCTTCGATCTAATGGACTATCCCCAATAAAAATAATTTTAATAAGCTCATTGGGTTCTATGATTGTAGTGCTTTCAATTTTAGCTATGGATGAAATTGCTTTCAGAGAGATGCACATAAAGTCTAAGGTAGAAAAAGATTCTCTATTGGGCCAGGCTACTCAAGAGCAGTCAAAATTTCAATGGATAAAGCAAAACGATTACCTATTAGGTTATACGAATGTTATAGGTAACTTAATTCTTAACCCAAGACTTATAAAAGTTGATTCAGATATAGAGAAAGTAAATTATTTTAAATCAGCTAAATCGGCAAAAATTATAGAAAATGGAATAACTTTTGATCAAGGCTTATTAGTTGAAGGAAATCCGTCGTCTAACGAAATTGCTAATTATGAAATTTTTTCATTCCCATTAGTTGCCACTATTCCTTTTTCAGATATAGATAGCTTAAGTTTGGATAGGATTGCTTCTTACAGATCTTTGATGATTGAGAGCAGTCTCGATGAAGATGTTTTATTTAAAGCCCATTTAGACAAATCTTTTTATAAAAAAATATTTTATCCATTTTCAGTGTTAGCAATAATGATATTTTTTGGATCTTTTATTTTTGGGTCATTAAGAGATTCCTCTCCTGGATCTAGAATAGTTTTTGCTGTTTTTGGAGGATTTTTATATAGAATTTTTCAAGATCTTTCTATAAGTATTTCAATTTCTTATAGTTTACCAATTCTAATTGGTGTGATCGCCCCTGCATCAATTTTATTAATATTAAGTATTTATTCCTATAAACGAATTTAGATTAATCTCAGGCCTGTATTCGACAAGTTATCACTAATAGATCTCCCCTCTGCTGAAAAATATATCTGTAACAATGGAATGCCAACTGCACCAACTACTGCACCAACTACTGCACCAACTACTGCACCAACTACTGCACCAACTACTGCACCAACTACTGCACCTAACATTACAATTACTAAGTTCGAAAGAAATCTAATTGTAGCTTGTTTAATACTGGGATTCTTGCCATCAAAGCTATATATTTCTATTTTCCATATCGCCATACCAAGAGTTTTATTACCATGAATCCAAAAATAACAGTAGAAAGCCCATGTACTTATGAATACTAATGAAGGGCCAACCCACTTAGCCTCAATAATGCCCCCATTAATCCATACCGCTATTGATCCAACAGTAAACCATATGCCACACAGAAGAAATAAATCATAAATCGTTGCTGCCAATCTCCTTATTGGAGAGACCTTGTATGTTTTTAATTTCATTTTGTTATAGTACTTAAAACCATTAAAATAATAAATCATTATGAGTACATCAATTACAAGGTCATCAGAATTTTTAGGTCATCCAAAAGGTCTTTTTGTATGTTTTGCTACCGAGATGTGGGAAAGATTTTCTTACTATGGAATGAGAGCATTATTAATACTCTATCTTACAAAGCACTGGGAGTTTTCTGATGCTCAAAGTTATGTAATTTATGGCGCCTATACATCTCTAGTCTATATAATGCCAGTTTTTGGTGGAATGCTTGCAGATAGGATACTTGGCTCAAGAAAGGCGGTTACATTTGGTGCAATACTACTAGTTTTGGGTCATACAGGAATGGCTTTTGAAAGTAATGTTCAGGTCTTTTATCTATCTTTAGCTCTTATAATCTCTGGGGTAGGGTTCCTTAAACCAAATATATCAACAATGGTTGGTGCTCTTTATGAAGAAGGCGACCCTAGAAGGGATCCCGGATTCACAATTTTTTATATGGGTATAAATATTGGAGCATTCTCTGCCTCCTTGCTTTGTGGCTACTTAGGTGAAACTTATGGCTGGTCATATGGTTTTGGTGCAGCTGGAATAGGAATGCTAATTGGACTAATAATCTTCTTATGGGGTCAAAAATACTTAGATGGACATGCAGAGCCAACATCAGACTTTTACATGGACAAGGATAAGGATTTTAATATTACATATGAGAATTGGGCATACATTAGTGGCATATTTATGGTTTTTGCTTCTTATATGCTTATACAAAATCAAGAAATAGTTGGAAATCTTCTTGGAGGTTTTGGTGCAGTCTGTATTGCTTTTTGGTTATTTTACTCATTGTCAAAATGTTCTTCTGAAGAAAGAGATAGGATGATTGTGGTTGGAATTTTAATATTGTTTTCATTAATTTTTTGGGCCCTTTTTGAACAAGCAGGATCATCTTTAAATATTCTTACTGACAGAGGTGTAGATAGAACAATATTAGGTTGGGAGGTTCCAGCCTCAATGTTCCAATCTTTAAATGCATTTTTTATATTTACTTTAGCTCCTCTCTTTGCTTTTATGTGGCTCGCTCTTGCTAAAAGAAATATAGAACCCTCAACACCACTCAAATTTGCAATTGGAATCATGTTTGTTGGGATTGGGTTCCTTGTTCTTGTTTTTGGAATGAACAGTTCTGTCGGAGTTCAAACTGGAGTATTTTGGATAATGCTTATATATCTACTTCATACAATTGGTGAGCTTTGCTTGTCTCCTGTTGGCCTTTCTTCTGTTACCAAATTATCACCAAAGAGGATTGTTGGAATGATGATGGGTATGTGGTTTTTTGCATCTGCAGCAGGAAACTTTGTTGCAGGTTTGATAGCAAGAGCTACTGCAAGCGAAGGCATACCTGGCGGAGACAATATCTTTACATTAGCTCAAAAATCAGCATTTGTAGACGTATACACGAATGTAGGGCTCATAGCAGTTATCATTGGTGTATTGTTGGCTATATGCTCTCCTTTTTTAAAGAAGGGAATGCACGGAATAAACTAGGCTAATTTCTTATTAAGACGTTTTAAAATGTCTTTATAAATATTTTTTAAGATCCATAACTCTGATATCTTGATGTGCTCATCTATTTGATGAATAGTTTCATTGAGAGGTCCAAGTTCTACAATCTCTGTTTCCATTTTTGCGATAAACCTGCCATCTGAAGTACCGCCTTTAGCATTTAAATCAGGAGTATACCCAGTAATTTTTTCAATGGATTGAACTACTATATCCTTAAGATTATCTTTTTCAGTTAGGTATGGAAGACCGCTTAATTTCCAATCGATCTCATATTCAATATTCAATTTTTTGAGTATAGCCTCAAACTCATCAACCAATGTTTCTTGAGAAGACTCAGTTGAGTATCTGAAATTAAAAAGCATTTCTAGCTCTCCGGGCACAATATTTTTTGCCCCAGTACCGGAATGGATATTGGATATTTGAAAACTTGTAGGTTGAAAAATTGCATTTCCGTTATCCCATACTGTGTTTTTAAGTTCAACTATTGCATCACTAGCCGAAAAAATTGGATTATTTACATTTTCTGGATATGCAATATGACCTTGTTTGCCAATAATTTTAACTGAGCCACCTAATGAGCCCCTTCTGCCTATTCTTACACTATCACCAATTTTTAAATATGAGGTAGGCTCTCCAACAAGACACAAGTCAATTTTCTCATCAGCATCAATCATATCGTTAACAATTTTATCTATAAAACCGTCACAAGAGTCTCCTTCCTCATTTGATGTAAGCAAGACGGCAATTCTAAAATTAAGTTCGGGGTTTGATTGAAAAAATTCATCTAACGAATCAAGAAATGCTGCTATAGAACCTTTCATATCAGCTGTGCCTCTTCCATACATGAGGTCACCATCAATGTGACCAGAGAAGGGAGGGTAAGTCCAATTCTCTATTGGCCCAGTAGGAACCACATCAGTATGACCAAGAAAACAAAATAACTTTCCTTTTGTCCCAAATGTTGCGTAAAGGTTTTCAACATTAAGATAATCGATTCTTTTGCAATCGAAATTCAGCTTTTCCAGCCTTTCTTCAATTAAATCAAAACAACCTTCGTCTCTTGGAGAGAGTGATTCAATCTGTATTAATTTTTGTAGAAATTCAATCATTGGAATGCAGCTCCGAATTTAGCTCTATTGATGAGCTATTAAATTTAGCCATAACCTTTCCATCTAATGAATGTCTAATAAATACTAAATTAGAACACCCAGCAAGATCAGACCCCTTGCAAATACCTTTTAACAATCCATTTTTATCAAACTGCTCTATTTTTGTTCCAGCTGTAATATACAAACCTGCTTCAACTGTACAGTTATCACCCAATGGAATTCCCAGACCTGAGTTAGCACCCAGTAAGCAATTTTCACCTATTGATATCTTAATATTATTACCACCTGACAAGGTTCCCATAGTGCTACATCCACCGCCTAGATCAGAATTATTACCAACTATAACGCCTGCTGAAATTCTGCCTTCAATCATTGCCGCGCCCAAAGTGCCAGCATTAAAATTAACAAAGCCCTCATGCATTACAGTTGTTCCAGATCCTAAATAAGCACCCAATCTCACTCTAGATGTATCTGCAACCCTTACATTTTTTGGAATAATATAATCTGTTAGGCAAGGAAATTTATCTAACGATCTAATATATAAATTTGAATTATTTAGTTTAGAGTCCAGCAGCTTTTCATCTATTTCATCTGTGCTTACAGGGCCTTGGTTTGTCCATGCAACATTAGGTAGGGCTGAAAATAAGCCATCCAAATTTACAGAATTTGGTTTAACAAACTTATATGAAATGAGGTGAAGCTTTAAATATGCAGAACAAACATCTTTAACAGGACTCTCTAAGTCTTCTTGATTCCAGTTTAATTCAATAAGTTTCTTGGAGGAGCTAATATCTTTAGAGTTTTTGATATCAGTTTCTGAGCCATTAAAATTAATTTCTGGGTAATAAACATCTAAAATATCACCCTTCTTTGATATGGTTGCAAATCCGACCGCATTAATTTTCATTTGACTATTATAGTTTGGTAAGACCTTAATTTATACAATTTGAGCAAGGTCATCAGTGATTTTTTGAATTTTCTTTTTTGAAACGCTAGAAAAGGTAACGTCTTCTATTTCAAATGTATCTTCAACTCTATCACCTAGAGTATTTATTCTTGCTGAATATATCGAGGTCCCATTATCGTGAAGAACCTTGGCAATTTTGGCTAAAAGACCGGGCCCATTAGAAGTTTCTATTGTCAAAAGATTTTTCTTTTGGTTTTTATCCTCAATATTTGAGACAATCATACTCTTTTTAAATGCAACTGATTTTTTATATTTTTTTGAATCAGTGTCTTTTCTTTTAGAGAAGTTATTAAAATTATTTATAAGTCTTGATTTGACCTCCTTAACTTCAGAGTTATTGAGAGCCCTATCATGGTGTACGAATTTAGTTATGAAAGTATTTGCAGCTATATCCTTATTAATACTGGTAGCAATAGAAGCATCAATAATTTCCAACCCAGAGAGCTCAAGTACTTTAATTAGTTTTAAAAATAATCCATCAAAATTTTCAGTCTTAATAAAAACCTCTAATAAATTTCCAAAACATTTTCTACATCCAATCACCAAACCACTATTGTTACTAAGAAGGATTAGATGGCTTTGCCAGGTCAATTTATTAGAATTATTTTTATTGAAATAAGAATCATCGAAGAGAGAGAAATATCTTGAAAGATCTTTCTGTAAATCATTTTCAACAGTACTCAGTACATTTTTTTGCCTATCTTTAGAAATTTCCTTTGATGTTTTTATTGGCTCCTTATTTAGTTTAGACCTTGTGAGCAAAAAAAGATCTCTTAGTAGGCCATGTTTCCAACCATTCCAAAGTGAGGGGTTAGTAGCCTTGACATCATTAATTGTTAGAAGATATAGATAGTCCAAGCGCTCTGTATTTAATACCATATCGGCAAATGACTCTATTGTTTTTGGATCAGAAATATCCTTTTTTTGTGAAATGGAAGACATTTGTAAATGATTTAAAACCAACCAAGAAATCAGATCTGCGTCTGCAACAGATAGACCAATTTTCTTGGCAAATTTATAGCTAGTTTTTGCACCTATTTCTGAATGATCTCCGCCTTTACCTTTGCCAAGATCATGAAATAAGCCTGCTAGATATAAAATTTCGACCTTTGGAATCTTTTTAAGTAATTCATGCTCAAGCTTAAAATCTTCATGAAACTCAATTTGCATCTGCCTCATATTTCTAACAACTTTGAATGTATGCTCATCCACTGTGTAAACATGGAAAAGATCGAATTGCATTTGCCCCACAACTTCATCGAATTCTTTAATATATGCCTGGATAATACCTAGGCTTTTCATTGATTTTAATATTGAGGATAAATTATATTTTGATCTAAGTATTTCAAGAAACTGCGAGGCATAAAATCCATCTTTTTTAAAATCACTATCTATTATATGAATATTTTTTTTAAATAGAGCCATCGTGGAAGTGTCTATAGCATTAACTTTCTTATTCGAGCCAATAGCAATAAATATTCCAAATATTAGATGCTTATTTTCAGATATATCGGAACTTTTTATCCCTATTTTATTTGCTTTTAAATAAAAATCTCCAAATCTTTTCTTAATTGCAAAGCTATTTTTTTCTTTAAAAGTTTCAAATACCAGGTTATTAAAATTAGAAAGATTCGATGCATGCCCATAAAAATCCTTCATCATTTTTTCAACCGACTCTTTGCCTGTATTTTTATTCAATTTTGCAGATTTTGAAATTTCAAGTTGAGATTCAAAACTTAATCTATTGTTATTTGATAAGATATTTGATGCAAATCTCATAGTTTTGATAAAATTATATGAATTAATAGCTGATCCAATTTCTAAGCTGAATTCTTTAGATTTTTTGATTTGAGTATAGCTATTTAAATTAAAGCACTGCTGAAGAATCCAAAGAGATGTTTGAAAATCTCTCATGCAGCCTGGGGACTCTTTTAAATCAGGCTCAAGATTGAATGCTGTTGAGTGATATGAGGAATACCTTTCCTTTTGTTCCAAAAGCTTAGCGTTGAAGAAATTTTTTTTACTCCATATACCACTAAGTGTTTTTGAGATTTTAATATCAATTTCAGGAGTAGAGATTAACGCTCTTCTTGTAAGATATGATGTAAATTCTTTTAAATCATTTTTTGATATATTTTTTATATCTTTAATTGACCTAACCGAATGACCTACTTGGAATCCTAAATCCCATAACTTAGTAATAAAAATTTCTAAATTTATTTTGTCTTCTGTAGAATTTTTATTCTCAATTATTGAAATATCAATATCAGATGATGGAAACATTTCTTTCCTTCCAAAACCACCATTCGCATAAATTGAATAATTTTGACTCAGGCCCAGTTCTGTAAAGTTTTTGATAAGAGTTGCTTCGATGAGATTTGAGTTATTTATTAGATGGCCATCTATAAGCGAAGGTTTTTTATATATCTTAGAAAAATCAGACCAAAAATACTTGTTTATGGTTGATTCTTTTTCTGTCATAGAGATTCTTCAAGTCTTTTAGTTAGAACTTCAACACCATTACTTGTTACAGCAAGCGTATGCTCCCACTGTGCAGAATTTCTTCCATCCTTGGTTTCAACAGTCCAGCCATCTCTAAGTGTTTTACAGTATTTTGATCCCTGATTAATCATTGGCTCAATGGTAAAACACATACCTTCTTTAATTTCAATTCCCCTCCCAGGTTTACCATAATGAAGAATCTGAGGATCCTCATGGTAAATATCACCAATACCATGTCCGCAATAGTCTTCAACTACGCTGTAATAATTAGATTCTGCATGTTGTTGTATAGCATGGCCAATGTCACCTAGATAGGCGCCAGGCTTCACAACCTCAATAGCTTTATATAAACACTCTTGAGTGACCTTAACGAGCCTCTCATTATGAGGCTTACACTTTCCAACAAGGTACATTTTTGATGTATCTCCATGCCAGCCATCTTTTATAACAGTTACATCAATATTAAGAATATCACCATCTTTTAAGATTCTATTATTATCTGGGATGCCATGACATATAACTTGATTAATGCTTGAGCATATTGTTTTTTCAAACCCTCTATAGCCAACATTTGCAGGAATTGCCTTTTGCACGTCCGTAATATAATCAAAACATCTTTTATCAAGCTCTCCAGTTGAGGCTCCTGGAATAACGAAAGGTTCAATCATTTCGAGCACTTCAGAAGCAAGCTTACCCGCTATTCGCATTTTTTGGATTTGAGTATTATTTTTGATTGAAATTTTCATATTTTTTTAAATTTATATAGACAGTTGGCTCCTAAGTCTATAAAGTACAATTTTAATGCCGGCACAATATTTTAGCTCATTAAAATCCAAAATTTCTTATTCAAGATATTCTGATTATTCATCTCTATTTTACTTCTATGAGGCAAGTATATAATGCCTTTTCATTCTATTTTAGTTTTAGAAGATGGCAGTATATTCCATGGAGAGGGCTTTGGTGAAGAAAAAGTTGATGTTGGTGAGATAGTATTTAATACTTCCATGACCGGATACCAAGAAATTATCACGGATCCTTCATATAAAAAACAAATTATTACCTTTACTCATCCCCATATAGGGAATACTGGCATTAATGCAGAAGATCATGAATCTAATGAAATTCATGCTTCTGGGTTGGTTGTGAAAGAATTTTGTACTAAACCAAGCAACTGGAGATCTCAAAAGACACTCGAAGAGTTCCTAATTGAGCAGAATGTTATGGCCATATCTGGAATAAATACTAGGCAGCTCACTCAAATAATTAGAGAAAAAGGGTCCATGGCCTGCTGCATAGGATCATCAAGATTGGTATCAGAAGCTGAAGCTCTTCAAAAAGCTAAGTCTTTCTCTGGGCTTGAAGGTCTTGATTTGGCTAAAGAGGTTTCATCTGCTGAAAGTTATAAATGGAATCAGGGTGTTTGGCCAGAATATAAAGAGTCTTCAAATAAAAATGGACCAATAGTTGCATATGATTTCGGAATTAAAACTAATATATTAAGGCTGTTATCTGATTATGCTGGAGAAGTTAATGTCGTTAATGCTAAAACCTCATTTGATGAAGTTATGGAATTATCTCCAAGAGGTATATTCCTCTCAAATGGGCCTGGCGATCCAGAGCCATGCACTTACGCAATTGAAAATATAAAAAAATTCTTAGATATAAAGATACCTATTTTTGGAATTTGCCTTGGCCATCAATTGTTAGCCTTAGCTGGAGGGGCTAAAACTCACAAAATGAAATTTGGTCATCATGGTGCAAATCATCCAGTACAGGATATTAAAACCAAAGAGGTTATGATCACCAGTCAAAATCATGGGTTTGCTGTAGATACTGAGTCTTTACCAGATAATATTCGTGTGTCTCATATATCTCTTTTTGATCAATCACTTCAGGGCATAGAGTTCCAAGATACTCCAGCATTTAGCTTCCAGGGCCACCCTGAAGCAAGCCCAGGACCTCAGGAAATTCAAATTTTATTTAGTAAGTTTAAGTCTATGGTAGATGCATATGTCAAAACGTAAGGATATAAAGTCTATTTTGATTATTGGAGCTGGCCCGATAATTATTGGCCAAGCATGTGAGTTTGATTATTCAGGAGCTCAGGCTTGCAAGGCTCTTAAGGAAGAGGGCTACAGAGTTATATTAGTAAACTCAAACCCAGCAACAATCATGACCGATCCTCTATTGGCAGATGCAACATACATAGAGCCAATTCATTGGCAGTCTGTAGAAAAGATAATAGAAAAAGAAAAACCTGATGCAATTCTTCCTACAATGGGAGGCCAAACAGCATTAAACACCGCTCTAAGCTTAGATAAAGAGGGAGTATTGGAAAAACATGGAGTTATTTTAATTGGTGCAAATAGAGAAGCTATTGATAAGGCTGAAGATAGGCAGCTTTTTGATGAAACCATGAATGGTGTTGGAATTGAAACTCCAAACTCTGGAATAGCTCATTCAATGGAAGATGCACTGGAGGTTCAAGAGCGCATAGGGTTCCCATGTATTATTAGGCCATCTTTTACAATGGGGGGAACAGGTGGCGGAATAGCTTACAACATAGATGAATTTAAAGGAATTTGTGAAAAAGGATTGGAATTATCTCCAACTAGTGAATTGCTTATCGACGAATCTCTTATAGGTTGGAAAGAGTTTGAAATGGAGGTTGTTCGAGATTGCGAGGACAATTGCATTATAGTTTGCTCAATTGAAAATCTTGATCCAATGGGCGTTCATACTGGAGACTCTATAACTATAGCTCCAGCTCAAACATTAACTGATAAGGAATATCAGGTAATGAGAAATGCTTCCTTTAAAATTTTAAGAGAGATTGGTGTTGATACCGGTGGATCCAATGTTCAATTTGCTATTAACCCTGTAAATGGAAAAATGGTTGTGATTGAAATGAATCCAAGGGTCAGCAGATCTTCTGCGCTTGCGTCAAAGGCTACAGGTTTTCCAATTGCAAAAGTTGCAGCATTATTATCTGTTGGATTCACTCTTGATGAGCTAAAGAATGATATAACTGGAGGGCTGACCCCGGCATCGTTCGAACCAAGCATTGATTACATAGTTACAAAAATACCAAAATTTGCATTTGAAAAGTTCCCTCAAGCAAATACAAGATTAACAACTCAAATGAAATCAGTTGGAGAGGTCATGGCAATTGGCTCAAATTTTCAAGAGTCACTCCAAAAAGCGTTATGCAGCATGGAAGAAGATCTCAATGGGCTAAATCCAGTTGTAGAAAACTTGCCAGAGAGCTTAGACAAAATTCAATATGAGTTAACTTTCCCCGGACCCCAAAGATTATTTTACGTTGCAGATGCTATAAGGTCTGGATGGAGCCTAGAAAAAATTTATAACCTCACTAAAATTGATTACTGGTTTTTAGATCAAATATACGAAATTATAAGTATTGAAAAAAACTTACAAAATACTTCACTAAATCAGCTAAATAAAAATGAATTAATACATCTAAAAGAAAAAGGGTTTTCTGATTCAAGAATTGCTGAAATGATTGGTTCAACTGAAAATGAATTTAGACAAGTAAGAAAAGATTTAGGAGTTATTCCAGTGTTCAGGAGAGTTGATACCTGCGCTGCAGAGTTTGCAACCACGACATGTTATATGTACTCAACTTATGGAGATGTTTGTGAAAGCAAACCATCATCAAATAAAAAGATTCTTGTTTTAGGAAGTGGTCCAAATAGAATAGGTCAGGGAATAGAGTTCGATTACTGCTGTGTTCATGCATCATTAGCAATGCAAGAAGAGGGGTTCGAATCTATAATGGTTAACTGCAACCCTGAGACAGTATCAACAGATTATGATGTTTCAAATAGGTTGTATTTTGAACCAATTACTTCCGAAAAAATACTAGATATTATTGATAATGAATCTCCGGAGGGAGTAATAATCCAGTTTGGAGGTCAAACCCCTCTTAAACTTGCAGATATCTTATCTGAAAAGGGCATTAAGATTTTTGGTACAGATGTTGATGCTATTGATAAATCTGAGGACAGGGAACGTTTTCAAGAATTAATTATTAAATTAGGGCTAACTCAGCCTTCAAATGCTACTGTAAAAAATATAGAAGAAGCGTTACATAAAGCAGATGAAATTGGTTTTCCAATCGTAGTAAGACCATCATACGTTCTCGGTGGAAGAGCAATGCAACTTGTTCATAATACCAAAGAGCTAAAAAAGTATCTCACCGAAGCAGTTGAAGTATCAAATAGTAAACCAATTCTTTTAGATAGTTATCTTACCGATGCAATTGAAATTGACGTCGATGTTGTATCAGATGGCACTAATATTGAAATTGGTGGAATTCTTCAGCATATAGAACAGGCTGGAATTCATTCTGGAGATTCTGCATGCTCATTGCCTCCATATAGTTTATCTAAAGAAATACAAGATGAATTATCTACTCAATCAATACTGATAGCTAAAGAGTTAAATATTATTGGATTAATGAATGTTCAGTTTGCAGTAAAAGATAATGAAATTTATATTATTGAAGTAAATCCGAGAGCTTCGAGGACTGTACCTTTTACCTCTAAAGCGATCGGAAGATCATTAGTAAAGATTGCCTCAAAAGCTATGATAGGAAAGTCACTAATTGACCAAAGGTTTAACAGTAAGCTCCCTGAAGATCTTTTCTTTGTAAAAGAGGCGGTAATGCCTTTTGATAAATTTCCATTAGTTGACCCAATTCTAGGGCCTGAAATGAAGTCAACAGGAGAAGTAATGGGTATTGGAGCAACTTTTGGTGAGGCATATGCAAAAGCTCAAAAAGGCGCAAATAAAGTACTTCCTAGATCAGGTTCTATATTTGTGAGTGTTAAAGATTCAGATAAGAAATATCTTGATCAGTTAGTCCCACTAATTGTTAGCAACGGGTTTGGCATGATTGCAACTGGCGGAACTGCAGAATATATTCAAAAATTAAACTATCCTGTAAAAAGAATAAATAAGGTTATGGAAGGTCGTCCCCATACTGTTGATAGTTTGTTAAATAATGAAATAGATATAGTAATCAATACTACAGAGGGAGCTCAATCTATAGAAGACTCAGCAGCAATAAGACAGACAGCATTACGCAATAAAATATTTTGTACCACAACTATGTTTGGTGCTTTGGCTGTGATGGAAGCTCTAAAAGGTCAAGAATCTGATTGGACATATTCCACTCTTCAAGAAATCAATAAATAATTTTTATAGTTGCTATAATAATTTGATGAGTAGAGTACCAATGACTAAAAATGGTGAAATAGCCATTAAAGAAACATTATCAAATCTTAAGTTTGTAGAAAGACCAAAGATATCTGAAGCGATTGCAGAAGCAAGAGCTCATGGTGACTTAAAAGAGAATGCTGAATATCATGCAGCAAAAGAACTTCAGGGCTTGATGGAAGCAAAAATAAATGAAATGGAAAATGCAATTGCGAATGCTCAAGTGATTGATGTAAAGGAAATTCCTGAAACTGGAAGGGTTATTTTTGGATCTACAATAACTCTCTATGATTCAGATAATGAAAAAAAAATTGTATATAAAATAGTTGGTAATTTAGAATCAAATCCAAACAAGGGCATGATATCAATTGATACTCCGATTGCTCGAGGGCTTGTTGGTAAGTTTATTGATGATGAAGTCTCTGTGCAGACTCCATCCGGGCAGCTTAACTATGAAATTCTGGAAGTAAAGCATATATAATAATGCATGCAGATAATTGGGCAATCAAAGCAAAGCAAGATGGTTATAGAACTAGAGCAGTTTACAAGCTAGATGAGATTGTTCAAAAAACTAAAGTACTAAAAAAAGCAAAACATATTCTAGATCTTGGTTCTGCTCCTGGAGGATGGTCCCATTATATCAAACAAAAATCTAAAATATCTGAAATCTATGCTATAGATATTCTTGATATGAATCCTGTTGAAGGGGTACACTTTTTTAAGCAGAGTATCGAACAGATAGATAACATAGAATCAATTAAATCTCTTATGGGCAACTTTGACCTTGTAATTTCAGATATAGCCCCAAACATAACAGGAATAAGTGCAGTAGACACTGAAAATATATACGAACTAAATGATTTCACTATAAGTACTGCTAGCAGATACTTAAATCAAAAGAGTGGATCAATGATTATGAAGACTTTTCAAAATAGTAAATTAAAAAGTCTTCGAAAAAAAATGGAACTTTCTTTTAAGATAGTTCAAACTTTTAAACCGGCTGCTTCAAAGAAGCAATCGGGTGAAATTTTTCTCTATGGAGCAAATAAATAATGAACAGTATTTTTAGAAATGTTTTAGTTTGGGTGGTTCTTGGATCTTTATTAATTTATGTTTTCGATAATCTTGAGAATTCAAGTACACGAGAGCAAATTAGTTATAGTCAATTTAAAGAAGAAATTTTATCAGATCGAATTGCAAAGATTACATTTGAAGGCGATCAAATGACTATTACTGGTGATAGGTTAGATGGTTCTAAATTTGAAACAGTTCACCCAATTTTTAAAAAAGATGACGCTGTAGATAGAGCTATAGCAGAAAATGGAATCATTGCAGTTTATGAAAAAATTGAACAACCATCTATATGGTCACAACTTTTAGTTGGAGCTTTTCCAATACTTCTTTTATTGGGAATATTTTTCTTTTTTATGAGGCAAATGCAAGGTGGAATGTCTGGTAAAGGCGGTCCTATGTCTTTTGGAAAGAGTAAAGCAAAACTTATGGAAGGTGGAAAAGTTAAAACAAACTTTGGAGATGTTGCGGGTTGCGAGGAAGCAAAACAAGATGTTCAAGAATTGGTTGATTTTTTAAGAGACCCCACAAAATTTCAAAAACTTGGTGGTAAAATTCCAAGAGGTGTATTGATGGTTGGTCCTCCAGGAACCGGTAAAACACTTTTAGCCAGAGCGGTTGCAGGTGAAGCTAAGGTTCCATTTTTTACAATATCAGGGTCTGATTTTGTTGAAATGTTTGTTGGTGTTGGGGCTTCAAGAGTAAGAGACATGTTTGAACAAGCAAAAAAACAAGCACCTTGTATTGTTTTTATTGATGAAATTGATGCCGTTGGAAGACATAGAGGAACAGGAATGGGTGGAGGTCATGATGAAAGAGAGCAAACATTAAATCAACTACTTGTAGAGATGGATGGCTTTGAGGGTAATGATGGTGTTATTGTTATTGCTGCTACAAATAGACCAGATGTTCTAGATCCAGCCTTACTAAGGCCTGGTAGATTTGATAGACAGGTTGTTGTAGACCTTCCAGACATAAGAGGAAGGGAAGCAATTTTAAAAGTCCATATGAGAAAAGTGCCTTTAGATTCAGGTGTTGACCCTCTTGTCATTGCTAGAGGGACTCCAGGTTTTTCTGGTGCAGACTTAGCTAATCTTATTAATGAAGCTGCTTTATTTGCTGCAAGATATTCAGATAAAAAAATTGATCAATCTCATTTAGATTTAGCCAAAGACAAGATAATGATGGGTGCTGAGAGAAAATCAATGATTTTGAGTGAAGAACAAAAAAGAATAACTGCCTATCATGAGGCTGGTCATGCAATTGTTGGTAGACTTTGCCCCACACATGATCCAGTTTATAAGGTAACTATTATCCCAAGAGGTAGAGCTTTAGGAGTAACAATGTTTTTACCTGAAGAAGATACTTATATGCAAAGCAAAGAATATTTGCTTGGCAGGGTAGCGACTTTATTTGGTGGAAGGATAGCTGAAAGTATTATTAATGGGTCGCAAGGAATTACTACCGGCGCATCTAATGATATTGAAGTTGCTACTGGAATTGCTACTAATATGGTTACTAAATGGGGTCTATCTGAAGAACTTGGGACGATAAAGTATGGCGAAGATGAAGGAAGTCCCTTCTTGGGTAGATCAGCAGCTTCACCTTCTCAAACAAGAAGTGAAGAAACTTCTAAATTAATAGACTCTGAAATTAGATTAATAATAGATTCATGTTATGAAAGAGCGGAAAATCTTTTAAAAGAAAATCTTGATAAGCTAAATGTTATGGCAGATGCTCTATTAAAATATGAAACTATAGATGCTCCTCAGATAGATGACATTATGGCTGGCGCTCAACCAAGAGAGCCTAAAGGCTGGTCAGACGATGAACCTAAATCAAATACTAAGAAAAAAACTTCAATAAAAGGAACTGCAGAAGAGTTATAATCTTTTTCATATGAACTTAAAATTTGGCACAGATGGAATTAGGGGTCCTGTAGAGACTTATATAACTCCCGAGGCATGTCTCCGGGTTGGCCATGCTACTGGCATAATCATGAAAGAACAGGGATGGAATACTGTCATGATTGGTAAAGATACTCGAGTTTCAGGTTATATGCTTGAATCAGCACTTCAGGCTGGATTTATAGCTGCAGGAGTTAACGTTAGCTTGTGCGGCCCATTGCCCACACCAGGTATTGCTTATCTAACAAGATCTCTTAGGAAAAAGTTTGGTGTGGTCATAAGCGCTTCTCATAATGACTTTTTAGATAATGGAATAAAAATATTCAATTCAGATGGTGAAAAATTATCTAGAGAGTTAGAAGTTAAAATTGAAAAAATTCTTAGTGGTGATTTAAAGCCTGTTAAGACAGAAGATCTTGGTAAGGCATCAAGATTTGATGAAGCTGGAGCAAGATATATTGAATTTTGCAAGTCTACAGTCCCTTCAAATATTTCGTTTTCATCCTTAAGGATTGTTTTAGATTGTGCAAATGGGGCTTGTTACAAAGTAAGCCCAAGTGTTTTTGCCGAGCTTGGTGCCGAAGTTATACCTTTGGGCATCAATCCAGATGGATACAACATTAATGATGGATGCGGTTCTACCCACCCTGAATTAGTTCAAAAAGAAGTTATCAAACAAAGAGCTGATTTTGGAATATCTTTAGATGGTGATGGCGATAGAGTTATCTTGATAGATAAAGAGGGCAACATTCTTGATGGTGACGATCTTTTATATATATTGGCTTTTTCAAATCCAAATAGAATAGGCGCTTGGTCTGGAGTTATTGGGACTTTAATGAGTAACTTGGGTCTTGAAGATGGGATTAAGAAACTTGGTTATGATTTTAAAAGAGCTGATGTCGGCGATAAGTATGTGAGCAAGCTATTGGCAAAAAATGGTTGGCTTCTTGGTGGAGAAACATCTGGTCATATCATATGCAAAGATCTCATAAGCACAGGCGATGGAACTATCGCAGCTCTTAAAGTTATATCTTCATTACTAATTCTTGAAAAGGATCCTTCTGAAATCTTGGTAAACTATAAAAAAATGCCTCAAATTAATCTTGCAGTAAAAGTAGATAATAAGGATATTATCAATGATAAAGACGTCGCAGATTTTATTAAGAGTATTGAGTCTGATATTACTGTTGGAAGAGTGCTTGTCAGAGCCTCAGGCACTGAAAATAAGATTAGAGTGATGATTGAAGCCCCAGAAGAAAAAGTTGCCAAAAAGTATGCAAAAGATATATCAGCTTTAATAGAATCCAAACTTTAACTTATGATAATTGCTAATTGGAAAGCCAATGGGAGTTTAGCTGCTAACATTTCTTGGCATAAAAAATTAACTCAAATACTTCCAGGCAATAATTTTTCAGATATTGGCATAGCTTCGTCCAATATTCATTTTATTCAAATTAAAAAAATATTTGAAAAGTCAAACTTGAAAGTTGGTCTACAAGATATTGATTTTAATGGTGGAGCAAGAACTGGTTCTGTATCAGCCTCTATGGCTTCAGATGCTGGATGTAATTTTTCTTTATTAGGCCATTCAGAAAGGAGATACCTATTTAATGAGGACAACACTCTTATTAGAACTAAGATTCAGGCTGCCATCAGTAATAGAATAAAGCCGATACTATGTATAGGTGAGTCAGAAGAATGCCTAGAAGAAAAAGAAACTAGAGACTTTCTAAAAAGTCAGCTTATTGGTGCACTTTCTGGCGTTGAGCTCAACAAGCATGCTGTTATAGCTTATGAGCCAATATGGGCAATAGGATCAGGTAACACTCCGGCTCCAAAAGATATAAACTTGATTCACGAATTCATTAAAGATGTTGTACAATCCACATCTGCAAATAATATAGAACCAAAGGTCCTATATGGTGGGAGCGTTAGTCATAAAAACGCAGAAGCTTTTTTTGATGAAAAAAGTATTGATGGTGCATTAGTAGGCGGAGCATCTTTAAAAGCTAGCTCATTTGCAGATATTATAAAAATTTATAGAAAGGTAAAAAGAAAATGATAATAGTCCTAATAAAAGTAATATGTATAATCTTAGCAATTGTAATAATTGCGTTAGTTTTACTACAACAAGGTAAAGGCTCTGATTTAGGATCTGCTTTTGGTGGTGGTTCATCTAATTCAATGTTTGGAGCTCTAGGTCCATCAAATTTCTTAGGTAAACTTACATACATATTGGTAGCGACTTGGTTAGTATTAACTTTAGCTTTGGCTTATATGTATAAGAATACAAATACTGCATCCTCATTTAGTGGTTTGAATCAAGAAGCTACATCTGAGCAAGAGGACTCAGCTGCTCAAGAAAAAGAAGCTGATGAAGATCAAAATAATAATGCCCCCAAGGATTAAATAAAAATTTCAAATTTCTTAGGTAGACTTTCATACATATTGGTAGCGACTTGGTTAGTATTAACTTTAGTTTTGGCTTATTTAGCTTTGGCTTAATGAATAAAAATCAGAATTAAACAGAAATAATTGATATTCCTGATCAAGAAGCTTCTGTTTTTGAGGTTCCAACAGACGAAGTTTCTGTCGAATAAATAATAAATATTGGTGCCGAAAGCGGGACTTGAACCCGCACGAGCTTTCGCTCACTAACCCCTCAAGCTAGCGTGTCTACCAATTCCACCACTTCGGCTAATATTTTTTCAAGATTATAACAAGATATTTTTTAAATATTAAAAAAATATTACACTTGACCAAACACACCTAATTTCATTACACTTCACACTCGCTGCGTTGCGGGGTGGAGCAGTCTGGTAGCTCGTCGGGCTCATAACCCGAAGGTCGTTGGTTCAAATCCAGCCCCCGCTACCACGTAATATATTTTTTTTGTGGGGCATATGCCCTTTTTTTGTGTAAAAAAATGGTTAAAGATGAAATAGAGATAATTGTTAAGCCTGTCATAAACAGACATAATTGTTTCCTGTGGGGTATTGAAATTTTAAGAGGTAAGAGAAGGCCTACTTTAAGAATATATTTAGATTCAGATGAAGGTGCAAATATTGAAGACTGTGAGAATGTATCGAGAGATCTTAATTATGAAATAGATTTAGACTCTTCTCTTGGAGAAGATTATGTATTAGAAGTATCTACTCCTGGTATTGAAAGAAGATTTTTTAAACAGAGTCAACTTCTAGAATTTTTAGGGGAAGATCTCAAGGTTAAATTAAGAGAACCTTTGGATGGTATTAAGAATATTAACGGAACGCTTGTAGATTGTAATGAAGAATTTTTTCTTATAGAGTCAGACAAGCTTGAATATAAATTAGATTTTAGTGATATAGATATATGTCGATTAGATCCAAATTTTGATAAATTGATGAAGGAAAGTGGTTATGCAAAGTAATGAAATATTAGCGGTTGTTGATTCGGTATCTACTGAAAAAGGACTAGATAAAAATATAATCTTTTCGGCTATAGAAGTGGCAATAGCCTCTGCCTCTCAGAGACATTTCCATGAAGATGCAGAATTGATCGTCAAAATCGATAGAGATACTGGAGAGTATTCTACACATAGGAATTGGTTAGTTTTTGATGAATCCGATGAAGAGTATCATTTAGAGACCCACACAACAGAGACACTATCTAATCTTCAATTAGGAGATATACATACAGAGCAGCAAGAAAATGTACCTTTTGGAAGGATTGAAACACAAGCAGCTAGACAGGTTATGCTTCAGAAGGTCAGAGAAGCAGAAAGGGAAAAGGTAGTATCTCAGTTCAAAAATCAAAATAATCAACTTGTTAATGGAACTGTAAAAAGAGTTACCAGAGATAATATCATTGTTGATATTGCCTATGATGCTGAAGCTATTCTCCCAAGAGATAGATTGATGCCAGGTGAGATATATAAAATTAACGATAGAATTAGAGCCATACTTCAAATTCAAGATGTTGAAGGCAGGGGTCCTCAGTTAATGCTAAACAGATCGTGTCCTGAAATGGTCACAGAACTTTTTAGCATAGAAGTTCCTGAAATAAATGAGGACATTATTGAAATCAGAGGTGTTGCGAGAGATGCAGGATCCAGATCTAAAATAGCTGTCAAAACAAATGATGGAAGAATTGATCCAGTAGGAGCATGTGTTGGTATGAGGGGTTCTAGGGTTCAGGCTGTCTCTGCTGAATTAGGAAATGAAAGAATAGATATCATTATTTATGATGATAATCCCGCTCAGCTTGTTATTAATGCACTAGTACCAGCTAAGGTTGAGTCCATTGTTATGGATGAGGACTCAAGATCAATGGATATAGCTGTTAATCAAGATAATCTTGCTTTAGCAATTGGCTCAAGAGGTCAGAATATTAGATTGGCATCTAAACTAGTTGGATGGGAGCTTAATATTGTTAGTAGTGAAGAGGCTGAGGCAAAAGTTAAAGTTGATGAAACTGAATTTTTAGCGAAACTTACAGCCAGCTTGGAAGTTTCTGATGAAATAGCTGAACAAATTGCATCCTTAGGGTTATCCTCATTTGATGATATAGCATATGCAGATGATTCATTATTCAAATCCTTTATTGAAGATGATAGTGAAATAGTTAGAGTTAAAGGTGCTGCAGAAGATGCAGCTTTAATGGAGGCAATGGGAGCCATAACTGAAGAAGAGGACAATGTTGAATCTCTTACTGATCTAAACTTAGAAGAAGAGGATATTCAAAAGTTATCTAATAAAGGAATTAAAAATAAGGATGATTTAGCTGAGTTAGCTATAGATGAATTACAAGACATTATTGAAATCTCTTCAGACAATGCATCTAAAATGATCATGAAAGCTCGTGAGCATTGGTTTAATTAAAAAATAAAAAGGAATTATATTTTGACTCTTACCGTAAAAGATTTTGCTAAAACTCTAAAAATATCTGATACAGCTCTTATTGAAAGAATGAAGAATGCTGGCCTGTCGCATTCAAAAAGCTCAGATGAAATAACAGCATCTGACAAGCAGGCACTTCTCAGGTCTCTTAAAGGTGGTAAAGGTACTCCTGCTGCAAAGTCCGTTACATCTGGCTCTGGCATAACAGTTACTTCTAAAGGCAAATCCTTAAAAGAAGGCGATACTGTTAAGAGTTACTCAGACAATATAGAAGCAAAAAGAGCGGCTGCATCAGAACAATTAAAAGAACAACAAAGAAAAAGAGAAGACCAATTAAAAGAAGTAGCAAGGCTAAAGCAGGAAGAAATTAAGAAAAGAGAAAAATTTAAGAAACCAGATACGGTAAAACCCTCAATTAAAGTTAATGTAAAAGATCAGCTTTCAAGCGCAGTGAATGCTTATAAAAGAACTGAAGGATCATTTTCTCAAGACTCAAAGCATAAATTTGAAGCCCCAACAGAAGTTGTTAAAAAAGACATAGAGGTTCCAACCACAGTTCAAGTTGGTGAATTAGCAAAACTGATGGCAGTCAAAGGTAATGTTGTAGTAAAAAATCTTATGGGTCTTGGCGTCATGGCCACTTTAAATGATGTTATTGACCAAGAGACAGCTATATTGGTTGTAGAAGAGATTGGACATAATGGTATTGCATTAAAGGAAGAAAATTTTGAAGAAGATCTAGCAAACTTAATTAATTATTCGGACGAAGTTCAATCCAGATCACCTGTTATTACTGTTATGGGTCATGTTGATCACGGTAAGACAACTCTTCTTGATTTTATTAGAAAAACTAAAGTTGTTGATGGAGAGGCTGGAGGCATTACTCAGCATATTGGTGCGTATGAAGTTGAAACTTCTAAAGGAAAGATAACATTCATAGATACTCCTGGACATGCTGCTTTCTCTTCAATGAGGGCGAGGGGTGCTAATACTACCGATATAGTTATTCTTGTAGTTGCTGCTAATGATGGAATTAAACCACAAACTGAAGAAGCAATTAACCATGCAAAGGCTGCTGGAGTATCCATTGTAGTTGCGATAAACAAGATTGATCTTGATGGCGCCGATGTTGATAAAGTAAAAGGCGACCTTGCAGCAAAAGATCTTGCACCAGAAGATTGGGGCGGAACTACCCAAATGGTTCCAGTATCTGCTTTAAAAGGTACTGGTATTGATCAACTTTTGGAGAGCGTATCCTTGGAAGCAGAACTACTTGAGTTAAAGGCTCATCATGATGGACCGGCTCAAGGGGTTGTTATAGAATCTGAGTTAGATAAATTCAGAGGCTCAGTTGCAACATTTCTAATACAAAATGGAACTCTTAAAGTTGGAGACTTAGTAGCTTCTGGAAATGCAATTGGAAAAATAAAGAGCATTATTAATAGTGATGGATCAAAGATCAAAACAGCTGGGCCATCTGCAGCTATAGAAGTACTTGGTTTAAATAATGTCCCTAATGCTGGAGACCAGTTTCAAGTTGTAGATAATGAAAAACAGGCAAGAGAAATAGCTGAGTTCAGAATAAATAAAGAAAAAGAAAGAAAACTTTTAAAACAAAAAGATGATAGTGCTGGCGATTTATTTGAAAATCTAGGCCAAGAATCTTCTAAGAAAATTTTAAATGTAATTGTAAAAACTGATGTTGGTGGAACATGCGAAGCAATCACAGCATCACTTCATGATCTAAGCAATGATCTTGCAAAAGTAAAAATAGTATCAAGTGGAGTGGGCGGTATTTCAGAATCAGATGCTAATTTAGCACTTGCGGTTGATTCAATTATTCTAGGGTTTAATGTTCGTGCTGATAATTCTGCTAAGAAAATCATTGAGGATGAGTCCATCCCTTTAAGTTATCACAGTATTATTTATGAATTACTTGATGATGTTAAAGCAAGAATGACTGGTCTGTTAGACCCAATAATAAAAGAAGAAATTCTTGGAACTGCTGAGGTTCTTGATGTATTTAATTCTCCTAAATTTGGTCAGATAGCTGGTTGTAATGTTGTTGAGGGCGCTGTGCTTAAAAATAGACCCGTAAGAGTTTTGCGTGATGAGATTGTTATTTTTGAGGGTGAGTTAGACTCGCTTAGAAGATTCAAAGAAGACGTCAACGAGGTCAAAAATGGAAATGAGTGTGGAATGGGTATTAAAAATTATAAAGATATCAAAGCAGGCGATAAAATTGAAGTCTACGAAAGGAAAGAAGAATTACAGTCAATGTAGCAAGCATTAATGCCATCACTTAGATCAGACAAAATATCAGACCTCCTCAGAAAAGAAATATCTTTAATAATTAATAAAGAAACTAAAGATCCTCGCCTTCAAAAGTTAAACATTACTGCGGTAAAGGTTTCTGATGATATTGGAATAGCTACAGTCTTTTATACCATGATCGGTGAATCTATAGAAAAAGAAAAAAGTAGTATTGATAACAAAGTCCTAAAAAAGTTCTCAGGAATGGTCCGATCAAAGCTATCTAAAACAATGCAAATAAGAAGAGTCCCGGTCATACAATTTAGATTTGATGAAAGTGTAGAATACTCAGACAATATTGAGAATTTATTAAGAGATCTTTAATAATGGACGGGTTTCTCTTAGCTTTTAAAGTAAAAGGTATCAGCTCAAATCAAGTTGTTCAACAAACTAAAAGATTATTTTCATTAAAAAAAGTTGGCCACCTCGGAACTTTAGACCCAATGGCAGAAGGACTCTTGGTTCTTGCTGTAAATAGAGCAACAAGATTCTCATCATTTTTTTTAGAATCTGATAAAAAATATAAAGCTGAGGTTTCATTTGGAGCTAAGACTGATACTGATGATGCCATGGGGGAGGTTATAGAGAGGTCTAGCTATATTCCAAAAGAAACTGATATCAAACAAGAATTAAATAAATTTCTTGGTGAATCTCTGCAAAATCCGCCATATTTTTCTGCCTTAAAGCATAAAGGAAAACCTTTATATAAGTATGCAAGAGAAGGCGAATTCATTTCAAAACCCCCAAGAAAAATAAATATTTATTCTGTAAGTAATTTTAGTTACTCAAGAAACAGTTGCAGATTTTTAGTGCACTGCTCAAAAGGCACATACATAAGATCTATAGCAAGAGATTTAGGAGACAATCTCAGTAGTAAAGCTCATCTATCGGCCTTAAAGAGAGTTATGCAGGGTGAGTTTGATGTAGAAAAATCAAAAATTCCTAGTGAGCTAAATTTAGAAGAGATGGTTTCAATTGAAAGCGCATTTCAGTTTTTTAAAGAAATTAGATTAAATGAGGAAGAAACAAAAATATTTTCAAACGGTGGGAAGCTTGAGATAGTCAATCAAGAAAATGATTTCTATAGAATTTATGATTCTGGTCATAAATTTCTTGGTCTAGGTTCTATTACAGATAGCTACTTAGCGCTTAAACGACTTGTTTAAAAGACTAATAAGATATAAGATTCGCACGCTTACTTTAGTTATACGAGGTTTGCATCAATTAATATATGTATAACGAGGATTATAAATATGGCACTTCTATCACAAGAAAAAGAAAAAATTGTTGGAAAATTTCAAAGAGCTGATAACGACACTGGATCCCCAGAGGTTCAAATAGCTTTATTAACTGAAAATATCAATAAACTACAAAGTCATTTTAAAGAACACAAAAAAGACCATCACTCTAGAACGGGTTTAATAAGGATGGTTAATCTAAGAAGAAAGCTTTTAGCATATCTAAAAAGAAAGAATTCAGAAAGTTATGTAGAAGTGATTAAAGAATTAAAGCTTAGAGGTTAATAATAAATATAAAAGAGGAAAATCGTGGAAAATAATAAATTAGAATCTACATCTGTAGAATTTCAGTATGGAAATCAATTAGTAAAACTAGAAACAAATAAAGTTGCAAGACAAACAACTGCCGCAGTTGTTGTAACAATAGGAGATCTTGTAGTTTTAACAACAGTTGTTGCTAGAAAAGAGGCAGATCCAAAGAAGGATTTTTTCCCTCTAGCTGTTTTTTATCAAGAAAAATTTTATGCAACAGGAACAATACCAGGAGGATTCTTTAAAAGAGAAGCCAGACCAACGGAAAGAGAAACTTTAACATCAAGGTTAATAGATAGACCAATTAGGCCTCTCTTCCCAGAAGGATTTAAAAATGAGGTACAAATATTTTGTACTGTCATGTCATCAGGCAAAGAGCAAAACCCTGATATTGCATCAATGATTGGTGCATCAGCTGCCTTATGCGTTGCGGGAGTGCCATTTGATGGTCCAATGGGAGCGGCAAGAGTAGGATTTGTTGATGGAAACTATGTTTTAAATCCATCATATGAAGAATTAGAAGATTCATATTTAGATATGGTTGTTGCTGGAACTGAAAAAGCTGTTCTTATGGTTGAGTCTGAGGCTAAGGAGCTTAACGAAGACTTAATGCTAGGAGCTGTTTTATTTGGTCATCAAGAAATGCAAACTGTAATTAAGGCATGTACAGAGCTTAAAGAAAAAGCTGGTAAAGAAGATTGGGTAGTAAGTTCAGATGAAGAAACTCCAGTTTATTCTGCCGAACTAACTGAAAAGTACTCTGACCAAATAACTAATGCATTTACTATTAAAGATAAATCAGAAAGAACTGCAGCAATTGGAGCCATTAAAGATAGCATTGTTGAATCCTATCCTGACGCTGATGAAATTCAGCTTGGTAAAATTTTAGGTGCTTTTAAAAATCTTGAAAAAGACATCGTAAGAAGAAATATTTTAAGCAATCAGCCTAGAATAGATGGAAGAGATACGGATACCGTAAGACCAATCTTTATTGAGACTGATGTATTGCCTAGTGCTCATGGATCATCCTTATTTACTAGAGGGGAAACGCAAGCAATAGTTGTTGCAACTCTTGGATCATCAAGAGACGCTCAAAGAATAGAATCAATAGAAGGCCAAAGTACTGATAATTTCATGCTTCATTATAATTTCCCTGCATATAGTGTAGGTGAGATTGGTATGCCTTTAGGACCTAAAAGAAGAGAAATAGGTCATGGAAATTTAGCTAAGAGAGCAATAAAAGCAGTACTGCCTGATGTTGAAGATTTTGGCTATACAATGAGAGTTGTCTCTGAAATTACAGAGTCTAATGGTTCTAGTTCGATGGCTTCAGTTTGTGGTACATCCTTATCACTAATGGACGCAGGTGTTCCTTTATCTAGTCCAGTTGCAGGTATTGCTATGGGCTTAATTAAAGAAGGTGATGACTTTGCTGTTCTAACAGATATCCTCGGTGATGAAGATCACCTTGGTGATATGGACTTTAAAGTTGCTGGAACTGCTACAGGTATAACCGCTCTTCAAATGGATATAAAAATTCAAGGAATAACAGCTGATATCATGGAGTCTGCTTTAACGAAAGCAAAAACTGCTATCAATCATATTTTAGGAATAATGAATGAAGCTATATCAGCACCAAAAGAGTTATCTGAGAATGCTCCAGCAATGAAAACTTTCATGGTTAATAAAGATAAAATTAAAGAAATCATTGGTAAAGGCGGAGCAGTCATAAAAGGCATGCAAGAAAAAACTGGTGCTACTGTAGATGTTAGTGATGATGGAACTGTATCTGTTTTTGGACAAAATCAAACATCAATGCAAGAATGCTTAGAAATTATTGAAGGCATCTTAGAAGAGCCTGAATTAGATAAAGTTTATAAAGGAACAGTGGTTAAGATCGTAGACTTTGGTGCATTTGTAAATATTTTGCCAGGTAAAGATGGTTTACTTCATATATCTGAGATTGCACATGAAAGAACAGAAGATGTAAGTAAGGTTCTTTCAGAAGGCCAAGAAATAGATGTAAAACTTATCGGTTTTGATAGAGGTAAAATGAAATTATCTGTGAAAGCTTTAGCTCCTAAAGAAGATTCTTTAGAGGAAGATAAAGAGGAAGAATAGTAGATTACTTACTATAGATATATAAAAAACCTAAAAAGTCAAATTTTTGGGTTTTTTTTTGTTCACCCAATTTGATAGTTATTAGTATTTGTGTTCACATGGATAGTGCAATCACATAAAAAACCTAATAGGGGGGTAATATTATGAATGCATTAGATACGATAAAAACTATAATCGGACAATTAACAGGTCTACTTGTTGCTACAGTTGGACTTGGTGTTGTTGCTGGAATAGTATTTGGAGGAGACGCTTGGTTTGTTGGCGGTGTTTTAGAATCACTTCTAGACGCAGTCAAACTCCTAGGTGACAATGGTTTAGTAGGGCTTTTAGTTGCTGCTATGCTTATTGGTCTTCTTAAGTAGTATTTAGAACTCTATTGAAAAGGGTCTAAGACCCTTTTCAATACTTAAAAATATGGATATATTCAATAAAATTATCGACTTTCTTAATGAAGTAACTAGGTTATTAATACCAATAGTTGCAGTGTTTTTACTTCTTGGAATTATTTTTGGACCTGACACCACTTTTGTGGGGGATGTCTATAAAAACATCGCTGAGATTTTAAATACTATTGGGGAAGATGCAATCTTAGGATTAATCTCGATAGTTATCATTCTAGCCTACCTAAAAAAATAACAGGATCCTTTGAGCTAACTTCGATAAGACTTAATGGTGGCTATGGGTGGAATTGAACCACCGACCCCAGCGTTATGAGTGCTGTGCTCTAACCATCTGAGCTACATAGCCAATCGTAGAATGATAAGTCCTAAAATCTAAGAGTCAATATCTTTTTGAATTAACTTTTAGACGTTAAATTTAAAGTGAACAACATCTCCGTCTTTTACAATATATTCTTTGCCTTCTAGCCTTAGTTTTCCATTTTCCTTGGCACCAGATTCTCCATTACATGAAATGTAATCGTCAAAGCCTATAACCACTGCTTTTATAAAACCTCTTTCAAAATCTGTATGTATTACTCCAGCAGCATTTGGTGCCGTTGCATTGCTTTTAATTGTCCAAGCTCTTATTTCCTGAGGTCCGGCTGTAAAGTAGGTTTGAAGACCCAATATTGCGTAACCTTTAAAAATTATTTTATTAAGAACAGGCTCATCCATTTCCATAAGCTCTAAATACTCTTCTCTTTCCTCATCTTCAAGTAGCGCTATTTCCTGTTCTATTTTTATACATGTAGGAATAACTATGCAGCCAGATTTTTTTGCAAATTCTAACAATTCATTTAGTTTTTTTTCAGATTTTGAATCATCCGATATATTGGCTATATAGAAAGTAGGCTTTGAACTTAATAATTGGAAGTTTTTAATAATCTTTTGCTCCTCATCATTAAAATCTTCAAGATTTATTAATTTTCCCGAATCAAGATTGTCTTTAATTTTGTTAAGTAGGTCGTATTCAATCTTATTATCTTTATCATTTGTCTTTATTAACTTCTCACACTTTACCAAACGTTTTGAAACAGTTTCGAGATCAGCAAGGATAAGTTCAAGGTTTATTATTTCAGCATCTCTAACAGGATCTATAGAACCATCAACATGTGTTACGTTATCATCATCAAAACACCTTACAACGTGCGCTAAGGCATTCATTTCTCTAATATTAGATAAAAATGCATTGCCAAGCCCTTCCCCTTGAGAGGCTCCCTGAACCAAACCTGCTATATCTACAAGATCAAGGCTTGCTGGAATAATTTTTTTTGTGCTCACTATTTTATTAAGCTCAATGAGCCTTGGGTCGGGAAGAGGTACCTTGCCAACATTAGGTTCTATAGTACAAAAAGGAAAATTCTCTGCTGGTATTGAAGATTTTGTTAAAGCATTAAATAGTGTCGATTTCCCAACATTTGGAAGTCCTACTATTCCACATTTAAAGCCCATGATTATTTTGTATGGAGAGATTTCTGAGCTTCAGAAAGTTCATCATTAAAGATTAAATCTAAAACAGAGACAAATTTATCATATGCCATATCTACATATTTTTTGTCAGTCGGGTGAAATTTATTTAAAACCCAACTTGAAACCATATCCTTGTTTCCTGGATGACCAACACCAATTCTCAGTCTAAGGAATTTTCTTGAGCCAACTTTCTCAAAAATATCTCTCAACCCGTTATGACCGCCATGGCCGCCATCTTCTTTGAGTCTTACTTCTCCAGGATTTAGGTCTAGATCATCATGAAATATAATCATCTTATCTTCTTTAATATTCATATTTTTCATTAATTTCAGAACAGTTTTGCCACTATTATTAACATAATTATCAGGGATAACCCATAAGATTTCATCAGAGTGGGATGTGGAAATTTCAGCTTGAAATTTTTCTTTGTAAGAAAAACTACTGCAGTGATTTGCACTTGCAGCTAACAACCAATCTTTTCCAATATTGTGTCGAGTATTGTTATATTTTGATCCAGGGTTTCCCAGACCAACTAAACAAAGCTTAGGCACTTTTTAGCTCTCTTCAGATCCTTCATTATCAGCATCATTTTCATCAGATGCCTCAGTGCTTTCAGTTTCATCTGAACCTTCACTATCTTCGTCACCTTCAATAACTTCAGGCTCTTCTTCAACAGCTTTTGGAGCATTAACAGAAATAACCATTTGATCTGTCTCCTCTGTAAGTCCGGGTATTTCAGCACCGTCAGGAAGGCTTATCTCTGTAAGTCTAACTGATTGGCCAAGATCAAGGTCTGTGACATCTACATCTATAGATTCTGGGATATTTCCAGCCAAACACATAACTTCAATTTCTCTTATTGTTTTATTAAGAACCCCGCCTTCGTTTTTAACACCTGAGCATTCTTCTTCATTTAAGAAGTTAATAGGTATTATCACTTTAAGTTGAGTTTTTCTTGAAACTCTCAAAAAATCTGCATGTAAAAGTTTACCTTTAGCTGGGTCTTTTTGTAACTCTTTTAAAACAACTTTCTCTTCAAGATCACCATTTTTAATAATTAAAACCTGTGTATAGAAAAGTTCATTTTGTGATGCTTTGGTAAGTTCATTAAGCCTTAATTTGATATTAAGTGAATCCTTCTCGTCACCATAAATAATTGCAGGTATCATCCCATCAACTTTTCTAATTACTCTAGCTTTGTTAGATCCAGTTCTTTCTCTGGAGTCTGCATTTAAAATTATTTGTTCACTCATAATATCCTCTTGTTATATAAACATTTCACTAAGAGATTCTTCATTGCTTAATCTCTTGATACATTCCGCAATTGTTGCTGCTAATGAAATGACGCGTATTTTACTGCATTTTTTGCCTTCATGTGACAAAGGAATTGAATTAGTTACAACTAACTCATCAATTTCAGAGTTATTTAGTCTCTCAATAGCAGGGCCTGATAATACAGGATGGGTAATATATGCTTTTACAGCAGCTGCACCTTGATCTTTGAGCGCCTTGGCTGCATTACATAAAGTACCTGCTGTATCTATAATGTCATCCGGAACAATACAAACCTTACCTTTGATATCACCAATAATATTCATAACTTCAGAATGATTTGCAGCATCTCTTCTCTTATCAATAATTGCAAGATCTGCGTCATTTAGCTGTTTGGCCAATGCCCTTGATCTTACTACTCCACCAACATCTGGAGACACAACCACAATATTATTATCTGGATTAGACGTTTTAATATCATCGACCATAAGTTTAGTTGCATAAACATTATCTGCTGGCATATCAAAGAAACCTTGAATAGTTTCTGAATGGAGATCAACTGTAAGGACTCTATCAATACCAACCGAATGGAACATATCTGCAACAACTTTAGCACTAATAGGTACTCTAGCAGACCTAACTCTTCTATCCTGTCTGGCATACCCATAATATGGAACTATTGCAGTTATTCTTGCTGCTGAAGATCTTTTTAAAGCATCTGCAAGAAGCATTAATTCCATTAAATTCTTATTTGAAGGCGCACAAGTTGATTGCAGTATAAAAGTATCATGACCTCTAACATTGCCTTTGATTTGCACTTTGATTTCGCCATCAGAGAAGTAACCAACATCTGCTTCTGATATTTTTTTTCCTAAAATTCCTGAAACCTCATTAGCTAGGTCAGGATTGGCAGTTCCTGTGAAGATATCTATTACTTGTTTACTCATTTTTAATTACTCAATAAATGGCTGGGGTGGGAGGATTCGAACCTCCGCATGACTGGATCAAAACCAGTTGCCTTACCGCTTGGCTACACCCCATTGCTATCCAAATTGTTTAGAGGCGAATATTGTAATGGTTTAGCTAAAAAGAATCTCCAATTAGAGGGAATTATTTTAAGAATTTTTTGTTTTTCAGAATTATTATTGTATTTTATAAACATAGAAGAGCCTGTTCCTGAAAGGCAGATTTCAAATTTTTTAGCATATTGCTCATAAAATCTTTTAATCTCCTCATTTTTTTCTATAAAAACTTTCCAAAATGAATTTTGTTGGCTAAACAACTCACTAGGTTCTTCTTGAGTGTCATAGAGATTAAACATCTCCTTGGTTGAGTTAAAAATATCTGGGCTAATAATAATTAGTTTTTCATCAATAGGTTTTTTTTCAACAAGCCTCTCACCTACTCCGCCTGCATAGGCATTCTTCCCTTTAATAAACAATGGAACATCAGCTCCGAGATCTAGGCCGATTAGCATCATTTCATTTAGACTAAGGCGTAAATCCCACATTCTATTAAGAGCGCATATCGTACTCGCAGCATTTGAGCTACCTCCGCCCAAACCTGCTCCAATTGGAATATTTTTTGTAATTTTAATATCAATGCCAACATTTTTATCGGCAACTTTCTTTAATGTACTAGCTGCTTTAAAAATGATATTTTCTTCTGCATCAATACTGGCATCTGTACAAGATACATTAATTTTATTATAGGTATTTTGAAATTCAATTATATCAAATAAATCAATTAGTTGAAAAGCAGTATCTAGTTCATGGTAGCCATTAGGCAGCTTTTTAACTACTTTTAAAAAAAGGTTTATTTTTGCAGGAGATTTTATGATCAGATTTTTCATTAAGACTATTTATCTTTGTTTTTAACATTATAAGAGCATAAAAGATTCTTGATAATCTTTAAATTCTTTATCTAGTACACAATCACAAAAAATCATCCACAAGCCTGTATAATGTAGATTCTATTAAATTTAAATTATCTATTACATTAAATTATTTTAACTATGGAACTTCAGCTATTTGGCATCAACCATAAAACATCAGATGTATCTGAGAGAGAAAAATTTATAATAAATGATTTAAATCAAGAATACTTAAATAAGCATCTTAAAAAAAAATTTGGAGATAAGTTAGAATCTTTTTTTGGCCTATCTACCTGCAATAGGACTGAAATTTATTTAACTGGTGAGAAGGGTATTGCAAAGCATATCTTGAATGAAAGTAAACTTTTCTTAGAAACTGAAGGAATCCCTGACAGTAGCTTTTATTTTTTGAGCAAGCAAGATGCAATGGTTCACATGTCAAAGGTTGCTTCTGGCATAGATTCACAAATCTTAGGTGAGCAAGAGATTCTTGGTCAATTTAAAAATGCAATGCAGCTCGCTTCAGATTCAGGAATTTTAAAAGGAAAACTCCTTGCGTATTCTCAAAAAGTATTAAAAATAGTTAAGAACGTAAGAACTAATACCCAAATTGGGCTCAACCCTTTGTCTGTAAGTGGTTTGTCACTAAAATTAGTAAAAAGTATTTTTGAGAAACCAGAGGAACAGAATGTTTTAATTCTTGGGGCGGGATCTCTTGCCCAGGCAGTTATTGAAAATCTCAATAAGAAAGGAATAAACAAGATTAAAGCTGTAAACAGAAGTATCAAAACAATGGATATTTCAGATAATTTTAAGATTACTTCTTCCAAACTAGACAAGCTTCATAAGCATCTTGAGGATGCTGATATCGTTATTGCTTCTGCAACCACTGATATTCCACTTATCGGTAAAGGTGCTGTAGAGAATGCGCTTAGAATTAGACGAAATAAACCAATACTCTTAATAGATTTATCTGTTCCAAGAAATATAGAAGAAGAAATTAAAAATATTGAGCAGGTTTATCTTTTTTCAATTGATGATATTGAGAGAATTACGCAAGATAATTTGGGTCAAAGAGAAATAGAAGCAGAAAAAGCATTAAGCATGATTGTTTTGGAGTCACAAAAAACAATTTTAGATTTAAAAGAAAAAAATCTTAAAGATAAAACCAAAAAGCAACTAGAGACATTTTTAAATAGTTTATCTACAAATGAATTAGAAAGATTCAAATCAGCCGAAGACCTTAAGCAAATGATTATGAATATAGCTGTAATAAAACTTGAAGAAAACCCAAATTTAACTATTCCTGATATTGAAAAAATTAAACCCCACATAATTGAATCTATGTTCAAAAGGTATATTGATAATGCATGATTCAATGGCTATAAAGCTAGATAAACTTAAAAGTAGGTTGTCTGAAATAGAAACGCTTCTCATTGATTCAGAGACCGTGAAGGATATTGAAAAGTACACTTTGCTTAATAAAGAGTTTGCAGATTTAAAGCCTATTGTTGATAAATTTGAAGAGTACAACGAGGTTTCGGGTTTGATTAAAGATGCTAATGATATTTTAGAATCAGATGATGAGGAATTGAAAAGCTTAGCTGAAGATGAGCTTAAGGAAGTTGCAGGAAAGCCCGAATCTCTTGAGCAAGAACTTAAGGTAATGCTCCTCCCTAAAGATTCTGCTGATAACGGATCTGCTTTTTTAGAGATAAGAGCTGGTGCTGGTGGAGATGAGGCTGGTATTTTTGCTGGAGATCTTTTTAGGATGTATTCAAGGCTTGCAGAAAGAGAGGGGTGGAACCTTGACGTTATAGATATCAAGCAGGCAGAACAAGGTGGGCTTAAAGAAGTAGTAGCTCAGCTAGAAGGTAAGGGTGTTTTTAAGGTTTTAAAATTTGAGTCTGGTGTACATAGGGTGCAAAGAGTACCTGAAACAGAGTCTCAAGGAAGAATACATACATCTACTTGTACTGTAGCCATATTGCCAGAAGTGGAGGAAGTGCAGGATATTGCGATAGATAAGAATGATCTTAGAGTAGATACTTTCAGGGCCTCAGGGGCAGGGGGTCAACATGTAAATAAAACAGACTCTGCTGTAAGGCTAACTCATATTCCTTCAGGTCTTGTTGTTGAGTGCCAGGATGGAAGGTCACAACATAAAAATAAAGAAAAGGCACTATCATTGCTTGCTTCCAAGTTAAAACAGCAAGAAATAGAAAGTCAGCAAGAAAGTATAGCCAGTGAGAGAAAAATTTTAGTTGGTACTGGTGACAGAAGTGAAAAGATCAGAACATATAATTTTCCTCAGGGGAGAATGACTGATCACAGAATCAAACTTACTCAACATAATTTAGATCAGATTATGGATGGAGACATTAAAAGTATATGCGATGCATTAATAGCAGAGAACCAATTAGCAATGCTATCCCAGCTAGAGTCAGAATAATTGGCAAAGAACTTAAACTTTTTTAAAAATAAGATAAAAGAAGCTTGGCCAGACCAAGACGATATCTCAACAGAATTTATTTTTTATTTAAAAGAAAAGCTTTACCTGTCCGACGTTTCAATTTATGTAGATAATTATTTATTGTCTAAAGATGAAGAAGATTCTATTAATAAATTCATTCTTTTAAAAAAAGAGGGAGTACCAATCGACTATATTCTTGAAAAGTCTTCTTTTTTTGGAAATAATTTTTTTGTCGATTCAAGAGTCCTCATTCCTAGGCCGGAAACAGAACTCATTGTTGATTTTATTAATAAATTAAATCTCCAAAGTAGCAAAATCGTTATTGATGCCGGAACAGGATCAGGCTGTATAGGTATATCCCTAGCCATTCAGAATCCTAATATAAAGGTTTATGGCCTAGATTTTTCAAAGGAGGCTTTAGTAGTAGCAAATAAAAATAAAAAGAGCTTGAAGGTAGAAAATTTCGTTACAGTTCATTCTAATTGGCTATCTAAAATTAAAAATGCTTCGTGTGATTTAATTGTTAGTAATCCTCCGTATATAAGCTCTGAAGATGAGCATTTGCAAGATTTAACTCATGAACCACTCGTGGCTTTGGCTGCCCTAAATAATGGTTTGGCAGATTTTGAGACAATTTCCAGCCAAGCAACTTTGAAGTTAGTTAGAGGTGGCATGCTGGCTTTTGAGCATGGTTTCAACCAAAAGAGTCAAGTCTCAAAAATTATGAAAAAAAATGGGTTTAAGAATATAGAAACCTTAAAAGATCATCAGGGGCATCCAAGGGTAACAGTAGGCATCCTAGGAAATTGATATTCTCTATCTTATAACCAATATTTATGTGCCACAAAATGTTTTATATGAACTATCATCTCCTGAGAGGGGAGTTGAATATTCCCTCAAATCATCATTTTCTTTATGTGGGTTTTGTAAAATAGAAAATAATTTCTTAAAAGGTTCCATATTATTTTGTTTGGTAGCAGCTTGAAGAGCGGCTTCGACATTATGATTTCTAGGAACATATAGAGGATTAATATTATTCATGGATTCAGAAATTTCTTCATCAGGTATCCCTTCTTGAGAAATTCTTTCTTGCCAAAGCATTAACCAGGAATTAAATTCCGAACATCCCTTAAATATATTTCTAATAGGCTTACTATCGCCAATTAGGCTTTTAGCAAGAAGCCTAAAGCAAAGAGTAAAATCAACTTTATTTTTTTCCATTAAGTTTAACAAATTAATAATAAGCTCATAATCTGTTGGATCTTCTTTAGATAGTCCAATTTTAGAGCGCATTAATACCAACCAATAGTTTGTATATACTGGTTTAATTAGTTGAAGTACTTCTGTTAGCAATCTTATTGATTCATCTTTTTTGTGATGAACTAATTCAATCAAAGACTCAGCAAGTCTTGTTAAGTTCCAAGTTAAGATTGAAGGCTGATTTTGATATGCATATCTTCCCTTTGTATCAATTGAACTAAATACTGTTTGCGGATTGTATGTATTCATGAATGCGCATGGACCATAATCAATTGTTTCGCCAGAAATGCTCATATTGTCAGTATTCATTACTCCATGAATAAAACCAATACTCATCCAGTTAGCAACTAAAGATGCCTGTTGGTTGCAGACAGCTGCAAAAAGAGCAAGATAGGGGTTCTCAACATTAGCTGTTTCAGGAAAATGTCGTGATATTGAATAGTCTGCTAATTTTTTTATAAGTTTAGTGTCATTTTGAAGACTGGCAAATTCAAAGGTACCAATCCTAATGTGGCTTGAGGCGACTCTAGTCATCAATCCTCCAGGTAGGCTGGAACCTCTCTCTACTTGTTCGCCAGTTTTAATTACTGCTAATGCTCTAGTTGTAGGTATTCCTAATGCATGCATAGATTCGCTTAATAAATACTCTCTTAAAACAGGACCAAGTGCTGATTTACCATCCCCTCTTCTTGAAAATGGCGTTGGCCCTGATCCTTTAAGTTGAATGTCTCTTAATTCTCCCCTTTTATTAAGCACCTCACCAAGAAGCAGTGCTCTTCCATCACCAAGGTTTGGATTAAAACGACCAAATTGATGGCCAGAGTATGCCTGAGCCAGAGTAATTGAATTAACAGGCCTCTTATTTCCTGAAAATATATCAAATGCATTCATTGAATAAAGGTTTTTAAGATCAATACCCAGCTCCAAGGCCAAATTATCATTCAATAAAAGCACTTCGGCTGACGGGTATGAAGTTGCAGAGCTCTCTTTATAAAGACCTTCTAAATCTTTAGCGAATGTATTTTGGAAATCAATTCCAAGGTCATTTTCTAACATTTAATAAACTCTTAATTACCTTAATTATTTTTAACAATTCATTGTTGCTTCTTATATAATTTAAATCAAACGATTTTTATAGGGGAGAATCCAATGATTGGAGATATGCAAAAATGGTCACCAAATGTAGCAAGCATCATAGAGCATGCTAAACAATTTCATCCAGAAAAAGAGGTTATTAGCAGAATGGTTTCTGGTGAGGTTCATAGAACAAATTATGACGAAGTATGTATAAGATCGAGAAAATTAGCATCTGCCTTGATTAAAGATGGTTATAAGGAAGGCGATGTTATAGCTACTTTAGCTTTAAATACTTATAGGCATTTAGAAATGTATTACGGGATTTCTGGTATGGGGGCTGTTACTCATACTCTAAACTTTAGATTACATCCTGAGCAAGCCGTCTACATTATTAATCATGCGGAAGATAAAATTATTTTTGTTGAGGTTCCTTTTGTACCGATTTTAGAAGCATTAAAAGACCAATTAAAGACTGTAGAAAAATATATTATTCTATGCGACCAATCTGAAATGCCAGACACTCAATTAAAAAATGCTATTTCATATGAAACCTATATTGAGGATGGGGATGATAATTATGATTGGCCTCAATTAAAAGATGATGCTGCATGTGCACTATGTTACACATCAGGGACCACAGGAAACCCAAAAGGGGTCCTTTATTCGCATAAATCTAACATTCTTCATGCTCAGGCTTCTTTAACAGCAATGCTTATTAAGCCTAGCGACAGCATTTTAATGGTTGTTCCTTTATTTCATGTCCTGGCATGGGGTATTCCTTACTATGGACCTATGTTTGGGCTAAAGCTTGTAATGCCTGGTATGCAAATGGAAGGCGAGCCTCTATATGACTTAATTGATAAAGAAGATGTTTCATTGGCGTTTGGCGTTCCTACAATATGGATGGGATTATTAGCTTACTGTAGGGAAAATAATAAGATTTTAAGCTCAGTTAAAAATACAATTATTGGAGGCTCGGCTCTCTCTTTGTCTACTCTCCAAGAATTTGATGAAGTTCACGATGTAAATGTTATTCATGCCTGGGGCATGACAGAAATGAGCCCTCTAGGAACTACCAATGTCCCAACATTAGAGATGCAAGACATGAGTAAAAAAGAAAAATATGCCATTCAACTCAAACAAGGTAAGCCTATTTATGGAGTGGAGCTAAAAGTTGTTGATGATACAGGAAAAGACTTACCTCATGATGGTGAGTCCCAGGGGCATCTTTTAGTAAGAGGTCCATGGATTCTTCAGAAATACTTTAAAGCAGAAAATGATGCCGTAGATAAAGATGGCTGGTTTGATACTGGAGATATATCTGTTCTCGACCAAGATGGTTACATGACAATCAAGGATAGAGCAAAAGATGTCATAAAATCAGGAGGAGAGTGGATTAGCTCGATTGATCTTGAAAATGCAGCATTTGGTCATCCTGACGTTGCAGAAGCTTGTGTCGTTGGTATACCTCATCCCAAATGGGACGAGAGACCAATGTTATTTATAGTTAGCAATACTGGTCAGGAGATTGATAAGCAGAGCATTTTAGATTTTCTAGCTTCAAAAGTTGCCAAATGGTGGCTTCCCGATGAAATAATTTTCTTAAAAGAGTTGCCTCATGGCGCTACAGGAAAACTTCAAAAATTTGAATTAAGAGATGAATATACCAATTATTATATGGAGAATAAAAATGCTTAAAGTAGTTAAACCATCGGAAATAGAGTCAGTTATAGGAACAGAAGTTGGGTTATCAGACTGGGTAAAGGTTGACCAAGAAAGAATTAATAAATTTGCTGAAGCTACCCTAGACAATCAATTTATACATGTTGATCCTGAACAAGCAACACCAGTATTTGGTTCCACTATTGCTCATGGGTTTCTTTCTTTATCTTTGGCTGCAGGTATTCCATTTGATCAAGAAATGGGTCTTGTTCTTGAGGGAACAAAAATGGGTCTAAATTATGGTTTAGATAAAGTAAGATTTTTAAGCCCAGTTCCAGTTGATTCAGAAGTTAGAATAAGAATGGAGTGTCTAGATATTTCTGAAAAAAATCCAGGACAATTTCTTTCTAAGACTAAAGTGACAATGGAAATAAAGGGCGTTGAAAAACCAGCTTATATTGCTGAAACTTTGAGTATGTTTATTCTCTAGGTTAGCTATCCAACAGATTTTTTAGAATATCATTTACACTTTTGGGGTTTGCTTTGCCTTGCGTTTCTTTCATTACTTGCCCAACAAAGAAACCAAAAAGTTTGTCTTTACCACCCTTATAGGCTCCTACCTGTGAAGGATTGTCATTAATAATTCTCTGAGCAATTTCTTCTAATACAGACTCATCTTGAATCTGAACAAGTCCCTTATCCTTGATGATGTTATCAACATCATGCCCTGACTCCCAAACTTCTTCTAAGACAGATTTAGCTATTTTTCCTGAAATAGTCTTATCTGATATCCTCTCAATAAGAGTAGCAAAATTATTTGAGCTTAGTTTTGACTCTTCAATGTCAATATTGTCTTTGTTTAAAAGCGCACTTACATCGCCAACCAACCAATTAGCTACTAATTTTGAATCATCGGTTTTCGAGCATGCATCTTCAAACATGTTAGCCATGGTCTTAGAAGAAGAAATTATTTTTGCTTCCGCTTCCTCTAAATTAGCTTCAGACATATATCTTTTTTCTTTTTCATCTGGAAGCTCTGGTAAGTTATTTTTTATATCATTAAATTCATTATCTGATATTACAACTGGAAGAAGATCAGGGCAGGGGAAGTACCTATAATCATTCGCCTCTTCTTTTGATCTCATAGATCTTGTTTCGTTTTTAACGCTATCGTAAAGTCTTGTTTCTTGAACTACAGACTCTCCGGATTCGATTATTCTTATTTGTCGATCAATTTCAAAATTAATCGCTCTTTCTATAAACTTAAACGAATTAATATTCTTAATTTCTGCTCTTGTGCCAAGTTTTTCATCTTCCTGTTTTTTAATAGAAACATTTACATCGCATCTCATGGATCCTTGTGCCATATTTCCATCACATATATCTAAGAATGTTACAAGTTGCCTTACAGCCTTAAAGTAGGCAACAGCCTCCTTAGCGTTAGATATCTCCGGCTCTGAAACTATTTCTAATAATGGTGTCCCAGCACGATTTAAATCAACACCGGTTTCACCATCAAATAAATCATGAATCGATTTGCCTGCATCCTCTTCTAGATGAGCTCTAGTAATGTTAATAATTTTTTCGGAACCATCCACATCAATTTTAATAGAACCCTTTCCAACAATAGGCATTGCCATCTGGGTGATTTGATATCCTTTTGGCAAATCTGGATAAAAATAGTTTTTTCTATCGAAAGATGATGTTTGATTTATCTCAGCATTTGTAGCCAAACCAAAACGAATAGCTTTGTAGAATGCCTCTCTGTTTGCAACCGGCAAGACTCCAGGCAGCCCCATATCTATAAGATCTACATGTGTGTTTGGCTCAGCACCGAAGCCAGTTGACCCACCTGAAAATAATTTAGAATTGGTAGATAATTGAACGTGTATCTCTAACCCTATAACTGTTTCCCAGCTCATTATATATTTTCTCCACTTGGTGTTTTAAGGTGGAAGTCTGTTGTTTTTTGAAAATTATGTGCGAATTTAAGGAGCTTGTTTTCTTCAAGGAAATTGCCAATCAATTGGAGACCTATCGGCTTGTTATCAACAAACCCATTTGGAATTGATAGGGCTGGAAGCCCTGCTAAGTTTGCAGGAATCGTAAATAAATCTTCTAAATACATTTGAATAGGATCACTGCCTTTTGATCCAGCTTCAAATGCAGGCCCTCTTGTAGTTGGAGACATTAGAACGTCAACTTTTAAAAATGCCTCATCAAAATCATTTTTAATTAGTCTTCTTACCTGTTGAGCTTTTTTATAGTATGCATCATAGAATCCTGCTGATAAAACATAAGATCCAATAAGTATTCTTCTCTTAACTTCATCACCAAAGCCTTCCGATCTTGTTCTGATATATAAATCTTCTAAGTTTTTTGGGTCATCGCATCTTTTTCCAAATTTCACTCCATCAAACCTTGAAAGATTTGATGAACATTCAGCTGGCGCAACGACATAATAAGTAGGGACAGATAATGAAATATTTGGAAGTGAGATCTCTATAAATTCTGCTCCTAAAGATTCATAGTGTTTTTTAGATTCTTCAAAAACCTTTACAACCTCATTATCAAGTTGTGAAAGATCAAATTCCTTTACAATACCTATTTTCATTCCCTTAATTGGTTGGTCAATATCTTTAGTAAAATCAGGAATATGTTCATTCAATGATGTTGTATCTTTATTGTCGTGCGAGCACATTTCATTTAGTAAAATTGCACAATCTTCAGCTGTTCTGGCCATTGGTCCAGCCTGGTCTAGGCTTGATGCAAAAGCAATCATTCCCCATCTTGATATTCTTCCATATGTTGGTTTTAACCCAGTAATTCCACATAAAGAAGCAGGTTGTCTGATTGACCCACCAGTATCAGTGCCAGTTGCTGCTGGAACTATGCCACTAGATACAGCAGATGCAGAGCCCCCAGAACTTCCACCTGGAACAAGATTCTTTCCCCATGGGTTTTCAACATTTCCATAAAAACTTGTCTCATTAGAAGAGCCCATAGCAAACTCATCCATATTAGTCTTTCCAACTGAAATACATCCAGCATTTTCAAGGTTAGAGATAACAGTAGCTGAGTATGGAGGTATGAAACTTGAAAGCATATTAGAGCCACAAGTTGTTCTTAAATCTTTAGTGCAAAATAGATCCTTCTGAGCAATTGGTATTCCTGCTAACAATGAATCATTTTTCTTGCTATCAAGTAAAGTTGCTTTTTCAATTGCCATATCTTTGTTTAAGGTTATGAATGCATTCAGATCCATTTTAGATTCTATTAATGTAAAAGTTTCATTAATAAGTTCCTTATAAGAAATCTCTTTATTTTGAAGCATACTAGTAAGGTTTTTAATACTTTTGTATTGAATGCTCATTCCACAACCCTAGGCACTAAAAAGTAATCTTCATTTGATTTTGGAGCCCTATCTAAAAAAGTATCTTTTCTATTTTCAGCAGTGACTTTGTCTTCTCTGGTTTGAGCTTTCTTTTCTAATGGGTTAGTTAATGGCTCTATTCCATCAACATTAGCATTATCTAATTGATCAACAAATTTGATAATATTTTCAAGATCAGCTGTTATTTTATCTTCATTCCCTTCATCCAAGGCAATTCTTGAAAGATAAGCTATGGTTGTAACTGTTTTCTTGTCCATATATAGGATATTATTATAAATTAGATGGGGATATTAACCCAACTAAACTATTATTTACATATTTTTTAAGGATTACCGTGGATTTCAATATTTTCAAGACAATAAGAGGGTATTTTTCTAATGATTTATCAATTGATTTAGGAACTGCTAATACGCTTATTTATACCAAAGATGTTGGCATTGTTCTCGACGAACCATCAGTTGTAGCAATTAGAGAGGCCAGGGGTCAAAAAACTGTTGTTGCAGTTGGCACAGAGGCTAAGAAGATGCTTGGAAGAACACCAGGAAACATAAAAGCAATTCGCCCTTTATCTGAAGGTGTAATAGCAGACTTTCAAGTTACTGAGAAAATGCTCCAACATTTTATTGCAAAGGTTCATGAACAACGATTTATTAAACCAAGCCCTAGAGTTTTAGTTTGTGTTCCTTGCAGATCAACCCAAGTTGAAAGAAGAGCTATTAGGGAGTCAGTTTTAGGCGCTGGTGCAAGAGATGTAAAACTTATTGAAGAACCGATGGCTGCTGCAATAGGAGCAGGTCTTCCAGTTGAGGAAGCTAGCGGTAACATGGTTGTTGATATAGGTGGAGGCACATCAGAAATTGCTATTCTTTCTTTGAATGGAGTCGTCTATGCAGAATCTGTAAAAATTGGTGGAGATAAGATGGATGAGTCAATAACATCATGGATTAGAAGAAATTATGGATGTGTTATAGGTGAGTCAACAGCAGAAAAAATTAAATATACTATTGGATGTGCTACTCCAGATTCTGAAAAACTTGAAATGTCAATAACTGGAAGAAATCTTGCAGAAGGCATACCAGAAACTTTTACTATTAATAGTGATCAGATTTTTGAAGCAATGAAAGATCCTTTGTATGGCATAGTCAGAGCTATTCGAAATGCATTAGAACTCTCACCCCCAGAGTTGGCAGCTGATATTGCTGAAAGGGGCATAGTTCTTACCGGAGGAGGGGCTTTGATGAGAGATTTAGATAACCTTATTTCAAGTTCGACGGGAATACCTGTTATTGTTGCAGAAGATCCTTTGACATGCGTAGCAAGGGGTGGCGGGCAAGCTCTTGAAATAATGGATAAATATAATATCGATCTCCTTTCTTCAGAATAAAAGAGCATGTCAAGGGTGGCACCCACAAGAGGCTCTAAAACACTATCATTTTTATTTATTTTGCTTTCAGCGCTTTTGCTTTACCTAGACACCACTTATAAAAGTTTTGAGGGGATTAAAAATACATATAAGTCGTTTGAAATATCCACTTCTTATTTTTTTAAAAAGTTAGCAATAGATCCAATTTTATATGTTTATGAGTTATCTTCAGATAAAACATACTTAATAAAAGAGAATAAAGAACTTAAATTAGCACTAGATGAAAGTCACCTCTATAATTTTATAATTTCTAAAGATTCTAATTTTTTTGCAAATGATGAACTTATTGAAGCCTTCATAATTAAGAATGGAATAAATGATATCTTTTATCTTTCAAGAGTTAGGTCTTTTGATACTCAGCTTTATTTTTGCTGTAGCCAGCATAGAGTATTTATTGAGATTTTTAATAAACCTAGCGTCAACTTAGTTGGTAGCCCGGTTATTAATAGCACTGGTATTATAGGCCAAGTCATTCATGATAATGATATTCTCGAAGTCCTTCTTTTAACAGATAAATCGCATGTCATTCCTGTGGAATCAGAAAATCATTTCTGCAATGCACAAGGTAACGGGACTCCAGGAAAAATTTATTGTACATATAGTACTTTACTTTGGCCTGAAGAAATTAAGCAAGGCCAGAGTTTCTTATCTTCAGGCATGGGTGGAGTATATCCAAAAGGTTTATTAGTTGGTTTTGTGGGTGAAATTAAAAAAATTGATGACTCTAAGTTTCGTTTTGAGATTGAACTGGTATCAGACCCTCTTCAAGAAAATATTCTAGGAGTTTTGGAAAACTAATGAACTATATAAGTATACCTAAAGTTATTCTAATATTATTTGTAGTTAATCATATAGAGTCATTAACAGCTCCAATTTTAATTCAGGCTTTTATCAACTTACCTTTAACTTTTTTAGTATTCAGTCTCGTTGTGTATAGGTCGAACTCGAATCCAGGTTCTATTTTTGCATTTTTTATTGGTTTCTATGTTGATATTATTTCAGATTCTCCGATTGGTCTAAATGCAATGCTATTTTGTATGATGTCATATTTAATTAATAGCTATTCAAATACATTTAGGCTATTTTCATCTTTCCAAGTCTGCTTATTCTTTAGCGCATCTTCATTATTTTTTATAGGGTTCAAAAACCTTTTTATAAATATTGAAAATTTTTCATATTTAGAGCTTTTTATTAGCTTTATATTTAATAGCTTCTTATTAATAATCTTATCAATTTCAAGATTTAACTTCTTAAGAATAATACCCAGAGGATAATTATTAAGTAATATGAGAACAATGAAGATGTTTTTACTATACCTCTTTTACCTTTTAAGCTCTTTATTAATATTGTTATTTATCTTTTATTGTTTAATAGTATTTAAGCCTAATGCAGCTTCAAAAGTGCTCGATACTTTTTTAATACCAGAATATTCATTAGATATTAAAGCAATAAGTTCAAATAATTCTTTGCTAGCTCCACATTTTGTTTTAAAAGAAATTAAAGTTTTTAATTCAAATCAGTTAGAAATACTCTCAATACCCAATATAACTTTTGGAATAAATGTATTTCAATCTTTATCTAATGGATATGTCAACCTTTCAATATTAGAGATTGACTCATTTATAACTCAAAAAGGAAGCCCGAATAAGCAAACCAAGCCAATTTTCATAAAAGGGCGCAGACTTAAAATAAACAATAAAAACCTACAAATCTCCTCATCATATTTTGAGATTAATATCACCAAGTTTCATTCAACGGTTATATTCAAGGATGGGTTTATAAATTCATACCCATATACCAACATTCATGCCTTTATCGATGGCAATTCAAACGATATATTTTATTCTAGCAAGCATTTTTTTAATGAGGCCTCTTTACAGAGCACCAATTTATTTGATCTATCATCCTTTAAAAAGAATAAGATAAATTTAAACTTAAATACTAAAGGTATATACAATTTTAAGACCAAGAAATCTCAAAGGTTTGATAAGCTTATTTTTAATGACACAATGCTTGAAAATAATTCTGGTTTCAAGACAGAAAATATTAATGCGACTTTATTTTCCGCTATAGATAAATCAATTCATGGTTTATTTAGAGCCAACATTCCAGATCAACAAATAGAAGGAAGCATTTCCTTTAGTCAGAAGGATGATCTAAAAATACGATCAAATATATCAATAGATATGTCTAAAATAATGCCAAAAAATCAATACTTCTCTCTCTCTGGAGAGGAGAATTTTAAAATATTGATGACGGTTAAAAAAAATCAAACCTCAATGGACCTTTTTACAAATCTTATTAATACATCAATAAAGTCAAGTCTCAAAGATTTATATAAACCAATAAATGAGATTTTAAAAACATCAATTCAGATCGAAGATATGTCTGAAGCCTCATATCTTATAAAAAATAAGAAAATTTATTCGTTTATAGATAAAAATAATAATGGGTTTTTTGCTTTTGGAAACTCTTTCAACACTGATCTTAAAACAGATAAGTTTAATGATGGATTTTATATATATCTGAATCTAAATGAACTAAATTTAGATGATATTTTTTATACCCAATCAGATAAAAGCGGTGGAATGACTTTAAGGGAGATTAAAATAAAGACCAAAAAATTTAATTTCCTAAATAATTTATATGCTGACCAGTCAATAAATATTTTATTCAAAGATGAAATAGAGGCTAAGCTTTTTGGAAAAGATTTAAATGGAACTATTAATGTCGACAAAACAAATTTTATTAAAATTAATTTAAGCAAAACTAAATTTAATTTCAAAGGTTTTGATATCGCCAAAAGTGAATTTGCCTCAGATTTTAATAATATCAACCTCAGATTTATTGGAAAAGATATACAAACAGAGGACGAGCTATTTCAGGACATTGATTTTTATCTTCTTAGAAATAAAAATATTTTAACCATTGATGATATTAAGATTGACAGCCAAAGATTCACAATAGGCCCCAATGCAGATAATGAAAAAGCATATATAAGCTATAACAACGAGAATGATCTATATAAGCTCAGAGGGAACTATAAATTAGATAACTCATCGGGTTATTTTAATAATATATTTAATTATGATTTTGATCTTCTTGAAACAAATTTAAATATTCAATGGAATAGCTTAAGTTCATTGGTGAATTTAGAGGGCGAACTTAGTTTTTTGATTAAAGATTTAAATATTAATAGAGAAATACCTGATTCAACTCTCTTAAGAGCCTTAAAAATATTAAATCTAAATGCTATCGTTGAGGGGTTAGATGGATCCCCTGATAGTTCTTTATTTATTAGTAGAGCGGCTGGCAATATGATTATAAGTAAAACAAGAGCACTAATCAGCTCCCCAATAAAAATTGAGACCACTGAGGCTAGCATGAGATGGGTTGGCGAAATACTTAAAAATAATAAAGGCGAGCTTAATGACTTAAATTTAGACTTGGCAATGAGATTAAAAATTTCTGAGAATATTCCTTGGTATGCAGCAATTTTTGGAGGCATACCAGCTCTCGCAGGTGGAGTTGTTTTAGAGAATATTTTTGAAAATGTTATAGAGGATGCATCTACTATTAATTTTAAAATGCAAGGAACTATAGAGGAGCCTGACCTTGTTAGGCTAAATTAAAAATATTGTTGCCAAACCTAAGAATGAAAGAAAGCCCACAACGTCGGTTACTGTTGTCACTACAACACTTCCAGCAATAGCTGGGTCTTGTTTAAAATGCCTCAAGATAAGAGGAACAAAAACCCCAGCTAATACAGAGCTAATAAGATTAATAATTAGAGCGCATGAAATAAGGATTGATAAAATAATCTCATTAAACCAAATATAGGTTGCAGCACCAACAAGGATAGATAAAACAATACCATTTAAGATAGATACAGCTAGTTCTCTTTTAAGAAGCCATCTTAAGTTTGATGAACTTATTTGTTCTAATGTTAATCCTCTTAAAACTATTGTGAGTGTTTGCGTTGCTGCTACCCCACCCATGCTTGCAACTATAGGCATCAGGACTGCTAAATAGATAATTTGATCTAATGTATCTTTAAAAATATTTATCGTCATTGATGCAATAAAGGCTGTCAATAAATTCATACTCAACCAAAAAACCCTACTTTTTGCAGCTCTCCCTGGAGGCGCAAAGGTATCTTCGGCTACACCCGCCATTCCTAAAATTTTTTGATCAGCATCCTCCCTAATAACATCGACCACGTCATCAATTGTTATTCTTCCAATTAGCTTTCCTGATTGATCTATAACAGCAGAAGAGACTAAGTCATTCCTTTCAAATAATATTGCAACATCTTTATCTTCTTGATCTACAACTATAGGCAGAATATTTGTATCCATTACCTCTCTTACGGTTAAAGTTAGCTTGCTCGTAATAATTTTACTAATAGATAATTCACCAACATATTTATCTTCTTTTGATACAACAAAAATTTTGTCAGTATTCTTAGGGAGCTCATCTTGATCTCTTAGATAGTTAATTACTACCTCCATGGTATGGCTGGGCCTAACACTAATCACATCAGTATTTAAAAGACCTCCGGCTGTATCATCAGGATAGGTGAGGCCAAGTTCAATTCTTTGCCTATCTCTAAGTGATATTTTAGATAGAATTTTTTTCATTCTACCCTCAGGGAGATTTTGCAGAATATCTACAACCTCATCCAGCTCTAATTCTTTTACAGCTTCGGCTAACTCATCATTAGAAATATTTGAAATAAGATCTTGTTGGATCTCTTCACCGAGATCTGAAAGAACGTCTCCTTCTTCATCAATTTCCAGTAAAGAAAATAGAAGAGATCTTTGTTTTGGAGGAGATGATTCAAGGGCATGAGCAATTTCAGAAGAAGACATTTTATTAAGGAGTCTTCTGATTTCATTTAATGAAAGGTTAGAAGATTCATCTAAAATTATTTTTAGATTCCCTTGAATATCTAAGTTATCCATGTATTAATTTTACATGAACTAAAAAAAAATTATCTATCTCTAGAAGAGGGAAAATTAAGTTTCTTTCTATATTTAGTGATTGTTCTTCTTGCTAGATTAAAACCTCTTTTATTCAACTCTAATGCAATCTTATTATCACTTTTTGGATTTTTTTCTTCACTAATAATATTTTTAATAAGCTGCATCAGCTGAAGAGGTGTCACATTTCTTGTTTTAGAAACAGAGGACACTAAAAGTGATTTAAGAAGCATTATTCCTTTAGGGGTATCAATATATTTTGACCTCAATATTCTAGAAATAGTTGAAGGATGAAGGTTTAACTCTTCAGCAAGCTCCTTATTTGAAAGGGGGTTAATTTTTAAAGGGTTTTCTCCAAAAAAAGATATTTGTTTTTTACAAATAAGTTCTCCAACTTTAAAAATAGTATCATTCCTTTTTTTTACCGATGATATTAGCCATTTCGCATCTTGAATTTTTTCTGCCAACTCTTTATTTGGAATTTTTTTTAATTCTTGACTCATAGAATCTAGAAGATCTTCATCGATTTTAATTTTTGGAAAATTATCAGTAACAAAGTCTGAATACAATTCATTATTTTCAAGCCTTATTCTTATATCTGGTATTACAAAATTTGTACGTTCAAAATTCAAACCAGGACTCAAATCGCATGATTTAATTTCGTGTATTGCTTTATCTATATTACCCACATCTAAGCCTTGAGAAACTAATTCTTTCCTTATATTGTCAAGGTCATCAGATTTACTTTGAAGCAATATATTTTCTGCAATATATTTAATTTTTTGTGGCAATTGCTTGCTTACAATCTGAATTTTTATGCACTCTCTAAAATTTCTAAAGCCTATTCCGGCTGGTTCAAGTTTATGTATAACATTCAAGAGGATATTTTCAATTTCATTAAAACTAAATTTAAAGTTCATTATAGATTTTAGATCATCTATTTCATCAATAAGCTGACCAGACTCATCTAAACTATCAATTATTGAAAGCGCTATTAGGCTTGAGTCTTTATCAAGACGTAAGTCAGTAATTTGCTTTATAAGGTTTTCTCTAAGGTTCTCAGAGGCAGCTATTTCAAAATCAAAGTCTTCACTATTACTAATTTTAAAATCAAAATCCTCCAATTCCTCTTTTTCTATGAATGGGTTTAACTCTATCTCACTTTCGATTTTTTGAATTAACTCGTACCTTGATAGATGAAGTAAATCAATGGATTTTTTTAATAGAGGAGTTAAAGATACTTTTTGTGTTTGTTTAAATTCTTTAATTAGTGATATAGCCATGACTTAACTATACATATTGCCAAGATACACTTTTTTAACCAAGTCATTATTTATTAGGTCTGCTTTAACACCTTTAGCAATGACTTGGCCTCTATTAACAACTATTGCATTATCACAAATATCGAGAGCTTCTCGAACATTATGGTCAGTAATTAGAATGGCGATACCTTTCTCTTTTAATGTTCTTAAAACATTTTTTATTTCATCTATTGCAATAGGATCAATTCCTGCAAATGGCTCATCTAAGAGAATTATTTTGGGAGAAGCGGCTAGTGTTCTTGCAATTTCTACTTTTCTTCGCTGCCCTCCAGAGAGTTGTCGTCCTTTTAAATCTAATATTTTTTCAAGACTAAACTCTTCAATAGACTGGGTCATGAATTGAGATATTTTATTCTTTTCTTTAAATGATATTTCTGCCAAGCCATAAAGATTTTCATACACAGTTAAATCTTGAAATATTGAAGGTTCTTGTGGAAGATATTTTATTCCCATATTCGATCTCTTGTGCATGGGCATGTTTGAAATATCAGCACCATTGAAAATGATTTCACCAGAATCTAATTTAATTAACCCAGCAATTAAATAAAATGTAGAAGTCTTACCTGCGCCATTAGGGCCTAACAACCCATTTACAGAACCAGGTTTTATTTCAAAACTAACTTTATCAACTATAGTCTTATCTTTTATTGATTTAGATATCTCATTTAAAGTTAGCATTATATTTTAACGTTATTCATTAGAGGTCATCTTTCCATTCTCAGGGTTAAATATAATTGAATTAGATGAGATATTTATATTGTCATAGTTCATTATCGCCTTTCCAATCAGTTGAACTTTGCTATTACTAAAAAAAATTATTTTGTTAGCACTGCCTTTAAAAATTTTAGAACCTTCCACAGAATTAATAGAGGAGGGCATCCCTTCTAAAGTTATAGTTTTATCTAATTCATTGTATATAGCAATATCCGATTTAAGAATTAACTTACCAGTATTCAACAATACATTATCTGAAAATATAATTTTATTTTTCGCTGGGGATACTATGATTGAAGTGGCATCTATTTCTAAATTATCAATATAAGATTCAGAGGACAGGCTTAGGATTAATAAAGTTGAGCAAATATATAAAAATTTAAAATGATGCAAGTTATAAAATCCTTGCCTGAATTAAATCATGCATTGATAGAACTCCAATATTTTTGGCTCCCTTCATGACTACCAAGGTAAAAATTTTATTTTTTTCCATTATTTCTGCAGCATCTATTGCAAGAGCAGAGCCTGCAATCGTTCTAAATTTTTTTGTCATTACATCTTTAATTTTAGTTGTATTAATATCTACTTTTTGATTCAAACATCTTCTTAGATCACCATCTGTAAAAATTCCAATTATTTTTGATTTATCTTCTACTAAAGTAATTCCGAGTCCTTTATTGGTTATTTCTATAAGAGCTGCAGAAAGAAGTGTATTTTTATCTACTGATGGAATATCACTATCTTTATGCATAATATGCTCCACTTGAGTTATTAGCTTCTTGCCTAATTTTCCTGCAGGATGTGAGCTTGCAAAATCATTTTTTGTGAACCCTTTTGATTCAAGAAGTGCTATAGCTAAAGCATCTCCAAATGCAAGAGCGGCAGTTGTTGAGGTGGTTGGAGCAAGACCTAAAGGACATGCTTCATCTTTGGTATCTAAGACTATTGAAATATCTGCAGATTTAGAGATAGTTGAGCTTCTCTTTCCTGTTAAAGATGATATTTTGTATGAAAGTCTCTTAAGAGAAGGGATTATATTGATAATTTCATCGGTCTCACCTGAATTTGATATTAATAAAACAATATCTTTTTTTTCTATCAGCCCCATATCGCCATGAGCGGCCTCTGTTGGGTGGATGAATACAGAACCAGTTCCAGTACTGGAAAGCGTTGCAGATATCTTTTGACCTATATGACCTGATTTCCCAACACCCATAATTACAAACTTTCCATCACCAGTTCTAATTTCATCACACAGCCACTCAAAATTTTTATCAAGTTGAGTAGATAGTCTTTTAATAGCATCTGACTCTATTTTAAAAGTTCTTTTTGCTGATGCTATGTAATTAAATTTTTTCATATATTTTCTGACGATTGCTGAATTTTTATTAATGTCTCAATGGTATAATAGACCAATGTTAAAAGTACGTAAAAATTTTTTATATTTATTATTAGTTTCGCTGTCAACTAATAATATCTTATCTGAAGAAGACCCATACATATTTATCGATAAAAATGCTCAACAAATGGTTGTTGTTCTTACAGAGAATAAGAACTTATTTTTAGATGACAGGTCAGCTTATGAAGATAAAATTAAAGAAATTTTTGAACCGATGATAGATTTTAAAAGAGTCGCTGCTGGTGTTATGGGTAGGAAGCATTATATGAAAGCTTCACCTGACCAAAGAAATGAATTTGTTGACGTATTTCGAAACTCACTGCTGGATACTTATTCAGAAACGCTCGCACAATGGGAAAATCAAGATATAGACACTATCTTTCCAGAAACTAAAGATTTTATAGATAAAAAAAGTATTGAAGTAAGACAAATACTAAACACTGGAAGCAGCAAATATCCCATCTCATATAAACTTAGAAAGAATAAAGATGGATCGTGGATGATTATTAATATAATTGTTAATGGAGTTAATCTTGGGCTAACTTTTAAAAATCAATTTCAAGCATTGGCTATAAAGAATAATGGTGATATTGAAAAAACTCTTGATGGCTGGGTATCAGATGCTGGGGATGCTGGAATAAGTGGATAAAAGCTTAATACAAGAAATTATTCTTCAGAGGATCCCAGATGCTCAATGTTCTTTTGTTGGAGATACATGTAATTTAAAGCTTGTTGTATCGTCTGAAGCTTTTAAAGGATTATCTCTTATAGAACAACATAAGCTAGTCTTAAACTCTTTAAAAGAAAAGTTTGAATCTGGATCTCTGCACGCGTTAAGTTTAGAAACTAAATCAGGCTAATAAAAATGGAAAAACTCTTAATCAAAGGTGGTAAATCTCTTAAAGGAACGATCATGTGTGCAGGTGCAAAAAATGCAGCCTTACCAATGATAGCTGCAACTATATTGTCTTCTGAGAGCATTGTTCTTAAAAATTTACCTTATCTTCAAGACATAACCACTATGTTTGAGTTACTAGGTTCTATGGGAGCAGAGATCATTCTTAATGAAAATATGGATTTTAAAATTTCTTCTAATAACCTTTCAGATACAGAGGCAAGGTACGAGCTTGTTAAGACAATGAGAGCATCCATCTTGGTTTTAGGACCTCTGGTTGCAAAGCATGGAAAAGCAAGAATTGCTTTGCCAGGCGGTTGTGCTATTGGTTCTAGACCAGTGAATTTTCACCTTGATGCTTTAGAGCAACTTGGAGCAAAAATTGTTCTTAGGAATGGCTATATAGAAGCAACTGCTGATCGGCTTATTGGTTCCAAAATTAGGTTTGATGGCGTTACTGTTACTGGTACAGAGAATATTATGATGGCTGCATGTTTAGCAAAGGGCATCACCCATTTAACAAATGTTGCCAAAGAGCCAGAGATCGAAGATTTAGCTAACTTACTTAATGCAATGGGAGCAAATATTCAAGGAGCTGGTACAGAAGAAATTATTATAAACGGCGTTGAGGAGCTTAATGGAACATCATTTAGCATTCCTGCAGATAGGATAGAGGCTGGAACTTATTTAGTTGCAGCTGCTGTTACCAATGGCAGTATTCTCGTTAATGGTATTAATCCACAAAGACTAACAAAAGTGATTCAAAAACTAGAGGAATCAGGTGCAACAATTTCTACTACCAAAGATTCCATTTCCTTATCAATGGAAAATAAAAAGTTAAAACCAGTTGACATAACCACAGCACCCTTTCCAGAATTTCCTACAGATATGCAAGCTCAGTTTTCTGTAATGAATGCAATTGCAAATGGAACATCAAATATATATGAAACTGTTTTTGAAAATAGGTTTATGCATATCCAAGAATTAAATAGAATGGGATGTGACATTAAGATTAATGGGAATCAAGCAATCATTAAGGGCGTTGACAATTTGTATGGTGCAGAAGTTATGGCTACTGATCTAAGGGCCTCAGCAAGTCTTATATTGGCAGGCTTGTGTGCATCCGGGCAAACTATTGTGAGTAGGATTTATCATATTGATAGAGGATATGAAAGAATTGAAGAAAAGCTTAATTATTTGGGAGCTGAGATTTTAAGATTGCCTAGTTAAATTTTTCAATATCATCTGATGAGATTGCTATTACTTTAATTTCTCCATTGGAACTAATAATTTTTAGGTTAATAACATCACCAAATGTTAGTGACTTCAATGATTCCGTAAGATTTGTCCATGAGCTAGCAGCTTCATTAATTTCAATTATGATGTCAGTTGCCCTAACCCCACTTTCATAAAGAGGGCCAAATTTATCTATTTCAATTACGCGCAAGCCATTTAAAGATTTGTTGCTTAAGTTTACTCTCACATCACTAACTCTAAAATTACCTATCCATGCAGACCTAACTTTTCCGTATTGAATTATTTCTGAAGCAATTTCGGTAATAGCATTAGCTGGTATTGCAAAGCCTAATCCTTGATAGGCCCCAGTTTTTGAAAATATTTTTGTGTTAATGCCAATTAAATTTCCCTTTTCATTAATTAGCGCTCCACCTGAATTGCCTGGATTTATTGCAGCATCAGTTTGGATAAGCTCTAAATAAGGGTTGCCGTAATCTCTTCCAGTAGCACTAATTATTCCGCTTGATACAGAAATCCCTATTCCATATGGATTCCCAATAGCCAAAACCTTGTCACCTGTTTTAATATTAGAACTATCTCCAATTTTAATTGGAATAAATGAGTCTTCTGGCGATACCTTAAGCACTGCAATATCAGAATTAATATCAAAACCAACAATCTTTGCTATTTGCTCTTTTCCATCAGTAAGCTTTACTTTTACAACCTTTCCTTTTGAGACAACATGAAAATTGGTAACTATATATCCATCTTTAGAAAAGATGACACCAGAGCCAATTGAAACAGGCCTAAGAGAGTATGAACTATTATTATAAGTGGCTACTATTACAACTGAAGAAATAGATTTTTCAGTAGCTTTAACAAATTTATTGTTATCATGGTTTGTGTATACCCATGTTACTAACAATGCTAATGCAATTAACAACAAATGATGAAACTTTATCTCTTTTAAATAATTCATAATAATATGATTCAAAATATCATTGATGATCTAAAAATCCAAGATATTACGCTCGACAAGGGCCAATTAAATCTTATTGAGAATTTAGTTGAACAACACAATATTGAAAAAAAACTTTTTTGATCACCTCATAAAAAGACAAAAAAAAAGAGGTGCTTATATTTGGGGTGACGTTGGAAGAGGTAAAACTCTTATTATTAAATCTTTTTTAAAAGAAATTTCAAAAAAATACCTCTTCTTTTCATTACATTGATTTGATGCATAACATACATACTCAACTAAAGGACTTATCAAGCAACAAAGACCCAATAAATATTATTGCAAAAAACTATTACAGTAAATTTAAACTAATTTTTATAGATGAATTTCAGGTAGAAGATGTAGCTGATGCAATGATCATAGGTAATTTATTAAACCAGCTAATAATTAATGGAGTTGAACTATATCTAACCTCCAATGCGCATCCGGATAACTTATACAAAGATGGCTTGCAGAGACAAAAATTTATGAAAGCAATGAACTTTTTGAAGAACAGTTTAAATATTTATGAGCTTGGGGGACCAATAGATTACAGAACAAGAAATATTCACCAGTTTAGTGAAGCAGATTTCAATCCCTCTTTAAAAATGAGTGATAGTGAAATAAAGGATTTCCTAATAAAAAATTTTAGTGAAATTGAGGTTAGCTTTGGTGATTTCTCCATAAACTCAAGAAAATTTAAATGCAAGGCTTACTCTAATAATTTTCTTTGGGTTTCTTATAAAGACTTCTTTATTCAACCAACCGGCTCAAGAGATTTTATTGAGATATGTGAAAATATAGATTGGATTTTTATAAATGATTTTTATGAGTATGATGATAATCATGCAGATATTATTAGAAGGTTTATTTCTTTTATAGACATTTGTTATAAAGAGAATACAAAAGTAAAGTTTTTTATTGACTCAAAATCTATTGAAAATCTATATAAAGGGACAAAACTGAACATTTTATGGAACAGATGTGCCAGCAGACTCAAAGAGATGCAAACTATAGAATATTTAGAATCTAGTAAATAATGAAAAATTATGCTGATAAATATTGCTAATTCATCCTCAAAACATTAATATTCGCATCTTACAAAAATATGATTATGAAAACATTCGCACTAAAAAAAGAAAATGTAGACAGACAATGGTTTGTTATTGATGCATCTGACAAAATTCTGGGTAGAGTTGCTACTAAAATAGCAGACAGAATAAGAGGGAAAGACAAACCTACTTTCACACCTCACACCGATGGTGGGGATTATGTTGTTGTAATAAATGCAGAAAAGATCAAAGTTACTGGTGAGAAATTTAATGATAAAAAATATTACAATCACTCATTATATCCTGGCGGGCTAAAGACTAAAACTTTTAGAGAAATGAATGAAAAACATCCTGAAAGAATTATAGAAGAAGCTGTCAAAGGAATGTTACCAAAAAATAAACTAGGAAAATCAATGATCAAAAAACTAAAAGTATTTAGTGGTCCAGATCATGAGCATGAATCTCAACAACCTATAGAGTGGAATCCAAAAATATGACATCAGAAATTCATTACGCAACAGGTAGAAGAAAAACTTCATCTGCTAGAATTTACTTATCCCATGGAAAGGGTGATATAACTGTTAATGATAAAAAATTAGATGTTTACTTTGGAAGAAAAGTAGCACAGATGCTTGTAATGCAACCTTTAGAGATGACAGATCTTGAAGGAAAGCTTGATATCAATATCAAGGTAAAAGGTGGTGGTAGTTTTGGACAAGCGGGCGCAATTAGACATGGTATCTCAAGAGCTCTCATAGCTTTTGATGAGGAATTAAGACCTCAACTTAAGAAAGCTGGTTTGTTAACTAGGGACCCTAGAAAAGTTGAAAGAAAGAAACCTGGTTTGGTAAAAGCTAGAAAGAGTAAACAGTTCTCAAAACGTTAATTTTTCAAATTAATACATAAAAATTGGTGGTATAATCTGCCTGTTTTTTAGTACACAATTAACAAGAAAATAAAGGATTAATGCAAGAAAAAGACAATACAAGAAGGAAAGTACTTATTGGCCTAACAAGTGCAGTAGGTCTTTCTGGACTTCCATTTGTAGCAACACCATTTATAGCAGCCTGGAATCCTAGCGCGCGTGCCAAAGCAGCTGGGGCATCTGTAACAATTGATGTTTCAAAAATGCAATATGGTCAGCAAATACAAGTTGCTTGGAGAAAGCAGCCAGTATTTGTAATTAGACAGACCAAAGAAAGTCTTGCAGGTTTAAAAAAAACCTTACCTAAGCTTTCTGATCCTAATTCTGAGGCTATTGATGAGCCATATAGAGGTTTAAATTTAACAAGATCAAAAAGTAGTGAATATTCGGTTATAGCAGGAGTTTGCACTCATTTAGGCTGCTCTCCAAAGTATCACCCAGAAGTAGAACCAAAGCCATGGGATGCATCTTGGTCTGGTGGTTTTTTTTGTCCCTGTCATGGATCTATGTTTGATATGGTAGGTAGGGTATTTAAGGGTGTTCCAGCCCCAACAAATCTCCCAGTCCCGCCTCATTTTTTTAATGGTAGTATTTTAACTATAGGTGAAGATGGTGGAGTGGCATAAATGAATGGAGTAGTAGGAAAAATGTTTGGCTGGTTTAATAATAGACTTCCAGTAGCTAATACTTTTGAAAGACATCTTTCAAAGCATCCTGTTCCATCAAAAGTTAATTTTTGGTATTTATTTGGCGCTTTAGCAGCAGTTGTATTAATTATTCAAATAATTTCTGGAATATGGCTAATAATGCCTTATTCAAATACAGAAGAGCAGGCATTCTCATCTATTGAATATATTATGAGAGATGTTGATTATGGTTGGGTCATTAGATATATCCATACCACCGGCGCATCAATGTTTTTTGCTGTTGTTTATTTGCATATGTTTAGAGGTTTGCTTTATGGGTCATATCAAAAACCCAAAGAGTTGGTATGGGTTTTTGGTTGCGCAATATACCTTGCAATGATGGCTGAGGGTTTTCTTGGCTACGTTCTTCCTTATGGTCAAATGTCTTACTGGGGTGCTCAAGTAATCATCTCCTTATTTGGAGCTATTCCTTACATCGGTGAGTCTCTCGAAATATGGGTTAGAGGAGATTACTATATTTCTGGAATTACAGTTTCTCGTTTTTTTGCACTACATGTTGTTGCACTTCCTTTGGTTCTAATAGCCTTGGTATTTCTTCATCTTATTGCTTTGCATGAGGTTGGGGCTGGAAATCCAGAAGGCGTTGATATTGAAAAATATTTAGACGAAGATGGTGTCCCTTTAGACAGTGTCCCATTTTTTCCATATAAAGTACTTAATGCTCTTGTTGGTATTGGTGTCTTCATGACTGTTTTTGCAATAATAATGTTTTTCTTTCCTGAGGGCGGAGGTTATTTTATTGAGATGGCTAATTTCGAAGAAGCCAATCCTCTTGTAACACCAGAACATATAGCACCAGTTTGGTACTACTCACCATACTATGCGATGTTGAGAGCTGTTCCAGACAAGCTAGGCGGTTTAATTATTATGGGATCAGCTGTAGCAATTCTATTTGTTGTACCTTGGCTTGATAATAGCAAAGCTGCATCTATCAGATATAAAGGAGTTTATTCAAAAGTAGCGTTAGCTTTATTTGGTATAAGCTTTTTAACACTAGGATACCTTGGGACTGTTGGAGTTACAGAAGTAAGAAAAACGATGAGCATTATTTGTACTTTTATTTATTTCGCATTCTTTATTCTAATGCCTATATATACAAAGTTTGAAAAGACTAAAAAGGTTCCAGAGCGTCTATGACCACAAAGCAGAAAGTTATAAAAATTAATAAGTCAGTAAAGTTTCTTCTTCTTTTTACATTATTATTCGGCATAAACAATTTGTTATCTGCAGAGGGTGGGCCATGCAAAGATTATGGTGATTGTGATAAATTTAAATATTCATTGAATGATATGGAGTCCTTACAGAGCGGAGCTTCTACATTTCTTAATTATTGCTATGGATGTCATTCACTTCAATATTCAAGATGGGGAAGAATCGCAAAAGATTTACAAATCCCTGAAGACATTTTTTTTGAAAATTTAGTATTTGATAAATCCATTAAAGCTGGAGATCTTATGACAGGAGCTATGCCTAAAGACGAGTCAGCTCAGTGGTTTGGAGTTGCACCTCCCGACCTTACGCTTGTAAGTAGAGTGAGGGGTGATGATTGGCTCTATTCTTATTTAAGAACTTATTATGAAGACTCTTCTAAGCAATATGGTGTAAATAACTTAGTCTATCCTGGGACAGCAATGCCTAATGTGCTTGCTGCACTTCAAGGTAATCAAAAACTTATTTGCAAGAATATTCCAATTATTGCTAAAAATGGTGGAGAGAAAAGAGACAGTGAAGGCAATGCTCTTACAAAAGAAAAATGTGGATTTCTTCAGGTTGAAGAGGGCACGGGCTCATTAAATAAAGAAGATTTTGATAAGGTTATTTACGACCTTACTAACTTTCTTGTATACGTTGGCGAGCCATCAAAAGCTTCTCGAGAAAGAATCGGGTGGTATGTTATTTTTTATTTCCTAATATTTACAGCTTTATCAGCTCTTTTGTATAGGGAATATCACAAAGATTATCATTAAAAATAGGGAAAAAATTATGATTTTATATTCAGATAGAGACGATCACTACAGTCAAAGAGTAAGAATAGTTTTAGCAGAAAAAGATATCACTGCTGAAATTAAAGAATCTAAACTAGAACAAACGCCTGAAGATATTCTATCAATAAGCCCGTATCATAAATTACCAATTTTGGTTGATAGAGATTTGGCAATACATGACCCTTCTGTAATGATGGAGTATTTGGATGAAAGATTTCCTCACCCACCATTATTACCAGTCTACCCAGTTGCCAGAGCAAACAGCAGAACATTGATGTTAAGAATAGATAGAGAATGGTGTCCTATTGTTGATACCTTAATTGCTGGCGAGTTACCTGAAAAAGAGCTTATAAAATTAAGAGAGGAATTATTGCATGAGATATCTTCCATAGCTCCAACCTTTAAAGAATTCAAATATTTTATGAGTGATGAGTTTACTCTTGTAGATTGTTGTTTTGCTCCTATACTCTGGAGACTTCCATCAATTGGTATAAGACTTCCAGTAAATAGACATTTAAAGCCACTAATTGATTATCAAAAAGATATATTTAAGAGATCTGGTTTCCTTGATAGTCTTTCTTCTCTTGAAAGAGATCTTAAAGAGGACTAGTTAAATTTTCCTGAGTTATTTTCCAAAAAGATAACTCTCTCTCAATACAATCATCAGTCTGGTAGTTTATAGCTCCTGAATTTAATAATATGAATGAGTCTGAGGCATTGGAGGCATTTAATTCTTTAATTCTTAGCATGTCTTCTATTAAGGCTTTATTAATCTCATCACCTATAGATGTGATGCTTTGTTTTTGAGCAACCTTTTTATAGAAATACTGAGGGGTTGGTACATAAAGATTATCGAAATCGCTTAATTGTTTTGTATTCATAGCGCCTAACAAAATATTGTTAGCAGCATAAAAATCACTATTTAATAAATAACTTCTAAAAATAGGAACAATGGATTTACCTATTGAATAGTCAACCAAGAAATATACTTTTTTAAAATCTTTCCTCTCTCTTGGAGTATTTTCTAACTTTATATTCTGATCTAATTTTTGAATATTATTAAATCTAATTAAGCTCCGATCAATCCCAAGAGCTTTTTGAGCAAACTCCTCATGATTTTTATTATTTATTAAAGAAAATTTAATACCAGGAAAGTTTTGCTTTAGATTTATTGCATATTCTTTATATGACTTTGAGAAAACCACTATAACTTCACTTGGATTATTTTTTTTAAAAATATGATTTTCAATAATATCTTTTTGATCTTGAAGATAGCTACTACAAAAAAATAATAGATTTGAGTCAAGCAGCCCATCATTAATGCTTCTTCCTTTCGAATCAAAGATAATATTAAATTTATTACCTCTTCTTAAAACTGATTCAATAATATATTCCTTATTTTTTTTACCAGTGTCGAAGTTCGCATTTATTAATGGGACTGACTGAAGCTTCTTTTTGTTTAAGGCTATTAATTGGATTTGATTGACATAATAATCTTTTATCTGACCATTTTGAATGAATGCATTAACTTTTTCTAAATTTGCTTCATCGACTCGATTATAAAAAAATATCTCTTCTAAAATAAATGTAATCTCATTTCTAAGTTCCTTAGAAATTTCCTCATAGCCATCTATCATTTGATCTGTATACGAGCTCTCATACTCGCCCTTTATACTTAAATCATTAATAATTGGAACAGAGCTGCACCCTAATAGAATAAGAATTAAGGATACTGAAATAAATGTTAAGCTAGGTCTTATCATTTTTTTATACTTTCTTTATTATGTTAAATCTTTTGTCAACACCAATTGGTAATCTCAATGATATATCACTTAGAGCCATTGATGCTCTTAAAAATGCAGATTATATCTATGCAGAAGATACCAGAGTAACTAACAAACTCCTTTATTTTCTTAAGATTGATAAGAAATGTAGAACTCTTCATGAGCATAACGAAGAGACTGTAAGTCACGATATTATAGAGTTACTAAATAAACAGAATGAAATTGTATTAGTTTCAGATGCTGGAACTCCTTCAGTATCAGACCCAGGGTATTATCTTATTCAGCAATGCATAAAAGAAGATATTATATTTTCTCTAGTACCAGGACCATCATCGGTGATTAGTGCCTTAGTAATGTCTGGGCTATCAACCTCTAGCTTTTCTTTTCTTGGTTTTGTCCCAAGAAAAAAAAGTCAAAAAAAAGAGTTCATTAGTTTTTTAAGGCATGAAAAAAATACAATCATTCTTTTTGAGTCTGCAAAAAGAATCGAAGATACTTTAGATGTTTTAAGAGAGGAGTATTCATTAACTAAAAAGATTGCATTATGCAGAGAGATGACAAAGATTCATGAAACAATTGAGAGGGGAACTATAGAGGAGGTATCGTTAAGAGTGAAGAATGGCTTAGTAGCCCTTAAAGGTGAATTTGTAATTGTTATCGAAAGTTCTTCAACAGACAAGCCAAGTTTTATTCTTGATAAAAAAGTAAAAGATTCTTTTTTAAGGTTTTTGCCTGCAAAAGATGCAGCAAAATTAATCTCACTTTTGTCAAAAGAAAATAAAAGAGATATTTATAAGCAACTGCTTGATTAACAAACTATAATGAATCGAGTTGGTTGGATGATCGCTAGTTTACTAGAGGAAAGTCCGGACTTCACAGAGCAGGACGCCAGGTAACGCCTGGGAGGCGCGAGCCTACGGAAAGTGCAACAGAAAGTATACCGCCAATTTTAATTGGTAAGGGTGAAATGGTGGGGTAAGAGCCCACCGCTTAGTTGGAGACAACTAAGGCATTGTAAACCCCAGTCCGAAGCAAGACCAAATAGAAATCCATTTAAGCTGCTCGCTTAGGATTTGGGTAGGTTGCATGAATATTATGGCAACATAATATCTAGATAGATGATCATCATTTACAGAATCCGGCTTATAGACCAGCTCATATTTTTTCTCTTTACATCCTGTGTGAGAAAAAGTGTGTAAATGTGTTGCAAAGTGTGTAAAAAGTCTATATATTTTGATAATGTATGGATTTAATACAGTTTCATTAGATACAAAAGGTAGGTTGGCTATCCCAGCCAAATATCGTTCTAATTTATTAGAAAAAAATGAAACAAAAATTGTTGTAACCAAAGACCCTCAATACCCATCTTTAAAAATTTATCCCGAATCAGAATGGAATGAAATTTCTAATAAACTCCAGTCATTGCAAGGATTAGATCCTATAGTTAGAAGCCTGCAATGGACCATATTAGGTAATGCACATGTTATAGACCTAGATGTTGAAGGAAGAATGCTTGTATTAATTCCAGCAGAGCTTAGAAAGTATGCTGATATAAATGATCAAAAACAGATTTCTTTAGTTGGCATGGGCGAAAAATTTGAGGTCTGGAACATAAATAATTGGGAAATGAGACAAATGGGCGGACCCTTGTCTACAGAAATTCTAGATGTAGTTCTTCCAGAAAGCATTAAATCAATGTCATTTTAATAGGGGATAAATGATGAATTTTGAAGTAATAGGTCAGGCAGTAGAAAACGCAAAAATAAAAGTTGTAGGCGTAGGTGGTGCTGGTGGAAATGCAGTTATTCATATGATTAATCATAATATAGAAGGTGTTGATTTTATTTGCGCGAATACGGACACTCAAGCATTATCAGAAGCAAATGGTGCAATTACATTAAAATTAGGTAATGGGTTAACAAAAGGCCTTGGTGCTGGCGCTAATCCTGATGTTGGCAGAAAGGCAGCAGAAAGTGACAGACTTGCAATAGAAGAGCTCTTAGTTGGAGCAGATATGGTATTTATAACAGCAGGAATGGGAGGCGGTACTGGAACAGGAGCTGCCCCAGTAGTAGCATCTATTGCCAAAGAATTGGGTGCACTTACAGTAGCAGTGGTCACAAAACCATTTAAGTTTGAAGGTAAAAAAAGAATGTCTGCAGCTGAAAAGGGCCTAGCCTCATTAGTAGAGGAAGTTGATAGTCTTGTCACAATACCAAATCAAAAACTTTATGAAATTCTTGGAGAAGATACTCCTATGCAAGATGCTTTTGCAAAAGCAGATGATGTTTTAAAAGGTGCGGTTCAAGGGATATCAGATATTATTATGAAAAAAGGTCACATTAATGTTGACTTTGCAGATGTTAAAACTGTTATGTCAGAAAAAGGCATCGCTATGATGGGAACAGGACGAGCAAGTGGAAAAAATAGAGCAGAAGCAGCAGCAACCCAAGCCGTTAAAAGTGAGTTACTTGAGGATATCAACCTTAAGAATGCAAGAGGTGTTCTCGTTAATATTACTGCTGCAAAACCAACTCTTGGTGACCAAACTGAAGTAGCAGATATTGTCGAAGAAATAATACATGAAGAAGCAAATATTATTTATGGTCTAGTTTATGATGAAACTGTTGATGATGATTTATTAGTAACGATAGTCGCAACAGGTGTAGATCAGAGAGCTCCCAAATTAGTAATAGATAACCAGCCATCAATTCAATTAAATCCAGTAGGGTTAAGAAGAGATGACCTAGATCAAAAAGGGGGCACATCGTCTGCAGCGGAAATTGATTTCCTTGATGTGCCAACTTTTATGCGAAAACAAGTAGATTGATATGCTTCATTTTCCAGTATTACTGGAAGAGTCTTTAGATTTTCTCATCCACAAAAAAAATGGTAAATATGTAGACTGCACATATGGAAGAGGCGGTCACACTCAATCTATTTTAAAAAGAATAGATGCCGATGCTCAACTAACCTCATTCGATAAAGATTTAGATGCATTTAATCATGCATCACTCATTAAAAATAAAAATTTTAATGCAATCCATAATTCGTTCAATAAATTAGAAAATACTTTTGATAAGGAAACTATTGATGGAATTCTATACGATTTAGGAACTTGCTCCACTCATTTTGATGAAGGCAATAGAGGTTTTAGTTTCCTCCATGATGGTCCTTTAGATATGAGATTTAATGTCACGAAGGGTGTGCCGTTATCAGCATGGCTTAAAAAAGCAACTCAAAAAGAAATTATGGATATTTTATATAAATATGGAGATGAAAAACATGCAAAAATCATCTCAAGTTCAATTTTAGATCATAGATCAAAAAATGAAATTAAATCCACTATTCAGCTAGCAAATATTATTGAAGATATATATCCAGAAAAAAGAAAAAAAATTCATCCAGCTACTAAATCTTTTCAAGCCTTCAGAATACATATCAATAATGAGTTAGGGGAACTTAAACAATCCCTGGAACAAGCTAGTAATATTCTTGTCAAAAACGGTATCATTGTTGTAATTTCTTTCCATTCTCTGGAAGATAATATAGTGAAAGAATTTTTTAAACCAAGCGTAATGAATTTCCCTAAAGATATTCCTTTAAACACAATAGAAGAAAAAGACTTTAAATGCATCGCCAAAAAAATCAGGCCCACAGAAGAGGAGGTTGCTTTAAATAAGCGCTCAAGAAGTGCAATTATGAGAGTTTTTAAAAAAATATAATGAGTAAATTAAATAATATTATTTTATTATTCTTGTTATTTGTGGTTTGTTTTATTTCTCTGGAACAGATCAAATTATCTTTTGAAATAAGTAGATTGCATTCAAATCAGGAGAATTTAAGAAAAGAATATGAAGATTTTAAAGATACGAATCTTAAGTTAATTACTCAATTTAATACAAATAACTCACCTGCAAGTATCGAAAAATCTGCAAAAGAAGAGCTTGGCATGATTAAGAAAAAAGCAAAAAAAATATATATTAAATATTCAGATGAAGAAAATTAGTATTATAAATTGGCGCTTTATTTTAGTATGTTCTTTTTTTGGTTTATCTATTTTTGCTATTGCCTACAAAATTATTTCTTTGCAAATAGATGACAGTATTTTTTTAAAAAATGAAGGTAAGAAAAAATATGTAAAGTATAGAAATATTAACCCAGTTAGAGGAACTATTTACGATAGAAATAACTTCCCATTGGCTGTTTCTATTATTAACTATGACCTTTATGCGCTTAAAGGTTTAGAGTTAGCAAAATTTATATCGATTAAAGATCTTATCTCCCTAGATGAGGGTTTCAATATTAATGAATCCTTCTCAAAGAAAACTTTAATTAAAAAAGGGCTATCTAGAGACGAGCAGTTAATTATTGAAACTCTTCAAAATAATAGACTTGAAGTTGAAGTAAGGCATAGTAGACATTATCCATTAGGAGACCAAATAGCACCGCTTGTAGGTTTTTATGGCAAAGACAGAGCACAAGAAGGTCTTGAAAAAAGCTATGACTCTGTACTTTCTGGTAAAAATGGCAAGGAGAAATTTTATAAGAACGCTAAACAAAAGATTATCTCCAAACCAATCGAGGTAGATAGAGCTATCCAAGGAAGGGATATAGTACTGACTATAGATTCCACTATACAATTCTATGCTTATAAGTTTTTAGCGGAAGCCATTAAAGAAAATAAAGCTAAGGCAGGCACAGCTCTTGTATTTGATAATATGAGTGGAGAGGTCTTAGCTGTTGCTAGCTATCCCTCATATAATCCAAATGACCCTGGCAGGGTAATACAGAAAAATAGAGCGCTTATAGATGCATACGAGTTAGGGTCAGTACTTAAGCCAATCCTACTTTCCTCAGCAATTGATAATAATATTTTCGATCCTGATATACCTATTGAAATTCCAAGAAGGTTAAAGATAAATGATAAAATTATCAGCGACTATAGAAGTTATGAGGAACTTACACCCAAACAAGTAATTGCTTATTCAAGTCAAGTTGGAGCTTCCAAAATTGCTATTATGCTTGGTTATGAGAAACTAAAAAATGCTTACTATAATTTTGGTTTCGGTAAACCAATATCAATAAACTTTCCCTCATCGGCATTCGGATTAATGAACATAAAGGATAAAATATCAGACAAGGAGCTAGCAAGCCTGGGTTATGGTTACGGACTAACCATTAGCCCTTTTCAGATAACTTCAGCGTATTCTGTATTTGCAAACAAAGGTATATATAAAGATTTTAAGATACTGAAGAGTGATGAAGTGGAGCAACGCAGAGTTATCTCTAAAAATTCTGCAAAACATACTTTGGAAGCTCTAAAAGAGGTAGTTCATATTGGAACTGGAAAAAATGCAGATATTAATGGCTATACTGAGGGAGGTAAAACTGGCACAGTTCATAAAACATCTTACGGTAATGGCTATGCCGAAGATTCATATAGAGCTTCATTTGTTGGCATAGCTCCCCTCTCTGATAAGTCACTAACAATTTTTGTCTCAATCGATGAGCCTGGTTTAAATGCATACTCAGGTGGAATGATTGCAGCTCCATTATTTAAAAAAATAGCTGATAGCTCTCTAAACTATCTTGGATATTCAGAAGATGAATAGTTTAGAAAAAATATTAGGAATTAATTTTCCAAAAAATATAAACATTAATGGAGTTACCAATAACTCTCATAATGTTAAAGATGGGTTTGTTTTCTTTGCACTTGATGGCTTGCATGCTCACGGAAGTAAATATATTTCACATGCAATTGACCTTGGTGCCTCAATGGTCATTCATAATGATTTGGAATATTTATCCAATAAAGAAAATATTATTTATGTTGAAGACTTATGTATTTTTGATTCATTTACTCAAAAAAATAAAGTTTTTTTATTTTTAGAGGAATTCTATAAACTTGTTGATATTCAAAGTAAAAATAATTACTTTGCCTTTACTGGAACAAATGGGAAAACATCTACTGCATACTTAACCCATCAAATGTTGGTAAAAAGTGGATATGAATCAATTTATATAGGAACACTGGGAACAAAATATAATTATGAAGAAATAAATAAAAGCATATCTTCAAAAACAACACCTGATATTTTTGAATTTTTTAAAATTTTTAGTTTTTATAATTTCAATGACTCAGTATCAGTTTGCATTGAGATATCTTCACATGCACTATCTCAAGAAAGGCTCAAAGGTATTTCTTTTTATAATTCAGCAGCTCTTCTTAATATTGGAACAGACCATCTCGATTACCACGGCAGCTTAAAAGAATACACCGATATAAAGTTTCAAATATTTAACCCTTCCAGTCCACTAATGTTGATAAATGAGGATCTCGCTCTACTTAAAGATAAACATGAGTATCTAAAAAATTCTAAACACCAGCTAACAACAATAAGTAAAAAAAATAAGTCTGCTGATATCTATTACGAAATAGTTTCTATTGATAAAGAGCAATCTTTATTCAATATCATGATAAATAATCCTCCAATAGGTTATTTTCCTTCATCCAATCAGACATATAAATTTTCTTGCAATCTATTCCCTGAGTTTAATATTGAAAATTTAGTATTTGGAATATGCTCTATTGGCTTTGCTGATTTTTCACAAATAAAAATAAACGATCTTAATTATCTAACCCTCCCCAAAGGAAGAACCGAATTAATTAATAATATACCTGCAAATGTAATAATTGATTTTGCTCATAATGCAGAAGGAATAGAATTATTTTTATTATCAATCAAAAACTACTTTAAAAAAATTGTTGTCGTATTTGGGTGCGGGGGTGACAGAGATAAATTAAAAAGACCTAAAATGATGAAAGCTGCAATAGACAATGCTAGTAAAATAATTTTTACTTCTGACAATTCTAGAAATGAAAGTTTTAATTCAATTTTTAATGATGCTCTTAAAGGAAATGATCATGAAAAAGTTATTTCAATAGAAGACAGAAGAGAGGCAATTATTCAAGGTAGTAAGCTAATAGATAAAGATGATTGCTTAGTTATACTTGGAAAGGGACATGAAGTGACTCAAGAGGCATCTGGTAAAAAAGTTTTTTTTAGTGATCATGGAGTGGTAAATGAAATTTATAAGTAATTCAAATGATGTATCAAAATTTTTAGACATCTCAGTAAAAAAAAATATTCCCATAAAAAGTATTTCTACTGATACAAGAACCTTAAAAAAAAATTCATTATTTATAGCTATTAAGGGTAATAGTTTTAATGGCAACAAATATGTGAATACGGCAATTAAAAAAGGCGCGTCACTTGTAATCGCTGACGGAAAAGAGTTTAAGGATTCTAAAAACAAGCAAATCATATATGTGCCTGATTCTATAAAAGCTTTAAAAAAAATATCAAAAAATATAATAAGTAGTTTTGAAGGTGAAATAGTTGGCATTACTGGGAGTAATGGAAAGACATCAACAACTAGCATGGTCTATCAATGCTTGAAGGGTAGTTCAAGCACCATAAAAAATTTTAATAATGAAATAGGAATGCCCCTGAGCATAATGAATGCAAAAAGAGCCTCTACCAGCTTGGTAATGGAAATGGGTGCTGCTAATTTCGGCGATATACATTATTTAAGTTCTTTCCTTAAGCCTGATGTTGGAGTGATTACTAATATTGGCAGTTCCCATCTTGAAAGCCTAAAAAACATCAATGGGGTTTTTAAGGTTAAATCAGAGATGATATCTAATATTAAAAAAAATGGATGTTTGGTCATACCATCTGAAAATAAAAACCATCAAAATCAGTGGAGAGAGATGAGGAATGATATTTCTATTATTACTTTTGGGCTGAGTAAAGATTCTGATTTTTATGCAGCAGATATAAAATATAGTATCAATAAAACATCTTTCACAATTTTGTCTACAAAACATAATGTTAAGCAAAGAATAAACTCAAATCTCGCTGGAGAGCACAATGTTAAAAATATTTTAGCTACTTTCTCAGTATTATTCTTTTTAAATAAGTCAGAAAAAGATATCGTAAAAAATGTTAAAAATATTAAGTTAATGGGCAGACAAGATCAATTCAGCTGGATTAATAAGTCAACACTAATAGATGATACTTATAATGCAAACCCAGATTCTGTAAAAAAATCAATTGACCTTTTATCAAACTCCAAAAAAAGAAAAGTATTAGTTTTAGGAGATATGCTTGAATTAGGTAGAATGAGAAAGCACATGCATAAAAAGATTGGGAATTATGCATCACATAAAAAAATAGATATTTTGCTTGGTTTTGGTGATTTAACAAAATATGCTGTTGATGCATTTGGAAAAAATGGTGTGTTTTTTAGTAATGAAAATGAGTTAAAAATTTTCTTAAAACAAAATATATCATCAGATGATGTTGTACTTTTAAAAGGCTCTAGAGGCATGCAAATGGAAAAATTTATAAATGTTTGAATATTTAGGAACTATACTTGTTGATTATGATCCTGGTTTTGATGTACTAAGGTATCTTACTGTAAGGACCCTGGGAGGGGCAGTAACAGCCCTCATGATCTCTATATTAATGGGCCCATTAATTATAAAAATATTAAAGTCTATGCAATTTGAACAGCATGTTAGAACGCAAGGCCCAGAATCTCATTATAAAAAATCAGGCACACCAACAATGGGAGGTCTTCTAATTTTGTCATCATTAGTTATTTCGACACTACTTTGGGCCGACTTAAGTAATAGATATATATGGGTAGTGCTATTTGTTACGGTTTCTTTTGCAACCATTGGATTTGCAGATGATTATATTAAGATAAAGAAAAAAAGCTCTGATGGCCTGTCCTCCAAACAAAAAATTATTTTACAGACAGCTGTCTCGTTTATCTCAGTAACGTATTTATTTTATTCTGCAGAGACGGCTCCAGAAACTTCTTTTATCGTCCCCTTTTTTAAAGATCTATTAATTCCAATAAGCCCATTTTTATTTATTTTTACCGGGATGTTTGTTCTTGTAGGGTCGTCAAATGCCGTTAATCTTACTGATGGTCTTGATGGCTTGGCCATTCTTCCTTCAGTGCTTATTGCAGGAGCTCTTGGTTTGATAGCATATAGCATGGGAAATCAAATAATTGCAGATTACTTATACCTTCCTCATTTAAAACTTTCAGGAGAATTAATAGTATTTTGTGGTGCATTGATTGGCTCAGGTATTGGTTTTCTTTGGTACAACACGTATCCTGCACAAATCTTTATGGGAGATATTGGATCTCTAACCCTAGGTGCTATTCTTGGGATATTAGCCATAATACTTCGGCATGAATTAGTTTTTGCAATCATGGCTGGTGTATTTGTTATCGAAACTTTGAGTGTTGCAATTCAGGTTATCTCATTTAAAACAAGAGGGAAAAGAGTCTTTTTAATGGCACCAATTCATCATCACTATGAATTAAAAGGCTGGCCAGAACCAAAAATTATTGTACGTTTTTGGATTATTACTCTTGTGTTAATTTTAATTGCATTAGCAACATTAAAACTTAGATAAAATTATCAATGAAATCCCTGATTTATGGCTATGGCATTACAGGAAAATCTTTTGAAAGATATTTAAAAGTAAAAAATATTGAATATGATATTTATGACAAATCACTTGATTCAGAGATTTTAAAACTGGAGTCCTATAAAACCATATATTGTAGCCCTGGGATTGACAGGGAGACATTTAAACTTCTTAAGTCTGCAGCAGAAGTACTGACTGATTTAGACATCTTTCTTCAAGAAGACAGATCAATTAAAATTGGAGTTACTGGAACAAATAGAAAAAGCACTACTTGCTCACACCTTCATCAAATTTTTGAAAAGCATTCCAAGGCTAACTTAATTGGAAATATTGGAGATCCAATGTTGGACCATATCAATAATGGCTCTAAGTATTCAATAATAGAACTTTCAAGTTTTCAGCTTGATAAAGCAAATAAGCCTGATTTAGATTTTGGTATTTTATTGAACATTACTCCTGATCACCTGGATTATCATGAGACATTTGAAAATTACAAGAAAGCAAAGCAAAAAATACTTAATGCAAAAAACGTTTCATATGAAAGCGATCCTTTTCAACTATATCAATGGATCACAGGAAAGAATCCAAAACATCAAGATCTTAAAGATTTACCATTTAGATTTCAAAAAATAACTAATTCAATTATTAATGACTCTAAGTCCACAAATTCAAACTCATTAAACTATGCAGTGGATAAAGCTAACAAGAGCTTTGGAATGAATCAATATCATCTTCTATTATGTGGGAACCCAAAAAAAGAGCAGTTTAAAAATTTAGCTATAGATGGGCCTGAGAGTATTTTGATATTTGGAGCTCATAAAAATGAAATAATAAAATGTATCTCTCATTCCAAAATACATATCCTTAATGATTTAAAAGAAGCTCTCCAATTCATAAGAAATATATCAATAGATTCAAACATTTTATTCTCACCTGGCTACCCAAGTGGAAAGGATTATAAAAATTTTGAAGACAGGGGTAATAAATTTAATTTACTCGTAACTAAATTATTTAATGAATCATAAAGTTAACAATCTTTTTATACTGATACCTTTTATAGCATTAATGGCAATAGGAATTACTATGGTTTCATCAGCTAGCATTTATTTTGCAGATGAAAATTATGGAAACCCATTTCACTTTGCATCAAGACAGATGCTATTTATTTCAATTGGACTAATTTCAATGATATTTTTTTCTGTCATACCATCAGATTTTTTATTTAAATCTGATTGGGTTTTTATGCTCATTAGCATCATTCTATTATTTGTAATGTTTCTTCCAGAAGTTGGAACGACTGTGAATGGAAGTACTAGATGGATTAGAGCTGGGCCTATAAATATTCAGCCATCAGAAATATGTAAATTTAGTTTAATTTTATATATTTCGGGATATTCAGTTAGACGTATGTCTGAGATAGATACATTAAGAAGCTTCTTAAAACCTTTATTCTTATTATTTATAATCGCTTTGTTGATTATGAGTCAGCCAGACTTAGGATCAACTGCAATCATATGTTTATTAGTGGTGGCTATTCTTTTTTATGCTGGGATTTCATTTTTCCAATTTAGTCTTCTGTCGTTATTAATTACCTTGCTCGGATACTTGGCTGTTTATAACTCCCCATGGAGGATTGCTAGAGTTATGGCATTTAGAGACCCATTTGCTCCAGAAGTTGTAAATAATGCTGGCTGGCAGCTCTCGAATTCACTAATTGGAATAGGGCAAGGTGGGTGGTTTGGTCTTGGGATAGGCAATAGCTTCCAAAAAAACTTTTTTCTTCCAGAAGCTCATACGGATTTTATTTTTGCAATTATTGTCGAAGAATTGGGCGTTATTGGGGGATTATTTTTATTATTTCTGTTCGTAATATTATTTATTGGCATCTTAAAAATAACTATAGATTCATTAAAAAAAGGAAGGCTATTTCAAGGATATGTTTCTTTTGGTATTTTTGTTTTGATAGCTGTGCAGGCCTTATTTAATATAGCCGTAAATATAGGGCTGCTTCCTACAAAAGGTTTAACTTTGCCATTTATAAGCTATGGAGGAACCAGTATTATCATAATGATGTCTTTGGTAGCTATAGTTCTTAGAATTAACAATGAAAACAAATTAATATAGGTATATGAAAATTTTAGTTTCCGCAGCAAAAACAGGAGGGCATATTTTTCCAGCAATAGCAGTTGCTGATGAGCTCATAAAAAGCGGTCATGATGTAGTTTTTCTAGGAGGTGGAGAAAAGATAGAAATAGAAGCCGTTAGTGGTAAAAATTTCAATTACCAGACTATAAAAATGAATGGATTTAGAGGGAAGAATACAGTCTTAAAAATTAAATCACTTATTCTAATACCACTTGGAATTATAAATGTATTGAATTTAATACGAAAAGAAAAAATAGATGCAATGATAGGTTTTGGTGGCTTTATAACTGTACCCCCAGCAATAGCATTTAAGATTATGAGGAAGCCTATTTTTACCCATGAACAAAATTCTATCCAAGGATCGGCCAATAAAATGCTTTCAAACCATTCTACTTTTAATTTTTTAGGCTTCCCTATAAAAAATAATTTAAAAAATAATATCTTTAGCGGAAACCCAATCCGGAATATATTTTCCAAAAAACCTACACAAGATATTAATTCGAGTAATGATATTAATATATATGTGACTGGCGGTAGCCAGGGCGCAGAATATTTAAATAAGAATCTTCCAATAGTTTTTGGTCAAATTAATTACAAGATAAATATTAAACATCAATGTGGAGTTGGAAAATTATCTGATGTTAAAACCTTATATCTAGAAGCAAATATCGATGCGGAGGTTCAAGAGTTTTATAAAAATCCTCAGTCTTTGATTGAATGGTCAGATTTTGTTATTACAAGGTCTGGTGCCTTGAGCATTTCTGAAATATCATCTATGGGAAGAGGTATGGTGATGATCCCTTTGCCATCATCAATAGATAACCATCAATTTCATAATGCTAAGTACATTGAGAATATTGGTATGGGCATAGTTCATAGCCAAGAAAATGGGCGAAGTGATTTAGAAATTAAATTATCGCAAGTTATTGATGAAAAAAATTTATAATGATTGGAAAACAAAGACTAATTTAGAACACTTAAATGCTGCGTCTTTTATATCCTCGAAAATAATAGAATATTTAAGTAAGTAATATGAATTTTAAAAAAATTAAGTACATTCATTTCATTGGCATTGGGGGATCAGGGATGATAGGTATTGCCAGAGTGCTTTTAAAAAAAGGATACAAGATATCTGGATCAGATATCACTAATACATCCGAATTAAAAAAACTTAAAAAAAGTGGCGCTAAAGTATATATTGGACACAGGCACTCTAATATAAATAATGCCAACCTCATTGTTGTTTCATCGGCAATAGACCTAAAGAACCCTGAGATTATTGAAGCTAAGAAAAACTCAATCACAATAATACCAAGGGCTGAAATGCTTGGAAGCTTGATGAAAGGTTATGAGAGTATAGCTATTGCTGGAAGTCATGGAAAAACAACAACGACTAGTATGATTGCTAAAATATTTACGGTCGCAATGCAAAGCCCTACGTATGTTGTTGGAGGCAAAGTCTTAAGTACTGATGAAAACTCAGATCTTGGTGAGGGAAAGCATTTAATAGCTGAGGCTGACGAGAGCGATGGTTCATTTATTCATCTCCAGCCAGACGTAGCAGTTTTAACTAATATTGATGATGATCATCTGGTTCATTACGATAATAATTTTGAAAACCTACTAAGTTCATTTGTAAGGTTTTCAGAAAACGTTCCTTTTTATGGATATTTGATTATTAATACTGATGATAAAAATATTAAGAAAATTTCAAAACGAATATCGAGAAAACAGATTTCTTTTGGTAAATCTAGTCAGGCAAATTATCAAATTCAAGATCCTTTTTATAATAATGGCTGGCAATTTTTTAAAATTAAAAAAAATGAAAAAATTTATAAATTTAAAATACAACTCCCAGGTGTTCATAATGTTTATAATGCAGCTGCAGCAATTGCTGTTTCGATGGAAGAAGGAATCCCACTTAAAGCTATTAAAGAAGGTATTGCAAAATTCAGCGGAGTTGGAAGGCGATATGAAAAACATGAAATCTATATAAAGCCATCCTATAAAGTCCTTATAGATGATTATGGACATCATCCTATTGAAGTTCTATCCACAATAAAAGCATATAAAGAAGAATTTCCAAAAAGCAGATCATTGATGATTTTTCAACCACATAGGTTCTCTAGGACAGCGCAGCTATTCGATGATTTTATAAAGGTTCTCAAAAAGGTTGATTCTGTAGTTCTATTAGATATTTATGCTGCAAGTGAAAAGCCAATCAAGGGTATTGATTCAAGAACAATCGTTGAAACGTTAAAACAGCAAGGCCATAAAGATGTGACCTATCTTAAAAACCATAATGATATTGATGCCCTAATCAAACAAAGAAGAGATGACTTTGATATTTTAATTACTCAAGGCGCTGGAAGTGTATCAATTGTTTGTAATTCAATAATAGATAAATGGAAAGTATAAATAAAATTGCAGTGCTTTATGGGGGTTCATCTGGGGAAAGAGAGGTCTCCATAGAGAGTGGTAAAAGAGTTCATGACGCAATTATTGAACTTGGCTATGAGTCTAAAAAGTTTGATATCAATGACATTGATGATTTGCATGCTCTCATTAATTTTGACTTTATTTTCATTGCTCTTCATGGAGAAGAGGGGGAAAGTGGCGCATTACAGAAAAGGCTTGAATCAATTGGAATTCCATACACAGGCTCTAATGCAGAATCTTGTTCTCATAGCTGGAATAAATCAATTAGCAAAAATTTAATTAGAAAAAATGGAATGAAAACACCTGATTCAATCCAAATAAACAATTCTTTAAGTTTTAAAAGAAGTTATGAAGATATTCCCTTTGATCATTTTTTTATTAAACCTTCCATGGATGGTTCAAGTGTTAATATTTTTGAGATCAAGAATAAAGATGAATATAAAGAAACCATAGAAAAATTAAATACCCTTAACGGACCATTTATTCTTGAGGAAGCAATTAAATTTAAAGAATATACTGTAACAATTATTGGGGATCTAGTTTTGCCTCCTATTGAGATCAAAACTGTAAATAGTTTTTATGACTATGATGCTAAATACATATCCAATGATACTGATTTAGTTGAGGCAAATTATGGTGACGAGTGGGTTAATAATATTAAAAACTTTGCTAATAATTCCTACCAAGCTTTAGGGTGTTCAGGATGGGCTAGGGTTGATATTCTTGAGAATAGCGATGGAGACTTTTATTTTTTAGAATTAAATTCTAGTCCTGGAATGACTTCACATAGCTGTGTTCCTAAATCAGGTGAGTTTATGGGCTTGAGTTATAATGAAGTTGTGCAAAAGATAATAGATGCATCAATTGCTTAAATATTTCTTAGCTATTTATTTTCTTATAGGATTTAATATTTTTATAAATGCTGATGATTTAGTTTTTGATATTAATTACGAATCAGGAATGCAATTAGATTCACAAAAATTTTTTAATGAAAGCCTATCCTTGGTTATTTCTAAAAAAGAATTAAGATTGTTGCTTGAAGAACAAGACTGGATTGCTAGTTATTCAATCAGATCTCTTCCATTTTCAAAAAAAGTTCACATCTCTATATCTAATAGGATCCCAATTTTTATTCTTAACGATAGATATTATGTTGACAAGGATCTTAAAAAATTTAAATTTGATTTTACAAATACTTCTTTGATTAAAATTAATGGAGATATAAAAGATCTTGATAATATTCTATTGCTAATAGATCTCTTCTCTGCATATAAAGAAACAAATTTTGCACTTATTTCTATTAACTTTAATCATGTAAGAGGGTGGCTTATAAATACAGACAGTTCAGTAATAAAACTAGGTAAAAAAATAGACAGCATAAAGATTAAAAACACAAAAGATACATTGAATTACTTGTATGAGAAAAGAAAAATACCTAAGATAATAGATCTTAGATACAAAGATGGAGTGGCTCTAAAATATGGCTAATAATACAAAAAATTCTAATATGGTTGTTGGCCTAGATATAGGTACATCAAAGGTTGTTTGTATTGTTGGTAAATATAATGAATCTAACAAGTTAGAGATTATCTCTTTAGGATCCTATCCATCAAGTGGCTTGAAGAAAGGTGTAGTAGTCAATATAGATGCCACAACAGATGCTATAAAGAAAGCAGTTGAACAGGCTCAATCAATGATTGAAGAAAAAATAAATTCTGTATATGTGGGCATAGCTGGAAATCATATAAAGAGCTTAAATTCTCAGGGTGCTGTCGGCATTAAAGATAAAGAGGTGACACCTTTTGATATTGATCGAGTTATTGACTCAGCTCAGGCAGTATCAATTCCATCAGATCAAAATGTATTGCATGTTCTTCCCCAAGAGTACGTTATTGATAACCAAGAGGTAAGTCTTGATCCTCTAGGAATGGCTGGCGTAAGACTAGAGGCCAAGGTTCACTTGGTTACTTGTGCTAACAGTGCTATAAAAAATATTGAAAAATGCATAAAAAACTGCGGTTTAGCTGTTGATGGATTTGTTCTTGAGCAATTAGCAAGCTCACATTCCATTTTATCTGAAGATGAAAAGGAACTAGGCGTTTGCTTAGTAGATATCGGCGGAGGGACAACTGACATAGCAATTTTTAATTCAGGCTCAATAGTCTTCACAGGAGTTATACCTATTGCAGGAGATCAAGTAACTAGTGATATTGCTCAGGCATTAAGAACACCGACACCGCAAGCAGAAGAGATCAAGCAAAAACACGGGTGTGCTGTTGCAGAATTTACAAAAGAAGATGAAAGTATCGAAGTTCCAGGAGTCGGTGGCAGGCCAACAAGAGAACTATCTAGAACATCCTTGGCTGATATTGTTCAACCTCGATATACAGAATTATTTGAGTTAGTAAAAGCCGAGATTACTAGAAATGGATTTGAGGACAAAATCTCAGCTGGAGTTGTCTTTACTGGCGGAACATCGAAGATGGAGGGGGTCGTTGAATTGGCTGAATCAATTTTTCAGACGTCTGTAAGATTAGGAATTCCTAATAAGTTCTCTGGAATGGAAAGTATTCTTCAAAATCCAATATATGCTACATCAATTGGTCTTGTTGACCATGGCTACAAACAAATGAGCGATGGCCTTATAGCTGAACAGGGCCAAAGCTGGTTAACCAAACTTATAAAAATAGTTAAAAGTGAGTATTGATAACTAAAAATAATTGCTTTAGAATGCATTTTCCTTGGTTTAGGCTAATTAAAGCTTAAATCTATAACCAAAAGGCAAATAATGAATAAATACGAAGCGGTCATAATATTAAATCCAAACCTATCAACTAAAGTTGGTGACTTCCTAAAAGATTTTGATAAATTACTAAAAGATAATTCATTTAGTATTGTTAAGACAGAAGATATAGGAAGAAGGCAATTAGCATACTCAATTAATAACCATAATAAAGGTCATTACATTATTTTTAATCTTGAAGGCGACCCATCAAAACTTCTTGAAATTGAGACAAAAATTAAATACAACGAATCAATAATTCGTCATTTATTTTTAGTTGTTAAAGAGCATTCAAGCGAAGATTCGAGTTTGTTTACAGAATCTAAGAATAAGAAACCTGAGTCTATAAATGAAGATGTAAAAGTTGAATCTAAAGAAATAAAAGCTGACGAGTCAGCTAAGACAAAGGGGGAAGTGTAAGATGAGTAAATATGATTTACCCAAGAATTTTGACTATAAAAATACTGATGCTTTAAGACCATTTATTACTGAAACTGGAAAAATTATTCCAGCTAGAGTAACTGGCGTTTCTGCTTCGAACCAAAGAAAAGTTACTAAATCAATTAAGATTGCTAGATTTTTAGCACTTTTACCATACACGGACATGCACCAGTAAGATTATGAAAATTATACTATTAGATAAGATACAAAGATTAGGTGAAATTGGAGATGTTGTTGAAGTTAACTCTGGCTATGCTAGAAATTTCTTAATACCCCAAAAAAAGGCTGCTTTTGCAAGTGGTAAAAATATTGCTGAAGTAGAAGCAAGAAAAGATGAGCTAGCTGCAGCATCTGCAGATCAACTAACTAGAGCTCAAGCTAGATCAGAAGAAATTCAGGGTTCTGTTTGTGAGATTGCTGTCCCAGTCACTGAAGAAGGTGCATTATATGGTTCTGTTGGTACTAGAGAGATAGCTGAAGCATTTCTAGCAGTAAATGTTGAAATTGATAAAAGTGAAGTTCAACTACCTGATGGACCTATTAAAGAAACTGGTGAGCACGTTATTACTATCAGCGTACATCCAGAAGTTTCAGCTGAAGTAACTGTAAAAGTATTAGCTGAGTAGTTGTATATTTTAAAATATGATGTAAAAATCATATTCCAATGTCTGACTCATTAATAAATCAAAACGAACAAGCTAGAGAAGCAGAAAGGGCTGTCTTGGGTGGCCTTATGCTTGAAACCCATAGATTTGATACAGTAATCCAAGTTATCAAAGATAATGATTTTGATGGGAAAGATCATCAAATTATTTTCCAATCAATGTCAGAGTTGATTGAAGAAAATAAGCCATTAGACCCATTAACAGTTTCAGAGAAATTAGATAATAAAAATTCTTTAAATAAAGTTGGTGGTAAAGACTATCTAATAGAGTTAGCAACAACCACCCCATCTGCTGCTAATTTAGAAGCCTATGCTGAAATAATAAGACAGAGATCCATCACCAGAAAGCTGATTAAGACTAATTCAGAAATTTCAGAACTTATTAATAACCCACAAGGGCAAGATGGTTTAGCGCTCTTGGATAAAGCTGAGAGTATGATTTTTGCTTTAAATGATGAGTCATCTCAAGATAATGACAGTATGGAGTCAATGAAATCACTTATTCCAAAGACCATGGATAGGCTTCATGAGTTATCAGAAAAGAAAGGTGGGCTGATTGGATCCTCAACTGGCTTTAAAGATTTAGATACAAAACTTCAAGGCATTCAGAATGGAGATTTAATTGTTGTTGCGGGAAGGCCTAGTATGGGTAAAACATCTTTAGCAATGAATTTAGCTGAAAATGTTTTAGTGGATAGGGATACAAAAGGCGCTGTTTTAATTTTTAGTTTGGAAATGCCAGGAGAGTCACTTACCACAAGAATGCTTTCAGGTATGTGTAAGTTAAATCAGCAAAATGTAAGATCTGGCCAGCTTAAAGATAATGAATTAAAACTTTTACTTCAAGAAGGGGAAAGGTTAAAGAATCTTCCGCTTTGGATTGATGATAGCTCTTTACTGTCGCCCATGGAGTTGCGAGCAAAAGCCAGGAGGCTTGCAAGACAAGAAGAGCATGGTCTTTCCTTGATTGTTGTTGACTATCTTCAGCTAATGCAACTTCCGACATCCTCAGAAAATAGGGTCAATCAAATATCAGAAATATCTAGGTCATTAAAATCTTTAGCTAAAGAGTTGCAGGTACCCGTTATAGCACTTTCACAGCTCAATAGGGCCGTAGAACAAAGACCCAACAAAAGGCCAATCATGGCAGACCTAAGAGATTCTGGAGCTATTGAGCAGGATGCAGATGTAATCTTATTTATATATAGAGATGAGGTTTACAATGAAGATTCTGATCAGGGAAATAAAGCTGAGATAATTATTGGCAAACAAAGGAATGGTCCTATTGGTACGGTCAACCTGACCTTCCTAAAGGAATATACTCGTTTTGAGAATTTTGCTAATGATGGATATTCAGACGACTACTCTAGTAATTTCTAATGACTAGGGCTGCCTCAGAGCTCATAATAGAACCTGCAATTGTAAGAAAAAATATTTCTTATTTAAAAGCAAAATTAGATGATTCTTCAAAATTTATGGCAATTATCAAGTCTGATGCTTATGGCCATATCCTTTCAAATATAGTTAGAGATATTGATGATCTTGTAGATGGCTATGGTGTTGTTAGGCTTGAAGAAGCAATTAGCATAAGAAAAATTTCTTCTAAGAAGATTTTACTGATGCAAGGCGTCTATTCACAATCTGATTTTAAAGAGGCTAGAGATAATTCTTTGGATTTAGTAATCCATAATAGTCTTCAATTCTCCTTAGTTAAGGATAATGACTCTTATGAAAATTTATGGTTCAAGATAAATACAGGAATGAATAGGTTTGGGTTTGAAGAGGATGAATTCCTTGACATTTATACTACTTACTTATCAGATAAGAAATTTACCTTGATGTCGCACCTATCTGCTTCCAACGTACCAAGTGATATATCAAACAAAAACCAATTTGAGCGCTTTAATAGCATATGTCAAAAATTAAATCCAGATATTTTAAAAAGTATTGCAAATACAGGCTGTGTAATTAATTTTCCTGATAAATCCATGGATTGGGTTAGGGTTGGTATAGGTATTTTTGGAGGATATATCGGCAGTAATGAACTCCAAACAGCAATGACGCTAAGATCGCCAATAATAAATATTAGAAAAATTAATAAAGGCCAAAGAGTTGGCTATGACGGACGCGCAGAAGCAACTCAAGATATGAAGATTGCTACAGTTTATTGTGGGTATGCAGACGGGCTACCAAATCATATTAAAGATGGCACAAAAGTTTTTATTAACAATGTTGGCGCAGAAATATTTGGAAAAGTAAGCATGGATGTAACTACTGTAGATGTTAGCCATATACCAGATTGTGAAATTGGAGATTGGTGTGAATTCTTCTCACCCAACCATTCAATCAATAACTTGACCTCATCAAATAACCTTATTTCATATGACTTAATGATCAGAATTAAATCAAGAGTAAAGAGAATCTATAAAAAATTATAGTTTTATTAAGTATTTTGAAAATATTATTTCACTAACAAGGTTATTCTGCTATTCTGTTATCCCATCATGAAACGTTTATCTGATGGCAAATACTAAATATATTTTTATAACTGGCGGAGTGGTTTCATCGCTCGGGAAAGGCATAGCTGCAGCTTCTTTGGGGGCTTTATTAGAATCAAGAGGACTCTCGGTATCTCTTATCAAAGTTGATCCTTATATAAATGTTGATCCAGGAACAATGAGTCCATTTCAGCATGGAGAGGTTTTTGTTACCAATGATGGAACAGAAACCGATTTAGACCTTGGACATTATGAACGGTTTGTTAGATTTGAGGCCTCAAAGAAGAATAACTTTACTGCAGGCAAAGTTTATGAAACCGTAATTAGAAACGAAAGGAAAGGAAAATATCTAGGCGGTACAGTTCAAGTTATTCCTCATATAACAAATGAAATTAAAAAAAGAATAAAAGAAGGCGGTCAAGGTAAGGATGTTGCTATAGTAGAAATTGGTGGAACTGTTGGAGATATAGAGAGTCAACCATTTGTAGAGGCTATTAGACAGATGGCTCTTGAAATGACATCTTCTTCATGGGCTTTTGTTCATCTTACTCTTGTTCCTTTTATAAAGGCTTCTGGCGAACTTAAAACTAAACCAACCCAACACTCTGTAAAAGAATTAAGAGCCTTAGGTATTAGTCCAGATTGCTTAATTTGCAGGTCTGAGCAAGAGCTGCCTAAGGATGAAAAAAAGAAAATTGCACTATTTTGTTCAGTTCAGCAAGATAATGTTATATCAATGCATGATGTGGAGACGGTTTACTCAATACCACTTTTATTAAATAAGCAAAAAGTTGATCAAATTATACTTAATAAGTTAAAAATTAAAACTTCAGAACCTAAACTTTCAGACTGGAAGAGAGTCGTTAATGCTAGTTTAAAACCTCAGAAAGAAGTTAATGTTGCTTTTGTTGGAAAGTATACTGAGCTGCAAGATTCCTATAAATCAATAAATGAGGCCCTGGAACATGCAGGCATAAAACATAAAACAAAAGTAAATATTAATTTTGTTTTAGCCGAAACAATTACATCAAGAAATGTTAAAAAAATCCTTTCTCAGAGTGATGCTGTATTAGTTCCAGGTGGTTTTGGTGATAGAGGTGTTGAGGGTATGATCCTTGCTTGTAAATATGCGCGAGAAAATAAAATACCGTATCTTGGAATTTGCTTAGGTATGCAGGTCGCTCTTATTGAATATGCTAGAAATGTTTTAAAACTTAAAGGTGCACACAGTACAGAATTTAATTCAAAGACAAAACATCCAATTATTGCATTGATAACAGAATGGAGTGATATTTCTGGAAAAAAAGAGCAAAGAAATAAAAATTCTGATATGGGTGGAACAATGCGTTTAGGAGGACAGGTTTGTAAATTAAAAAAATCCTCCAATGCTTATAAAATGTATAAAAATGAGGAGATTGTCGAAAGACATCGGCATAGATATGAAGTTAATCCAAATTATATAGATCAGTTATCTGGTGCAGGTCTAGATATTGTAGGAAAATCAAAGGATGGAAGGCTTGTTGAGATGATTGAGATCAATGATCATAAGTGGTTCCTGGCATGTCAATTTCATCCTGAGTTTACTTCCAATCCAAGGGATGGACATCCTATATTTAATAGCTACATTAAGAGTACAATAACTAAATAACTATGAATAATTTAGAGCTGAGAGATTTTACTATCGGTAATGCCGAGCCCATGACTTTGATGGGCGGGGTGAATGTTTTAGAGTCTCGTGATCTAGCAATGGAAGTAGCTGAAAAATTTAAAGTTATTTCTGACAAATTAAATATTAATTACATCTTTAAAGGCTCGTTTGATAAAGCAAATAGAAGCTCAGTAAAATCTTTTAGGGGACCTGGTCTTGAAGATGGCTTAAAAATATTACAAGAAGTTTCGAGTCAATTTAATATTGCTACTATCACTGATATCCATGAACCCAGTCAAGCTTTGCCAGTCAGTGAGGTGTGTGAGGTTGTTCAAATTCCAGCATTCTTAGCTCGACAAACAGACTTAGTTGTTGCTGCCGCAGAAACCTCGTCCATTCTTCAATTTAAAAAACCACAATTCCTATCTGCACCAGAAATGAAAAATATTATTGAGAAGTGTGAATCTGCTGGTAATAATAAAATTACATTATGCGAGAGAGGTAATTCATTTGGATACAATAATCTAATTGTTGATACTCTTAATTTCCAAATTCTTAAAAACCTAAACAAACCTACTATTTTTGATGTAACTCACTCGCTCCAACTTCCTGGAGGTTTAGGAAATGCTGCTGGTGGAAGAAGGGAATACCTTCTTAGTTTAGCAAAAGCAGGTATGTCACAAGGCATAGCAGGTCTTTTTTTAGAAGCACACCCTGATCCAGATAATGCTAAATGTGATGGTCCGTGTGCCCTTCGGTTGGATATGCTGGAACCTTTTTTAAAGCAAATAAAAGAGCTTGATGTATTTATAAAAGATCAAGACATTTTAGATATTTTTTAATAAACATGACTTGGATCAAATCAATAAAGGCTATTCAAGTTTTAGATTCTAGAGGACTACCTACTATTTCCTGTAAGGTAAGTCTTGGATGTGGAGTTCAGGCAAGTGCAATGGTTCCTAGTGGAGCATCAACAGGAACAAAAGAAGCCTTAGAATTAAGAGATGGTGATGAACTCTATATGGGCAAAGGTGTCGATAAGGCTGTTGCTAATATTAATGATATTATTGCCCCACTTCTTATAAATCTTGATCCTAGAGATCAAAAATTAATTGATCAAAAATTAGTCAATTTAGATGGAACTAGTGATAAATCTAGCTTAGGTGCTAATGCTATTCTTGCTGTTTCTCTTGCTGTTTCTCATGCCGCAGCTAAAGAGAAAAAAATACCTCTTCATAATCATTTTGCAGATATATATAAAGATATTACAGGGCATCAAGTTTCTCCGAATCTTCCTATGCCAATGCTTAATATTTTAAATGGAGGTGAGCATGCTGATAATAATATAGATATTCAAGAGTTTATGATTATTCCAAATAGAGCATCAGATATGAAAGAGGCCATGAGATGGTCCTCAGAGATCTATTGGAACTTGAAATCAATTTTAAAATCAGAAAAACTATCAACTGCAGTTGGAGATGAGGGAGGGTTTGCCCCCAACCTAAAAAGCAATGAAGATGCAATAAAATTAATTTTAAGGGCAATAGAAGACTCAAAACTAATACCAGGAAAAGATATCTTTATTGCGCTGGATTGTGCAGCCAGTGAATTTTTTAAAGATGGTCAATATCTTTTATCAGGAGAGGGAAGGTCATTAAATTCAGAATCCTTTGCAGATTATTTAGAGCATCTAGTCGACACTTACCCAATTATATCCATTGAAGATGGAATGGATGAAAATGATCACAATGGTTGGAAAATACTGACTGAAAAAATTGGACATAAATGTCAATTAGTCGGTGATGATTTATTTGTAACAAATAAAGTAATTTTTAAAAATGGTATTTATGAAGGCTTAGCAAACTCTATTTTAATTAAATTTAATCAAATAGGATCGATTACCGAAACAATAGAAACAATTCACTTGGCGAATACAAATAATTATAAATCAATTATTTCACATAGATCAGGAGAAACTGAAGACACAACCATTGCAGATCTTGCAGTAGGTCTTGGTGCCGGGCAAATCAAAACTGGCGCTCCTTGTAGATCTGATAGGGTTGCAAAATATAACCGGCTTCTATGGATTGAAGAGGAGAATATAGAACTTAATCTTTCTAAATGAAACGTCTTTTCTATTTTTTGGCCACTTTTTTAATATTGCTCATAATAGTCTTATTAAATAGTATTTTTTTTGGCGCAAATAACTATAAGCAAAAATCCCTTCTTGTAGAAGCGAACAACTTACAAATTATAAAGAATAATGATTTAAAAAATCAGAATGATATTTTAGAATTTGAAATTGAAAATGCTCAAAATTCTAATGAACATGTTGAAAATTTTGCAAGGGAAAAACTTAACCTTTCATACCCAGACGAGGAGTTCATTTCATTTGAGAATGAAGTAAAAATACAAGATGAATAATAAGCTATTAGCAATTATTCCAGCAGCTGGAATAGGACAAAGGTTTGGAAAAAATAAACCCAAACAATATGAATACTTGAATGGAAAAACTATTATCGAAGCTTCTATCCAGCCATTCTTGGACTGTCACTTGGTTACTAAAATTATTATTCCAATATCTGATTTGGATACATATATATCTCAACAAGCTTTTTTTAATCATCCAAAGGTAGTTTTAGTTGAGGGTGGAAAGACCCGTGCTGAATCAGTTAAAAATGCTTTAAACCATGGTGAGGTTAAAAACTTTGAATATGTGATCACTCACGATGCAGCAAGACCAAATATTAATGAAGGCGATATAACTAGTATCTATAATGAGATCATGCAATCAAATTCAGATTGTTCCATATTTTACATCCCAGTAGTTGATTCGATAAAAAATGTTCATGAAAACTTAACTGAGAATAAAATAGATTATTATCTTGTTCAAACTCCTCAAATTTCAAAAATAGATAAATTGAAACCAGCATTAAATTCATTAATTTCTGGGGATACAGCCATTCCAGATGAGTCATTCGTCATGGAATCAAAAAATTTAATTATTTCTAGAATTCAAGGCAGGTCTTCGAATATCAAAATCACACATAAAGAAGATCTAGAACTTTTAAATAAGTTTGTTACAAGAGCTGGAACGGGTTTCGACCTCCATACATATAAATCAGGAAAGGGGATATTAATAGGTGGATATTTTCTTAAATGTGAACATGAGATAGAAGCTCACTCAGATGGCGATGTTCTTCTTCATTCAATAGCAGACTCTATCCTGGGAGCTTCAGCCTTAGGAGATATTGGAATATTTTTCTCTGATAAAGATGAAGCCAACAAAGGACTAGATAGCAAAAATATAATTAAATTTTGCTTAGAAAAAATTAAAGACTTAAATCTAGAAATCTATAATATTGACGCAACTATAATTTGTGAATCACCAAAAATATCACCACACAGAGACGCAATAATAGAGAGCCTTTCATGTATTTTAAATATACCAAAGTCTAAAATCGGACTAAAGGCTACAACAGCTGAAAAGATTGGTATCATAGGTCAAAATAAAGCTATCGCAGTTCAATCCTTAGTAAATCTTAAATAAAAATTATGAAAATACTCCTTACAAACGATGACGGTTATCTTGCCCCAAACATTCAAAACCTATACAAAAGACTGTCGGAAGATCATGAAGTTTGGATGATTGCCCCGAAAGGAAACTGCAGTGGCATGAGTGCTGCAATATCTTTTTTGAAGGAAATAGAAATAGTTAAGGTTGATGAAAGAATTTATTCAGTTGATGGAACGCCGGCAGATTGTACTTATTTTGGACTGCTTGGCATGGTTGATTTTGAATTTGATATGGTGGTTTCAGGTATTAATCATGGGGCTAATATAGGAAATGATGTCATATATTCTGGAACAGTAGGGGCTGCCGTTGGAGGAAGGAAATTAAAATATCCTCCTATTGCATTGTCTGTTGCATCATATGAAACCAAAAATATTAATTTTATTGTTAATAAAACAGCTGAAATTATTAATACTGTTAAAAATTTACCTAAAGAATATTTTGGAAAAGTTATCAATGTAAATTTTCCTGATTTATCTGAAGAGGAGTGCAAGGGAATTAAAATCACTGCATTAGCGCAAAGAGGTGTTCCATCAAAGCCTGTGGAAGTCTTCTCTGAAAAAAATACAAAAAGATACCGATATAATTTATCTGGAGAGCCTATACAAGAGGAGCATTTAACTGATGCTGAGGCTGTAAAAGATGGCTTTATATCAATATCAGTTTTGGATTATGGTCTTGATAGACTTGAATTAAGGGAAAGCCTTAAAGAGCATATAAATGAATAGCTCTGGATTTACCTTTAGAAGAGTCAGAGAAGAGATGATTGAAATGCTCCTTGAAATGGGTATAAAAGATTTCAGAGTTCTTGATGCCATGTCTCAGGTTCCAAGACATATATTTTTAGATGAAGCCTTAAGATCTAGAGCCTATGAAAATCGATCTTTAACAATTGGCTATAAGCAAACAATCTCTCAGCCTTATATTGTTGCAAGAATGACAGAGTTATTAATCTCTCATACCAAATCACGTGGCAAGGTTCTTAACCAAGTATTAGAGTTAGGCTCCGGATGCGGTTATCAAAGTGCGGTCCTTTCTTATTTTTGTGAACAGGTTCATGCAATCGAGAGAATCAAACCTTTAGTAACTAAATCTAGAGAAAATTTAAGCGAGCTAAAAATAAATAATATTTTATTTAAGCATGGTGATGGTTTTGTTGACTGGGATCAAGATATTAAATATGACGGTGTTATATGTGCCGCTGCACCAAGACAGTATCCACAAGATCTTATTGAAAGTTTAAACGTAGACTCAAAAATAGTTATACCAGTTGGAAATTCAAAATTACAACAGCTAAATGTAATTACAAAACTATCTGATAAAATTGAAGAGGATATTTATGATGAGGTGGCATTTGTTCCAATGCTCCCAGGAATTTCAATGGATGGAAATGATTCGTGAGTGAGAGGTTAAGATTTATTATTTCTGGATTCTTTGTTGGTCTTGCTGAGCTTTTACCTGGAATATCTGGCTCTACTGTAGCAGTTGCTTTTAATGTTTATGATAAGTTTATTTTATTTCTTGCTAATTTAAAGCTATCAAATCTTTCATTCAATCTAAAGAAATTAAATGAAGTTTTCTTTCTTGACTTGATAATACCTTTCTTTATATCAATGATGCTTAGCGTAATTCTCATATCTAATATTATATTGGTATTACTGTCCTCATATACTGAGTACTTTTTATATTTTATAGGGGTACTTATGTGCCTAGTAGCAGTCCTAATAGCATTTAGAATCAAAGAGGAGTTTGGTAAACATATTAAATTAAATATTCAATTTTTATCTGGCATATTGTTTGGTTTACTGTTGAGTCAGTTCAGTTCACCACCTTTAGATCCATCACCTTTATTTATTTTTTTTATGGGGTTTATTGCTTTTTCATTCTTCTTGTTACCAGGAATATCTGGCAGTGCAATATTATTATCTTTCGGAGTTTATGAAATTATTATTGGGTCTATTGGCACTATTGATTGGGTTATTCTATTACCTTTTTCTTTAGGCTGTTTAATATCAGTTTTAACAATGCCAAAGATTTTAAATCAGCTAATTAAAAGTTTTAAGCTTGAGATCATGACTTTTTTCACTGCTTTAATATTAATAAGTGGTATAACCATTCTTCCATTAGTAACTTTATAAGTCTATTAAACTCCTTTTATTTATTACTGTCTCAAATTTTTTAGCTTCTGGGAGTGGCTCCTTTGCTTCTGTAATATTTTCATAAACTTCTGAGAGTCGAGCATTAATTTCAATAAATTCAATCTGATTTTCAGGCAATTCATCTTCAGACAAAATAGCATCTATGGGGCATTCAGGTTCACATAAAGCACAATCAATGCATTCATCTGGATGAATAACAAGAAAGTCCGGACCTTCATAAAAACAATCTACAGGGCACACTTCAACACAATCAGTGTACTTACATTTTATACATGCTTCAGTAACCACAAAGGTCATATAATTTCACCTAAATTAAAGTATTATTTAATGGAGACTTTAAGACAAAACAAGAAAAAAATATACTTTAAAGTTGTAAATTTCTTAAATAGTAATATACTGTATAAATATACAGTAAAGGAGATTAAGATGGCAAAATCAAAAGATACGAGTAATAAAACACTAAAAGATACACTTGCGGATATCGATAGTCATTTCGGTAAGGGTACCGTTATGAGAATGGGAGATAGGGAGATACTAGATATCCCATCTATTTCTACAGGTTCTGTGGGTCTGGATATTGCTCTTGGAATAGGTGGTATTCCTAAAGGCAGGGTAACTGAAATATATGGTCCCGAGTCATCAGGCAAGACAACCCTAACACTTCAAATAATTGCTCAATGTCAAAAAAATGGTGGAACATGTGCATTTATAGATGCTGAACATGCACTTGATCCTCAGTATGCCGAAAAGCTAGGTGTAAATGTTGATGAGTTACTACTTTCCCAACCAGATACAGGCGAACAAGCTCTTGAAGTAGCTGATATGCTGGTTAAATCAAATAGCGTTGATTTAGTTATTATTGATTCTGTTGCTGCATTAGTTCCAAGAGCAGAAATCGAAGGTGAAATGGGCGATCATCATGTCGGCTTACAAGCAAGATTAATGTCCCAAGCTCTAAGAAAAATAACAGGAAATATCCAAAGATCTGGAGCAACCGTTGTTTTTATTAATCAGATAAGGATGAAAATTGGAGTTATGTTTGGGAGCCCTGAAACTACAACTGGTGGTAATGCTCTTAAATTTTATTCTTCGGTTAGATTGGATATAAGAAGAATTGGTGCTGTTAAAGAAGGGGATGAAATAATGGGTAATGAGACAAGAGTAAAAGTTGTTAAAAACAAAGTCTCACCTCCATTTAAACAAGCTGAGTTCCAGATAATGTATGGCCAAGGCATTAACTCTGAAGGAGAGATTCTTGACTATGGAAATAAACTAGGATTAATTGAAAAATCAGGAGCATTCTATAAATTAAATGGTGAAACCATTGGGCAAGGAAAAGCTAAAGCAGGACTATTCCTGAAAGAGAATGCAAAAATTCGTGAAAATCTTCTTGATGAAATACGTAAAGAATATATAGCAAGTAAAGCAAAATCTACAAAATAGTTTTTTGTTGATACAATCATCCCTATTGAAAATATTTTAATAGGGATTTTTTTATGGCCGAAAAAGCATATATAGTATCTGCAGTTCGAACTCCAGGTGGGAAAAAGAATGGTTCATTAAGTGATTGGCATCCGGCCGATATGGGGGCCGCGGTTCTTGACGAGCTTGTAAAACAAACAGGAGTTGACCCAAAAGATATTGACGATGTTATTTTTGGTTGCGTTGATCAGGTTGGAGCGCAAGCTGGTAATTTAGCCAGAAACGCAGTTTTAGCTTCTAGCTTACCTGAGTCAGTTCCAGGAACAACTGTTGATAGACAATGTGGTTCATCACAACAGGCTCTTCATTTTGCTGCCCAAGCAGTAATGTCTGGGACACAGGATATTGTCATTGCTGGTGGTGTAGAGGTTATGTCTATTGTGCCAATTGGTGCAAGTATCACAGATGGAATGAAGGCTGAGCATGGCTTTCCATTTAATGCCAAGGGCATTGAAAAAAGATACCCAGGTATATTCTTTTCACAATTTACTGGTGCTGAACTTGTTGCCGACAAATGGAACCTTTCAAGAAGTGATCTAGATAGCTTTGCACTAGAGAGTCATATCAAAGCAGCTAATGCCTCAAAAGCAGACCTATTTAAAACTGAAATTCTTCCACTTGAAGGCAATAAAGGTTCTATGGTAATTTCAGATGAGGGTATTAGATATGATGCTTCAATTGAAGGCTTGTCTGGTCTTAACCCAGTAATCGAGGGAGGGGTCATAACGGCTGGCAACGCAAGTCAAATAACTGATGGTGCATCGGCAATAATGATATGTAATGACGAGGGCCTTAAGAAGATTAAAACCAGCCCAAGAGCTCTTATCAAAACTATAACAGTAGTTGGTGACGATCCTGTATTTATGCTTACTGGTCCAATACCTGCTTCTAAATTAGCTTTAAAGAAATCAAATCTCAATATTGATGAAATAGATCTTTATGAAGTTAATGAAGCATTTGCCCCAGTTCCAATGGCATGGGCAATTGAACTAAATGCAGATAAAAATAAGCTCAATGTTAATGGTGGTGCAATAGCACTTGGACATCCTTTGGGTGCTTCAGGAACTAAATTAATGACAACTATGCTACATGAGCTAGAAAGAAGAAAAGGTAAATATGCATTGCAAGCAATATGTGAAGGCGGTGGTACTGCTAACGCTACCATCATAGAAAGAATTTAATTATATATAAACGATTTCTATTTCTTTTCTTTATTATGAATAATTTGTTATATTTTATTTATAACTAATTTTTGCACCTAATTTTATGATAAGCACTTTTCAGATTTTTTTAATATTATTATTTTTTTTAATAATTTTTGTACTGTATTTAGGTATCAAGATTGTTCCTCAGTCAAAAGTATATGTCATAGAGAGATTTGGAAAGTATACGAATACGCTAGAATCTGGACTGCATATAATTATTCCTTTTATAGATAGTGTTGCTCATAAAGTAGATATTCTTGAAAGGCAACTTCCTAAATTTCAGATATCAGTAATTACTAAAGACAATGTTGAGGTAGGTTTAGTTTCTACTGTATTTTTTAGGGTTCTAGATGCTTCTAAATCAGTTTATAGAATTAAAAATATTGATTTAGCTATAGAAAATACAGCTATTTCTGTAATCAGATCTGCTGCTGGTCAACTAGAGCTTGATGATTTGCAATCTTCTAGAGAATCAATGAATTCTGAAATCAAGGATAGACTTATTCAGGCAGCTGCAATCTGGGGAGTTGAAGTTACAAGAACTGAAATACTTGATGTATTAGTTGATGAGCAAACCAAAGACTCTCAAAGACAGCAGTTAAATGCAGAAAGAGAGAGAAGGGCAACTATTGCTACTGCAGAAGGTAACAAAAGAAGTATAGAGTTAAATGCTGATGCACAGCTATATGAAGCTAGAAAAGTTGCCGAAGCAGTCAAAGTTTCTGCTGATGCCGAGGCATATGCAGTTAAAATTAAAGCTGATGCAGATGCTGAGCAAACTCGTGTTGTTGGCCAAGCTATAAAAGACGACGGCCAACCAGCTATTAATTACGAGATTATGAAAAGACAGGTAGATGGTTTAACTGCTATTGCCTCTTCAGGACAGTCAAAAACATTAGTTGTTCCATCAGATATTACAAAGGCTCTTGGAAGCCTAGAGCTATTGCTGGGAACCATTACAGATAAACCAACAAGCAATGATTAATTTATTAGAAAACCCAGATATATGGCTAATTGCAGGTGTTATTTTGATAACAGTTGAGGTCTTTTTTGGATCTCTGGTTTTATTTTTACCTATTGGGCTTGCATCTATGATTGTGGGGTTAATATATAAATTTCAAAATAACTTTGAGGTAAGTATTATTGATAACTGGGCATATGCCTTGGTTTTATGGGGAATAATTTCTGTTATATTCTCATACCTTATTCAAAAATTTTTTAAGAATAAGGGCAATAAAAAAGATATAAATTCTTATTAAGTTATTTATAAAAATCTAGTATTGTTTTTATATTTGAAATATCGTTTGTGGATGAGTCTCCGTTCCTAGATTTTAATTCAATTTCATTTGTTTCAATGAACCTTTTACCTATAATTAAATTTAATGGAATTCCAATTAACTCAGAATCCTTCATCTTGGTACCATAGCCATCCTTTCTATCATCCAATAATACCTCATACCCCATATCCTTTAATTCGCTATAAAGCTTAATAGATGCATCTGCTATTTTTTGGTCCTTGCCATATCCTATAGCAATGATATTAATATCAAAAGGTGCAATGCAATGAGGCCATAAAATACCTTTTTCATCATTATTTTGTTCAATAGCTGCAGCAACTAGTCTGGAGATTCCAATACCGTAGCAGCCCATAAAGAGGGTTGAAGCCTTACCTTCTTTATTTAAAACATTGGCTTTCATATCTTCAGCATAAACCTTACCTAATTGAAAGATATGGCCAACTTCTATGCCTTTTTTTATTTGGATTACTCCCTTTCCATCAGGAGAGGGCTTGCCTTCAAGAGAGGCTATATCTTCACCTTCCTTAAGAAGTAGTTCTGTATTTATGGCATATTCAGAATCATCACTTATAGCAATAGTATCTTCACCAGTCTCTGCAAGAACATGAAATTCCTCTGAGGCATCTCCACCTATTGCTCCAGAGTCAGCTGCAACAATTTTATAATCAAGCCCTATTCTTTCAATAATTTTTTTATAAGTATCTCTCATGGTGAGATATGTCTCTTGAAGACAGGCCTCATCCTCATTAAAACTATAAGAATCTTTCATTAAAAATTCTCTTCCTCTCATTACTCCATATCTTGGTCTAACTTCGTCTCTAAATTTAGTTTGTATTTGATAAATATTTAATGGAAGTTCTTTATAGCTCTTAACATTATTTCTAATTAAGTCTGTAATAACCTCTTCATGAGTAGGACCTAGGCAGAAATCTCTATTATGCCTATCTTGAATTCTAAGAAGTTCAGGGCCCATTTTTTCCCATCTATTAGTTTCTTCCCAAAGCTCCTTTGGTTGAACCATAGGCATAAGAACTTCTTGAGCACCAGAAGAGTCCATCTCCTCCCTTACAATAGTTTCAATTTTTCTTAGGACTTTTAGCCCCAATGGAAGCCAGGTATAGATCCCAGAAGCCACTCTTCTGATCATCCCTGCTCTAAGCATTAGCTTATGGCTTATAACTTCAGCCTCCTGAGGTGCATCTTTTAAAGTGGGTAGTAATAGTTTTGAGAACAACATTTTATTAATTTGTTATATATAAATCCATATGGTTTATAATTTTATCTTTTTTTCGAGTACTTATGCCGATTTATGACTATAAATGTTCATATTGTGAATATGAGACTGAAATAATACAGAAGTTTAGTGATGAACCTAAGACGCTATGCCCCAACTGTAATAAAAACAGTCTTTTAAAAATGGTCTCAGCTCCTTCATTTAGATTAAAGGGTGGAGGGTGGTATGAAACTGACTTTAAAACTGGAAATAAAAAAAACTTATCATCAAATGATAATAAATCTTCAAAAAATTCAATATCTGACTCCAAGAAAGAGTCTAAACAAGATAAGATTACTAAATAAATAAGGAAATATTATGAGATCTCACTACTGTGGAGAAATTACATCTAAACATCTTGATAAAGATATAATAATTTGTGGCTGGATTCACAAAAGACGAGATCATGGCGGGGTTATATTTTTAGATGTAAGAGACATTAAAGGAGTTTGTCAGGCTGTAATTAATCCTGATAATTTAAAGTCTTTTGAAATTGCTGAAACATTAAGAAATGAGTATGTTGTTAAGATATCTGGAAAAGTTAAATCTAGGTTAGAAGGCACAATTAACAAAAATATGACAACTGGCGAAATAGAGCTTGTTGCTGAGGAAATAGTTATTCTTAGTAAAGCAGTGACTCCAGTTTTTCCATTAGATGACTATCAGGATGTTAATGAAGATGTTCGTCTAAAAAATAGGGTTCTTGATTTAAGAAGGCCTGAAATGAATCAAAGAATTGTTACCAGATCAAAAATAAGCTCAACAATAAGAAACTACTTAGATGATAATGACTTTCATGAAATAGAAACCCCTATTCTTACAAGAGCAACACCTGAAGGGGCAAGAGACTTTATTTTGCCTAGCAGAGTTCAGTCTGGTAAATTTTTTGCCTTACCTCAATCACCTCAACTCTTTAAACAGCTGCTGATGATGGGTGGGTTAGATAAGTATTATCAAATTGCTAGATGTTTTAGAGATGAAGATCTAAGGGCTGATCGTCAACCAGAATTTACTCAAATAGACATTGAAGCATCGTTTATCGATCAAGAATACATAATGGAAATCGGCGAAAATATGATAAAGGAGCTTGTCCATAAGTTTTGTGGTGATAGTTTAGATAGTTTTCCAGTATTAAATTGGCATGACTCTATAAGGGACTATGGTTGTGATAAACCTGATTTAAGAATTCCTTTAAAATTAGTTGAGATATCTGAATTAGTTAAAGATGAAGAGTTTAAAGTTTTTGCTGAGCCTGCAAAAGATAATAATTCAAGAGTTGTTGCTTTAAAAATTCCGGGAGGAAACTCTCTATCTAGAGGCCAAATAGATGAATATACTAAATTTGTCTCTAAGCTTGGCGCAAAAGGTCTCGCATATATAAAAGTCAATAATAAGAATGATATTGAGAATGGATTACAGTCCCCAATTCTTAAATTTCTCAATAAAGAGACAATAAATTCTTTAGTAGCTGAACTAGATTTAAATAATGATGATTTGCTTTTCTTTGGAGCAGGAAAAGCCTCTATTGTTAATTTAAGTATGAGTAGCTTAATTAAAAAAATTGGTGATGATTTAAATCTATATTCATCTAAATGGGCTCCATGTTGGGTGATTAACTTCCCAATGTTTGAAAGAAACAACGATGGAAATCTAACATCTCTACATCATCCTTTCACTCTCCCAAAATGCACTTCCGAGGAGTTAGAGGGATCTGCTGATACTGCTTTAGCTCACGCCTATGATATTGTTTTGAATGGTTATGAGATTGGTGGCGGTTCACTAAGAGTTTTTGATGCAGATATGCAAAAAATAATATTTAATATACTAAATATTTCAGAAGAAGAGGCTGATAGTAAATTCGGCTTTTTATTGAAAGCTCTTTCATCAGGCTGTCCTCCTCATGGAGGAATAGCATTTGGTCTAGATAGAATAGTTATGCTTATTACAGATACTACCAATATAAGGGATGTTATTGCATTTCCTAAAACACAAAGTGCAACATGCTTACTAACAGATGCTCCAAGTAAAGTTGATGATTCTCAGCTTGAAGAATTAAAAATTATTAGCACTCATAAGGAAGATTAGATATGGCAGGACATTCCAAATGGGCAAATATTAAACATAGAAAAGCTAGACAAGACGCATCACGTGGAAAAGTATGGACCAAGGTTATAAGAGAAATAACTGTTGCAGCAAAAGGCGGTCCTGATCCTGATGACAACCCAAGATTGCGTTTGGCCTTAGACAAAGCAAATGCAGCTAATATGCCTAAAGATAATATTAAAAGAGCAATTGAAAAAGGCTCAGGCACTGGAGAGACTGGTGCTTTAGAAGAAATAATATTTGAAGGGTATGGTCCCGGTGGTGTTGCAATATTGGTTGAAACAATGACTGATAACAGAAATAGAACAGTTTCTGATGTTCGACATGCTTTTTCAAAGTTTGGAGGAAATTTAGGAACCGACGGCTCTGTATCTTATTTGTTTAATAAAATTGGTATTATCCATATTTCAAAAGTCACTTCTGAAGAAGAGTTAATGGATATTGTGTTAGAGTCAGGAGCAGATGATTTGGTCGATGAGGGCGAATACTTTGAAATTATTTCATCAAGTAGCAATTTAAGTAATGTGCTTGAATCATTAAAATCTAACAGCATAGAAAATATCAATGCTGAGCTTACCTTAAGAGCAGAGACCTCTGTAGCAATTGACCAAGAAATGTCTGAAAAAGTTCTTAAAATAATGGATTTTATGGATGAGCTTGATGATGTGCAAGAGGTCCATACCAACGCAGAATTTCCAGATAACTTTGAATTAAAAGAGTAAAAATTGTCAATAAATTCAAGAAATAAAGGCGCAACTTTTGAGAGACAAATAGCTAATGCCTTAATTAATGATTTAAATTTAACTAATCCAGTTAAGAGAATACTAGAACAGACAAGAACTAAAGAGCTTCCAGATCTTATGCTTGGAAATTGGTGTATTGAATGCAAGGCATACGGGTCAGGTGCCGAGCCAAGGCCTGATTGGTGGGAGCAAGTTTTAGCATCATCTAAAGGCGCTGATTTAAAGCCGGCACTTGTTTATAAATTTAACAATAGACCGATTAAAGTTAGAATCTTGGCGTGTACAATAAATAAAGATATCAAAAATACTTTAGTAACAGTGGACTTACTATGGCCAGATTTCATTCAAGTATTACTAGAATTATTTCAAAAAGATATCGAGCTTCATGAAAAAAATTTTCAGGCCTAGAGATTTAAATTTAAAGGTATATGTTGAAGATACAGACTTTCAGGGTTTTGTATATCATGCAAATTACATTAAATTCTTTGAAAGAGCTCGTTCTGAATTTCTTCAAAATAACAAGATATCTCAAAAAGAATTACGAATAAATAATCTTGCGTTTGTTGTAAAAAGAATTGAAATAGATTTTCTTTTCCCAGGAAGATTAGGGGATGAATTGATTGTAGAATCTTTAATTGAAAAAAAATCTAATGCCCGTATGATTTTTAAACAAGATATAGTTAATCGTAATGATAATAAAAAGTTATGTAGCGGCATGGTTGAGGTTTGCTTAATTGACATTGAATCAAAAAAACCTAAACGCTTACCTGATGATTTATTATTAATACTTGATGAGGATAAATTAAATGAATGATATTTCTGTATTAAATCTTTTCTTAGAAGCTGGAATGGTTGTAAAAACTGTAATGTTGCTTCTATTACTTGCATCAGTTCTAACTTGGATAGTTGTAGTTGAGAGATATAACTTTTATAAAAAAATTAAAGATATAAATACAAGTTTTCATAAAAGGTTTTGGAGCGGAGAAGATCTGAACATCTTGTATGATGAGATTGAATTGGAAAATATACCACTTTATGGCTCGTTAAGTGTATTCCAAAGCGCTTTTAAAGAGTTTAAGCAATTAAACCCCCAAGAGATAATAACTGAATTAGATTTAGAGGGAATTAATAGATGCATGAGAGTTGCCATAGCTGCTGATGAGGAGGAAATGAATAAACATCTTCCTTTTCTTGCCAATGTAGGTTCTGTAAGTCCTTATGTGGGTCTTTTAGGAACAGTGTGGGGGATTATGACTTCATTCCAAGGCTTATCTGACGCAACTCAAGCTACCATTAATGCAGTGGCTCCAGGGATATCTGAGGCACTTGTAGCAACAGCAATGGGATTGTTTGCAGCTATACCTGCTGTAATCGCATTTAATAAATATACTTCAGAGCTTGAGACTATGAGTCAATCGACTTTAATTTTCTCTGAAGAGTTAGCAAGCATTTTTTATAAGCAATCTATAAAAAATAAATGATCTATAGGCTAGCAAAGAAAAAAACTCTCAAGGCAGAAATAAATGTAGTTCCGTATATCGATGTGATGTTGGTTTTATTGATTATTTTCATGGTTCTTTCCCCCTTACTTATCCAAGGCATCGAAGTAAATCTACCTAAAACAGATACTACAAAAATGACTGTTCAAAATGAACCGCTTGTTATCTCAATAGATGAAATGGGCAAATTCTATTTGAATATTGGAGAAGAGGTTCTACCAATTAGTATTGACGAGCTTAAAAGAAAATCTGCAATTATTTATGATGCTAACCCTGAAATAGAGGTAGTATTTCAAAGCGACAAAGATGTAACCTTTGACAGTGTGGCAAAGGCTATGGCAGCCGTTCAAAGTGTAGGAATATTAAAGATTGGAATCGTTACCACAGGCTATGGAAATTAAATCAGACTATTTAATAGCATCATTTTTTTCATTTTTAATCCACGCAATGATTATCTTATTTCTTATGGATTTTTTTTATTCTGATAAGCAATCAAGACCAGTTCTTACCAAAGCGATAGATGTAAGTTTAGTATTTAAAGAAGATATTGCTAAGTTAAAAACATCATCGAAACCAAAAAAAATATTGGTTAAAGAAAAGCTAGTTAACAATAAAACAATCTCTGAAGAGATTGTGGATACCAGCTCCTCCAATGAAATGCTATTAAGCTTAAATGAGTTAATAGATATTGATAAAGCCCAAATCTTATCAAGCGAAGAAAATGAAATTAACGAATTTAGTAAAAAGATTATCAATTTAATTGAGTCAGCTTGGCTTAAACCAAAAAATATTCAAGATGGGCTGATATGCGATTTAAGGCTATCAATAAATAGAAATGGAAGGATAATGAGTGTTGATCTGATAAAAAGCAGTGGTAATATTCGTTTTGATAATTCAGCACTGAAAGCAGTTTATAGAGTTGAGTCTTTTAATTTTTATAATAAAATCTCCAGCAACTTGTATACAAATAATTTTAAAAAAATGGTAATTACTTTTAACCCATCATGAAAAAGATATTTATATTATTTTTAATACCTCAATTCATTTTTGCAGAACTTGTTTTAGAAATCACAAAAGGTTCTGATGATCCATTTGTTATTGCTTTGTTAAGTTTCGATGGGAAAAGAGCTCTAACAGATGAAGTAGATGTCACTATTAATAATGATTTAAAAAGAACAGGAGAATTCAAAATTATAAAAGACGAAAAGCTTTTGTCCTCTCCTAGCAATGAAGAAGATCTAGACTTTAACGAATTTAAGTTATTGGGTATTGATTATATTGTTATGGGAGCTTTGGAATCTGAAGATAAATTCAATTTATCTGCATCTTATGAAATTTATAATGTAATCAGTAAGAAAAAAATAAGAACATCGAAGGTTTTCGGCATACCAAATAAAATTAAACAGTTATCTCATTATATAAGTGATGGAATATACGAAGAAATCACTGGAATAAAAGGGGTGGCGTCAACAAAGATTTTATACATTACTGAGATAGTAGAAGAGAAGAAATCTTTATATGAGCTGATAGTTGCTGACGCTGATGGAGCAAACGAGCAAGTGTTATTAAAAAGTTACGAGCCTATTATTTCACCTGCCTGGTCTCCGGACTCAAAACAAGTTGCCTATGTTTCATTTGAGACTGGTATTGCAAAAGTTTACATACAAGACATAGCGACGGGAAAAAGAAGAGTTGCTATAGAAAATACTAAACAAATAAGCTCTCCATCATGGTCTCCAAATGGAAATTTTCTTTCTATGACAATGTACCAAGATGGAAATGCAGAAATATATATTCTTAACTTAAAAAATAATAACCTTACAAGATTGACGAATCATTACGCTATAGATACTGAATCATCCTGGTCATCTGATGGTTCCCGTATCATGTTTACTTCAGGAAGATCAGGCTCTCCTCAGCTATATGAAATAAAGCTAAGAAAATATAATTCTAATCCTGAGCGCATAACTTTTGAAGGAAACTACAATGCAAAAGGGTCTTATCTAAAAAATGGTGATGGAATTATATTTGTTCATAGAGCTGACAATGATTTTAAGATAGCGCTAAAGTACTTTAATGAAAATTTTATAAGACCTTTAACAGAATCTAAATTAGATGAGTCTCCTAGTATTTCTCCTAACGGGAATGTGATAATCTATGCAGTAACAGAAAATGGTGAAAGTTTGCTCTCAGGCCTTACACTTAGCGGTGCAAAGTTTAGACTTCCTGCAAAAAAAGGTGAAGTTAGAGAGCCCGCATGGTCTGGTTTTTTAAGATAACAAACAGGAGATTTTTTTATGCCATCAATCAATAATAATAAAGTTCAAAATTTTTTATTTAGTTTTTCATTTATGATTCTTCTATCATCATGTTCAAGCATGAATGTAACTGAAGAAAGAGTCTATGAAGGAGGAATTAAAACAGTTGAGGTATCAGTAGCTGAGGTTGATGAACTGGATTATGAAACAAAAGCAATTTTTGCTAATGCAACTGTATTCTTTGAATTTGATAGCTATAACTTAACATCCAAATCAATTCAAACTTTAAAAAGTGTTGTTTCCGTTATGAATCAAAATAAAAATATTAAAATAACCCTAGCAGGGCATGCAGATGAGAGAGGTACAAGAGAATATAATCTTGCTCTTGGTCAAAGGAGAGCAGAATCAGTTAAAGACTACTTCATTTTAAATGGGATTAATTCTTCAAAAGTTTCTGTTAAAAGTTATGGAGAGGAGAGACCTGTTGCTTCAGGTAATGACGAAATGAGCTATTCAAAAAATAGGAGAGTTGAAATCAACTAAAGATGAAAGAGTTTTCTTTTACATCTTTATTATTTCTTACAGTAATATTTTCTTCTTCTTTAGCCAATGCTGATGACAATGAAACATTGCAGGCAGATATTTTATTTCTTAAAATTCAAGAGCTTGAAGTTGAAATCGCTGATTTAAGAAATAAAGTTGAGTCACAAAGTCATCTTATTAAAAAGCTTATAGCCGAATCAGTAAAAGATGAAGAGGCAGAACAGCCTAATGAGCTATCAATATCTGGTGATTTTAGGTTTAAGGGTATGGAAGACATAAAGAGCAAAGAAGATGTTTTTAAGGGAGCCGTCAGCGCTCTTGAAGATCAAGACCTAGATACAGCTTTTAACTTATTTACTTATTTCATAGAAAATTTTAATGATAATGAAAAAAACGCTATCTCATATTTTTGGCTGGGAGAAATTTCTATCATAAAAAATAATTTAGATGCCTCTAATGATTTCTTTATGGAACTCATTTTATCCTACCCGTCACATTACAGAGTTCCCCTGGCACATAAGAAAATAGGGGACATATATATGAAAAAAAATGAGCTAATTAGAGCTAAAGAGAAATATAATTTTGTTGTGAGAGAATACCCAAAAGATACTGCATCATCTTTGGCCTTGCAGTTATTGAAAAATATGGAATAATCACACTTTTTTATTATGCATAACCATGGGTCGCTAGCTCAGCTGGTAGAGCAGTTGGCTTTTAACCAATTGGTCACAGGTTCGAATCCTGTGCGACCCACCACTCTTACAGGCATAATATTTTTTTTATGAAAATCAAAGACACAATTCTAACCAGCTTTTTATTTTTCTTAGTTCTTTCTTCATGGTATGTTTTAAGAGCGGTGAGGAATGAAATGGCTGTTGAAAATTATGGCCAAGACTTCTTATTGATACTCTTGTCTATAACAGCGTTAACTATGCTTGTTATAAACCCTTTATATTCATGGATAGCTTCAAGATCAAATTTTAAAAAAATTATAGTTTACTGCTATTCCTTTTTAATATTAAATCTATTCCTTTTCATAATCTACTCTAGGTCTTTAGGCGATGAGGATATTGTGCAGGCAGTATGGCTGGGTAGAGTTTTCTATATCTGGTGTAATATATATTCTTTTTTTGTTGTCTCTATATTTTGGGTTTTAGTAATTAATGTATTTAGAGATATAAAATCTAGAAAATTATATGGTTTTATAATGGCAGGTGGCTCATTGGGAGCAATTTTTGGGTCAGAAATATCTGTAAGGCTTTCTCAATCATTTACTAATTATGGTTTAGAGCTATTTGCAGCAGCATCATCCTACTTATTATTTTTAGCTATATTGGTAGCTAATTACATTGTAAATTCAAACAAGTCTTCAAACCTTACCAAGGAAGTTGGCGGACAATGGTCAGATGCACTTTCTAATATTCTTTCTGTAAAGGAAGTTAGATCGATTGCAATTTATTCATGGCTCTTTACTGCCTTAATGACCGTTCAGTGGATAAGTGCAATACCTATAATTGAATCATACTCAGAATTATCACCGGATAGGATTGAACTTTTTGCAAGAATTGAACAGCTTGTTTCACCATTAACTTTATTAACACAATTGTTTCTAACATATATTGTTATTTCAGTATTAGGCATCAGGATAATCTTGCTTACTTATGGATTGCTATTTGTGGTCGTCTTTTTACTCTATGGCTTAATGCCATCTGTTGCGGCTGTTGTTTTTGCTCAATCCTTACTTAGAGTATTTGAGTATGCTTTTAATAAACCATCAAGAGAAATTATTTATAGTCAGCTAGAAAGAACAGATAGATATAAATCTTCTGTATTTATTGATACTTTTATGACTAGGTTTGGTGATTTAACAGGTAGTATCTTTATGGGAATTGGAAAGATAGCTTCAATTGGCGTTAGTGTTATGCCTTTAGTGGCAATTCCTTTAGCAGGTTTATTGTCGTTAGCTGGATTAAAAATTGCTAACAATGAAAAATTTAAAGATTCCGAGAAGCGTTAATATTTTCTTTAATTAAAACTATTTTTGTAAGTATACTTTCTGAAATTTGAAAATTATTTTTGGTAAGCTTTAATGCAAATTCTAGTTGATTTAAAGCCTCCTCATCTCTTCCAAGTAAAAGAAGATATTCAGCTCTACTTTGATGATAGCCAATAATATTTTTACTTGCTCTTTGGATTTCTGATAGCAATAACCATAAGTCTGGGTTGGAGTTTCTTCTTAAAATTTGATCTCGAATAATTTCTTCAGAATTAAAGTACTCACCCATTTCAAGAAGAAGTTTCGATTTTGTTACCGATAGCGGAAAATTCTTTGGTGATATTTCTAAAAATTTATTTGCTAGAAGTAGGGCATCGTCATATTTTTTTGCATCTTTTAAAATTTCAACCTTTGTTGTATTGATAAATAAATTTTTTGGATACTTTCTTGCTAGGATATTAATTTGTTGAATGCTTTGTTTAAAGTTTCCAGAATTTTTATTAGCCAAAGAAAGCCCGTAGAGATTTGCATCAGAGGGGTTTTCATTCTGAAGAGAAGTAAAAAATCTTAATGCATTGGCTGGTATTTTTTCATAATAAATTTTTAATCTAGACTTGATTAAAGAGTACTCTAGAGAATCTTTTTTCGTACCTATATCCGATAGGTTTTCAGCTGCGTTAAACGCATCATTAATCCTAGAAGTTGATAAAGGGTGAGTTAATAAGAATTCAGGTGGGATATCGCCTGAAAGTCTTCTTAGATCATTCATGTTTTCAAACATTTCACCCATAGACTTTGGGTTATATCCAGCTTTAATTAAATTTGTAAAACCGACTCTGTCAGCTTCTCTTTCAAACAACCTGCTATATCTTAAACTCTCACTCTGCATTATTGCAGGAGCTACAGCAATTGCTTCAGGATTGCTGCTTAGAATTGCAACCGCTATTGATGAAACCAGCAATAACGCTGAGGCTAGATTGGAATCCTGAGACTTTAAGACATTTCTTGCAAAGTGCCTTTGGCTCAAATGAGCTAGTTCATGAGATAAAACCGAAGCGAATTGCCCTTCATTATCTGCATTTAAAAACAAGCCACCATTCACTCCAATGATGCCTCCTGGAGCTGCAAAAGCATTCAAGCTGCTATCATCAATTAAAATAATATTAAAATATCTATCTTGAACTTGGCTATACTCCGAGAGTCTATATATTAATAGTTCTGTATATTCATAGATTAAAGGGTCAGAAATGGTCTTTGCTTGGGCATATATCTGTTTAAGGAACTCATTCCCAATTGCCTTTTCTTGATCAGAGGATACAGCACCAGAGACTCTATCTCCAAGCTCAGGAAGAGCGATATCTTTTTTCTCAAACCCTTGCCCTTGTATTGAAAAACAAAGAAAAAAAAGAATAGATAATTTAAGTAGTTTAACCATTTTATAAAATTTATTTTCTTGATTTGAACATAAAACTAACATAAATAATGTTTTTAGATTAATATATATTTAGTCAATATTAAGTAATTACTTTCTATTTGACCATATTATGACCGACATAGTTCATTTGCTAACTTAAAAAAAATATATGTTTGAACAAATCAATTCTGTTTTAAAAAAAATTTTTAGAAACGAAGAAACAATAATTTTCTCTTTCACCATTATTGGTGTTTTTTTACTGATGACTTTTTTTGGCTCTGTACTAACACCATTTTTGATAAGTATTGTAGTTGCATACTTGCTTGTAGGTCTTCAAAAAAAGATAGAATCATGGAATGTGAGCACTCGAATGGCGCTTGTTATTACCTTTGCAATATTTATCATTACCGTTGCTGCTATATTAATATGGCTTTTGCCAATCTTATACATTCAACTTCAAGCCTTTGTCTCAGACGTACCAGGCTTATTCAATAGTTTCTTAGAATTTGTATCTACCTTGCCTGCTAAGTTTCCAGATTTAGTATCATCAGATCAGATTAGTATCTTTTTTCAAGCTGTTAGTTCTGAGCTTACATCGGTAACCCAGAATCTTGTTAAATCTTCTATTGCCGGAATACAAAGCACAATAACAATATTGCTATATGTAATTTTATTTCCAATACTTGTTTTCTTCTTTTTATTTGATAGAAAAAATATCCTTGAAGGATTATCAAAAATAATACCAGGTAAGAGGGAAATGTTTTCTAGTATTTGGTCAGAAATGGATATACAGCTTAGTAACTATGTTAGAGGGAAAACCACTGAAATATTAATTGTTGGTGTTTGCGCAGCAGTAATTTTCTCTTTAGTTGGCTTGGAGTATGCTGCATTACTTTCAGTCCTTGTGGGACTATCAGTATTAATACCTTACATAGGAGCTTTTTTGGTTACTATTCCTGTTATTGTTATTGGCCTGCTTCAATTTGGCTTTGAAAGCGAATTTTATATTCTTATAACTCTCTATATGTTACTACAAATACTTGATGGTAATTTGTTGTCGCCAATAATTTTTTCAGACGCGGTAAAACTCCACCCTGTTATAATCATGCTCGCCGTTTTTATCTTTGGTAATATGTTTGGTTTTTGGGGCGTATTTTTTGCAATTCCAATGGCTACATTTATTAAAGCCGTTTGGAACGCTTGGCCTTCATCCTAAATCTTTAATAGTATTAAGCACTTCATTGACATGTCCTGTTACTTTCACTGAACGCCATTCTTTAATAATTTTTCCATCCACGCCAACTATAAAAGTGCTTCTATCAATTCCAATATATTGCCTTCCATACATTGATTTAAGCTTCATTACATCAAATGCCTTGCAAACTTTTTCATCTGGATCTGATAAAAGCTCGAATGGAAAATCTTGCTTTAATTTAAAGTTTTCATGAGATTTAATACTTTCTCGAGAAACTCCTAAAATTTCAGTATTCAACTTTTTGAAGGCTCTAAAATTATCTCTAAAATTTTGACCTTCAGTTGTACACCCTGGAGTGCTATCTTTTGGATAAAAATATATTACTAGAATTTTTCCCAAAAAATCCTTATTGGATAATTTTAAATTGCTAGTACATTCGGCGTTGAAGTTTGGGCATTTTTTGCCTTCAAGTTTTTTAGTCATCTTTTTCCTTATAAATTTTTAATAAAAGTAGTGTATAGTCCTATTTTTTACCGAATTTTTTTTTCATGCAAGTATTACAAGGAAGTTTAGTAGCTTTAGTGACCCCAATGTTGCCTAATGGTGATGTTGACTACTCTTGTTTAAAAAATTTAATTGATTGGCACATAGACCAAGGAACAGATGGAATAGTTTCAGTTGGAACTACTGGAGAGTCAGCTACATTGAATGTTAAAGAGCATTTAGACGTAATAGCTTTCACTATAAATCATACTAACAAAAGAATTCCAGTCATAGCAGGCACAGGAGCAAATTCAACAAGGGAAGCTATTGATTTAACAAAAGAATCAAAACGCCTTGGAGCCGATTATGCTCTCATCGTTACCCCTTATTACAATAAACCAAATCAAAATGGTTTAATTGCTCATTATTCTGCAATAGCTGATGCGGTTGATATAGATCAAATTTTATACAATGTTCCATCTAGAACTGCTTGTGATTTATTACCTTCCTCTGTATCTGTTCTATCAAAGCATGAAAATATCATCGGTATCAAGGAAGCCGTTGATGATGAGTCGAGAATAAAAAAATTAGTTCAAATATCTAAAAATGCAGATAGTAATTTTTCAGTTTTCTCTGGAGATGATTTAACATTTATGGATTCAATGCTATTAGGAACACATGGAGTGATATCTGTTTCTGCAAATGTCAGTCCAAAATCTCATTCTGAAATTTGTTCCGCAGTTAAAAATGGTGATTATGAAAAGGCAAAAATCTTAAATGAGCACAACCTAAACTTATATCGTTTATTGTTTGTTGAATCAAATCCAATACCTGTGAAATGGGTTTTATATAAAATGAATTTAATTAAGAATGCAATTAGACTCCCTCTTATGGAATTAGATGTAACTTTTCATGAAGAAATACTGTCAGAGATGATAAAATTAAAATTATTATGAAAAAAAATTTAATATATATACTTTCACTTTTTTTAGTTACATCATGCTCGTATTTAACGGGTCCAGAGGGTTATTTCCCAACTACTGAGCATGATTTTTTAGAAGAAGTTGTTGAAACTGATATAGTTATTCCTTCTGAATTATCCTCTCCATCAAAGGAAAATCACTATCCAGTTATTGCTATTGATAAGGAGTTAAAAAATCAAGAAGTTCCAAAGCCAAGGCAAATTTTTTCATCATCAGGCAACAGTTCTGTTCAGTTAAGAAGATTGGGTGAGTTAATGTGGATATATATAGAGACACTCCCATCTACCTCATGGCCTATTTCAAAAAGTTATTGGGAAACATCTGATTATGATGTTATCAGTACTAATCCGGATATTGGCGAAATTAAAATTAGCTTCGATGAATCTATGGAGTTTGTTATGAAAATTGAACACGGTATTAAAGAGGCATCTACTGAAATATTTTTAAATTTAGTCAACAAAGGTGATCAAGAAATAGTTAGTAATATTGATTTAGTTCAGGCAGAGCTTGAAAATCTTGTCAATTATTTTGCTGAGTCTGTCGATAACTTTTCTGGAACATCACTTGCGGCTCAAAATTTAAATGAAATGAAAAAAGCAAATTTCTATACTGATAATGGCCAAACAGTTATTGAATTGAACCTTAATTTTGATAGAGCCTGGTCATCTGTAACCAAGGCCATGCAAGTAGCTGAAATTGTTACGAACGATAAAAATAGAAATGATGGCATATTTTATGTAAGTTACATCAAGGAAGAAGAGGGAGGGTTATTATCATTCTTTGGTCTTGGAAATAGTTCTAAAAACAATAACGCATTCAATGAAGAAGCTCAGTTTGAAGTAACAATTGTAGAAAAAAATAATAAAACTTATGTTCGAGCAAGATCAATGAATGGTAAAATTGATGAAGCAGAGCAATTACTTTCAAAAATAAACGAATCACTAAGCTAATGGAAAAAATACAAGAAATAACAAAAGGTAAAGCTAAGTCTTTATATACAACCTCAAATCAAGAGCAACTGGTAATGCATTTTAGCGATGATACTTCTGCATTTGATGGAAAAAAGAAAGAAGCATTAATGGGAAAAGGCTCTGTTAACAATCAGTTTAATGCATTCATAATGGATCATTTAGAAAAAAATGGTGTAGAAACTCATCACATAGAAGTTCTTAATAATAATGATTCGTTGGTTCATAAACTTTCTATGTTTCCAATAGAGTGTGTAATTAGAAATAGAGCTTCTGGCTCAATATGCAGAAGGCTTGGTACAGAGGATGGATTAATTCTTGAAAACCCTTTATTTGAATTTTTCCTTAAAGACGATGAGTTAGGAGATCCTTTAATCAATGATGAGCATATTGTATCTTTTGGTTGGGCTACAAGACATCAAATTGATGAAATGAAGCTTCTTACATATAAAGTTAATACGATTCTTTCAAAGCTATTTTTAGATTCAGGTTTAATACTAGTAGATTTCAAAGTGGAATTTGGTGTTACAGGCGAAAAGATTCTTTTGGCTGATGAGTTTACTCCAGATGGATGTAGGCTATGGGACTCAGAAACTTTAAAAAAAATGGATAAAGATAGATTTAGACAAGGTCTTGGTGATGTTGTCGAATCCTATCATCAAGTAGCTGATAGATTGGGTATGAATATAAATACTTGACTAAAATAGTCAAGTATTTATAATTCATGCATGAAACTTACTACAAAAAGCAGATATGCAGTTAATGCACTCACTGAACTAAGAGCTCTTGAGTCATTTGGTCCTGTTTCTTTGTCTGATTTATCAGAAAATCAGAATATTGAACTTTCTTACCTTGAACAAATTTTTAGAAAATTAAGAATTGCAGGAATTGTAAAGAGTACAAGAGGAAGGAATGGAGGGTATATGTATGCCAAAGACCCATCAGTAATAACTATTAAAGATATTATGAATGCAGTAGAGGAAGATCTTGATGCTACTAACTGCAATGGTTCTAGTAACTGTAACAACGGAAAGAAATGTAAAACACACAATCTATGGCATGAATTAAACGAAGTTGTAGATAATTATTTAAGTAAAATAACCATAAATAAGCTTGTGGAATCTCACGATAGCCCATATATAAGCTTAAGAGAGATAAGTTAAATGAGCACACAGTCGACTATATATTTAGATTACGCATCAACAACCCCAGTTGACCCTAGGGTTGCATCAAAAATGATGCAATATTTAACCCCAGATGGAGAGTTTGGAAATCCGGCCTCAAGATCGCATCGTTACGGATGGAAAGCTGATGATGCTGTTGAAGAAGCAAGATCTCATGTTGCAAATCTTGTAAATTGTGATCCAAGAGAAATAGTTTGGACTTCGGGGGCAACAGAAGCAGACAACCTAGCAATAAAAGGTGTTGCAAGATTCTATAAATCAAAAGGTAATCATATTATTACATCTAAAATTGAGCATAAGGCAGTTCTTGACCCTTGCAGACAATTGGAAAGAGAGGGTTATGAGGTAACTTATTTAGACCCAAATGAGGGAGGAGTCATAACGGCTGAGGCTATTAAAAATGCTATGCAAGAAAATACAATTCTAGTATCTGTAATGCACATTAATAATGAGTTGGGTACGTTAAATAATCTAGAAGAAATTGGCAAGATCACTAGAGAAGCTGGTGCCTTTTTTCATGTAGACGCAGCCCAAAGTACTGGAAAAGTAGATATCGATCTATCAAAACTCCCAGTTGATTTAATGTCATTTTCAGCTCATAAAACCTATGGCCCAAAGGGTATAGGTGCACTTTTTGTAAGAAGAAAACCAAGAGTTAGAATCGAAGCTTTAATTCATGGTGGTGGTCATGAGAGGGGAATGAGATCTGGAACTCTTCCTACTCACCAAATTGTTGGTATGGGCGAGGCATTCAAGATTGCAAAAGAAGAAATGGAGTCTGATCATTTAAAAATTAAAGCTTATCATGAGCAATTTCTTAAAGAAGCAATGAAAATAGAACATGCATATATAAATGGGGATCTTGACAACAAGGTTCCTAATATTTTAAATATCAGCTTCAATTTTGTTGAGGGTGAATCTTTGATTATGGGACTTAAGGATATAGCAGTATCTTCTGGATCTGCATGCACATCTGCAAGTCTTGAGCCTTCATATGTTCTTAGAGCGTTAGGTAGAAAAGATGAATTAGCGCATAGCTCAATAAGATTTTCTTTCGGAAGATTTACAAGCGATGAGGATATAAAAAATACACTCTCTATTTTAAATAAAGTTGTAGATAGATTGAGAGAACTTTCTCCATTATGGGAAATGCATTTAGATGGTATAGATTTAGATACTGTTAAATGGAACACACACTAAAGTAGGAGCTTTTATGGCATATAGTAAAAAAGTAGTTGATAAGTTTGAGAATACTCTAGAGAACCCTCAAGCATTTAATGTAGGAAGATTTGATCCTAAAGAGGAAAATGTTGGAACTGGAATGGTTGGTGCGCCTGCCTGTGGTGATGTTATGAAACTTCAAATTAAATGCGAGCCAAAAGGAAATACTCATATTATTAAGGATGTTAAATTTAAAACATATGGTTGTGGTTCTGCCATTGCTTCTTCAAGTGAGTTAGTAGAAATGCTTATTGGTAAGACTTTAGAAGAAGCTAAGGAAATTAAAAACAAAGAAATAGTTGATGCCTTAGAACTTCCTCCAATTAAAATTCATTGCTCAGTTTTAGCTGAAGATTCAATTAAACAAGCAATAGAAGATTACGAATCCAAGCAATAGGTATCATTCAATGGAAAATATTAATCCATCTGATTTAAATTTCTCTGATAAAGCAATTAATCATTTTCTTTCAAGTCTCAAATCAAGAGGAAAAGGGGCAGGTATTCAAATAGGTGTCAAAAAAGCTGGATGCTCAGGTTATGAATACTTCTTTGATTTTGTAGACAGCATAGATACTAAAAATATTGTTTTTGAAAAAAATGGATGCAAAATTTATGTAGATAAAACAAGTTTTGATTTTTTAAAAGGTAGTCTTGTTGACTATTCAGAGGATGGTTTAAATAAAGGAATAAAGTTTGTTAACCCCAATGCAAAGGCAGTTTGTGGATGTGGGGAAAGTTTTACAATTTAAATAATGGCTAAGATCAAAATATGGCCCCATCATGAACTTTGCCCTTATGGAGTAGAGATAGCTACTTTCCCAGGCGAGACTATATGTGAAGCAGCTCTAAGAGAAGGTATAAAGATTGAACATGCCTGCGAAATGTCATGTGCTTGCACGACTTGTCACTGCATAATCAGGAAAGGTTTCGACGCTCTAGAAGAAGCTAGTGACATTGAGGAGGATATGCTTGACAAGGCATGGGGTCTTGAACAGACATCCAGGCTAAGTTGTCAGACAATACCTCCAGCTGGTGAAAATATAGAAATTGAACTTCCAAAGTACAACATAAATATGGTTTCAGAGGATCATTAATGGTCGATCTAAATTGGCATGATGTAAATGATATAGCCATTGAATTATATGATAAATTTCCTGATATCGATCCTCAATGGATTGGATTCCCTGATTTACATTCTAAAATATGCGATTTAGATGGTTTTATTGGAGACCCAGAGCGCTCTAATGAGAAAATTTTAGAAGCTATTCAAATGTTATGGATAGAAGAATCTCAATAAGTCCCATATAATGGCTAAAATTTTTTTATAGGAATAAAATATCATGGCAATAGAACAAACTTTATCAATCATCAAACCAGATGCTGTATCCAAAAATGTAGTGGGTAAAATCATTTCTAGGTTTGAGGATAACGGACTACATTTAGTTGCTGGTAAGCTAATTCATTTAACAGATGAAATGGCTTCGGGCTTCTACGCGGAACATGAAGGCAGGCCTTTTTTCAACGATCTTAAAAAATTCATGACCTCTGGTCCTGTATTTGTTCAGGTCCTTGAAGGAGAGGGGGCAATACTTAAAAATAGAGAGCTTATGGGAAGCACTAACCCTCAAGAAGCTGTTACAGGAACCATTAGAGCAGATTTTGCAGTAAGCATTGATGCAAATGCTGTACATGGATCAGATTCTGAAGAAAGCGCAATAAGAGAGATTAATTATTTTTTCAAAGATGAAGAAATAATATCTAAATAGATTTTGGAAAAAAAAGAAAATCTTTTAGGTTACTCTTTAGAGACTTTAGAGGATTTTTTTAAAAGGATTGAAGAGCCAAAATTTAGAGCCAAACAGCTTCTAAAATGGATCCACCAAAAAGGAGTTATCGAATTTGAAATGATGACTGATTTTAACAGGCCTCTTAGGGAGAGGCTTGCTGAAATTGCAGTTATTAGGCCTCCTCAAGTTGATGAAGTTCATGTTTCTCCAGAAGGAACTAAAAAATACTTAATAAAGTTGGATTCAGGCTCGATGGTTGAAATGGTTAGAATCCCTGAAAAAAAGAGGATGACTTTATGTATCTCTTCTCAGGCCGGATGCGCACTCCAATGTACTTTTTGCGCAACAGGTGCTCAAGGTTTTGAAAAAAATCTTACAGCTGCAGAAATAATTGGCCAAGTTTGGCTAGCAAACTTCTACGATTCCAATGATTCTAATATTACAAATGTTGTATTTATGGGAATGGGAGAACCGCTACTAAACTTTACTCCAGTTATTGAGTCAGCAAAGATAATGAAAGATCAATTAGCCTATGGGCTTTCTCGAAAAAGAATTACCATCAGCACATCTGGCATAACTCCTCAAATCGACCAACTTACAAGTTCTATAGATGTTTCCTTAGCGATCTCTCTTCATGCGCCAATTGATTCGCTTCGCGATGAAATCGTGCCTATTAATAAAAAATACCCGATAAAAATGTTAATAAATTCATGCAAGAATTATTTATCTTTTTATGAAGGAAAAAGAAGCATAACTATAGAATATATTCTTATTGATGGTGTGAATGACTCTCCAGAATTAGCTAGACAATTAACCAAGCTCCTTTCAAATATCTCATGTAAAATTAATTTAATTCCCTTTAATCCATTTGATGGATCTAACTACACAAGATCAAATAAAGATAATATAAATCAATTTAAAAATATTCTTATGAAAAAAGGTTTTATCACTACATTGAGAGTTACAAGAGGAGATGCAATAGATGGAGCCTGTGGGCAGCTTGTTGGAAAATTAACTAAATCAATTAAAGGTAAAAAGCTGATCAAGCATCAATCAATATCATGAGTGATAATTTAAAATCTGCAAATTCAGCCAATACTGGAATAATTTTCAGTGACGCAAGGTTGGATCAAAAATTAACAATCAATGAAGTTTCAGAAAAAACCCTAATAAATACTAAGTTTATAAAAGCGATAGAGTCCGGCGACTATATCGATTTTCCAAGTGAAGGTTTTGCCAGAGCTTACTTTGTTAAGTATCAAAATTTTTTAAACATACAATGCGAATTCCCATCTATATATTTTCAAGAAAATAGAAAAGATCAAATCGTCAAAAAATCGGTAGCTGTTTTTAACAGATCTTTCAAAAAATTTACTATTGTATTCGGTTTAGCAGTTTTAGTTTTAGCAGCCTTTATTTTATTAAATTCTTTTCCGGTAAAAGACAGCACCCAAAAGACAGAGCAGAATATTAAAGAAGAAGAGCTCTATGAGTTAACAAAAATTGTTAATACAAATAATACGTTAGAAGATATACAAGCTATTACCGATTTAACTATTGAGCCTGTATTGCCTGCAAACGACCTTCAATTATTATTTACAAAAGAATGTTGGGTGGAAATATACTCAAAAGATATTCTGTTAATAAGTCAGCTATTCAATAAAGGTGATGTTTATAACAAAATTATTCAAAAGCCCTACAAAGTTGTTGTTGGAAACGTCGAGGCAGTAACAGGAACATATAATGGTATTAGGATTGATTTTATTACCAATGCTAATAGACTTAATGTAAACACTATTATTTTTAATGATGAGTAATTGGATAACCAGAAAAAACACTAAGGCTGTTGATGTTGGCGGAGTACTTATTGGAAATAATAACCCAATTAGTGTCCAGTCAATGACTAATACAAATACATGCGATGTTCTCTCTACAATTAATCAAATTAATGACTTACAAGCTGCTGGAGCAGACATTGTAAGAGTATCTGTACCGGGTTTCGATGAAGCGGCTGCATTTAAGGAAATTAGAAAATCTGTTGATATTCCTTTGGTTGCAGACATTCACTTTGACTATAAAATTGCTCTTGAGGTAGCAGACACTGCAGACTGCCTGAGAATCAACCCTGGAAATATCGGGAAAGAAGATAGAATTGCTGAAGTAATTAATGCTGCTAAATATAATAATGTGCCAATTAGAGTGGGTGTCAATGCGGGCTCTCTTGAGAAAGATCTGCAAAAAAAATATGGAGAACCAAATGCAGATGCATTAGTTGAGTCAGCTCTAAGGCATGTAGATATCTTGGACAAGTTTAATTTCGATAACTATAAAATGAGTCTTAAAGCATCTAATATTGAAATGACCGTAGAGGCTTATAGAAAAATATCTAAGTTAATCGATCAACCCCTTCATCTAGGTATTACTGAAGCTGGAAGCTATAGAGCAGGAACTGTTAAGTCGTCAATTGGTATTGGAATGCTTCTTTCTGAAGGTATTGGAGACACTATAAGAATATCACTCGCATCTGATCCGGTAGATGAAATAAAAATAGGTTGGGATATTTTAAGAAGTTTAAATATTCGAAGTAGGGGTGTAAAGATAATTGCATGCCCAAGCTGCTCACGTCAAAATTTTAATGTAATCGAAGTAGTTAACCAGTTAGAAGAGCGCCTTGAAGATATTACTGAAGATATCGAGGTCGCTGTGATAGGTTGTTATGTTAATGGTCCTGGAGAAAGTAAAGCAGCAGAGATTGGACTAACAGGAGCAAGCCCTCAAAACTTATTATATGTTGATGGAGCACCTGACAAAAAAATTAATAGTGCAGACATTGTTAAAGAAATCGAGGATAAAGTAAGAACAAAAATTTCTTTAAGAGACTCTGTCGAGATAATTGCAAGGAGCTGAAATGGATAAAATTCACTCATTAACTGGTATGTTAGATCATTACGATGATGGCAATATAGAAAATATTTCTGTAAAAATATTCGAGACAGAAAAAAGAATAAAAAAAGTTTTTACTAACTATAAATACAGTGAAATAAGAACACCAGCCTTAGAAGACACCAATCTATTTGTTCGTTCTGCTGGCGATGCTTCCGACATAGTTAACAAAGAAATTTATTCTTTTAATGATAGAAATGAAAAGAATATTGCTTTGAGACCAGAAGGTACTGCAAGTGTTATAAGAGCAATAATAGAAAAAAAACTTGATCAAACTAATCATAAGTTATGGTATCTCGGTCCAATGTGGAGATATGAAAGACCGCAAAAAGGAAGATATAGACAGTTTTATCAAGCAGGAGTTGAAATACTTGGTTATGAAGAGGGCGCACCAGAGTATGAAATAATATCAATGGTTTGCTCCATTATTGAAGAATTTAAACTTAAAAATTGCTCAATTAAAATTAATCATTTGGGTGATAATGAAAGTAAAAAATTATTTTGTGATGCATTAATAGAATATCTCGAGCCATTTAAAGATAGCCTTGATGAAAAAGACTTAACAAGACTTACTAAAAATCCTTTAAGAGTACTTGATTCAAAAAATAAAGAAACACAATCAATTCTTAAAAATTCTCCATCTATAAGAGAGTTTATTAAACCTTCAGCATTATCTCTTTTAGAAAATATTCAAAATGAATATAAAGATATTTGCAATATAGAGATTGATTATACTCTTGTAAGAGGCCTAGATTATTATTCTGGATTTGTGTTTGAAGCAATTTCATCAGAGCTTGGCGCTCAAGATTCTTTTCTTGGGGGAGGCAGATATGACCATCTATCATTAAAGCTGGGTGGTAAAAATCTTCCATCAATTGGAATGGCAATTGGGGTAGAAAGGTTTGCAAACTTGATAAAGGACATTACAACCTCAAATAAAGTTATTTCATTTCTAACCCTAACTAGCAATTTAGAGTCAAAACCATATAAAATAGCCCACCAACTTAGGTCTCTGAATAGTAATGTTATTTTAGATTTACAGCTATCTGACGGAAGTCTTAAATCCAAACTCAGAAAAGCAAATAAAAATAATTCTGAATATGCAATTATTATCGGAGAAGAAGAGTTGAGAGATGGAACTGCTGTTATTAAGTTTTTAAATGATGAGCTTAAAGATCAGGAAATTGTCTCAATTGAAGAATTATTTAGTTTTTATACATCATTATAATTTCAGGAAGAATTATGAACGAAATATACGATAACGATAATAGGTTTTCAGCAATGCAGACCTTTTTTAACAAATATAGAACAATACTAATTGTTAGTGTTATAGCCTTTATTGTTGCATTTGGTATAAGTTTTTCACTTAAAACTATTTCAAAAATTAATGATGAAAAAGCTGCAATAGTTTTTAACGAATGGTCAGATTTTTTATCACAGGGCGATGTAGCTAACGCAAAAAAGTCTTTTGATAACCTATTGACCAGTTTCAGCAAGACAGGCTATGCAAAAATTGCCTTGCTTGATACAGCTAATCAAGAAGCCTCAGAAGGAAAAACAATAGAAGCTTTAGATAAATTTACTTTACTTGTTGAACTTACTGATGGTTACGGAGGAAATGAAATTTATAACAAGCTTGCTAGAGTAAATTCTGCAAGATTATTAGCTTCTGAGAATGAGCTTGATAAAGCACTTTCGTTATTGGAGAAATACTCTTCATCTTCATCTAATGCATTCATTCATGAGCTCACTGGGGACATACTTGCAAAAAAAGACCAAAGTTTACTTGCCAAAGATCAATACGTAAAAGCTGAAGAGTTGTATAGTGACGAAACATCAAAATCTATTATTGCAATCAAAATAGCAAATCTAAAATGAACTACTTAAAAAAATACTTTTTTAAAAAACAAAAACAGTATATTTCAATATTGTCTGTAATTCTTCTTTCATCATGCTCTTCCATGGAGTCTTTAAAGTTTTGGGGAAATGGCGATATAGATTTGGATGAGCCAAGACCACTAGTTTCATTTACTAACAAGCTAAATACTTCAGTTGACTGGAGTATGAAGTTTAATGGCGAAAATACTCTTGGAAACTTTATACCAGCATTTAGTGGAGATAGTATATTTGCATCAGACAATACTGGAAGCATTAAATCTATAGATATAAAATCTGGAAATATAAACTGGGAAATTGAAACTAATTTCCTTTCATCTGGAACTGCTGCTGGTTTTGGTGTCTTAGTTGCTTCGGATGTTGATGGTAATGTAATCGCCTTTGATCAAAAAGATGGATCGAAAATATGGATGACTAATGTAAAGGGAGAGGTTTTAGCCCCTGCAGCAATCGATGCAAAATTTATTATAGTCAAAACTGGATCGGGTGATTTAATGGCGCTTGATAAAAATGACGGTGAAATTAAATGGTCATATAGATCTAAACTTCCAACATTAACAATAAGAGGAAGTAGTAGTCCTGTTATTTTTGAAAATCAAATCTATGCAACTTTTGATAATGGTAGGCTGGGTGTCTTTCAAATTGACTCAGGTTTTCCTGTCTGGGATGGAGCAATCTCCTATGTTAGCGGGGCCTCTGAGCTTGAAAATATAATCGATGCTGACTCAAGCCCTGTAATTGACTCAGGTCTTGTTTTTGCTACTAATTACCAAGGTAATCTTAATATTTTTGATATTGCTCAAAAAAGATCTGTATGGACATCAGAAGTATCATCCTTTTATTCACCCGTTGTATTGAGAGGGATAATGGGTGTTGTTGAGTCTGATTCTCTAATAAAGTCATTTTCAATGAAAAGCTTTGAGGAATCATGGAGCACAGATGAGTACTCCAATAGGCTACTCTCTAATCCTGTTAGCTTTAATGGATATTTGATAGTTGGAGATCTTGAAGGATACCTTCACATAATCGATCCTTTGAGTGGCAAGACGATAAGTAGAAAGAAAATCTCTAAAAAACCCATAATGAGCTTAATAAGCAGAAGTAATAATTTTTATGCAATAGACCAAGGATTCAGTTTATATTCGATAAGTATATAAATATGAAATTTATACATGTTTACTTCAATTGCAATTATAGGTCGACCAAATGTTGGCAAATCAACCTTATTTAATAAATTAACTAAGTCACGCAAAGCTATAGTTTCAAATTACTCTGGGTTAACCAAAGATAGGAACTATGGCTATATAACATTTGGTGATCAAAAAACATTAATTATTGATACTGGAGGAATAGCTCAGGATGAATCTATTCTTAAAGAAGATATAGCTGAGCAAGCTTGGATTGCTGCAGAGGAATCAAGCCTTATTATCTTTCTTCTCGATGGTTCTGAAAACTTAAACAAAGAAGACCTAGACATTCTTACAAGATTAAGAAAGCTTAATAAAAATTTTATTACCGTTCTTAATAAAATCGATAAAAATTCAGATTCTCTTCTTAAAGTTGATTTAAATAAGAAGGGAATTAATGAGTTTTTTGAGATTAGTGCAGAGCACTCAAGAAATATAACTGAACTTCGTACATTTATAAAAGACTCACTGCCAAAAGAAAAATATGAATCACCAGAAGGAAAAAAAATAGCTGTTCTGGGTAGGCCTAATGCAGGAAAATCTACATTTATAAATAAGTTTATAAAAGAAGATAGGTTAATAGTTTCTGAGATAGCTGGAACAACAATAGATGCTATAAGCATTCCTTTCACAGTCGATGATCAAGATTTTATTTTTATTGATACAGCAGGTATCAGAAAAGGCTATAGAAACAGTCATAAAATTGAATATTTTTCATATGTTAGAGCAATGCACTCAGTAGAGGAGTGCGATGTTGTTATTTTCATATGTGATGCGCAAGAGGGTATTGTTGATCAAGACCTCAAAATTATTAATATGATATGTGAGATGGGTAAGCCAGTCCTGATAGCTTTTAATAAAATTGATTTACTTACAAAAAAACAAAAGGAAGAGATTTATGAGACTAAAAGAGCTCAATCAAATTTTGTTAATGACTTTATAAAATTAGAAATATCAGGCATCAAAGGCCTTGGCTTCAAGAAACTATTTAGGGTGGCTAATGGCCTTATAGATAAGGCACAGCAAAAACATACAACCTCATCATTAAATCAAATGATGAATAAATTTATTGAGCAAAGTGCACCTCCATCTGTAAATGGAAGACTTTTAAAACTTAAGCATGTTCATTTTGCAGGCATAAACCCAACAACTCTTGTTATTCATTCAAATCAAGACAAAAAAATTCCATCAAACTATAAAAAATATCTTGAAAATTCTTTTAGATCCGCTCTTGAGCTTAAGAGCATTCAATTAAGATTGATTTTTAGAAAATCAGAAAATCCATACGAATCAAAAGTAAATAAACTAACTGAAAGACAAGTAAAAAAGAGACAGAGATTAATTAAGCATATTAAAAAAAATAAAAAGTAATATAATTTTTTTGATAATCTGTAAAAGAATTCTCCTGTATAATCTTAATTACACTTTAAAAATTAAATCACTATAGCTTTTCATTATGAATCAAAGACCTGTATACATTGACCTAAGAAAAATAAAGCTACCAATGTCAGCCTTCTCTTCTATTGCCCATAGACTTTCTGGTATGTATATTTTTTTTATCTCCTTACCTCTTTTCGTATACCTTTTATTTATATCAACATTAAATAAAGGATCCTATGAATTAATGTATGAATCATTGCAGTCTTTAACTTTCTTTACAGTTTTTGTTTTCTTTAGTTTTTCTGTTTTCTGGTTTCACATTCTTACAGGGGTTAGGCATCTTTTTATGGATTTCTTCCATTTAGGCGAATCACTTAAAGGCTCCTATTACTCATCAATTTTTGTTCTTTGCCTATGGCTTGTATCGACTATTGGATTCTTTGGACATTTTTATTTATGAAAGGCTCAATTATTTGGTTTGTTCAAAGATATAGCTCTTTAGCCATACTTGCATATTTTTTATATATTGTTTTTTATTTAGTTGGAGCTTCAGGTTCATATTATGACTGGGTTTCTTTTATTGCATCAATTGAAATGAAAGCAATTACTTCATTAATTTCAATTCTTATAATATCTCATGCTTTTATTGGGCTATGGACAGTTGGAACAGATTACCTTACAAAAAGAACACTTGGTTTTCTAAATCCCGCTCTTTCTAAAAAAGCAGAATCAATTCAATTTCTCTATCAACTTGTATTTATCTTATGTGGATTGCTTTATTTGGGATCAATCTTATATATAATATGGAAGATATAAATGATTCATATAACTAATTATAAAATTTAATAATAAAGGTCTTAAATGAGTAACAGTATTTTAACTGACAATATAAAAACAATAGAATTTGATGCTCTTATTGTTGGTGGAGGAGGCTCTGGGATGAGAGCGTCACTAGAATTAGCTAAATCTGGACTTAAAACTGCTGTCGTTTCAAAGGTTTTCCCAACAAGATCTCATACTGTTTCTGCACAAGGTGGAATTACATGCGCTATTGCAAGTGCTGATCCAGACGATGATTGGAGGTGGCATATGTATGATACCGTTAAGGGTGCTGATTTTATAGGCGATCAAGATGCAATCGAATATTTATGCTCTGAAGGCCCTAAGGCAGTATTTGAGTTAGAGCATATGGGACTTCCATTTTCAAGATTTGAAAACGGAAGAATTTATCAAAGACCATTTGGTGGACAATCTAAAGATTTTGGTAAGGGTGGTCAAGCAGCAAGAACGTGTGCTGCAGCAGATAGAACTGGTCATGCCCTCCTTCATACCCTTTATCAAAATAATGTTAAGGAAGGAACAAACTTCCTAAATGAGTGGTTCGCTGTGGATATAGTTAAAAACAGTAAGGAAGAGGTAACAGGTGTTATAGCTTTTTCTATTGAATCTGGAGAGGTTGCTTACCTAAAAGCTCAGGCCACTGTAATGGCCACTGGTGGCGCAGGAAGAATTTATGCTTCTACCACAAATGCATTAATCAACACAGGTGATGGATTGGCAATGGCTCTTAGGGCTGGTTTTCCCGCACAAGATATGGAAATGTGGCAGTTTCACCCAACAGGAATTTATGGAGCGGGCTCACTAGTAACAGAAGGCTGTAGAGGTGAAGGCGGATATCTTATAAATAAAGATGGCGAGAGATTTATGGAAAGGTATGCTCCTAATGTTAAGGATCTAGCTGGAAGAGATGTAGTTGCAAGATCTATGGTGCTTGAGATTTTAGAAGGAAGGGGTTGTGGTGAAAATGCAGATCATATATTTCTTAAATTAGATCACCTAGGCGCAGATGTTCTCAATTCAAAATTACCTGGAATATGTGAGCTTTCAAGAACCTTTGCCCACGTAGATCCAATATATGAACCAATTCCAGTCGTTCCAACTTGTCATTATATGATGGGTGGAACTCCAACGAATGTTAATGGTCAAGCTTTTAGAAGAACTAACGGCAATGATTCAATTATTTCTGGCCTGTTTGCTGCTGGTGAGGCGGCCTGTGTTTCTGTTCATGGTGCAAATAGACTTGGTGGTAACTCTTTGCTTGATTTAGTGGTTTTTGGAAGAGCTACTGGAATGCATATTCAAGAAGAACTGAAATCTGGTGGTGGAGTAGAGTCATCTTCTAAGGGTGACATAGATGCTTCATTAGAACGCCTAAATAAATTAAATGAGTCCACGAGTGGATATGAGACTGCTTCAGTAAAAAGAGAGTTACAAGAATGCATGCAGAATTATTTTGGAGTCTTCAGAAGAGGCGACTTTATGGAAAAAGGCTTAAACGAATTAGCAGAAATAAGACATAAGGTTGATAATTTGCATCTTAAAGATAAAAGTTCTGCTTTTAATACAAGCAGAGTCGAAGCAATTGAACTACAAAATTTATTTGAAGTTGCTGAGGCTACTGCTATATCAGCTTTTGAAAGAAATGAAAGCAGGGGAGCTCATGCTAGAGATGATTTCCCTAACAGAGATGATGAAAATTGGTTATGTCATTCTTTCTATGACCCAATTAACAAAAAAGTTTCAAAAAGAGAAGTCAACTTTGCGCCAACAAAAGTAGATGCATTTCCACCAATAGTGAGAACTTATTAATGTTAACCAATCAACTAGAAGTAAGCATGTACAGATACAACCCTGAGCAGGATGAATTTCCGTATATGAAAAAATATAAGATAGAAAAACCTGCAAGAGACATCATGGTTCTCGACCTACTTCATTTATTAAAAGAAGAAGATGAGTCAATCTCTTATAGAAGATCGTGTAGAGAAGGTGTTTGTGGTTCTGATGGAATGAATATAAATGGTAAGAATGGCTTGGCATGTATAACGCCTATTTCATCTGTTATGAAAAAGAATAAAATTGAATTAAGGCCTCTTCCAGGTCTTCCTGTTATTCGAGATCTTGTTGTAGATATGACGGAATTTTATGCTCAATATGAAAAGATAAAGCCTTTTTTACAAAATAATACCACAGCTCCTGAACAAGAAAGATTACAGTCTCCTGAGGATAGAGATAAATTAGATGGCCTATATGAATGCATTCTTTGCGCATGTTGCTCTACAAGTTGCCCATCATTTTGGTGGAACCCTGATAAATTTGTAGGGCCAGCAGCTCTTCTTCAGGCATATAGGTTTATAGCTGATTCAAGAGATCTAGAAACCGTTGAAAGGCTGGATGCATTATCAGATCCATTCAGTGTTTACAGGTGTCACGGAATCATGAATTGTGTAAGTGTTTGTCCTAAGGGTTTAAACCCAAATAAAGCAATTGGTGAGATAAAATCAATGCTTTTAAAGTCTAAGAAGAATATAATTACATCCGATGGAACTAATTAGAAAAATTTTTTAGACAATGAACCAATCAATGGAAGAGCTTTGGAAAAGCTCTCACATATCAGCAGGCCATGCTGATTATCTTGAATCTCTTTATGAGATATATCTAACCGACCCTGAAAACTTATCAAATGAATGGCAAGACTTCTTTAATAGTCTCCCTTCTGATTCAAGTAATTTAAAAGAAGTTTCACATCAAATAATCATCAGTGAATTTCGAAACCTGCCAAGAAACTCATCTTTGCTTAATGAGGAGATTGATGAAAGGCAGGGAAAAGTTATTCGACTAATTCAAGCATACAGAAATAGAGGACACCAGGAAGCAAAATTAGATCCTTTGGGTATGATGGATAGGAAGTCTATAGAAGATTTAGATATAGAATTCCATGGCTTGTCTTCAGACGACCTTGATGTTGAGTTTTATACAGATACTTTCATAACTGGATCAAAAAAAGCTAAATTAAGAGATATAGTCTCAAGTTTAAGAAGTATATATTGCGGCACTATTGGTATCGAATATAACTACATTATGGACTCTGATGAAAGAAGATGGTTTCAAAAAAAATTCGAGTCAAAATTAGAGCAGTATTCATTTACTAAGGAAGAGAAATTACATATTTATGAGAGATTAAATTCTGCAGAAGGTCTTGCAAAATATCTAGCTGCAAAATACCCAGGCATGAAACGTTTTGGCATAGATGGGTGTGAATCTTTGGTCCCTTTAATAGATGCTGCAATTCAAAATTGTGGAAAGCTAGGAGCCAATCAGATATGTTTTGGAATGGCTCACAGAGGAAGGCTAAATCTTTTAGTTAATGTTTTAGGTAAAATCCCTTCAGATTTATTTTCAGCATTTGATGAGGCTGTTGAATTAGAAGGAGCAAATACCGGAGACGTTAAATATCATTTAGGTTTTTCATCTAATTTAAATACTCCAGGCGGGGAAGTGCATGTTTCTTTAAATAATAATCCGTCTCATTTAGAAATTGTAGACCCTGTTGTGCTTGGCTCAGTAAGAGCTAGGCAGGATAGGCTTGCTGATATCGAAAGAAAGAAGGTAGTCCCTATACTTCTTCATGGAGATGCATCTTTTTCAGGTCAAGGTGTTGTTATGGAGTCACTACAAATGTCACAAACCAGAGGGTTTTATGTAGGTGGCACAATTCATATTATAGTTAACAATCAAATTGGTTTCACAACTAGTAATAAAAATGATGCAAGATCAACAGACTATTCTACTGATGTAGCCAAGATGATTCAGGCTCCAGTAATCCATGTTAATGGCGATGATCCTGAGATGGTGGTAAATGCTGTCAAGATCGCTACCAAATATAGAAATCAATTCAATAAAGACATTGTTATTGATTTATTTTGCTACAGAAGGAGAGGTCATAATGAAGCAGATGATCCTTCTGCAACCCAGCCGCTAATGTATAAAACAATAGCTAAACATCCTTCTGTTTTAAATCAATATCAAGATCAGTTAATAGCAGAATCACATCTCACTAAACAAGAAGCATCATTAATCAAATCAACATACAGAGACTCACTTGAAGATGGTGAAATTGTTGCAAAAAATCTTTCTTTAAAACCCAATGACTCACTTTGGTTTGACTGGAATGAGTATTTAGATGTTATATGGTGGCCAAAAGTAGATACATCTTTTGATAAAAACGATTTCAAAAAGCTTGGATCTGAAATTTGTGATGTGCCTTCTTCTTTTACAATAGGAAAGCAGGCATCAAAAATATTTGATGACAGAAGAAAAATGAGCGGCGGAGGGTTAGAAATTAACTGGGGTTTTGCAGAAACAATGGCATACGCAACACTTTTGTCAGAGAAGTTTCCAATTAGAATAACAGGTCAAGATGTCAGAAGAGGTACTTTTTCTCACAGGCATGCATGTGTATTTGATGCAGACAATGGCAATGGGCACATACCCTTATCTACAATTGCTAATACTCATAATACAAGATTTGATATTTATGATTCTCTTTTATCAGAAGAAGCTGTGCTTGCTTTTGAATATGGCTATTCAGCAACTTGGCCAACAGGGCTAACAATTTGGGAAGCTCAATTTGGTGATTTTGTTAATGGTGCTCAGGTTGTCATTGATCAATTTATAGTCTCAGCTCAACATAAGTGGGAAAGGTTGTCAGGATTAGTCATGCTATTACCTCATGGCTACGAAGGCCAAGGTCCAGAGCATAGCAGTGCTAGAATCGAACGATTTCTTCAGCTATGTGCATCAGAAAATATTCAGGTATGCATCCCAAGCTCCCCATCGCAAATTTATCATTTGTTAAGAAGACAGGCTATAAGAAAGATGAGAACACCTCTAATTGTGATTTCACCAAAAAGTTTATTAAGAAATCCAAGCGCTGTTTCTACTATCGATGAGTTAACCGATGGGTCATTTAAATGTGTTATCGATGACGATGCAATAAATAAGTCAGCAGTTACCAAGGCAGTTCTTTGTTCAGGAAAAGTTTTTTATGACCTCAAAGAAAAAAGAGATAACAAAAATAAAGGTAATATTGCCCTAGTTAGGATTGAACAATTGTACCCATTTCCATATGATGATCTTCAAGAAATATTATCAAATTATGAAAATCTAAAAGATGTTGTTTGGTGTCAAGAAGAGCCTGCAAATCAAGGTGCATGGTTTAGTCACAGACATAGAATTCAAAGAGTACTAGATAGGTTTGATATTAAAAGAGAGATAACTTTAGTCAGCAGGCCTGCAGCAGCAGCACCAGCAGTAGGCATGATGAAGTTACACTTAAAACAGCAGAGCAATCTCGTTGAAGAGGCATTAAAATAGGTAAAATTATGGCAATTGAAATTAAATCTCCAACTTTTCCTGAATCTATTGCAGATGGAACGGTCGCGAACTGGTTAAAGCAAGAAGGAGAAAGTGTTAATCAGGATGAGGTTATAGCTGAAATTGAAACCGATAAGGTTGTTTTAGAAGTTGTTGCTCCATCGGATGGCTTTGTTTCAAAAATTTTAAAAGTTGAGGGGGATATAGTAAATAGCTCCGAAGTTATTGGTGAGTTTTCTGAATCAGATGCAACGAACGCATCTCAATCTTTTAAAGTAGAAAAGTTAGTTGAAAAAAATGATGAGACTTCAGCAGCATCAGAGCAAGAACCTCAAAAAACTACCAACAAGAATGGGCCAGCTGCAAATAAGCTTATCTCAGAAAATAATCTAGACGCTTCATCTATTAAAGCATCAGGTAAAGATAATAGAATTACTAAGGCAGATGTAGTAAATCATTTAGATGCCAAGGATCAAGCCCCTAAAATAGATCATAATTTATCTCAATCGGTATCAAACAGACCCGAAAAAAGAGTTTCGATGACTCGTTTAAGAAGCACTATCGCAAAGAGGTTGGTCAGTGTTCAACAAGAAACAGCAATGCTAACTACATTTAATGAAGTTGATATGCTGCCTATAAAAGAATTACGAGCAAAGTATGGTCAAGAATTTGAGAAGCAGCATGGTGTAAAGCTTGGCTTCATGGGATTTTTTGTTATAGCTGCAGTTCAGGCTCTAAAAAAATCTCCAATTGTTAATGCTTCTATTGATGGCGGTGATGTTGTCTATCATGGTTATCAAGATATAGGAGTTGCAGTCTCTACTGAAAGAGGCTTAGTAGTGCCAATTATTAAAGATGCAGATACAAAATCATTACCAGAGTTAGAAAAATCAATACTAGAATATTCAGAAAAAGCCAGAGATGGCAAACTTTCAATTGATGAAATGCAGGGTGGAACATTTACCATATCAAATGGAGGAGTTTTTGGCTCTTTGTTATCCACACCAATATTGAATGCCCCGCAAACCGCTATATTGGGAATGCATACCATTCAGGAAAGACCGGTTGCAAGAAATGGTGAAGTTGTTATTAGACCAATGATGTATTTGGCTATGAGTTATGATCACAGGCTTTTGGATGGAAAAGAAGCTGTAAGATTTTTAGTTTCAATTAAAGAGCAATTAGAATCTCCTGAAAGATTGCTTTTAAATTTATAAGTAGGGAAGTTTTATGTATGACGTAATTGTAATAGGTGGTGGACCTGCTGGGTATGTAGCTGCTATCAGATCATCACAGCTTGGCCTTTCAACTGCATGCGTAGAGGAGTTTGTTGATGACTCTGGAAATGCAGTTTTTGGTGGAACTTGTTTGAATGTCGGTTGTATTCCATCTAAAGCTTTATTAGATTCGTCTCATAGGTTTTATGAAGCTTCTGGACATTTAGATACTCATGGGATTAATGTCGAAAAAGTAAAGCTAGACCTATCCGCGATGATGGGCAGAAAAGACAGTATTGTTAAGAAACTTACTGGAGGAATAGGCGGGCTGTTTGCTGCAAATAAAGTTACACCAATTACTGGAAGAGGCAAAGTTATTGCTGGAAATAATGTTGAGATAACTAAACCTGATGGTTCTAGTGAAACTATTGCTGCTAAAAATATTATTATTGCTACTGGATCATCTCCAATTGAGATTTCCTCAGCAGCATTTGATAGCAATGTTGTTGATAGCACAGGAGCTTTAGAATTTACCGAAGTGCCAAAAACTTTAGGAATTATAGGTGCTGGTGTGATTGGCTTGGAGCTTGGAAGTGTTTGGGCAAGACTTGGTTCAAAAGTAACAGTAATAGAGGCTATGGATGATTTCTTGTTCATGGCAGATAAAGAAATAGCTAAAGACTCATTAAAAGATTTTAAAAAACAAGGACTAGATATAAAACTTGGAAGTAGGTTGGTAGCTTCTAAAAATCTAAAAAAATCAGTAAAAATTTCATATGAAAATTCCTCTGGAACTGAAGAGATGGAATTCGATAAATTAGTTGTTGCCGTTGGTCGAAGACCAAATGTTCAAAATGTATTCTCTGAGGATTCTGGAGTCCATCTAGATGAAAGAGGCTTTATAAGTGTTGATGGTCATTGTCAAACAGGCGCTTCGAATGTTTGGGCAATTGGAGATGTTGTTAGGGGGCCTATGCTAGCTCATAAAGGAAGTGAGGAAGGGGTAATGGTTGCTGAAAGGATTGCTGGAAAGCATGCTGAAATGAATTACGATTTGGTACCTTCGGTTATTTATACTCATCCTGAGATCGCATGGGTTGGAAAAAATGAAGAAGAATTAAAATCAGAAAATATAAGTTATAAAGTTGGTAAATTCCCATTCGCTGCAAGTGGAAGAGCTTTGGCTGTTGATCAGTCAACAGGTTTTGTGAAGGTAATATCGGATGCATCTACAGATACAATTCTTGGAGTACATGTTTTTGGCCCTTCTGCGGCAGAGATTGTTCAGCAAGCATTAATTTCAATGGAGTTTGGTGCAAGTTCAGAAGACTTAGGCTTAACAATATTTAGCCACCCAACCGTCTCAGAGGCTCTTCACGAAGCAGCCTTAGCAGTAAATAATCAAGCTATTCATATAGGAAATAAAAGAAAATGAATTTACACGAATTTCAGGGCAAGGCGCTGTTTGCAGAATATGATCTGCCAGTTTCAAATGGAAAAGTTATCTATGATGCTGAAGACGCATTAAAAGCTTGTAGAGATATAGGTGGTTCTAAGTGGGTTGTAAAAGCTCAAGTTCATGCTGGTGGAAGAGGAAAATCTGGCGGAGTTCAGCTTGTTGACACTCCAGATGATGCAATTGAGTTTGCAAAAAAATGGTTAGGCAAAAGATTGGTTACTTACCAAACAGACAGTAAAGGCCAGTTAGTTAATTCTATTCTCATTGAAGAATGTACTGATATTGATAAAGAGCTTTACCTGAGTGCTGTTATTGATAGAGATTCTAAAAGAGTAGTTTTTATTGGATCTAGTGAAGGTGGAGTAAATATCGAAGAAGTTGCGAAGAATACGCCAGAAAAAATAATATATGAGCCTATTGATCCATTATCTGGAGCACAAGGATTTCAAGCAAGAAAAATAGCTAAAGTCCTTAAGTTAGATTCAACTCAAACAAAGCAATTTACTCCAATGCTTAAAAATTTTATGAAGCTTTTTGTTGAAAAAGATTTAAGCCTTTTAGAAATTAATCCTCTTGTAATTACTAGTGGGGGGAACCTGCATTGCTTAGATGCAAAAATTAATATCGATGCAAATGCAATTTACAGACAACCGCAAATTGCAGATATGCACGATCCTTCTCAGGAAGATCCAAGAGAAGCAGAAGCTGCTAAAAATGACTTAAGTTACGTATCTCTAGATGGCAATATTGGATGTATGGTAAATGGCGCTGGATTGGCAATGGGTACGATGGACACTATTAAATATTTTGGGGGTAATCCTGCAAACTTTCTTGATGTTGGTGGAACAGCTACTCAAGAAAGAGTATCTAAGGCTTTTAAAATTATCTTAGATGATCCAGAAGTGAAGGTTGTATTAGTAAATATCTTTGGAGGTATAGTGAGATGTGATCTTATTGCTGAGGGAGTAATAGCTGCAATCGAAGAAGTGGGCGTTGAGATTCCAGTAGTTGTCAGGCTAGAAGGAAATAATGCAGACTTAGGGTCAGAAATTCTATCTCAAGCTGGCATAAAAATTGAAAGTATAAATAATCTTGGCGATGCTGCCAAAAAAGCTGTGGAACTTGCAAAATGAGTATTTTAGTTAATAAAGACACGAGAGTTATTGTTCAGGGCTTCACTGGTTCGCAGGCAACCCTTCATTCAGAGCAAGCCATTGAATATGGAACCAATATTGTTGGAGGAATAACTCCAGGCAAAGGCGGGCAAACCCATTTAGGACAGCCTGTTTTTGACACTATGGAAGAAGCCAAAAAAGTAGTCAATCCAAATGCATCCTTAATCTTTGTCCCAGCACCTTTTTGCAAAGATTCTATCTTGGAAGCTGCCGAGTCTGGAATAGAGTTAATCATATGCATAACTGAGGGAGTTCCTACCTTAGATATGTTAGACGTTAAAAAAAGGGTTGATGAGCTTGGAATTACTCTTATTGGTCCAAATTGCCCGGGTGTAATTACTCCCGGTGAAGCGAAGTTAGGTATTATGCCTGCAAGTATTCACATGCCAGGGTCGATTGGGATCATCTCCAGATCTGGAACATTAACTTATGAGGCTGTTAAACAAACTACTGATCTAGGTTTAGGTCAAAGTAGCTGTGTTGGAATTGGTGGAGATCCAATCCCAGGCTCTTCATTTATTGACATCTTGAAATTGTTTGAAAAAGATGATCAAACAAAAGCTATAGTAATGGTTGGAGAAATTGGTGGAACTGCTGAAGAAGATGCAGCAGAATACATTAAAAATAATATTTCTAAACCTGTGATTTCATACATAGCTGGTCAGACTGCTCCAGCTGGAAAAAGAATGGGTCATGCGGGAGCAATTATTGCCGGCGGAAAAGGTACAGCAGCTGACAAAATATTAAAACTAAAAGAGTGCGGCGTTCATATTGCTGATAATTTAGTAGAGATTGGAGCCAAAGTAGCCGAGGTGCTAAATAAATAAATTTGATTTTAATGGATGGCAAGGTAATAGAGGGTAAGGCTTTTTGGTGCTTCTTATATCAACCAGACATTAGGTCTAATCCTCAATGGTCTCTTAGATTAGTTCCATCAGAAATTGAACAACAGAGATTTAAAAAATCTGGTCATAAAATGAATATGGAAGCTCATAATAATAAGGATTTTGGTCTTTCTGTTCTTATGCGAAGAAAAGTAAAACACATGGATGATGTTTTAGAAAAACCTTTATTATTTGATCTTAATAAAAAACCTTTAGAATTATTCGAGGAATTACCTAATGGTTCAAATGTCATGGTTAAATATAGTGAGTGGGAGGGTATCTCTAAGTCAGATAATCTTCTTCATAAAGGGTTGGATTTAATAGCTGTTATTCTGTTAGATAAAACACCCAGCCTTTTCTAATAACTTCTTTACTCTTACAAACTTTTTAATAATCCAATTCAATCTTGTGATTGATAAGAAAGAAAATATTGTTAAGCCGATAATCATTCCATACCACATGCCAGCTGCTCCCATTGGCTCATTAAGGCCAATTTTTGTAAGGTAATAGCCCATAGGCATGGCAAATACCCAATATGAGATAAAGAGAAGAATCATTGGAATAAAGGTATCTTTATAGCCTCTTAAACTTCCAAGTGCGCCCATTTGAATCCCATCAGGTAGTTGAAAAATTGCTGCAAATATTAATAAACTGACAGCCAAATCAATAACAAGCGGATCAACAGTATAAAAACCAACGATATAATCTCTGAATATTAATATAACTATACTATTTAAAAGGGCTGTAAACATACACATATAAATTGTTGAATATGAGGCAACTTTAGCTTGCCTTGGATTATTTTCTCCAATGAGATTGCCGACTCTGGTTGCAGCTGCAAGACCAACAGATAAAGGTACCATGAAAAATAAACTTGCGATGTTTATAGCTATAGAATGACTAGCTACAACCGTTTCACCCAGTGTTCCTAATATTATTGCAGCTCCAGAAAACATGCTTAGCTCAATAAAAATACCTAAACCAATTGGGAAGCCAAGCTTAAAAACTTCTCTAGTTGTTGCTATTGTTGGTGGTGAAAATTCTGAAAAAGGTTTAGTTTTTTTATATTTCTTTGATATTGCTATATATATAAATAATGTAATCATCATCAAGAAAGCTACTATAGAAGTAGCTATACCACATCCTACACCTCCAAGCTTAGGTGCTCCCATCCATCCATATACAAACATCAGATCCAGGGGTATGTTTATTAGCATTCCTACAGCAGCTATACAAAAAACTGGAATTGTTAATGTCATACCTTCGCTATAACACCTTAGGCAAGTAAAAATAGTAATAAATGTAAAACCAAGCGCAACAGCCTTCAGATAACTTATTGATATATCAGTTATATTTTTATCTATGGGTAAAAAATTTAAAATTAAATCCATATTCATAAATAAAAAGCCAATAAAAATTCCGAGAGTAAGAGCTATCCATAGTATCTCTCTTAGTTTTTGACCTATTTCATTAAACTTTTTTGCTCCATATAGTTGTGCAACTATTGGAGTGACTGAAAAAATAACACCAGAGACAAACATCCATACTGTTGTTGAAAATGCATTACCAACGGCAAGTCCAGCAAGATCACTAGAACTTGCCCTGCCTGCTATTATTGTATCTGTTGCTCCCATTAGCATATATGACAGCTGCGAGCCAAATATTGGGACACCGATTTTTACAAGCTGCTTGAACTCAGTAATATATTTATTAATCAATTTATTATTACACTAAATATTTTTTTGCTACTTTATCATATTAAAATAAGTTAACTAGGAGAATATAATCAGAAAAGATAATAGGCCATATTGGTTAAAAAAATTAGCAATGAGGCTAACCAAGATTTACGTTAATCATTTCTTGAAACCTCAATTTCTTTATTTAGGGCGAGGCGGGGCTTACTTCAAACCCAAATACATAAATGTCTTTGGAGATAATATCACCATAGAAGATTACCCAACTCTTATTGGTGCAAGTGATGCAAATATTCAATTTACCTCATGGAATATTGGTCAGTGGAATGGCCAAATAAAAATTGGTAAATTTTCTCTTATTACACCTGGTGTAAGGATTATGGCAGCTGAAAGTATTATTATTGGTGATGCTTGCATGATTGCGCACGGTGCCTATATATCAGATGCTGACTGGCACGGTATATATGATAGGGCAGAGCCTGTTGGTAAAACGAAACCAGTCATTATTAAAGATAATGTTTGGATTGGAGATAGTGCAATCATATGCAAAGGGGTAACAATTGGAGATAACAGTATTATTGGGGCAGGGGCCGTTGTAACCAAAGATGTTCCACCAAATTCTGTATTTGCAGGCAATCCAGCGCAACTAGTTAAGACTCTTGGTGATGTTGAATTTAATACTAGAGCAAATTTCTTAGAAGACCCAATACAACTTGCAAAAGATTTTGATGCATTAGATAAATATACTCTTGGAAAAAATACATTTATTGGCTGGCTGATAAGCCTTATCAATCCAAACGACTCCCATTAACCATGAGAGTCATTGTTGATAAAGATATAAAAGGCTTTAAAGATTTAGTTAATGAGCTAGAAGGCTTACAAGATATAGAATTTAAATATGTAACAAGCAAAGAGATAGATAATGATTTATTGATTGATGCTGAAGTTCTTTTTATAAGGTCAACAACCAAGGTTGATAAAAAGCTTTTAGAAAATTCATCAGTAAAATTTATTGGTTCAGCTACTGCCGGAATTGATCATATTGATATTGATTATTTAGAATCATCTCAGATAAGATGGTTTTACTCTCCTGGATGCAATTCAAGTTCAGTTGTTCATTACCTTCTCTCTTCAATTGGGTACTTAAAAAATAAAAATCTTATTCATGAAAATAGCACTTTCGGTATTATTGGGTGCGGAAATATAGGAGAAAAGCTGCGGTTAATATTTAATAAGCTAAATATTAGAAATATTATATGTGACCCTTTCAAGGACTTTGACTTCTTATCTTCCATGGAGGAGATTAAACGATGCGAGGTTATTTCTATTCATACTCCTTTAACCTTTTCTGGTACTTATCCTACTTATAATATGGTTAATAAAAGTTTTTTAGAGAATTCAAAAGCTAAAACAATAATAAATACCTCAAGAGGATCTATTGTTAATGAAAAAGACCTATTAGAATTTAGTCATATTAATTATATTTCTGATGTTTGGGAAAATGAGCCAAGTCCAGACATAGAAATTATTAAAAAGGCAATTATAGCAACACCTCACATAGCAGGGCATAGCCATGAAGGTAAGGTCAATGGAACTATAAACTTACTTCTAACTTTTTTAGAAGTTGTAGAGATGAGTCAAGAAAATCTTACTAATAACAAAAAATTTATATCTGATATTTCTCAGAATAAGCTATCTAAAAAGAAGTTTTGTCTCAATGACTTTACTAATTCTTATAATGTTTTCTCTGAATCCAAAGCATTTAAACAATTAAGCAACAAATTTGATAAATATATTTCAGCAGCAGATTTTAAAAAAATTAGAGGAATGCATGAAATTCGGCATGATATTTTCTAAAAAGGATAGATTGTGTAAAAATAATGCATATATATTAAGGCGAGATATCGAAATATATATATTTTATATATATAATACGTATTTAAAGTAATATTAAGTCCAAAAAATTACGCACTCTATATTTTGGCACTTAAATTGCATATAGTTTTTATATATACATTTTAATACTAGGGGTAATCGTAATGAATTCAGCAAAGATCAATGATCGATCTAAAACAGTTGCAAAAAAATTAATCAAGAGAGTGCTAAGCACCTCCATAGACAATCCAAACAATCCTGAGTCATTAAGTTTTTTTCAAGCTGATACTTATAGGTTTTATTTTTTAATGAGTTTTATGTGGGAATTCTTTGAGGATAATGAAATTTCTCAGGAATATGCAATTTCACTTGTACCAAGAAAATTTGCATCCAGAATAAAAAGGCTTCAAGTTTTAAAGCAGGCTGTTCAACTTGGCTATATTCATGAACAATCATCAGAGATCGATAAAAGAAGAAGGATGTATGAACCTTCTGATTTATTACTCAATGATTTTATGACTTATGCAGAAAGCACGAATGTTGTTGTAGAAAAAAATTCTTAAAATTTATTCTTACAAACTAATTTAGTCCTACCTATATGTATAGTTGTTCATTACAATTATCACATGACACTAAATAAAGATAATGATTATTGGAGAAATAAGCTTTCTGAGGAAAGTTATAGAGTAACAAGGGAATCGGGGACTGAAAGTCCATTTACTGGGAAGTATTGGGATTTTGATGAATCTGGTATCTATAATTGCATTTGTTGTAATACTCAATTATTTGAATCTGATACAAAGTTTGATGCAGGCTGTGGTTGGCCAAGTTTTTTTATTCCAATGGAAGAGTCATCCATTGAGGAGGTTGATGATACTTCTCACGGGATGTCTAGAACAGAAGTAAAATGTAAAAATTGTGATGCGCACTTAGGTCATGTATTCAATGATGGCCCTGAACCAACTGGTTTAAGGTACTGCATAAATTCAGCCTCTATAGATTTCGATAAAAAATAAAGTCAATCATGTCCTCAAAAGAAACTTCATTTTTTAAAGCATTTAAAAAAGTTGGTCTTTGGACAGGCCTTTCAAGAATTTTTGGACTTATTAGGGATATTTCAACAACAAGCCTGCTTGGTGCTTCTATTTTTCATGATATTTTTGTTGTTACTTTAAAAATTCCAAATCTTTTTAGAAGATTTTTTGCAGAAGGGGCATTTAATCAGGCTTTTATACCGGTTTACAGTGATTTTCATTCATTAAATAATAAAAAAGCTACTAAAGATTTTTTAAATGCGCTTGCGGGATCTTTTCTTTCTATCCTGTTTTTTATAACCATTATAGTTTTGTTGATAACGCCTGTATTTATTCTAATTTTTGCTCCAGGTTTTTATTTTGATGATTACAAAAGAGATATAGCTGTAAATGTTTTACAAATTATGTTTCCTTATCTTGCTTTAATATCACTAGTAGCATTTGCCGGTGGAATACAAAACACTCATGAAAGATTTTCCTTACCAGCCGCAACACCAATTATATTTAATCTATGTCTAATATTTGCAGCTGTAGTTATAGCTCCTTTATTTGAAATGCCTATATATGTTTTGGCCTGGGGTGTTCTTTTAGCAGGAATAATACAGCTCTTTATTCAGCTATTTCCTTTAAAAGCGATTGATAGATTACCAGTACCAAAATTTGATTTCTCAAATACTGGATCGAGAAAGGTTTTTAAATTAATGATTCCTGCAATTTTAGCAGGAGGAATAATACAAATTAATCTTTTGGTAGATACAATTTTTGCTTCTCTTTTACAAACTGGAAGCCCGACATGGCTTTATGTCTCAGATAGGTTGATACAACTACCCATGGGTATTTTTGCTATAGCAATAGGCACAGTTTTGTTACCTACTCTTTCTAAAATAGATATTAAAAATAACTTGAATGAGTTTGCTCACCAAGTAAAAAAAGGTCAAAAGTTTGTAATTTTTATTGGAATACCATCGTTCATAGGTCTCTCATTATGTGCAAATGATATTTTGAGCACTATTTTTTTGAGAGGGGAGTTTTATGAAAATGATGTATATCAATCATCTAGAAGTTTGATGGCCTTTTCTATAGGACTTCCATTTTTTATGCTTATGAAAGTTCTCACCCCAGCATTTTTTGCTAGGAAAGATACCAAGACGCCTATGTATATTGCATTACTTTCTCTTTGCTTGAATGCATCTTTAAATTATATTTTGGCGTTTGTTCTTGGCTTTGGTCATGTTGGGATAGCTATTGGCAGTTCCATATCTGCGATTATAAGTATATTGGTAATGGAGGCTATTTTGATAAAACAAAATATTGTTCATTTGCAAAGCCCATTCAATAGATTTAATGCTTCAATTCTTGTGTCCTCATTATTTTTAATCAGTTTTCTATATGGGTTCTCTCAAATAATAAACTTTTCAACATTGAATCAACTCGAAAAAGTTTTTTATCTAACTATTGAAATTTGTTTCTCAGTAATTATTTATCTTGGAATCACTAAAATTATTAATGGTAATAGTATAAAAGGAATGCTTAATTAGTTATGTATTTAATTAGAGGTAAGCATAATTTAGATTTTTTTAAGGCTCAAGATTTTATTAAAGAACCCCTGCATGGAACCATTGGAAATTTTGATGGCATGCATTTAGGCCATCAAGCAATTCTTAGCAACATTAAAAATTCTGCCATTGAAACCAATGGCAAAACTGTAGTTTTTTTTACAGAACCTCATGCTTCAGAGTTTTTTGCTAGCATGAAATCCAATGATGAGGTTCCTCCAAGGCTCTGTCCATGGAGAGAGAAGTTCAAATTGCTTGATAATTTTGGGATTGATTTTGGATTTTTTTTAAAATTTAATAATTCCCTTAGACAAATGACCCCCGAGGAGTTTATTCAAAATATTCTTGCTCCTATGAAACTATCCTCATTAACCATCGGCGATGACTTTAGGTTTGGAGTTAATAGGCAGGGTGATTTTAACTTACTTCATAGATGGGGCATCAATAACAATATTGAAGTTTCTAATACTGAGACTTTTAAATATTTAGATGAAAGAGTGAGTAGTACCAGAATAAGAAAGGCAGTCTCTGAGAATAACTTTGATTTAGCAAATGATCTTTTAGGAAGACGATATACTTTTTCGGGAAAGATTGTGCATGGTCAACATCTAGGAAGAACAATAGATGTTCCAACTGCTAACTTGTGGCTTCCAAAGCAGAAATTACCCATATCTGGAGTATATGCAGTTCAATGTATGCTAAACGGGGCATTGCTTGATGGGATTGCAAATATGGGCATACGTCCAACAGTGGGTGGAACCATGCCAGTATTAGAGGTTCATCTCTTCAATTTTTCACAAGATATATATGCTCAAAGGTTAGAAGTAGATTTTAGGCACAAAATTCGTGAAGAAAAGAAATTTAAGAATCTAGACATGTTAAAATCACAGATTAAGAAGGATATAGCGTTAGCAAAAACACTTTTACAAAAATAATATGACAATTAACTATCGGGATACATTAAATCTTCCTCAAACAGAATTATCCATGAAGGCAGGGCTACCTAAAAAAGAGCCTGAGATTTTAGATTTTTGGAACGACATTGGACTATATGAAAAAATCCGTCAACAAAATCTTAATAATAAAAAATTTATACTTCACGATGGACCTCCCTATGCAAATGGAGCTATTCACTTAGGCCATTCCGTAAATAAAATTCTTAAAGATATAACTATTAAATCTAAGACTTTGCAGGGGTTAGATGCTCCCTATGTTCCTGGGTGGGACTGCCATGGGCTTCCAATTGAACTTAATGTTGAAAAAAAGCATGGAAAGAGAAGTGAGCTTGTTCAGAATAAAAAAATGTTTCAAGAGGCCTGCAAGGAATATGCCCTTACTCAAATCGAGAGTCAAAAAAAAGATTTTATTAGATTGGGTGTACTGGGTGAATGGGATAATCCTTACAAGAGTTTAGACTCATCTTTTGAAGCAAATGCAGTACGTGCCTTGGGAAGAATATATGAGGCTGGGCATATAGAAAAAGGTGAAAAACCTGTGCATTGGTGCCAAGATTGTGGATCTGCTCTTGCTGAGGCAGAGGTTGAATATCAGGACAAAACCTCTAAATCTATTGACGTTGCATTTAAAGCAAATGAGCAATCCTTAAAGAAATTAAATGAAGTATTTGCAACAAATATAGTTGATGGCATTTCATTCGTAATATGGACAACTACGCCATGGACTATTCCATCTAATGTTGCGGTATGTATAAATCCTGAATTAGATTATGCGCTAATTAAACTAGATGGAGAGCATTTGGTTATTGCTGACGCTATGATTGAGCTATGTATGGAAAGGTGGGGCACTACTTCAGAATTAGTCTCAAAAACATTAGGAAAAAACCTAGTCGATATTTCTTTGATACATCCTTTTATTGAGAGGAATTCAGAATTACTTCATGGAGACCATGTCACTACAGAAGCAGGGACAGGTTGTGTGCATACAGCACCAGCACATGGATTAGATGATTATTTTATTTGTAAAAAACATGGCATTGAAACCTTCAAAGCACTTAATATTAAAGGCTTTTTTAAGGAAGAATTTGAATTTATTGCTGGTCTACCGGCCTCAAAGGCCGATCCATTGGTTATTGAAAAGCTAAATGAAGTAAAAGCTTTAGTTAATTGTGATGACTTTCATCACTCATACCCGCATTGTTGGAGGCATAAATCTCCACTAATTTTTACCTCAACTGCTCAATGGTTTATTTCTATGAATAAATCAGGACTTTTAAATGAGGCTCTTCAAAGCATATCTGGAGTTTCATGGGAGCCATCATGGGGAGAGCAAAGGATAGAGGGGATGTTAACTGATAGGCCGGATTGGTGCATATCAAGGCAAAGAAATTGGGGAGTGCCAATAACACTAGTTGTTCATAAAGAAACAGGTGCAATTCATCCAAATCAATCAGAGCTATTTAAACAATTTGCTAATTTAATTGAAGAAAATGGTATATCTTCATGGGAATCACTAGATCTTAATGAATTCATAGATGATGGAGATTCATATATTAAGATCACAGACTCATTAGACGTTTGGTTCGATTCAGGCGTTACTCATTTTGCTGTTTCTGAGCAAAGGTTTGAAGAAGGCATTGTTGCTGATTTATATCTTGAAGGCTCTGATCAACATAGAGGCTGGTTCCAATCATCACTTTTAACAAGCATTGCAATGAATGGAAGGGCTCCTTATAAAGCAGTTCTAACACATGGATTTGTAGTTGATGAAAACGGAAGGAAGCAATCTAAATCTCTTGGTAATGTAGTTTCACCTCAGAAGGTTTGGGATTCCTTAGGTGCAGACATTCTAAGATTATGGGTTGCATCAGCAGATTTTAGGAGCGAGATGGTTGCATCTGATGAAATCCTAAAGAGAGTATCAGACCAATATAGAAGAATAAGAAATACATTCAGGTTTATTCTAGGGAACTTAAATGATTTTGATGAAAGCAAGAAAATAGTATTTGAAGACCAAATTGAGTTAGATAAATGGATTGTGCTTGAAACAGCTAAACTGCAAGAGGAGGTTTTAAAATTATATGAGTCATACTCATACCATAATGTTGTTCAAAAAATTCATAACTTTTGTGTGAACGAATTAGGAGGCATTTATTTAGATATAGTTAAGGATAGGCTATACACCTGCAAAGATTCTTCTCATGCAAGACACTCTTGCCAAACAAGCTTGAATTACGTTTTAAATACCATGGTCAGATTAACTGCACCTATTCTATCTTTTACCTCTGAAGAAATTTGGCAGACCCACCCCTCATTAAAAGGTCAAAATGAATCTATTTTCTTATCAAAGTATTTTGAATCTAAGCAAGAAGGTGAGTGCGTAATTAGCTCATCAGACTGGGCTAGAATTTTTGAAATCAAAGACATAGTAAATCAATCTATTGAAAGATTAAGAAATGAAAATAAATTAAAAGGATCTTTGGATTCAAATGTGATTATTTCTGCAAATGAGGAAGATAAATCAATTCTCGACAAGCTTGGATCTGAATTACATTTTGTATTTATATCTTCTCAAGCCTCTGTTATAGATGGTGATGCCTTGTCAATTCAGATCGATCAAATGTCTGATGAGAAATGTACTAGATGCTGGCATAGGGATAGCACGGTTGGTGAGAGCAAAGATCATCCCGAAATTTGTTCAAGGTGCGAAGAGAATATTGATCAGTTAGGGGAGAGTAGGTCATTTGTTTAAGAAAAGATTTTATATAACTATTTTTTTTCTATTTATTTTAGATACTTATACTAAACAGCTTGCTCTTCAATTTTTAGAACAAGACATATCAAGAGACTTCCTACCTTTTATTGATTTATATTTAACTTATAACTCTGGGGTAGCCTTTGGCTTTCTAGACCTTGGTGAAAAAAGTGTTTCTAATATTTTAACTTTCGTTGGTTTTCTCATCACTCTTTATTTATTTAAATTAATTAAAGAAGAAAGTAACCACAAAAAACAATTTTCTTTATCCATTATATGCGGAGGAGCAATAGGAAATATTGCAGATAGGTTTATGGATGGTTATGTAACTGATTTTCTTCATCTAAAAATTAACGATTTTTCATTTTTTGTATTTAATTTTGCGGATGCATCGATAACTTTTGGTGCAATTTCTTTAATTTACCTTGAATTTTTTAAAAAGGATACACTTAAATTATGATACAAATTAAACTGGCGAATCCAAGAGGCTTCTGCGCAGGCGTTGATAGAGCGATAGATATTGTGAATAAGGCCTTAGAAAAATTTGGAAGTCCTGTGTATGTCAAGCATGAAGTAGTTCATAATAAATTCGTTGTTGAAGATCTTAAAAGCAGGGGTGCAATTTTTGTTGAGGAGATTGATGAGGTTCCAGATAACTCTTTAGTAATTTTTAGTGCTCATGGTGTTTCTAGAAAAGTTGAAGAAACTACAAAATCAAGAAAATTAGAATATTTTGATGCAACATGTCCTCTTGTAACCAAAGTGCATATGGAAGTAATAAGAAATGCTAGAGCAAGTAATGATATTATTTTAATTGGGCATGAGGGTCATCCCGAAGTTGAAGGAACCATGGGAAGGCATATCAATAATAAATCTAGTAATATTTATCTAGTTCAAGATGAAAATGAGGCAGAAAGTATAATAATTGATAAGCCTGAAAAGCTAGCAATTGTTACCCAAACAACTTTAAGTGTAGATGACACTAAAGCGATTATTGATATCCTTAAAACAAGATTCCCTAAGATAAATATTCCAAAAAAAGATGATATTTGCTACGCAACCCAAAACAGGCAAGATGCTGTTAAACAACTGGCATTAGAATCTGATTTCATGATTGTTGTTGGTTCAAGTAACAGCTCAAACTCAAATAGACTGCAAGAATTGAGTGAGAAGTGTGGCTGCAAATCTGTTTTAATTGATAGCTTTAAAGATTTAGATCTCAGAGAACTTGAAGGAAAGCAAAAGATAGCTATAACAGCTGGGGCTTCTGCACCAGAATCAAGAGTTCAAGATATAGCTTTAGCAGTTAGGGATTACACTGGTGCATCTATAAGTGAACATGGAGTTGATGAGGAGAATATATATTTCAAGCTTCCTCCTTCCCTTAGATAGATGAAAATTAATAATCATTTGATTGCTGGTATTAAATTTTTAGAATCTCCAAACTTTAATACAAGGCCAAAAGATATCTCAATAAATCTTTTGGTAATTCATTCCATAAGTCTTCCGCCAAAGGTATATGGCAACAACCATATAGAAAACTTCTTTTTAAATAAATTAGACCCCTCCTTAGATCCTTTCTATGAACAAATTAAAGAATTAAAAGTATCAACACATATATTAATAAAAAGGGATGGAGAAATTATCCAGTTCGTCCCGTTTAATATGCGAGCTTGGCACGCTGGCGAGTCGTCATATGATGGAAAAGACAATTGTAATGACTATTCTATAGGTATTGAGCTTGAGGGTGCTGATGATGATAATTTTGAAGAGATTCAATATGATAAGCTTTGTGAAGTCACCATTGCCTTGCAAGATAAATATAAGAATATTACAAAAGAAAATATTAAAGGTCACTCAGATATTGCACCTGGAAGAAAAATAGATCCAGGAAGCTACTTTAAATGGGATAGATACCTTAATTCTTTATGATGCCTTCCTTTAAAGTTTTGAATAATAAACAACTTAGCATGGTCTTTCTTGGGTTCGCATCTGGACTTCCATATATGCTAATTTTTTCAACCTTAGCGACATGGTTAGCAGATGCAGATATTGAAATAAAGACTATAGGTTTTTTTGCATGGGTTGCATTGACATACTCATTAAAGATTTTCTGGGCTCCACTGGTTGATAATTTTTCAATCCCTTTTTTAAATAAATATGGGAAAAGGAAGAGCTGGATTATATTAATGCAAATTTTTATTATTTTTGGTTTATTTTCCCTTTCAATTACAGATCCAGCCTCTGATCTAAAATTATTTGCATGCATTGCATTTTTTATTGCATTATGTGGCTCATTTAATGATATTGCAGTTGATGCTTTTAGGATAGAACTCTCAGAAATAGAAGAACAAGCAAGTCTCGCAGCTGGATATCAATTTGGTTACAGGGCTGCCATACTCCTTGCTACATCTGGAGCCTTGATCATTGCATCAAGAACTAGCTGGGAATTTGTATATCAAGCAATGTCTTTAATTATGATTTTTGGAATTGTCGGCAGCCTAATCGTTAAAGAAAATGATAATCCCAGTTTGGTCAAATTAAGTATATTAAATTCTTTTTGGATGCCTTTAAAAGATTTTTATAAAAGATTTGGTTTGTATATAGCATCATTATTATTATTAATAATATCAACATACAGATTGACGGATATCGTCACCGGGCAAATAACAAATGTTTTTTATATAAAGATGGGCTTTTCTCTTGTTGAATTAGCATTAGTAATAAAGTTTGTTGCACTTGGAGCTTCATTAGCAGGATTCTATTTAGGCACTTTTTTTATTAAAAGATTTGATATATCAAAAGCATTAATTATAGGAGCTTTTTTTGTGATGTTAACGAATCTTTTTTTTGCTTATATTGCTATATCAGAAAAAAGTTTAATTTCATTATCCATAATTGTAGCCTTGGACAGTATAGCTGCCGGAGTAGTGGGTACTGTTAATATTACTTTTTTAACAAGCTTAGTCTCAAAAAAATATACTGCATTTCAATATGCTTTGCTTACTTCAATAATGATGTTGATGGGAAAAGTTCTGTCGGGTTTTTCTGGAGTTATAATTGATTTTTTCAGATCAATTATTTTCAAAGAAATGACTTTATCAAAAGAAATTACTACAATTTTTGACGAGGTGATTAACCCATTAGGCTTATTGCCTCAAGAAATCTCTACTATCATAATTTCAGCAAATAACATTGTTATAAAATCCCATGATTATGCATGGATGTTTTTTTATATAAGCACTTCACTTCTTTCTATCCCATCAATTATTTTTATAATCATTTATATTAAAAGGAACGGAAATTATAGCGGATAGGATTTATAAACTAACTTTCTTTACATCTTTAGCTATTATTACGTGGCTTAGTGTTGTTCCAGCATCTGATATTTCAAATATTGCTGCATTAAGTTTTTTAACTGATAAGGCTATTCATTTTCTTATATTTTTATATTTATCATCAATAGGACTTTTAAGCAGGTTCAAATTATCAAATATTTATTTATTATTAGCCATTTTCAGCTTTGGGCTGCTTATAGAGATAATTCATTTTTATCACCCTTGCAGATATTTTGAGTTAGCTGATCTTGCTGCAAATTCATTGGGGATTCTTCTGGCCTCTTTTATTTTTCAAAAAAAAGATTAAATTATCTATTGATTTCTATTATTTTGACCTTAACTATTGTTTAAGTTAATAAACTAATTAAAATTCATAAAATTAATTTTTATTGGGAGATAGAAAATGAAATTAAAACCTTTACATGACAAAGTTCTTGTGAAAAGAACAGAAGAGGAAGCAACCTCAGCTGGAGGTATTATTCTTTCAGGCTCTGCAAAAGAAAAGCCTTCACAGGGTGAAGTTATAGCAGTTGGGCCTGGTAAAAAAACAGATTCAGGCGATTTAATGCCAGTAGGTGTTAGCGTTGGTGATACTGTTATATTTGGGCAGTATGGCGGAAATGAAATAAAACTAGATGGCGAAGATTTTCTCATATTAGGTGAGAGTGATATTTTCGGCGTTATTCAATAAGTAATTTAAATTAAGGGAGATATATAAATGTCAGCTAAAGATGTGAAGTTTGGAGACGGTGCAAGAAGTGAAATGCTTAATGGAGTAAATATTCTTGCAGATGCAGTAAAAGTAACATTGGGACCTAAGGGAAGAAATGTTGTACTTGATAAATCATTCGGAGCGCCAACAGTAACAAAAGACGGCGTTTCAGTTGCAAAAGAAATTGAGCTTGAAAATAAGTTTGAAAACATGGGGGCGCAAATGATTAAACAGGTTGCCTCTCAAACTAATGATGAAGCGGGTGATGGAACTACAACAGCTACTGTTCTAGCTCAATCAATTGTCAATGAAGGTAATAAAGCTGTAGCTGCAGGAATGAATCCTATGGATCTAAAAAGAGGCATAGATAAAGCTGTATTAGCAGCTGTTGACCATGTTAAAGGCTTGAGCGTGCCTTGCACAGATAATAAAGCAATTGCACAAGTTGGAACAATCTCTGCAAATGGAGATGAGGCAGTAGGTGCCATCATTGCTGAAGCAATGGAAAAAGTTGGAAAAGAGGGTGTTATTACTGTTGAAGAAGGAAGTGGTATCGAAAATGAGTTAGATGTAGTTGAAGGAATGCAATTTGATAGAGGTTACTTATCTCCTTACTTCATTACAAATCAAGATAATATGACAGTAGAGCTTGAGACCCCATTGATTCTTTTATTTGATAAAAAGATTTCAAACATTAGAGATTTATTGCCTCTTTTAGAGTCTGTAGCTAAAGCAGGAAGACCATTGTTAATCATTGCAGAAGATATCGAAGGCGAAGCATTAGCCACCTTGGTTGTTAATAACCTTAGAGGCATTGTTAAAGCTGCAGCTTGTAAAGCTCCAGGTTTTGGAGATAGAAGAAAAGCTATGTTAGAAGACATTGCTATTCTTACTGGTGGAACAGTTATCTCGGATGAAGTGGGACTTTCATTGGAAGGCGCATCTATAGAAGATCTAGGAACAGCTAAAAGAGTTGTCTTGAATAAAGATAATGCAACTGTTATTGATGGAGCCGGTGATGAGTCAGCAATTGCGGCTAGAGTTAATCAAATAAGAGCTCAAATCGAAGAAACATCTTCTGATTATGACAAAGAAAAACTTCAAGAGAGAGTTGCAAAACTCGCAGGTGGAGTTGCAGTTATAAAAGTTGGAGCAGGTTCAGAAGTTGAGATGAAAGAGAAGAAAGCAAGAGTTGAAGATGCACTTCATTCTACAAGAGCAGCCGTTGAAGAGGGCGTTGTTCCTGGAGGCGGATCAGCATTAATTAGATGTTTAGAATCTGTTGAGAAAGTTGTTGGTGATAATGATGATCAGAATGTTGGTGTCAATATTGCTAAGAAAGCTTTTGAAGCTCCTCTAAGACAAATTGTTTCTAATGCAGGTGAAGAGTCTTCTGTAATAGTTGCAAATGTTAAAGATGGGACAGGATCATATGGCTTTAACGCAGCTACCGGTGAATACGGAGATATGATTGAAATGGGTATTCTTGATCCAGCTAAAGTAACAAGAACAGCAATTCAAGCTGCTGGTTCAGTTGCTGGAATGATGATAACAACAGAAGCCATGGTAACTGATATACCAAAAGATGACTCGCCAATGCCAGCTATGCCTGATATGGGTGGAATGGGCGGAATGGGCGGCATGATGTAGTTCTAAGTCTATATATAAAATGGGGCTTTTCGCCCCATTTTTATTAGATTTAAGGTACGTTTTAATTTAATATAAGGGATACACTTTTACGGAGCATTATGGATATCTTAACTGACCAATCTTTTTTTAGAGCTTTTCACATTCTTTTCGGAATTACCTGGATAGGATTACTTTATTACTTTAACTTTATACAGGGTGAATATGTAAAAGTTGCTAATCCAGATGCTAAAGCAGATGTATTCAAAAAGTTAGCCCCAAATGCATTATGGTGGTTTAGATGGGCTGCATTATTTACTTTTTTAACTGGTGTTATCTTATTATATCAAGTAACAGCAAAACTTAGTACAGAAATTATCCTTGGCGCAACAATGGGTACATTAATGATGTTAAATGTATGGGGTATTATTTGGAGAAACCAAAAAATTGTATTAGGTATGAAAGAAGGTAATGCTGCAGTTGCTGGTGCAAAGGCAGGGCTTGCCTCAAGAACTAATACTTTATTTTCAGTTCCAATGCTTATGTATATGGTTTACTCAGCTCACAGCCCAGGTGCATATCTAGCAGTAGATGGCTGGACCACTTCAAGTCTATTAGTAGGTTTAGCAATAATTTTTGCTATTGAAGCTAATGCCATATGGGGAAAAATGTTATCAGTTATAACGTCAGTTAGAGCTGTAATAATTTCATCATTTGTTTTGGCTGTTGTACTTAAACTAATCACAGATCTTTTATAAATAATTAATAATTCTTAAGGAGAATTTAGATGTCTAACAAACCAACCAAAGAAGAAGCATTAAAAGCTGTAGAAACGCTTATCTCATGGGCTGGTGATGATCCAACTCGTGAAGGGTTGATTGAGACTCCTCATAGAGTTATCAGGGCCTATAAAGAGTTTTTTGCAGGTTATGATGAGGATCCAGAAAAAGTGCTCACAAAAACTTTTGAAGAAGTTGAGGGCTATGATGATGCTGTAATTGTTAGAAATATCAGAGTAGAGTCCCATTGCGAACATCATATGGTGCCTATTCTTGGGGTAGCGCATATTGGTTATATACCAAACAAAAGAGTTGTAGGCATAAGCAAGTTGGCAAGAATTGTTGATATATATGGAAAAAGGCTTCAAACCCAAGAAACTATGACTGCTCAAATAGCAGACACAATTCAAAGAGTCTTAGAACCTAAAGGAGTAGCAGTTGTAATAGATGCAGGCCATCAGTGTATGACCACAAGAGGAATCCATAAAACAGAATCTAGCACTATCACAAGTAGAATGCTTGGTAGCTTTAGAGATAATATAGAAACAAGATCCGAGTTTATGCACTTAATCCATTCTCCTAAAGCATTTTAAATGAGCAATGGTTCGATACTTTCTAGTATCAATCCTGCCACACCTATAATTTTAGCATCCGGCTCCCAAAGCCGAAAAATAATGCTGGAAGATGCAGGCATAATATTTAAAACCATTACATCTGAGGTTGATGAGGATGCTCTAAAAATTAAAATTGCTTCTATGCCTTTTAAGCAACAAGTTATTGAACTAGCAAAGGCTAAAGCCAAGGTAGTGAGCTTTAGTAATCCTGGAAATATAGTTATTGGTGGAGATCAAATGTGTATTTTTGAAAATAAAGTATTTGATAAACCGGGCTCCGAAGAAAAAGCTATTAGTAATTTAAAATTATTATCTGGAACTACACACTTTCAACATAGTGGTGTTTGCATTTATAAAGATGGCAAATCTTTATGGGAATATTCAGAGGTTGTGAAAATGAATATGCATGATTTATCTGATGAAGAGATTATTAATTATGTAAAGCTTGAAAATCCAATTCATGCAGCAGGTGCATATAAATTTGAATCTCTTGGATGTAACTTATTTTCTAGTGTAGATGGCTCATCATATACAATTAGGGGAATGCCATTATTACCATTATTAAATGAGCTTAGAAATTTAAACATTGTAGACCTAAATAGAATCTCAAAAAATTAAAACAATGCAACCTATTAAAATATTTAATACTCTTTCAGGTAAAAAAGAGGATTTCCATCCTTTAGATTCTGGCCATATTAAAATCTACGCTTGCGGGCCAACGGTTTATAACTTTGCACACATTGGCAATGCCAGAATGGCTGTTGTATTTGACACACTTGTAAGAGTTTTAAGATATAAATACCCAAAAGTTACATACGTTTCAAACATAACAGATATTGATGACAAAATTATTGATGCAGCTAATGAACAAAAAGTACCTATAAAAACAATCACTGAGAAATACACTAATATCTATAACGAAGATATGTCTCAACTGTCTGTAAATATTCCTGATATACAGCCTAAGGCAACAGAATATATTTCAGAGATGATTGATTTAATAGAGAACCTTATTCTTAAAGAACATGCCTATGAGAAAGAGGGGCATGTATTGTTCCATGTACCTTCATATAAAAATTATGGAATGCTGTCTAATAGAAATAGAGATGAACAGATAGCTGGCAGTAGGGTAGAAATTGCTCCTTTTAAAAAAGACCCAGCTGACTTCGTTCTCTGGAAACCAAGTTCTGATATTCAGCCGGGCTGGGATTCTCCATGGGGGTTTGGTAGGCCTGGTTGGCATACTGAATGTTCAGCCATGTCAGAGAAAACCTTGGGACTACCTTTTGATATTCATGGTGGTGGCAGAGATTTAACTTTTCCTCATCATGAAAATGAAATAGCGCAAAGTTGTTGCTCCACTGCAGATATTAATAAACCAAATTCCTATGCAAACTATTGGATGCACAATGGTTTTGTTACCATCAATGGCGAAAAAATGTCTAAATCGCTTGGCAATATTATTTTAGTGAAAGACTTATCAAATGAGTATCATGGCGAAGTAATAAGGCTGGCCTTATTATCCTCGCATTACAGACAAGGCCTTGATTGGAATGAAAAGGTCATACATCAAGCAAAAAAGCTATTGGATAAGCTTTATAAAACCTTACTAGATCTTGAGTCTGAAGATTTAGTTGAAATACAAGATAGTGATTGGATTAATCCATTGATGGATGATCTCAATACACCAGGCTTTATAGCAAATATCAATGTTCTCATTAAGGATTATTCATCTGCATCAGAAAAACAAAAAGGTATTTTAAAAAGTAAGCTTATTCTTTTGGGTAGCCTTATGGGAGTTTTGCAAGAGGATCCAAAATCATGGTTTGAAATGAATCAATCTAATAAAGATTTTAACAAGGAAGAAATAGATAACTTAATATCAGAGCGAAACGAAGCAAAGATAAATAAAGACTATGCAAAAGCCGATATGATTAGAGATGAGCTTATGAGCAAAGGAATTGAGATTATGGATAGTAGCTCAGGAACATCATGGAAAGTGAAAGCATGAATGAAAAAGGGGCATTAACTATTCCTGATAAATATAATGATATATCAGAAACTCTAAGCACTGCAGAATCAATCTTAGATAACGCAGTTGATAATGCAAAAACACTTTTTCATACCCTGGTTCTATCTTCACATGATGAAGATAAAATAGTATCAAGAGTAGTGGTATTAAGGGAATTCAACCCTGAGGAAAGATATCTTCGGTTTCATACAGATGCCAGAGCTCCAAAAATTAAACATTTCCAAAAAAATAGCAATGCATCCATACTTGGGTATGATCCAGCATTAAAAATTCAAATGAAGCTTCAAGGAAATGTTGAAGTTCATTTAAATAATGAAGTTACAAAAGCATCATGGAACGAATCAACTGCTAGATCTAAAAAGTGTTATTCGGTTGATGGAGGGTCATCGCTAGAAATAGATAATCCTGCAGAATATGATCTAAAGGATGGAAATATTGAAGATGGGTACTTAAATTTTGCAGTACTTAAATTTAAATATACGTCCTTGGAATTTCTTTATCTGAAGAGCTCAGGACATAGAAGGGCTATTCATTCATGGGATGAAGACCTTGTTTCCAACTGGCTAGTCCCTTAAAAACTTACTTTACTCATACTCCTATTAAAAAAATAATATTAATGTACTATTAATATGCATATTTAATTTGGGAGAAAAAATTATGAATAAATTTTTATTTAGTGGCTTATTAATATTATCAACAAGTTTTGTATTTGCTGATGGTCATTCATCTGCAGAAAAAGAAGTTTTAAAGACTCTTGCAACATATTTTGAGGCAAGAAATGCAGGTGACTGGGATACAGTTGTTGCTCATGAGAGTAAATCAGGAACTTATGGCACAAATTCAGATGGCAGTTTCCATAAGCCTGTAGTAATGCAAACAGCTGAGGATTGGGCTTCATCAGGCCAAGGCGGTTCTTTGAATGTTCATTACCCTGAAGCCATTCAATTATCAGATGATGTTGTTTATGTCAGGTTTTATTATGAAGGAATGACTGAAGTTGAAGGTAATTCAAAGCCATACAGAACAAGAGTAACTATGAACTGGGTTAAAGAGGGCAGTAAATGGGTTGCCAAATCTCAACACTATTCATCCGCATCCTATGGCGGAGTTCATGTTTCACTAGCTGCTGATTTCGAAGACTGATAGTAAAAAATTGAACTAATAATTAAAACCCTCTTTATGAGGGTTTTAATTTAATGGCGCCCTCTGCAGGAATCGAACCTGCAACTAATCCTTAGGAGGGATCTGTTATATCCATTTAACTAAGAAGGCGTATTTAAAAAAAAGATATTCTATAACATTAATTAAGACTTTATTAGTTATTACTAATTCAGTTCAATAATGTTTGCATATATAATTATGAAATGAAAATAACATTACCTGATGGAAGTATAAAAGAATTATCTGATGGTTCCTCAGGTCTTGATCTTGCCTCTGATATTGGCCCAGGCTTAGCAAAAGCAGCCATAGCGTTAACTGTTAATGGTATCCAGAAAGATCTTTGCGATCCTTTAGATGATAACTCTGAAGTATCAATTATCACTATTGATTCTGAAGAAGGTCTTGAAATAATGCGACACACTCTTACCGCACAGGTTTTAGCTAGGGCAGTAAAAAACTTATACCCAGATACAAAGCTAGCAATTGGACCAACGATTGCTGATGGTTTTTATTATGATTTTGAATTTAAGAAAGCCATATCACCTGATGACTTAGCTTCAATTGAAAAAGAGATGAAAAAAATTATCTCAAACGGCTCATCTATAACAAAGACTCTTCATTCTAAATCTGATGCAATAAATATATTTAAAGGATTGAACGAGTCCTACAAAGAATCGATTATCAGCGAATCCGAACAAGATGATAATTTCCAACTTTATTATCAAGATAATAATGAGTTTGTTGATCTTTGTAGAGGCCCTCATTTACCGAGTCTTAAGCATATTGGAGCCTTTAGGCTAACCAAGCTAGCTGGAGCATATTGGAAGGGTGATTCCAAGAATAAAATGCTGACAAGGATTTATGGAACTGCATGGATAAATGAAAAAGAATTAAATGCCTATCTTTTAAGAATCGAAGAGGCTGAAAAACGAGACCATAGAAAGCTTGGAAAAGAGATGAACTTATTTCATTTTCAAGAAGAAGCTCCAGGAATGGTTTTTTGGCATCCCAATGGATGGACAATTTATAGACTATTAGAGAATTTTATAAGAAATAAACTAGAACAATATAACTATCTAGAAATTAAAACTCCGCAAGTTGTTGATAGGAGATTGTGGGAAGCTTCTGGGCACTGGGACAAATATAGAGAAAATATGTTCATCACAGAAATAGATGAGGAGCATGCTAATGAAAAAAGAACGAATGCTTTAAAGCCAATGAATTGTCCTTGTCATGTTCAGATATATAACCAAGGGCTAAAATCTTATAGGGATCTCCCTTTGAGATATGCAGAATTTGGTTCATGTCATAGGTATGAGGCATCAGGAACTATGCATGGTCTTATGAGAGTAAGAGGCTTCACGCAAGATGATGGTCATATCTTTTGTACAGAAGAGCAAATCGAAAAGGAAACAGAGCTTTTTATAAATTTACTATCTGATATCTATAAAGATCTCGGATTTGAAACATTCGATATTAAACTTTCAACAAGACCTGAGGTGAGAGTTGGAAGTGATGAGGTGTGGGATAAAGCTGAGGCGGCTCTAGAGGGCGCAATTACAAAATTAAATCTTCCATTTACTATCGAAGAGGGCGATGGTGCCTTTTATGGACCAAAGCTTGATTTTGTTTTGACCGATGCTATTGGAAGAGAATGGCAGTGCGGAACCTTTCAGGCTGACTTTAATTTACCTGAAAGACTTGATGCTGAGTATGTTGGCGAAGATGGGTCAAAGCATAAGCCTGTAATGATTCATAGAGCAGTATTAGGTTCTTTTGAAAGATTTATTGGTGTCTTAATTGAAAACTACTCAGGAAGACTTCCATTTTGGTTGGCACCACTTCAGGTATCAGTAGCTACTATCATTTCTGATGTTGATGATTATGCAGAAGAAATAATCGGTTTACTAGAAGAAGCAGGTATCAGATGTCATGCAGATCTTAGAAATGAAAAAATAAGTTACAAAGTAAGAGAACATAGCTCTGCAAAAGTTCCAGTGATCATGGCGCTAGGCCAAAGAGAAAAAGATAATAGAACAGTTTCGATTAGACGAATTGGAAGTGATAAGACAGAGACTATGGATCTAAAAGAGGCTCTGAAGATTCTTTCAATTGAAAACAGCAATCCTAAGTAGATAAGTATGAGATGTTTTTCATAAAGTTATTTATATTACCAATTCGTTTTTACAGATACTTTATTTCACCCTTGACCCCACCATCTTGTAGATTTGAGCCTACTTGCTCTCAATACGCAATTAATTCTATTGAAGAGTTTGGAGTTATTAAAGGGTCAGTCATGGCACTCAAAAGAATTTCAAAATGCCACCCTTGGTATAGGGGAGATTAGTTTCATTAATTCACTAATAAATAATTCATAATAATTAAATATATTTAACATATATAAATACATACATAAATATAGATATATATGAATATTAATGCTATGTTTATTAGATAAATAAGTTCAATGAAGCCATTAGGGGGGTCAAATATGAACAAACTATCTAAACTTGCATTAAGTTGCAGCGTAGGTTTTCTTTTCTTTTTTTCTTTAAATGTTGTCTCGCAAGAGGTTGAAGAAGTAGTTGTTACGGCTACCAAAAAAGCTGAATCCGTTCAAGATCTAGCTTTATCAATTCAAGCATTTACAGCTGAAGATGTTTCAGAAAATATGATTGAAAATATGAGTGACTTAGCCGAAGTTGTTCCTGGATTAATTATGGATAAAGGCATCGGATCAGGTGCTGCTTATTCAATCAGGGGTACAGGTTCATACGGTGTTGGTGCTGCGGTTGTTGGAGCTGTTGTAACAGCCTCTAATGGTCATAGTTATAACTCATCAAGTATTGCTGATATCGGCTTCTTTGATGTTGAAAGGGTTGAAGTTTTAAAAGGACCTCAAGGTACTTTATTTGGAAGAAATGCTGTTGCTGGTGTTATTAATATGATTACAGCTAGGCCAACTGCTGAAGCTGGTGGTTATGTAGAAGTTGAAGCTGGTAATCTTGCATTAGCTAAAACTAACATGCACTACAACCTACCTATTACAGATAGTATAAGAACCAGGCTTGCTTTCACTTCTAAAAAAAGAGACGGTGTTACTGAAAACATTAATACTGGAAATATGTTTAATGATGTAGACAGTTGGGGCGCAAGACTTTCAATGGATGTAGATATTGGTGATGATTCAACTCTTAAGTTCACTTATGAAACTTATGAAAGTGATGACAACAGAAACAATATAGGAACTTCTTTTTGTGAACCGCATCCTTTATATGGTTGTAGTCCATTTACATTAGGAACTCCTAATACAGCAGCCGATTCAAGAGGAAGTACTGCTGCCTTATTCAATCTAATTGGTGCTTTAAATTTTACTGCTGATAAAAACTCCTATGAAGGCGCTGCAGTTGTAGATACTTTCAAAAAAGCTAATTTAAATAGAGAGCCAGTTCATCAACAGACTGCTGACTTTGCTACTGTTGAGTTTAACCACGAGATAAACGATGAATGGAGTATGGTTGCTAAATACTCTTACGCAACAAGAGATTACTTTCATATGAATGATAATGACTATTCTGTAGCTGTTCAGCCATTCCCTGGGATTAATCCCAACAACTGGAATACCTATGTCATGGTACGGTTGTTTTGGTGGAGAGGGTTATGGTTTTTGTGAGACTGTAGATTCAGACAGAACTTATGAGTTCTCAGTTGTTTCTACTGATACACAACAGGGAGAAATTACATTTATTTCTGATAAAGACGGTCCTGTAAACTTTGTTTTAGGTGCATATACATTTGATCAAAGAAATAATAATAAATATCAAATTCAAACCGCTTCTTGGAATATGATTTCAAAAGCAGCTCAACATCCGTATAACATGCCAGTATTTGGTGGAGCTTTAACTGGATATGGTGGTACTGACTTTTTCACTCGCTATGGTGCTTGGAGCTCCAGCTTCTTTGGCTCCTCCAGGAATCTTTGCCTTATTAGGATCGACCTCAAGTATGAAGTTCCTACAGATATTCAAGGATTCATTAATGAAGACCATGTGAGAAGTAAATCTATGGCTGTTTTTGGTGAGATGTATGTTGATCTATCAGAGGTAACTAAATTGACAGTTGGATTAAGATGGAATGATGATACTGTCAAAGATAGTGTTGCTTCATGTTTAACTTTCTTTACTTGTCCAAAGTATCCACTATCTCAAAAATTAACAGGTGAATATGGGTTCTTCCCAACGCAGGTTACTGAGACAGATGATGCTTTGGCATACAAGCTAGCTATTCAGCATGACTTATCTGACAATCAGATGGTGTACGCCAGTTACACAACTGCTGTAAAAGCTGGTGGTAACAACCCAAATTCAACTGGTACCCCAGATCCATACGCACCCAGAAGAGACAGCGGTATTTGAACTAGGTACAAAAAGTATCCTTATGGACGGCGCATTACTTTTTAATGCTGCTTACTTCCAAAACACTACAGATGGAATGTTAATTTCATCAATTGTTGAGGCTGGTTCAAAGAATAATAATGTTGATGCTGATATAAACGGTTTTGAAGGTAATGCAATTCTATTCTTAAGTGAAACTACTAGATTAGACTTCAGTTGGCTTGCAGTAAAATCAGAAATTGGAGATTTTTCTTTAGTTAATCCATTAAATCCTAATGGAGCAACTCAGCTATTAAGCCCAGTAATAAATGCAGATCCTCAGGGTATTGTTAGATATGCAGTCACAGATGCTGGAGTAATATTTAAGTCTGCTGGATCATTGTGTTTAGCACCTTTCAACCCTGCTGGTGGAGTTCCATGTTCTAATCCTGGAATTTTAACCGATGTTACTGGTAATCAGCTGCCTCAATCTCCTGAGCTTTCATATAGTTTGTCTCTTAATCAAGATTACAACACTGATGGTGGTGTAACTACATTTAGACTTACATATAGATATCAATCAGAAAGATTTGGTGATGTATTTAATTCTGAAAGAGCTACTATGAACGAGCATAAGTATTTTGATACAAAAATTACGTATCAGCCAAATGATGCAAACTGGTTTGTTTCAGTTTATGGCAAAGAACCTCGCAAATGACCAATTTGTAGGTACTTGGGCTGCAGGAAGTCCTCTTCAAGGTGGAAATACATTTTCAACTTACACTGACCCAAGAACTTGGGGTGTGCAGTTTGGAACATCTTTCTAGTATTTAGATGACTTAAAAAAGGCTGGAAATATTCCAGCCTTTTTTTTATATTTAAATAATCCTCATATTTATATATAATATTTGTACTCAATTTTTGTTTAAAAAAAGCTGATATAGCCTACATTAGGCTTATTAATGACATTCATAAGGGGATCATTCATGTCGAATATAAAATTATTCTTAAAAAATACTTTATTATTTAATTTAGTCTTCATTTCTTTTGCTACATCAGCACAAGAAGTAGAAGAAGTTGTTGTTACTGCTACTAAGAAAGCAGAGTCAACACAGGATTTAGCGCTTTCTATTGAAGCTCTAACCGCAGAATCACTTGATGTTAATCAGGTTTATGATGTTTCTGACCTTGCTGAGGTAACTCCAGGTCTTGAAACTTCTAAAGTAATTGGTTCTGGTTCAGGTTGGACAATCAGAGGAATGGGCTCATTTGGTATCGGTGCTGGTGTTACTGCATCAGTAGTTACAGCTGTCAATGGTCATAGTGTTAACGATAGTGTTGTTGCTGATACTGGATTTTTTGACTTAGAAAGGGTTGAAGTTCTAAAAGGGCCTCAAGGTACTTTATATGGAAGAAATGCAGCTAATGGTGTCATCAACTTAATTACTGCAAGACCAACATCTGAATTTGAAGGTAAATATAGTGTTGATGTTGGTAATTTTGGAAAAATTCAAACTGAAGCAGTTGTAAATATGCCTTTTTCTGACTCTTTAAGAACTAGACTTGCTGTTTTGTCTAATAAAAGAGATGGAATGATAACCAATACAGTTACTGGCAAAGATTTTGATGACAGAAGTGATACTGCTTTCAGACTATCAGTAGATTATGACATTTCAGATGTTACTCAACTTCAGTTTACATATTCAGATCAAGAAAGTGATGATAATAGAATGCAAGAAGAAGTTTCATTTTGTGCTCAAAGCTTATTCTTTGGTTGTAGTCCTTATGAAAGAGGTGGTATGAATGTTGCTGCAGATACAAGAGGCCACTTTGCTGGAGCATTTGCTTTACTAGCTCATTTACCAAATGGAGTAGTAGAAAATTCTTTTGCTAACCCAGTTGCATCTAGAGACTTTACTAAAGTTGGTCTAAATAGAGCTCCAACTCACTATCAAAAACAAACTGTAGCGAATCTACAAATTAATCATGATTTAAATGATAACTTGTTGCTAACAGCTAAGGTTTCATATGAAACAAGAGACTTTCATCAAAGTGGTGATCAGGACTTATCATACACAACGACTCCTTTTGCTGGAACTGCAGCTAGCTTAGGCCAGCCTCCGGTTTCAGGTTATTTATGTTTTGGTGGAGAAAGACAATTCTGTGAAACTGTCGATTCAGAAAGAATTTATGATTTTTCTGACGTAAATATGAATGGAACTCAAATGGAAGTTAACTTAGTTTCTGACTACGATGGTCCACTTAACTATACAGTTGGTCTTTATCAAATAGAAAATAGAAATGATAATGTTTATATTGTTCAAACTGCTGGATCACAAATGATGACTAGTTTTGGAAACCATCCTTATAGTTCATTGGTTCAAGCTTTAGGCTTCCCTGACTGGTCAGCTAAAGGTGGAGTTGGTTTTTATCAGGATATGCTAACTTGGTTAGGTCTTGCTGGTAATGCCCTTGGATGCCAGGCTGGAGCACCAACATGTAATCCTGCTTTAATTCCTGCTTTTAATGCGCAAACAGCTAAGCAAGCTGGTTACCCTGACTTTACAGTGCCAACAGAATTAGGCGGAATCATAAATGATCAAAATGTTGATGATATTTCAAGAGCTTTATACGGTGAAATGTATTTCGATCTTTCTGAAGACACTAAATTAACTTTAGGTGCTCGTTATCAAGAAGATGAGGTTGAAGCTACTACTTATAATGAAACTGGTGCCCCAGGTTGGCAAGCAAATGGTGGATGGCTTGTAGAGAATAGAGATACTCTTCCATTTGTTACAACAGAAGTTAAAGAAGATGACCAGTTCTCATACAAAATAGCACTTCAGCATAATCTAAGTGATGATGTTATGGTTTATGGTAGTTATACAACAGCAGCTAAGGCTGGTGGTGTTAATGCTGGAGCTAATCCAACAACTTATGATCCTGAAAAAGCTGGTGTTTTAGATATCGGTTTAAAAAGCATATTACTTGATGGCGCTATGCTTCTTAACATGAATGTTTTTAATGCTCAAAATGATGGCTTCCTTGTAGCTGCTGTTGTTGATACAGGCACACAAAACAAAAATATAGATGCAGAATTTACTGGTTTTGAAGGTAATTTGATAGCGTTCTTATCAGAGACTACTAAGCTTGAAGCAAACTGGTTATTCCTAGATCACGAAGTTGTATCAGATACTATGCTGATTGATTACTTAAACCCAACAGGTTCAACTAGTACTTTACAAGAAGTTCAAGTTCCTGGTACTAATGGTCTAGTAACAACTGCTGTATTTAATGATGGAACACAGTGGTTTAAATCAGCTGGTTACAACTGTTCAATCCCAGGTTTATATACATCTGGTTGTGCAGGCTGGTGTTGCTGGTATAGCTCAAAGTATTAAAGGTAATAATCTTCCTGGATCTGCTGATAAATCATATGGTTTATCATTAACTCAAGATATGGTTTCAAGCAATGGTGTAACTTCAGCTAGACTTTCATACAGATACACAGGTGCTGCTGATCTGAGCATATTTAATATGGAAAGACTTAAAATAGATGAGCGTGTATCAATGGATCTGCTTGTTAGATACACACCTAACAGTGATGATTGGTATGCTGGTCTCTATGTTAAAAATCTAAGAAATAAGCAAGACATCAACTCATTACGTGAATCAAGTAATGTTGGTGGTGGTGCTTTATTAGGTTCATTTACTGACCCAAGAACTTACGGTGTTGAGTTTGGAGCAAAATTCTAAGAGATTAGAAATAATTAAAAAAGCCCAGTTTACTGGGCTTTTTTTTTGCTCCATAATAGCTTATGTTTAAACTCCCATACCTAGCAAATCAAATAACCGTAACCTCAGACATGTGTGATCACAACGACCATATGAATGTTAATTATTATTACAAAATGTTTGATGAGGTCTATTCTAAACTCTATTTTGAAGAGCTTGATTTCTCTCCAGAGTATGTAGCAAGTGGCTTTTCTACCTTTACTTTAGAGGATAATATTAGATATCTTAAAGAGTTTCGTCTAGGAGATAATATCTATCCCTCATTTCTTTTAAACAATGCAAATGAAAAAATGCTTCATTTTGTAGGCATCTTACTTAATGAAAATAATGAGCTCGCTGCAATTTTTGAAACCGTTCTAGGTCATATAAACTTAAACGAAAGAAAGATGGTTCCATTTTCTGATGATAGGTTAAAAAATATTCTTGAATACAAAGAACGAACAAAACTAGATCAAGATCTTCCATTTGAACTTAAGCTTAAAATTAGGGATTTATAGATGAGTATACAATTTAAGCTCTATATTTTAATGGCTTTAATGATTCCTATTGCTCAATCAGAATCATTTACTATTATGACATTTAATGCCCAAAATCTTTTTGATACCAAGGATGATGAGGGAAAGGATGACAAAGCATATTTGCCATTAGAGCTTAAACAAAATGAAGAACATCAAAGATCTTGCAGTAATATTAATGTGAAAGCTTGGCGAAATGAGTGCTTTTTTCTTAGATTGGAATGAAGAAACAAAAGATGCAAAATTACAAATACTACTAAATAATATAATTACCTATAATCAAGGCGGTGCTGATGTTATTGCGCTTCAAGAAATTGAAAATATGAATATTTTAGGCCAATTATTTAATTTGCTTGAGCCTTATGGTTACATCGATTACAAGCTTTTAGATAGTTCCGATAAGAGAGGGGTAGATACTGCATTTATATCAAGATATAAGCTCTCTGATCCATCTTTGCATTACGTGAGTTTTTCACCAAAATTTGCTACTTATGATACGAGGCCTATTTTTAAAGTAACTGCATCAATAGGTAATAAAGATATAGTTATCTACAACCTGCATTTTCCCTCTAATTTTAATGATATCCAAATGAGAATAGAATCCTTTGATTTGTTAAGGGACCTTTTGGAATCAAGCAATGAACCTTCAATTGCTCTTGGTGACTTTAATTTAAGCTCAAAAGATGATTCCAAATTGAATATATATAATGACCAACAAGATATTTGGTATGTCTCTCACTTGAGGGCTGCGATGGCTGCAAGGGAACTTCATATTATGGCTATGATAAAACATGGAGCTTCTTAGATGCGATATTTGTCTCCAGAGATAGAGGCATCAAGTTTAATAAAGAAAGCATTCAACTGCACAAAACAGAATCTAATAGCTATGCTGATTCGGGGAAACCAATAAGATTTAATGCAAAAGCTAGAAAAGGTGTTTCAGATCACTTTGCAGTTGTAGCGGAGGTTATTGTTAACTGATTAGTTAAGTTTGTTATTCCAATAGTGCGCAAAGATAAGCAGGCTGCCAAAAAATATAGTTAAGACAACCTCTAGAGTTGTATTAAAAAATAAAGCAAAAAATAGGCCCATAGTTCCAATGATCCCCAAGTCCCATGGGTCTCAGATTATCATGTAGTTTATACGATGATGGAAAGCTTATTAAGCCAATAATTACAACAAAAATAAGAAGAAGGGGGTGAAGGACTTCCTCAGATACTCTAAGAAATCCAGCAGAACCAACTCCACCAACTATGAGCACGGTATATATCAGACAATGAAGAACGCATAATCCTGAGAAGAAAATCCCTAATTTATCTTTCATTGATATTTATGCGAGGAGCTTACTTTCTCCAGCCACCCCTATCGAATATCCTTAGGTAGGTAAGCTGATCATGGTCCGAATCATTGATGACCTTACAGTAGTCACCAGATTGCACTAAAACAACATCTCCTGATGTTAGCTCATAAGAATCTTTGTGCTCAACACCATAAGAAGGGTCTGATCCATGGCCTTCATCGGAATTCATATATTCAATAACCTCCATGGTTCCTCTACCATTGGTTATGACATAAACAACGTCAGAATCAATAAGTTTATGACCATGAGTGCCTTTACCAGGTTGAATAACTGTTTTACTTGCTATAACTCTAGTAAGAAGATCATTTGTCCATACAGCATAATCCTCATTCACATTGTGAGGGGATCCGCCAACTCTAAAATTATTATATTTTTTTGCCATGAAGTTTTCCTTATGTTTTCATGATTATAGATATTAAACATAAACATGTCAGCATATTATTGTCATACTGTTGTTATTTAATTAAGTATAAATATAATGGGTATGCGCTTTTTGATATCAGCTTGCCGGCGCAACAAAATAGGCTAAAGAGAATTTCTTATTATTTCTCAAAGTTGTTTATTAATTTATTAAAGGACAAATCATGAGTAAAAC